>NZ_JBARWZ010000130.1:0-2826 GCF_049647105.1 Actinophytocola sp.
CGGCCGCGCCCGCCGGCACGCGCGGCGGCCCGGCCATGGGCACGACGTGCGGGCGGGGATCGGCGAGCGCCCGGTCGAACAGCGCGAGCCCGGCATCCGCGTCGAGGGCGCCACCGAGGCGGGCCCGGTCGGCGTCGCCGAGGTGGGTGGCCATGCCGCCGTCCCAGAGCCCCCATGCCATGGCGGTGGCGGGGAGACCGAGGGCGCGGCGGTGGGCGGCGAGTGCGTCGAGGACGGCGTTGGCCGCGGCGTAGTTGGCCTGTCCCGCGGTGCCCATGGTCGCCGCGAAGGAGGAGAACACGGCGAAGAACGCCAGCGGCAGGTCGCGGGTCAGGTCGTGGAGCACGAGCGCGGAGTCCACTTTGGACCGCAGGACGCGGTCGAGCTGGCCGGTGGTCAGGGTGTCGAGTACACCGTCGTCGAGGACGCCCGCGGTGTGGACGATCCCGGCGACGCGGTGGGCGGCCAGTACCTCGGCGACGGCGTCCCGGTCGGCCGCGTCGCACGCGGCGACGTGCACGGTGGCGCCGAGCCCTTCGAGTTCGTCGACGAGCGCGGCGGCGCCCTGCGCGGCCACCCCACTGCGGCTCACGA
This sequence comes from Actinophytocola sp., assembly GCF_049647105.1. GTDB lineage: Bacteria > Actinomycetota > Actinomycetes > Mycobacteriales > Pseudonocardiaceae > Actinophytocola. Next base: position 595 of record NZ_JBARWZ010000130.1, read on the forward strand.
GGACCAGGTCCCGGACGCCGTGCCGGACCACCAGGTGGCGGGCGACGAGCGCGCCGAGCGCGCCCGTCCCGCCGGTGATCAGCACGGCGCCGTCGGGGGCGGGGATCCCGGCGGCGCCGGTGGCGCGGGTGCGGGTCAGGCGGGGAGCGAGCAGGACGCCGTCGCGGAGGGCGAGGTCGGGTTCGTCGGCGGCGAGCAGCAGCGGGCCGTCGCCGTCGAGCAGGACGAGGCGGCCGGGATGCTCGGTGCGGGCGGAGCGGACCAGGCCGGTGACGGCGGCGCCCGCGAGGTCCTGCGCGTCCTCGTCGCCGGTGGCCAGCGCGCCTCGGGTGCGGACGACCAGGGTGCCGGTGGCGTCGGCGAGCCAGGTCCGGACCGCGGTGAGCGCGTCGGCGGTGCGGCGGCGGATCTCGTCGGGGTCGGCGGTGGGGGTGTCGCGCAGGTCAAGGACGGTGGTGTCGGTGGCTGGTGCCGGCGGGACCTCGACCCAGTCGACGGTGAACAGGGCGCCGGGGGTGGTGTCCCGTGTCTCGCGCGGCCTGCGCAGGACGAGGGTCGCGATCCCGATGACGGGGTTGCCCTCGGTGTCCCAGACGTGGATGGCGTACTCGTCGGGCGCGGTCCCGGTGATGCGGACCCGGACGGCGGTGGCGCCGGTGGCGTGCAGGGTGACGCCGGACCAGCTGAACGGGACGCGGGTGTCGTCCTCGCCGGTGATGAGCGTCGTGGGGTGGAGGACGGCGTCGAGCAGGGCGGGGTGGACGCCGAAGCGGTCGCTGCCCCGGGCTGAGCCGGGCAGCGTGACCTCGGCGTGCAGGGTGTCGCCGTCGCGCCACACCGCGGTGAGACCGTGGAAGGCCGGTCCGTAGTCGAACCCGAGCCGGGCGAGGACGTCCAGGATCGCCTCTGGCGACGCGGTGTCGCCGGGTGGCGGCCACGGCGCCGGGTCGGCGGGGGCGGGCCGGTCGGCGGTGAGCAGACCGGTGGCGTGGCGGATCCAGTCGTCCGCGTCGACGCGGCGCGAGTGGACGGACAGTGTGCGGCCCGCAGGCCGTTCTGGACCGACGACGACCTGGATGGCGACGGGCTCGCGGCCGGTGAACACCAGCGGCGCCTCGAGCGTGAGGTCGGCGACGGTCGGGCAGCCAACGTGGTCGCCCGCACCGAGCGCCAGTTCCAGCACGGCCGTGCCTGGCAGGACCACCCGGCCGCCGACCACGTGGTCGGCGAGCCATGGCTGTTCGTCGACGGACAGCAGCCCGGTGAGGACCCTGCCGTCGTCCTCGGCGACGGTGACGGCCGCGCCGAGCATCGGGTGGTCGGCACCGCCGAGCCCGGCCGCGCCGAGCCCGCCGAGCAGGTGCTGGTGCCGCGGCCAGTAGCGGGCGCGCTGGAAGGCGTAGGTCGGCAGGTCGACGCGCCTGCCTTCCGGCACGATCCGCACCCAGTCGACCACGGCGCCGCGTGCCCACACGGCCCCGACCGCGCCGAGCAACGTCGCGACCTCGGCGCGCCCCGTCCGCAGGACCGCGACGGCGTCGGTGACGTGCGCCGACAGCACGGGATCGGGCCCCAGCTCCAGGAACGCGGTGACACCCCGCTCACGCAGTTCCGAGACCCCGTCGGCGAACCGCACCGTGTCCCGAACCTGCCGCACCCAGTACGCCGGATCGGTCACCGCACCCGGCAACGGAATCCGAGGTTCGTTATACGTCAAGGATTCCGCGACGGTGGCGAACTCCGCGAGCATCGGCTCCATCAACCGCGAATGGAACGCATGCGACACCACAAGCCGCTTCACCCGACGACCCTCAGCCCGCCACCGCTCCTCCAGAACCGAGATCTCCTCCTCGGTTCCCGATACCACAAGCGAAGTCGGACCATTCACCGCCGCGACATCAACACTCTCCGGAACGTCCTCTTCGGACACCTCGGCCGCCAGCATCGCCCCACCAGAAGGCAACCCAGCCATCAAACGACCACGAGCAGCCACCAGTGTGCACGCGTCGTCCAGCGACAGAACCCCAGCCACCTGCGCGGCAGCAAGCTCACCAATCGAGTGCCCCAGCAGGAAATCCGGCCGCAACCCCCACGACTCCAGCAAACGGAACAACGCAACCTCAAGCGCGAAGATCGCCGCCTGCGCACCATCCGTCCGGTTCAACAACAACTCGTCGTCGACCGGAACCCGGTCGAACCGCGAACACACCTCGTCCCACGCCGCGGCGAACA
>NZ_JBARWZ010000131.1:0-4083 GCF_049647105.1 Actinophytocola sp.
ACTCGCAGGTCCCCAACCGTGGACTCGCGGGTCCCCAAACCCCAACTCGCAGGTCCCCAACCGTGGACTCGCGGGTCCCCAAACCCCAACTCGCGGGTCCCCAACCGTGGACTCGCGGGTCCCCAAACCCCAACTCGCGGGTTCCGAACCGTGGACTCGCGGGTCCCCAAACCCCAACTCGCAGGTCCCCAACCGTGGACTCGCGGGTTCCGAAGCCCCGACTCGCGGGTTCCGAACCGTGGACTCGCGGGGTTTGGAGGCTCGACTGTGGGGTGGGGTGAACGGGGTGGATAAGGTCTACGTCAAGGTGTAGTACTTCTGCTATCGTTTGTGGTAGGCGAATGATGGGAGGTGGACCGTGCCTGTGGTTGATCGCGCGGAGGCGCGGGCTAGGGGGACTCGGCCTGCGAACGGGGGGACCGTGCTCGATGTCCGCGACTTACGGATGCGGTACGGCACGAAGGATGTCCTGACCGGGGTGAACTTCACCGCACATCCGGGTGAGGTGGTGGCGTTGCTCGGGCCCAACGGCGCGGGCAAGACGACGACCATCGAGATTCTCGAGGGGTTCCGGATGCGCTCCGCTGGGGACGTGAGCGTGCTGGACATCGACCCGGCACACGGAGACGAGAACTGGCGGGCGCGGCTCGGAGTGGTGCTGCAGTCCTGGCGTGACCATGGCAAGTGGAAGGTCCGGGAGCTCCTGGCGCACCTTGGCCTCTACTACGCGCCGTACAGCACGGACCGCATCACGCGGCCGTGGGACGTCGACGAGCTGGTCGCCGCGGTCGGGCTCACCGAGCACGCCGACAAGAAGATCTCGCGCCTGTCCGGTGGGCAGCGCCGCAGGCTGGACGTCGCGATCGGCATCGTCGGGCGGCCGGAGCTGCTGTTCCTCGACGAGCCGACCGCCGGGTTCGACCCGGAGGCACGCAGGGAGTTCCACGACCTCGTGCACAAGCTGGCCGACGAGGAGACGACGATCCTGCTGACCACGCACGACCTGGACGAGGCGGAGAAGCTCGCCGACCGGATCCTGATCCTCGCGGGCGGCACGATCATCGCCGACGGCTCCGCCGACGAGCTGGCGCGGCGAATGTCGACCGAGGCCGAGGTGAAGTGGACGATCGAGGGGCAGCGGTTCGTGCACTCGACGACCGACGCGACCGAGTTCGTGCGGCAGCTGTTCCGCGACCACGACGACAAGGTGTCCGACCTGGAGGTGCGCCGCGCCAGCCTCGAGGACACCTACATGGCGATGGTGCGGCAGTTCGAGTCCGGCAGGCAGGAGGACGCGGTGCGCGAGTTCGAGGTGGTGACGCGATGACACCCACGTCAGCCGCGGTCCGCGCGGGGTTCGCCCGTGGCCGCACCGAGGTCCGCCAGACCCTCACCAACGGTCAGGACCTGTGGAACTACATCTTCCCCTCGATGGTCTTCCTGGTCGTCATGTTCTTCATGCGCGACGCGACCGTACCGGGCACGATGTTCTCGCTCGGCTCGCGCACGCTGCCGAGCGTCATCGGCATGGGCATCGCGTTCGGCGGGCTCGTCACGCTGATGATGACGCTCGCGGTCGAACGCGAGGACGGCACGCTGCTGCGCGCCAAGGCGGTGCCGAACGGCATGCTCGGCTACCTGATCGGCAAGATCGTGACGGTCTCCGGGATGACCGTGGTCGCCCAGCTGTTCGTGCTGATCCCGAGCCTGTTCATGCTCGACGGCATCTCGATGAACTGGTTCACGCTGATCTGGGTGGTCGCGATCGGGCTGGTCGCGACACTGCCGCTTGGCGCGGTCGCCGGTTCACTGTTCTCCAACACGCGCAACACCGGGATCATCATGCTGCCGGTGATGGGCCTGATCGCGATCTCCGGCATCTTCTACCCGATCAGCGCGATGCCGGAATGGGTGCAGGGTCTCGCGCAGGTCTTCCCGATCTACTGGCTGGGGCTCGGCATGCGCTCGGCGATGCTGCCGGAGAACCTGTCCGCGGTGGAGATCGGCGAGTCGTGGCGGCACCTGGAGACACTCGGCGTGCTTGGCGCGTGGGCGGTGGCGGGCCTGCTGGTGGCCCCTATGGTGTTGCGCAGAATGGCACGCCGCGAGTCCGGCTCGAGCGTTGCCGAGCGCCGGGAGAAGGCCATGCAGCGGGTGACATGACAGGCAAGAGCACGACCAACGAGACGATCTACAACCGGATCGCGATGCTCCGCGCCGAACGCGGGGTGTCGCGCCGGCAGCTGGCGGGCGCGCTAGGCGTGCACTACCAGACGGTCGGATATCTGGAGCGCGGCGAGTACAGCCCGTCGCTGTTCCTCGCGCTGCGGATCGCGGAGTACTTCGAGGTGGCGGTCGAGGTGGTGTTCTCCACCTCGCCGTTCCCCCGGCTCGGGGATACCGAACAGTCGGCCTAGCGCTGGCGTTCTCCGTCCACGTCGTGCGCATAATGGCCAGATGGTGGAATGCGCTGACACGGTCGCGTTCGGCAGCGTGCCGACGGAACTCGGTGACGTGCTGGCGGCGGTCACCACTGACGGTCTGGTGGCCACCGCCTTCACTGACTCGCCACACATCAGAGCCGCGATCTGTGCGCGGCTCGGTCTCGCGGAGGCGCCGACCCCCGCACGGACGGACGCGGTTCGCACGCAGCTGTCCCGGTATTTCGCCGGTGAGCTGCGGGAGTTCGACATCGACGTGGACTGGCGGCTGATGTCCGAAGCACAGCGCAGAGTGCTCGGCACGCTGTACTCGACCGTCCCGTACGGCAAGGTCGTCACGTACGGGGAGCTGGCCGCACGCAGCGGTTCAGGCATCCCGCCGCGCGGCATCGGGTCGATCATGGGGAGCAATCCGATCCCGATCGTCGTGCCGTGCCACCGGGTGGTCGCCGGGGATGGTCTCGGGGGATTCAGCGGCGGCACCGGCGTCGAGTCGAAACGGCGGTTGCTCACTCTCGAGGGATATCTTCCACCGACACTCTTCTGACGTGGGGAGCTTCCATGGGCGGGCCGGTGGTCAGCCGGCGCCGGGAGGTCAGCGGCGGCAGCGCGCGCTCACTTCTGACGACGCTGCTCGGCGAGTACGTGCTGCCATCGGACACTCCGGTGTGGACATCGACGCTGGTGGACGTGCTGGCGCTGTTCGATGTGGAGGAGAAGGCGGCCCGCCAGGCGCTGGCCCGCACTGCCGCGGAGGGCTGGCTGCGCTCCGACCGGGTCGGCAGGCGGGTGCGCTGGACACTGACCGAGCCGGGCCGCCGCCTGCTGGCCGAGGGCGCGTCCAGGATCTACGGCTTCGGCAGCGGCTCCCGCGAGTGGGACGGGCAGTGGCTGGTGGTGCTGGTGTCGGTGCCGGAGTCGATGCGCGACCTGCGGCACAAGCTGCGGACACGGCTGAGCTGGGCGGGTTTCGGCTCGCCGACGGCCGGGGTGTGGATCACCCCGCACCCGGCCGCCGAGGCGGACGCGAAGCTGATCCTCGACGAGCTGGACCTGTCGTCGCAGGCAATGTCTTTTTTGGCGAGCTACGGCGCGCTGGGTGCCGAACGGTCGATGGTGACGAGCGCGTGGGACCTCGCCGACGTCGGGGCGCGATACCAGCGGTTCATCGACGAGTTCGGCGACCTCGACCCCGCCACCTCGGACGAGGTGCTGCGCGCACAGACGATGCTGGTGCACGAGTGGCGACGGTTCCCGTTCCTCGACCCGCAGCTGCCGGGGGCGTTGCTGCCGCCGAAGTGGGCCGGGACCACGGCCACCGACCTGTTCGACGAGCTACACCTGCGGTGGCGGCGACCCGCGCGGGAACGCTGGTCGGAGCTGGCAGCTGAGTGAGGCCGCGATGTCCGACGGTCACGCGGCATCCGGTTCAGGTACCTCCGGAGCGAGGCCCCGCACCGATCCCGGAACCGGAGTGGAGTTCTCCTCTGCTTTCTCCTTGTCTCGCGTGGCCAGGTACGCCAACTTGGCCGCATGGCGGGCTTTCAACCCGAACTGACGGTGCTCCTCGAGAGCGGCGCGTGCCGCGGCCCGGGCGGCGCGGGCACGCGGCTCGTCCACGTGGTCGGCGGCGCTCATGGCG
>NZ_JBARWZ010000132.1:0-5963 GCF_049647105.1 Actinophytocola sp.
CACAGCCTCAGCACCAAGCCCAGCCAACTCCGCGACCAACTCGGCAGCACCCGGCGCCTCCACACCACGCCGACTCACCAACACCAAACGACGCACACCACGCCCAGCCAACCACCGCGCAACATGCGCACCCAACCCACCAGTCCCACCCGTCACCAACACCGCACCAGACGGCACCCACTCATCCGCGGCGTCCCCCACCGGCGCCCGCACCAAACGACGGGCGACCACACCGGACTCCCGGACAGCGACCTGATCCTCACGCCCATCCGCCAGCACCCCGGCCAACCCAGCGGCAGCCCGCTCGTCCAGCACCTCGGGCAGATCAACCAACCCACCCCACCGCTCCGGCAACTCCAACGCCGCGACCCGGCCAAGACCCCACACCAACGCACCATCCACCGCACCCCTGGTCACCGCCCACACCCGGCCACCAAGACCGGCGCGCAGCACGGCGGGGAGTTCCCCGGCGGCGACGTCGGCCAGCACCCCGGCCCAGTCACCGGACGCCTCCGCCACCGAGCCGACGGCGACGACAGCAGCGCCCGCGTTCCGCAGTGCCTGCCCGACGGCGTCGTCGCACCCGATCGTCAGCCACGTCCCGGACAGCGTTGCGTCCGCGACGGGCACGGGCCGCCACTCGACCCGGTACCGCCATCCGTCCACAATGGACCGGACGTGCCGGGTGCCGCGCCATGCCGAAAGGGCACGCAGTACCCGGTCCATGCCGTCGGGTTCGGTGCGCAGGGTCCGCGCGACCGCGTCGACGTCACCGGAGTCGACGGCGGCCCAGAACCCGGCCTCTTCCTGGTCGACGGCCGGTGCGGCAGGTGCGGGCCAGTAACGGCTGCGCTGGAACGGGTAGGTGGGCAACGGCACGCGCCTGCCGCCCCAGCCCGCGAGCAGCGGCGTCCAGTCGACCGTCACACCCCGCACGCAGGCCGCGGCCACGGCGTCGAGCAGTGCCTGCACCTGGGGTTTCCCGGCACGCTGCGCCGGGATCGCGGCGACGTCCACGCACCGCGCGGCCATCGCCGACAGCACCCCGTCGGGTCCGAGCTCCAGGAAGGTCGTCGCACCCGCGTCCCGCAGGGCCGCGACGCCGTCGGCGAAGCGGACGGCGGACCGGACGTGCCGCACCCAGTACCCTGGAGTGGCGATCAGCTCGGGATCGGCGACCGCACCGGTCTCGTTGGACAGGACCGGCATCGTCGGCCGGCGCAGCTCGAGACCGGCGACGACCGAGGCGAAGTCGTCCAGCATCGCGTCCATGCGCGGTGAGTGGAAGGCATGGGACACCTTCAGCCACGTGGTCCGGTGCCCCGCCGTCGGCAGCTCGGCGAGCACCTCCGCGTCTCCCGAGAGCACGACCGACCGGGGTCCGTTGACGGCGGCGATGCCGACGGCGTGCTCGTGCCCGGCGATCATGGCGGCGGCGTCGGTCTCCCCGGCCTCGACCGCGAGCATCGCCCCGCCCGGCGGCAGGGCGGCCATCAACCGGCCGCGCGCCGACACCAGCACGCACGCGTCGTCCAGTGAGAACACGCCAGCGACGTGCGCGGCGGCGATCTCGCCGACGGAGTGGCCGAGCAGCAGCTCCGGTCGCATGCCCCACGAGTCGAGCAGCCGGAACAACGCGACCTCGTAGGCGAACATCGCCGCCTGCGTGTACTCGGTCCGCGCCAGCGGCTCCGCTGACTCGTCGAACAGGACGGTCCGCAACGGCAGGTCGAGTTCGGTGTCGAACCGCGCGCACACCGCGTCGAGCGCGTCGGCGAACACCGGGAACGCGTCGTACAGCTCCCGGCCCATCCCCGGCCGCTGCGCCCCCTGCCCGGCGAACAGGAACGCGAGCCTGCCGTGCCCTGCCGTGCCATGGTGACCGTTCCCGGATGCGCGGCCATCGGCGAGCGCAGCAAGGCCGGCGGCGTCGAACACGACGGCCCGGTGGTCGAGCGCGGCCCGGCCCGCCATCGTGTAGGCGACGTCCACCGGCTGGAGCCCGTCGGCGGTCCGCAACCGTTCCGCCTGTGCCCGCAACGCGGCCGGGGTCCTCGCCGACAGCACCAGCGGCACCGGACCGGCTGGTCCACTGTGGACCGGCGGGGCGGGCACGGTGTCGACGGACTCGATGACGACGTGTGCGTTGGTGCCGCTGATCCCGAACGACGACACACCGGCCCGGCGCGGCCGCTCGCCCGGCGCCCACGCGCGGGGTGCCGCCAGCAGCGACACCGCCCCGGCCGACCAGTCGACGCGCGAGGTCGGCCGGTCGGCGTGCAGGGTCCTCGGCAGGGTCCCGTGCCGCATCGCCTCGACGATCTTGACGACCCCGGCGATGCCGGACGCGGCCTGGGTGTGGCCGATGTTCGACTTGAGCGACCCAAGCCACAGCGGTTCCGCACGGTCCTGCCCGTAGGCGGCGAGCAACGCGGCGGCCTCGATCGGGTCGCCGAGCGCGGTGCCCGTGCCGTGCGCCTCCACCGCGTCCACATCGGACGGTGCGAGACCCGCGTCCGCCAGTGCGTCGCGGATGACCCGCTGCTGTGCTGGCCCGTTGGGTGCGGTCAGCCCGTTCGACGCGCCGTCGGCGTTGACCGCGGTGCCGCGCACGACGGCGAGCACGTCGTGCCCGTTGCGTCGCGCGTCGGACAGCCGCTCGACCAGCAGCACGGCGACGCCCTCCGACCAGCCGGTGCCGTCGGCGTCCTCGGCGAACGCCTTGCACCGCCCGTCGGCGGCCAGCCCGCCCTGCCTGCCGAACTCGGCGAATCCGACCGGGGTCGCCAGCACGGCGACACCGCCCGCGACCGCGAGGTCGCATTCGCCGTCCCGCAACGCCTTCGCGGCCAGGTGCAGTGCGACCAGCGACGACGAGCAGGCCGTGTCGACCGTGATGACCGGCCCTTCCAGACCGAACGTGTATGCGAGCCTGCCGGAGACGACGCTGGTGGCGCTGCCGGTGATCAGGTGGCCCGCGAGGTCGGCGGACACGCCGCCGGTGGTGCCGTAGCCGGACTGGGAGGCGCCGACGAACACGCCGGTCCTGCTGCCCCGCAACGCGTCCGGGGCGATCCCGGCCCGTTCGAACAGCTCCCAGCCCGTTTCGAGCAGCACCCGCTGCTGCGGGTCCATGGCGGTGGCCTCGCGCGGGGAGATGCCGAACAGGTCGGCGTCGAAGTCGGTGGCGTCGGCGAGGAAGCCGCCGAGGCGGGCGACGGACGGGTCGAGCCCTGCGGTGTCCCAGCCGCGGTCGGCCGGGAACCCGCCGATGGCGTCGCCGCCGGTGCTGACCAGCCGCCACAGATCCGCCGGCGAGGCGACGCCGCCGGGCAGCCTGCACGCCATCGCGACGATGGCGATGGGGTCGTCGTGGTCACGTGCCACGGCGGCCGGTGGGGCCGTGGTGGCGGTGCGGCCGAGCCGGGCGGCCAGGTGGCCTGCGAGGGCGGCGGCGTTGGGGTGGTCGAAGACGACGGCGGCAGGCAGGTCGACGCCGGTGGCGCGGGCCAGCCGGTTGCGCAGGTCGACGGCGGTCAGCGAGTCGAAACCCAGGTCGGCGAACGGGGTGGCGGCGGAGAAGGACGCGGGGTCGGCGTGCCCGAGGACGGCCGCGACGGCGCGGCGCACCAGGTCGGGCAGGTCGGTCACGCCGGGGCTGGTGGCCGGTGCCTGCCCGGCGGGCGGGGCGAGTGCGGTGAGCAGCGCGCTTCGCCGGGTCGCGGTGAACACGGCGGCGAACCGGGTCCAGTCGACGTCGGCGACGGTCACGCAGGTCTCGCCGGTGTCGACGGCGTGCGCGAGTGCGGCCACGGCCCGTTCGGGCGGCATGGGCCGCAGTCCCCTGCGGCGCAGCCGGTCGGCGGCCTCGCCCGCGGCCATGCCGGTCCCGGCCCACGGCCCCCAGGCGAGCGCGGTCGCGGCGCGGCCGTGGGTGACTCGGTGGCGGGCGAGTGCGTCGAGGTAGGCGTTGGCGGCGGAGTAGGCGGCCTGGCCGCCACTGCCCCACACCCCCGCGATCGAGGAGAACAGCACGAACGCGTCGGCGTCGGGCAGCAGTTCGTCCAGGTGGCGGGCGCCGAGCACCTTCGCGCGGATCGCGGTGGTGAACGCCTCGGGGGTCAGTTCGGTCAGCGGGGCGCTGTCGTCGGTCCCCGCTGCGTGGACGACGGCGGTGACGGGGTGGTCGGCCAGCAACGCCGCCAGGGCGTCCCGGTCGGCCACGTCGCAGGCGACCACGACCGCGGTGGCGCCGAGCGCCGTCAGTTCGTCGACCAGGTCACCGGCCGCGGCCGGGCCGGAGCGGCTGGCCAGCACGATTTCGGTCGCGCCGCGGCCGGCGAGCCAGCGGGCGGCGTGGGCGCCGAGTGCCCCGGTGCCGCCGGTGATCAGCACCGGGCCGGACGGGGTCCACGGCGTGACCGGGCCCCGCGCCGGTTCGGCGTGGCGCAGCCTGCGGCCGAACACGCCGGAGTCGCGGATCGCCACCTGGTCCTCGTCACCCGAGGCCAGTACCGCGGCCATGCGGGTCGCCGTCCTGGTGTCGAGCAGGCCGGGAAGGTCGATCAGACCGCCCCAACTCGCCTGCTGTTCCAGCGCGGCGACCCGGCCGAGGCCCCAGATCATGGCGCCGTCCGGGTTGGTGAGCGGGTCGGACCGGCCCACCGACACCGCACCTCGCGTCACGGCCCACAGTGGCGCGTGGTCGCCTGCCAGCAACCCGAGCGCGGCGGTGACGTCCACAGTGGACACGATGCCCGCCCAGTCCCCCGGGACCGGTTCGGTGGCGTGCACGACGTCCATGCCCGCCGAGCGGAGGGCGTCGGCGACGGCGGTGTCGCCGACGACCAGCCAGGTCCCTTCCGGGACAGCGGCGGGGACGGTGACCGGCTGCCAGGTTTCGCGGTAGCGCCAGGTGTCGATGGCGGTTTGTTCCTTGCGGTCCCTGCGCCAGCCGGACAGGGCGGGCAGGACGGCGTGGAGGTGGTCGTCGTCGGGTAGCCCGAGGGTGTCAGCGACCGCACCGGCATCGCCGGACTCGACGGCGGCCCAGAACCGCCGCTCGGCGGGGTCGGCGTCCGCCAAGACCGGATGGCCGGGTGCCAGCCAGAACCGCTCGTGCTGGAATGGGTAGGTGGGCAGGTCGGCCACGCGTCCGGCGGGCACGACGCGGCCCCAGTCGAGTGTCGCGCCGCGCACCCAGGCGTGCGCCAGGGCGGTGAGCAGCGCGGTCGGCTCGTCCCGGTCGCGGCGCAGCACCGGGACGGCGTCCTCGACGTGCGCGGTGAGCACGGCGTCGGGGCCCAGCTCGACGAACCGGGTGACCCCCGACTCCCTGGCCGCGCGCACCGCGTCGGCGAACCGCACGGTGTCCCGAACCTGCCGCACCCAGTACGCCGGATCGGTCACCGCACCCGGCAACGGAATCCGGGGTTCGTTGTACGTCAAGGATTCCGCGACGGTGGCGAACTCCGCCAGCATCGGCTCCATCAGCTTCGAATGGAAGGCGTGCGACACCACCAGCCGCTTCACCCGGCGACCTTCCGACCGCCACCGCTCCTCCAGTGCCGAAATCTCTTCCTCGGCACCAGAAACCACGATCGACGAAGGACCGTTCACCGCCGCGACGTCAATGCCCGCCGGAACGTCCTCTTCGGACACTTCGGCGGCCAGCATCGCCCCACCGGACGGCAACGCGGCCATCAACCGACCACGAGCCGCCACCAACGTGCAAGCGTCATCCAAGGACAACACCCCGGCGACATGCGCGGCGACAAGCTCACCAATCGAGTGCCCCAGAAGGTAATCCGGCCGCAACCCCCAAGACTCCAGCAACCGGAACAACGCAACCTCAAGCGCGAAGATCGCCGCCTGCGCACCATCCGTCCGGTTCAACAACAACTCGTCGTCGACCGGAACCCGGTCGAACCGCGAACACACCTCGTCCCACGCCGCGGCGAACA
>NZ_JBARWZ010000133.1:0-9316 GCF_049647105.1 Actinophytocola sp.
CTCAAGGACGTGCCGGTCGTCGTGCACGACGACCCGCGCCAGGTGCTCGGGTCGGTCGCCGCGTGGATCTACGGCGAGCCGTCGCTGCGCCTCGCGGTCCTCGGGGTCACCGGCACGTCCGGCAAGACCACCACCACGTACATGATCGACGCGGGCCTGCGTGCCGCGGGCATGCGGACCGGCCTGGTCGGCACCGTCGAGACCCGGATCGGCGGTGAGCGGCTGGCGAGCGCGTTCACCACCCCGGAGGCGCCGGACCTGCAGGCGCTGTTCGCGGTGATGGTGGAGCGCGGCGTCACGCACGTGCCGATGGAGGTGTCGAGCCACGCGCTCGCGCTCGGGCGGGCCAGCGGCACCCGGTTCACGGTCGGCGCGTTCACCAACCTGTCGCGCGACCACCTGGACTTCCACGCCGACATGGAGGACTACTTCCAGGCCAAGGCGCTGCTGTTCGACGGCCGGTCCACCACCGAGGTGGTGTGCGTGGACGGCGAGTGGGGCAAGCGCCTCGTCACGCCGCACACGGTCACCGTGGCCACCCAGGGCGCGGGCGACTGGACCGCCACCGGCCTCACCACGTCCTACGCGGGCGAGCAGACGTTCACCGTGCACGGGCCGGACGGCCTCGCGCTGCCGGTCACGCTGCCGATGCCGGGCAAGTTCAACGTGGCGAACGCGCTGCTGGCCGCCGCCTGCCTGCACGCGGCGGGCGTGGCCCCGACGGACATCGCGGCCGGTCTCGGCGCGGTCGAGGTGCCTGGCCGGATGGAACGCGTCGCGCTGGGCCAGGACTTCACCGCGGTCGTCGACTACGCGCACAAGCCGGCCGCGGTAGCGCAGGCCCTCGACGCGATGCGGGCCCGCACCGACGGCCGCGTGATCGTGGTGCTCGGCTGCGGCGGCGACCGCGACGTCGAGAAGCGCCCGATGATGGGCGAGGCCGCCGCCCGCCGCAGCGAGCTGCTGATCGTCACCGACGACAACCCCCGCACCGAGGTCCCGGCCGAGATCCGCGCCGCGATGCTGGCCGGTGCCGAGGGGGTGCCGCCGGGGGAGCGCGGCGAGGTGCGCGACGTCGGCGACCGCCGTGCCGCGATCGTCGAAGCGGTAAACCGTGCGCGGCCGGGCGACGTCGTCGTGATCGCGGGCAAGGGCCACGAGACCGGACAGGAGATCAACGGGGTGGTGCACCCGTTCTCCGACCACGACGAGTTGCGGGCCGCCATCTGGGAGCGGCTGGAGAAGAACACGTGATCCCTCTGACGCTCGACGAGATAGCCGAGGCGACCGGCGGCCGGGTGCACAGCCCGGACGGCTCGGTGGCAGGCGGCGTGACCGTGACCGGCACCGTGGAGTTCGACTCGCGGAAGGTCGGGCCGGGCAGCCTGTTCGTCGCGATGCCGGGTGAACGGGTCGACGGCCACGACTTCGCCGCGAAGGCGGTCGCCGGCGGCGCGGTCGCCGTGCTCGCCGCCCGCGAGGTCGACGCGCCATCGGTGATCGTGCCGCCGGTCCGGGTCGACGGGCCGTCCCACGTGTACGCGCTCGCCGGCGACACGGACGGCAGCGGCGCGGCGGTACTCGCCGGGTTCGCCAGGCTGGCGGCCGTGGTCGCGCGCAGGCTCGCCTCGGCGGGCATGCTGACCGTCGGCGTCACCGGGTCCGCGGGCAAGACCTCCACCAAGGACCTCATCGCGGCGCTGCTGAGCACCCGAGGCGCCACGGTCGCCCCGCCCGGCTCGTTCAACAACGAGATCGGCCACCCGTGGACGGTGCTGCGTGCCGACGAGCACACACAGAACCTCGTGCTCGAGCTGTCGGCACGCGGGGTCGGCCACATCGCCGCCCTGTGCGAGATCGCGCCGCCGAGAATCGGTGCGGTGCTGAACGTCGGCACCCAGCACATGGCGGAGTTCGGCTCCCGCGAGACCATCGCCGAGGCCAAGGGCGAGCTGGTCGAGGCCCTTCCCGAGGACGGGGTCGCGGTCCTCAACGCCGACGACCAGTACGTTTCCGCCATGGCCGACCGTACGAAGGCCCGGGTCATGACCTTCGGCCTCGCCGAGCACGCCGACGTGCGCGGGCAGGACGTCGAGCTGGACGGGCAGGCGCGGCCGTCGTTCACGCTCGTCACCGAGGCGGGTGCGGCGCCGGTCAGCCTGCGGCTGCACGGCGCGCACCAGGTGGCGAACGCGCTGGCAGCGGCCGCGGTCGCGCTCGCCGCCGGGATGCCGCTCGCCGACGTGGCCGCCGGCCTGTCCGCCGCGAAGGCCGTGTCCGCGCGCCGGATGGCGGTCGAGACCACCGGCGACGGGGTCACGGTCATCAACGACTCGTACAACGCGAGTCCTGAGGCCACCCGCGAGGCGCTCAGGACGCTGGTGACCATCAGCGGGTCCGCGGACCCGCCGGGTCGCGCGTGGGCCGTGCTCGGGCCACTGGCCGAGCTGGGGCCCGACGGCGACCGTGTCCACGAGGAGATCGGCCGCCTGGCCGCGAGCCTGGCCGTCCACCGGCTGGTCGTGGTCGGCGAGGCCGCGCAACCAATGCAGCGAGGCGCGAGCCTGGAGGGCTCGCGGGGAGAGGAGTCGGTCCTGGTGCCCGATGTTGACGCCGCGGTCGACCTGTTACGCGCCGAGCTGCGCGCGGGCGATGTCGTCCTGGTGAAGGCGGCCAACGCCCAGCGGCTGTGGCGCGTCGCCGACGCGCTGATGGGGAGCCGCGCGTGATCGGCATCCTGATCGCCGCCGCGATCGCCCTCATCGTCTCGATCATGTTCACGCCCTACCTGATCCGGGTGTTCTCCCGGCAGGGCTTCGGGCAGGAAATCCGTGAGGAGGGACCGGAGGGCCACAAGTCAAAGCGCGGCACCCCGACCATGGGTGGCGTCGCGATCCTGGTGGCCATGGTGGTCGGCTACTTCGTCGCCCACCTGCTGACCTCGCTCGTCTCGGACGACAGCGAGCCCCCGACCGCGTCCGGGCTGCTGGTGCTGTTCCTCGCCGTCGGTCTCGGGCTCGTCGGCTTCCTCGACGACTTCATCAAGATCCGCAAGCAGCGCAACCTCGGTCTGAACAAGACCGCGAAGATGGTCGGCCAGCTGCTCGTGGCCGTGGTGTTCGCGGTGCTCGCGGTGAACTTCGCCGACGACTACGGGTTCCGGCCTGCCTCGGTCAACCTGTCGTTCGTGCGTGATCTCACGATCATCTCGTTCGGCACCATCGGGTTCGTCGTCTTCTGCTACCTGCTGGTGTCCGGCTGGTCGAACGCGGTGAACTTCACCGACGGTCTCGACGGTCTCGCGGGCGGCTCGTCCGCGATGGTGTTCGGCACCTACGTGGTCATCACGTTCTGGCAGTTCCGCTACAACTGCGGCGCGGACGACCCGACGCCCGGCTGCTACGACGTGCGCGACCCGCTCGACCTCGCGGTCGTCGCGGCGGCCGCCATGGGCGCCTGCATCGGCTTCCTGTGGTGGAACGCGGCCCCGGCCAAGATCTTCATGGGTGACACCGGCTCGCTGGCGCTCGGTGGCCTGGTCGCCGGTCTGTCCATCACGACCCAGACCGAGCTGCTGATGGTCATCGTCGGCGGCCTGTTCGTGGTCGAGATGCTGTCGGTGGTGCTGCAGATCGCGGTCTTCCGCACCTCGCGACGGCGGTTGTTCCGGATGGCTCCCTTCCATCACCACTTCGAGCTCGCCGGGTGGGCGGAAACCACGGTGATCATCAGGTTCTGGCTGCTCGCCGGGATCTGCGCGATGTTCGGCCTCGGCCTCTTCTACTCGGAGTGGCTTTCCGCGAACGGCAGCTGATGTTCGCGGGCAGGAACGTGCTCGTCGCGGGCGCGGGCGTCACCGGCAAGTCGGTGGCGGCCGCCCTGCTGGGCACCGGCGCGCACGTGACGGTCACCGACGCGGCCGCCGACCGGCTGACCGGCCTGCCAGGCGGCGTCACCACCTCGGCAGGGCTCACCACCCCGCCCGATGGCACGGACCTGGTCGTCACCAGCCCCGGCTGGCCGCCAACCGCGCCACTGCTCGTGGCGGCCGCCGAGGCCGGGATCGAGGTGATCGGCGAGGTCGAGCTGGCCTGGCGGCTCGGGCAGACGCTGCCGGACCCGCCGGCGTGGCTCGCGGTCACCGGCACCGACGGCAAGACCACCACGGTCGGCATGCTGGAGTCGATGCTGCTCGCGGCCGGTGCCGAGGCCGGTTTCCGGGCGATCGCCTGCGGCAACATCGGTCTGCCCGTGGTCGACGCGGTGCTCGGCGGCTACGACGTGCTCGCCGTCGAACTGTCCAGCTACCAGCTGCACTGGCAGTCGTCCATGCGTGCGCACGCCGCCGTCGTGCTCAACATCGCCGAGGACCACCTCGAGTGGCACGGCACGATGGCGGGCTACGTCGCCGACAAGGGCAAGGTCTACGACGGCGCCGGGCTCGTGGTCTACAACGCCGACGACGTCGAGTCGGAACGGCTCGCCGAGGGCGCGCGGGCACGGGTGGGCTTCACGACCGGCACCCCCGCCGCCGGTCAGTACGGCGTGACCGACGGCTGGCTCGTGCACGGCGACCTGCTGCTCGCGCCGGCCGCCGAGGTCCGCCCGGCCGGCAGGCACAACGTCGCCAACGCGCTCGCGGCCGCCGCGCTCGCCAGGGCGTACGGGGTCTCGCCGGAGGCAGTGCGGGCCGGGCTTGGCGCGTTCCAGCCGCCCGCGCACCGGGTGGAGCTGATCGCGGAACGCGACGGCGTCCGCTACGTCAACGACTCCAAGGCCACCAACACCCACGCCGCGCAGGGCTCGCTCGGCGCGTTCGACTCCGTCGTGTGGGTCGCCGGCGGTCTCCTGCACGGCGCGCAGGTCGGCGACCTGGTCGCCGAGGCGGCGTCCCGGCTGCGCGGAGTGGTCCTGATCGGAGCTGATCAGGACGTGTTCGCCGCCGCACTCGCGCGACACGCGCCGGATGTGCCGGTCCATCGCGTCCCTTCACGAGACGATGACCCCATGCTCACTGCGGTGCGCGTGGCGAACGCGATGGCCTCTGCAGGCGATGTGGTGCTGCTCGCACCCGCCGCCAAGTCCCACGACCTCTTCGCCAGCTACGTGCACCGCGGCAGCGCCTTCGCCGACGCCGTGCGCGATGTGCTGGCGGAGCGCGGATGACGGCACTCGAGGAGTCGAAGAACACCAGGAGCGAGCCAGACGGCAAGGCCGAGCGCAAGCCACGCAAGGGGCGCACCGGCCGTCTCGGCGCGATCCGCACCGCGCTCACCGCGTGGCTCGGCCGTCCGCTCGCGTCGTTCCACCTGCTGCTCGCCATCTGCGTACTGCTGATCGTCATCGGCCTGGTGATGGTGCTGTCCGCGTCCGCGGTCATCTCCATCAACCAGGGCAGCTCCGCGTACACGGTGTTCGGCAAGCAGGTCGTGTTCGTGCTGGTCGGGCTCGCGATGTTCTGGATCGGCGTGCGCGTGCCGCTCCAGCGGATGAGGGCCTTCAGCCCGGTCGCGCTGTGGATCACCGTGCTGCTGCTGGTCCTCGTGCTCACGCCGCTCGGCTCGACGCTCAACGGCACCCGCAGCTGGTTCCGGATCGGGCCGCTGTCGGTGCAGCCGATCGAGTTCGCCAAGCTCGCGCTCGCGCTGTGGGGCGCGCACATCCTGGTCCTCAAGCGCGGGCTGCTCCACCAGTACCGGCACCTGCTCGTGCCGGTCGTGCCCGCCGCGCTGGTCATGTTCGCGCTGGTCATGCTGCAGCCCGACCTCGGCGGCACGGTCACGCTCGGCGTCGTGCTCATCGCGCTGCTGTGGTTCGCCGGCGCCCAGCTGCGGCTGTTCGGCGCGCTCGCGCTCGGCGGCCTCGCGGGCGTGGTCCTGCTGGCCATCGGCACCGGCTACCGCTACGCGCGTGTCCTGTCGTTCCTCCATCCCGGCGAGGACAGCCTGGGTGCCGACTACCAGTCCGACCAGGCCCTGTACGCACTCGCGGAGGGCGGACTGTTCGGCAAGGGCATCGGGCAGGGGCAGTCGAAGTGGGAGTACCTGCCCAACGTGCACAACGACTTCATCTTCGCGCTCATCGGCGAGGAGATGGGTTTCCTCGGCTGCGCGCTGGTGCTCGGGCTGTTCGGTGTGCTCGCGGTCGTCGGCATGCGGGTCGCCACCCGCAACATCGACCCGTGGATCCGGATGGTGGCCGCCACGCTGACCGTGTGGCTGGTCGCCCAGGCGGCGATCAACATCTGCTACGTGGTCGGATTGCTGCCGGTCACGGGCATCACGCTGCCCCTCATCTCCTCGGGTGGCACGTCCGTCGTGACCACCATGCTGGTGTTCGGTGTCCTCGCGAACTGTGCGCGGCATGAGCCCGAGGCGGTGGCGGCACTACGCTCACAGGGCCCGGGCCGATTCGGCAGGCTGATGCGGCTCCCCGCCCCGGAGCCCTACCAGCCGCCGGTCAGGCGAAAGCCCGCCCGGTCACCCGCCACGCAGCGAGGCTCCGCTGGCCGTGCCGTCGGTCGTACCACCGTCCGCGGCCGACAGCCCGCCCCGCGCCGCAGACTAGGAGGACGTTCTTGACCACCCCTGCCAACCGTGGACCGTGCATAGTCGTCGCCGGGGGAGGGACCGCCGGGCACATCGAGCCCGCGCTGGCCCTGGCCGATGCGGTGCGCCGGATCCGGCCGGACGCCCGCGTGGTGGCGCTCGGCACCGAGCGCGGCCTGGAGAAGCAGATCATCCCGGCCCGTGGCTATCAGCTCGAGATGATCCCGCCGGTGCCGATGCCCCGCAAGCCCAACGTCGACCTGCTGAAGCTGCCGCTGAAGGTCCGGGCCGCGATCAAGCAGACCCGCGAGGTGCTCGACCGCGTCGGCGCCGACGTGGTCGTCGGGTTCGGTGGTTACGTCGCCCTGCCCGCCTACCTCGCCGCCCGCGGCCGCACCCCGATCGTCGTGCACGACTCCAACGCCAAGGCCGGTCTCGCGAACAAGGTCGGCGCCCGGTACGCCGCGCGGGTCGCGGTCGCCGTGCCGGGCACCGGGCTGCCGAACGCCGAGGTGATCGGCATCCCGCTGCGTGGCTCGATCATCGGGCTCGACCGGTTCCGGCTGCGTGCGCAGGCCCGGCAGTTCTTCGGCCTGCACCCGACCGCGCCGACGCTGCTCGTGTTCGGCGGCTCGCAGGGCGCGCGGACGATCAACAACGCCGTGTCCGCGTGCGCTGGGGTGTTCGCCCAGCGCGGCATCGGCGTGCTGCACGCGCACGGCCCCAAGAACTCCCTTGCCGTGCAACAGGTCCCCGGCGCGCCCAGGTACGTCGGCGTGCCGTACCTGGAGCGGATGGACCTCGCGTACGCCGCCGCGGACGCGGTGTTGTGCCGGTGCGGCGCCATGACCGTCGCCGAGGTGTCCGCCGTCGGGCTGCCCGCCGTGTATGTGCCGCTGCCGATCGGCAACGGTGAGCAGGCGCTCAACGCGCAGCCGTCGGTCACCGCCGGTGCCGCGCTGATGATCTCCGACGATGACCTGACGGCTGAGCGGACCGCCGAGACGGTCGTGCCGCTGCTGACTGACCCGTTGCGGCTCAAGAAGATGAGCGCCGCCGCGCAGGGCACCGGCCACCGCGAGGCGGCGGACGTGCTGGCGCGCATGGTTCTCGAGGTGATCGGTAAATGAGCGATCTCGAGCGGGTCCACCTGGTCGGCATCGGCGGTGCCGGGATGAGCGGCATCGCCAGGATCCTGCTCGACCGCGGCGCGCAGGTGTCCGGCTCCGACGCCAAGGAGTCGTCGACGCTGATGACGCTGCGGGCGCAGGGCGCGCGGGTCGCGGTCGGCCAGGCGCCGGAGAACCTGGACCTGCTGGACGGCGGTCCGACCGCGGTCGTGGTGTCCAGTGCCATCCGGCCCGAGAACCCGGAGCTGGTCGAGGCGACGGCCCGGGGGCTCGACGTGCTGCACCGCTCCGCCGCGCTCGCCGCGGTGATGGAGGGCCACCGCGTCGCCTGTGTCGCAGGCACGCACGGCAAGACGTCCACCACGTCCATGCTCACGGTCGCGCTGCAGCACTGCAGGCTCGACCCGTCGTTCGCGATCGGCGGCGACCTCAACGAGTCCGGCGCCAACGCCCACCACGGCGCGGGCGGCATCTTCGTGGCGGAGGCCGACGAGAGCGACGGGTCGTTCCTGGCGTTCTCGCCGTCCGTCGCGGTCGTGACCAACGTGGAGGCCGACCACCTCGACCACCACGGCACCGTCGAGGCATACAACGCGGTGTTCGAGTCGTTCGTGGACCGCGTCGTCGAGGGCGGCGTGCTGATCGTGTGCGCCGACGACCCTGGCGCCGCGGCGCTGGGGCTGCTGGCCGAGAACAAGGGCGTGCGGGTGCGCCGCTACGGGCGTGCCGCCTCGGACGTGACCATGACCGGCTACGAGCCTGCCGCTGACGGCGCCGGAGTGGCCCGCATCCTCCTCGACGGCGCCGAGGTCGAGGTGAAGGTCGCGGTCCCCGGCGAGCACATGGCGCTCAACGCACTGGGCGCGATCGTCGCGGGCCTGGAGCTTGGCGCCCCGCTCGATGGGCTCCTGGAGGGCATCGCGGGCTTCGGTGGCGTGCGGCGGCGGTTCGAGTTCAAGGGCAGGGCTGGCGGCGTGCGCGTCTACGACGACTACGCCCACCACCCGACCGAGGTCGACGCGCAGCTGCGGGCCGCTCGCCCCGCCGCGCAGGGCGGCAAGCTCGTGGTGATCTTCCAGCCGCACCTGTACTCGCGGACCAGGCTGTTCGCGAAGGAGTTCGGCGCCGCGCTCGCACTGGCGGACGAGGTCGTGGTCCTTGACGTGTACGGGGCGCGCGAGCAGCCGGAGCCGGGCGTGAACGGGCAGCTCATCGTGGACAACGTGCCGCTGCCCTCGGACCGCGTCCGGTTCGAGTCCTCGTTCGAGCGGGTGCCCGCGCTGGTGGCGTCCCTCGCCGGCGATGGCGACCTGGTGCTGACGATGGGCGCGGGTGACGTGACCATGCTCGGGCGTGAGCTGATCGCCGAACTGGACCGCCGGGTCCGGGCCTGATGACCGGCGGCGACCGCGCTCGCCGCGGCAGGACCGGCGACGCATCGCCGACCCGCGGCCGCCGCACCTCGGACAGGGCCGACAGCAACGACAGTGCCGCCAAGGGCACCCGAGGGTCCGACGGCACGCGGGGGTCCGCGAGCAGAGGGCGGCGTGGTTCGGCGGCCCGGGGCGATGCCGCCGAGCGTGGCGGTTCGTCCCGCGCTCGTGGCTCGGCGGGCACCGACGGCGCGGCTGCCAGGAC
>NZ_JBARWZ010000134.1:0-2222 GCF_049647105.1 Actinophytocola sp.
CGTTCCTGTTCACCGGTCAGGGTTCTCAGCGGGTCGGCATGGGCCGGGAGCTGTATGCGGCGTTTCCGGTGTTCGCGGCGGCGTGGGACGAGGTGTGTTCGCGTTTCGACCGGGTTCCTGTCGACGATGAGGTGTTGCTGAACCGGACGGATGGTGCGCAGGCGGCGATCTTCGCGCTGGAGGTGGCGCTGTTCCGGTTGCTGGAGTCGTGGGGTGTGCGGCCGGAGTTCCTGCTGGGGCACTCGATTGGTGAGATCTCGGCCGCGCATGTGGCCGGGGTGCTGTCCCTGGACGACGCTTGCGCGTTGGTGGCCGCTCGTGGCCGGTTGATGGCGGCGTTGCCCGCCGGTGGGGCGATGCTGGCGGCGGAAGTGTCCGAAGAGGACGTTCCGGTCGGCATGGACATCGCGGCCGTCAACAGTGCCACGTCGCTGGTGGTGTCGGGGACCGGCGAGGAGATCTCGGCTCTCGAGGAGCGGTGGCGCTCGGAAGGCCGTCGCGTCAAGCGGCTCGTGGTGTCGCACGCGTTCCACTCCACGCTGATGGAGCCGATGCTCGCCGATTTCGCTGTCGTCGCGGAGTCCTTGACCTACCACGAACCCCGGATTCCCTTGCCGGGTGCGGTGACCGACCCGGCGTACTGGGTGCGGCAGGTGCGGGACACCGTGCGGTTCGCCGACGGTGTCGCGTGGCTGCGCGAGCGGGGCGTGACGTCGTTCCTGGAGCTGGGGCCCGATCCCGTGCTGTCCTCGCACGTCGAGGACGCCGCCGCGGTGCTGCGCGACGGTCGCGGCGAGGCCGCGACCCTGCTCACCGCCGTCGGCCGGGTCTGGGTGCGTGGCGCGACCGTCGACTGGCCCCTGGTGGTTCCCGTCGGCAGGCGCGTCGACCTGCCCACCTATCCCTTCGCCCGTCAGCGGTTCTGGCCCGCCCCCGCCGTGCGGCGGGGCGACGTGGCCGACGCCGGGCTCGGCGTGACCGACCTCTACCACGTCGAGTGGCGCGAACGTGCCGTCGAGCCCGAGCCAGCGCGGGCGGGCGAACGCGGGTACCGCGCGTTGTTCGACGAGACCATGCTGCACCGCGTCCAGGTCGGCGACCGGGGCGTGGCGGTGGTCGAGCCCTACAGCGCCGACCTGCACCGCGGCGTCCAGAGCGTGCTCTCCGTGGTCCAGGACTGGCTGGCGAGCACCGGCGCCGACGACCTCGTGATCGTGACCAGCGGTGCGGTCGCCGTCCGGCCGGACGACCCCGCGCCCGACCCGGTCGGCGCGGCCTGCTGGGGCCTGGTGCGCTCCGCCCAGGCCGAGCATCCTGGCCGCGTCGTACTCGTCGACACCGACGGCGACGTGGACGCCGCCGTCCGGCTCGCCGTTGCAGGCGGGGAACCCGCGGTCGCGCTGCGCGGGAACAGCCTGTTCACCCCCCGGCTCACCCGGGTGTCCACACAGGACACCACGGCCGTCGTCATCGACCCAGGCAGGGCCGTCCTGATCACCGGCGGCACCGGCATGCTCGGCGGCCTGCTCGCCAGGCACCTCGTCACCGCGTACGGGGTCCGCGAGCTGGTGCTGACCAGCCGCCGGGGCCAGGACGCCGACGGCGCGGCGGAACTGACGGCCGAGCTGACCGCCCTCGGCGCCGAGGTCGTCATCGCGGCGTGCGACGTCGCCGACCCGGTGGCGGTCGCCGCGCTGCTCGCCGACCACCCCGTCGGCGCGGTCTTCCACACCGCGGGGGTGGTCGACGACGGCCTGGTCGCCACGCTCACACCAGACGCGCTCGACCGGGTGTTCTCGCCGAAGGCCGACGCCGCGCGCATCCTCCACGAACTGACCGCCGACGCCGACCTCACCGCGTTCGTACTGTTCTCCTCGATCTCCGGCACCGTGGGCAGCCCGGGCCAGGGCAACTACGCGGCGGCCAACGCCGTCCTCGACGCGCTCGCCGCCCACCGCCGCCAGGCCGGGTTGCCCGCGCTCTCCCTCGCGTGGGGCCCGTGGGACACCGAGCGCGGCATGGTCGGCGCGCTCGCGGACGCCGACCGCGCCCGCATCGCCCGCTCCGGTTTCCCGCCGCTGGACCCGGCGCACGCGCTCGCCCTGCTCGACAAGGCTCTGCGCCTCGGCCACCCCGCCGTCGTGCCGGTCCGGCTCGACCCGGCCGCCTTCGGTGGCACCCCGCCGCACCTGCTGCGGGAGCTGATCCGGCCGGTGCGCCGC
>NZ_JBARWZ010000135.1:0-2078 GCF_049647105.1 Actinophytocola sp.
GACGGTCGTGGTGCGGGACCCCGCACGCGCCGAGGCGGCGGTGGCGTGCGCGGCGGCGGCAGGGATGAGGCTCGAGGTCGTGGCGTGGGCGTCGGCGGACCTCCCGGCGCTGGCGGCGGGATCGTCGGTGCTGGTGAACACGGCCCCGCCGGACGCGGTCGACCCGGCCGCGCTCGGCGGCACCCCGTTCCTGCTCGATGTCATCTATCACCCGTGGCCGACCCCGCTCGCTATCGCGGTCGCCGAACACGGCGGCGGGGTGGCGACGGGCCTGGACATGTTGCTGCACCAGGCTTTCGGGCAGGTCGAACAGTTCACCGGAAAGGTGGCGCCCCGCCGGGCGATGCGCGACGCACTGCACACGGCGACGGGTGGAATCCTGCCACTGCCGCTCTAAGGTGGGGCGCGTGGACGAGGAACAGCTGCGTGCCGTGACGGAGGACACGCGTGCCGAGCACGAGACAGGCACTGTCCACACGGGACTGACGATACGTGCAGGACTACGCGGACGCGAAAACCGAAGTGGTGAAACAGATCCTGACGATGGCCTGCGCGTAGACCAGTCCGAGCGAATGTCCCATTCGTACGGACTTCTCCTTGCCTCATCACGCTCCCCAGTGGACCGTGGAACTCATGAACCTCGCACTCCTCCTGGCCGCAGCGGGCCTCACCGCGGGCGCGGCAGGCCAAGTTCTGCTGACCCGCCTGCGCAGAGGGGCGGTGGTCCACAAAGGATGGTGCGCGATCGGCGTTGCGGCGCTGTGGGCGCTGGCAGGCTGGCGGGCCGAAGCGGGCCATCTCCCGTGGTGGTGGCTGCCGATCCCGTTGGTGGTGGCGTGGTTCGCGGTCACGTTGACGGTGGTGGACCTGAAACACCGCCGCCTGCCGAACACACTGACACTGGGGGCCTACCCCGCGATCGCCCTGACGACAGCGGTGGCGGCAACCCAGGCGGGCTGGCAGATGGCGGAAGGCGCCCTCCTGGGTGCGACGATCCTGGGCACGACCTACCTGGCGGTGCACCTGCTGTGGCCAACGGCGATGGGCGGCGGAGACGTGAAACTGTCCGGTAGCCAGGGCGCGGTGTTAGGCGCGGTCGGCTGGCCGGCAGTGCTGGTGGGCACGACACTGGCGGCCCTGCTGACGCTGGCCTTACACGCCCTGGCCCCGAAACGCCACCGGGCAAGATGGCGCACCGGCATCCCCCACGGCCCAGCCCTCCTGACCGCGACGTACGTGATAGCCACCTTCCCGGCGGTCCCGGGATGAGGCCGGGCCGGGCCGGGCTCGGAGGGAGCGACCGGCAAAGCCGTTCACGCGCTGGCCGGAGCTGGCCCGGTTCGCAGGTGCGCTCCCCTGGAAAGGGTGTTCGGGTCGCTCACCTGGATCCGCCGAGATTCTTGTCGGTTTGTCTGGTCGTGTGACGGGGCTCGGCCTGGTCAAGCCCGCTGCGCGGTTATCGGGCGCGCGGCGCCCGACATGGAGAACTTGCCGGGCTCGGCGGCGATCGCGGCTTCCCGTTCCTGGCTCGGACTCAGACGCGGGGCACTAGAAGCGGTCGAGGCGGCAGCCCGCCAGCGCCGGCTCGACGGTGCCGTGGACCAGTTCCCGTGCGATCAGGTGGCCTACGACCGGGGCGAGCGTGACCGCCGCGTGCATCACCGCCAGGTAGAGGCCGGGCACCTCGGGGACCGGGCCGATGATCGGTTCGCCGTCGACCGGCATGGGGCGGGCGCCGACCCGGGTGCTGAGTAGCTCGACGGCTGCCGCGCCGAGGAAGGTGGACCGTATGGCGGCGAGAGTCCGGTCGGGCGAGTCCGCGGCGGCGTGTAGCCGGTCTGTGGCGGCCTGCCGGAGATCGAAGTCCCGGTTGTGGACCACGGTGCGGACCAGGCCGGCCGGGGCGCGGAGCCGGAAGAGCGTCGCCGGTGACGGCTCGACCGGGACGTGAATGCCGAGCGGCGCGGCCAGCGCGGCAGTGGCCACTCCGGCCGCGAGCACCACAGTCGCACTGTCGAGAGGGCCCGCGGCCGTCTCGACCCCGGTGACCCGACCCGCGCCGTCCCGGCGGACGGCGA
>NZ_JBARWZ010000136.1:0-46932 GCF_049647105.1 Actinophytocola sp.
CGCCGCGCTCGCCTCGGCCACGCTCGCCTCCCACCGCCGCCAGCTCGGTGGGCACGCGGCCGCGCGAACCCACGACGCGCGGGGCCTCGCCGCCGCGCGGTCCGACGACGCCATGGCCGACGTACTACTGGGTCTCGCCGCCGACGCCGTGGGCACAGGGCGGCTCGACGAGGCGCGCAGGCTGCGGGACCGCGTACCGCTGACCACCTGGCGCGCCAGGGTCCGGCACGGCTGGGTCTCGGCTGAGATCTGCTTGAGCGCAGGGGAAGCGGCGCGGCAGCATGCCGAGCGTGCTCTCGAGGAAGCGGCGGCGGTCAACGCGACCAGGCACCGGATCAAGTCCGAGATCGTGCTCGCCGCGGCGCTCGCCGCGTCTGAACCGGTCATGGCACGAAAGCTGGTCACCCGCGCGCGGGACGACGCTACAGATCTGCACCTGTCGTCCCTGGTCTGGCCTGCGTCATTGGTACTGGCCGAGGTAGACCCGTCCGAGGCATCCCTGCACACCCGTAACGCCGCCGTGGTCTTGCACGGTCTGTTACTGAGAGCCGATCCACGTGGGCGTGAGCTCGCCGGACGCTCTCCGTGGGTGCCCGAGCCCGCTGGCCCAACCGGGTGAACACGGTCGCTCGGACATCTGGGCGAACTGGTCAGCAGATTTACCACCAGATCGTGTCAAGGTTCGCCCCGAAGCGTCCGATAGGGAGTAGTACGTCACTCGGCTGCAGGAAGGAGTCCCCGTGACGACGGTCTTGATTTGCGACGACCGCCGCGGCGTGCGGGAAGGATTGACCCGTGTCATGTCCGCGGTTCCAGGGGTTAGTCGCATCGACTGCGTAGCGCACGGTGACGAGCTGCTCGCCCGCTTCTCCCGTGCGCCAGTCGACGTCGTGCTTGTCGGTACCCAGCGTGCGGTCCCCACCGGTGTGGAGGCTACCCGTCGCCTGGTCTCGGCGAACCCGACGGCGAACGTCATCGTGTTCGGTGCCCCGGACGATGCCAGCAGCATCGCGGCCGCCATCGCAGGCGGCGCGCGTGGTTACCTGCGGTGGGACGCCTCGCGTCCCGAGCTGGTCGCCGCGCTCGCGCACACGCTGGCGAGCACGTCGGTACCCGCGCCACGGCAGCCATCCGATCCCGGTGTCCAGCTCACCGACCGGGAGCTGCAGGTGCTGCGCGGCATGGCTATGGGCAAGAGCAATGGTCAGATCGGGCGGGAGCTGTACCTGTCCGAAGACACAGTGAAGACGCACGCGCGTCGCCTGTTCCGCAAGCTTGGTGTGCGGGACCGGGCGCAGGCCGTGGCGCACGGCTTCCGCCGGGGGCTCGTCTCCTAGGCTTTGCCGTGTGACGTCAGTCGGTGGGTCCGGTGCGACCGGACCGAGTGGTACCGGAGTGCGTGGGGATGGGTCTGGCGACAGGGATGGGTCTGCCAGGCCCTCTTCCGCTGATGAGGGGTCGGCGGACTCAGAGATCGAAGACGAGTTCGAGTTCCGGCCTTGGTGGGCCCGGACGTCGACGCTCGTCATGGTCGTCGCCATTCTGTTCGTCGTCTCCGGCGGCGTGACCGCCTGGTTGCGGATCTCCGACCTGCAGGAACGCGTTGACGCCCTTGAGGCGCAAACGTTTGCGGCCGAAACCGCCCGGCAGGACGCGGTCCTCCTCGCCGAGGATCTCGCCACCTATGACTATCGCGACCTCGGGGGTAATTTCCGCCACGTCGCGTCGCGGGCGACCGCGCGGTTCGCGGGTCAGCTCCGTGCGCTGACCGAGGAGCTGGGGCCTGAGTTGCAACAGACGAGAGCGGTCGCCACCGCCACCGCGCGTTCGGCGGGGGTGGTCCGGTCCGACACCGGAAAAGCCGTGGTAGCGGTGTTTGTCGACCAGACCGTCACCAACTCGAAGAGTCCGCGACCGAAAGTAGAGCGGAGCCGGGTGGAGCTCACTCTCGTACGAGAGGACGGGGTGTGGTGGTTAGACCAGGCGGGGGAACTCTGACGTGTCCCTTCCGGCCGGAAGGGCGTGGATTGTGTTGCGCGGTACGGTGGGTGAACCCCCGCGAGTGACGGCACAGTCCCCTCGGGGTGTGACATAGAACTGACCGTACCTGCACGTAACGTTGAGGCTGCTCGCTGCGATGACCACATTGGGGGACGGACTGGACGCATCTGTGGGCGCTGCCGTCGACGGCGATCCACGCGCCATTGACCGGGTGCTTGCGTCGATCCGGCCCCTCGTCGTGCGGTATTGCCGCGCGCGCGTAGGCAGGCAGGAGCGTTCCTTCGCTTCGGCGGACGACGTCGCACAGGAGGTGTGTCTCGCGGTGCTAACGGCATTGCCCAGCTACCGCGACCAGGGGCGACCTTTCCTGGCCTTTGTGTACGGCATCGCCGCGCACAAAGTGGCTGACGCACATCGTGCCGCTGGGCGTAACCGATCAGAGCCCGTTGCCGACGTACCTGATGAGCCCGAGACCGACGCCGGGCCAGAGCAGCGCGCCATGCAGCAGGATCTCAGCCGCCGGATGAAGGACCTGCTCGACGTGCTGCCCGAGAAGCAACGTGACATCGTGCTGCTGCGAGTGGTGGTCGGACTCTCCGCGGAGGAGACAGCGGAGGCGATCGGCTCCACCCCGGGCGCGGTACGGGTGGCTCAACACCGGGCACTGGCCCGGTTGCGGAAGACTCTGTCAGCGGAGGAGGTGGTCTGAGTGAGTGATCGAAGAGATCATGCCAAGCCCGAACTCACGGACTTCGACGAGAACGCGGACACCGAGGCCATCGACCTCGCGCTGGTGCACGCCGACGACGAATACCTCGACCTGCTCGGTGGCTCCCGTCTGGTGGACGACGAAGCGTCGTTCGGCGAGTTCGGCGACGAGCGGCTCACGGAACTTCTCATGTCCTGGCGCCGTGACGTGGACGCGGAGCCCATCGGCGACCTCGTCGACACCAAGCTCGCGACCGTGACCGTGCATGCCGCCAGGATGCGCAAGAAGCGCAGGCCTCGGCTGCTCGTGCCGGTCGCCGCCGCCGCTGCCGTGCTGGCGATCGCGTTCGCCGGCATCGGGCTCGCGGCCAGGGACGCCCAGCCAGGCGACACCCTTTGGGCACTCTCCAAGGTTCTCTACTCCGAACGTGCCCGCTCGGTCGAGGCCGCGGAGACCGTCAAGCAGGACCTCGCGCAGGCGCGTGCCGCGCTGACCGAGGGCAACGTCGAGGTGGCCAAGTCCAAGCTCGAGGAAGCCAACGACGCGCTGCCGACCGTGATGAGCGAGGACGGCAAGGACGAGCTGGAGGCGCAACACCAGGCGCTGCTCGCCCAGCTGCCCGGCAGCCCGTCCGGCGACCCAGGCGCGCCGCCGGTGCCCGACCCGTCGACACAGCCCGACCCGGGCACCGACGGCAGCTCCAGCGACGAGAACTCGAGCGACCCGGAGGCCACCAACCCGCCGGACACCACGTCCCCGAGCATCCCGCCGGACACGAGCGACACCCCCTCGCCGCCGACCACCGAGCCCACCACCGAGACCTCCCGCAGCGACCCGCACCCCGGTTCCGGCACGCCGAGCGGCGGCGGGGAGACCGGTGGCGAGCCCGCGAACATCGAGGGTTCGGCCGCCGACGAGAGCCTCTCGATCGCGGACTAGAGATCCGGGGAGGCGGCCGAGCATGACGGCGGGTCACGTGTACAGCCAGGCCCCTCGCTGCTCCCGCTGCGAGGGGCGGGCGCTGCTCACCAAGGAGGCAGCGCAGGCGCTCGTCGACGAGTCACTGGGCGGACTGTCCTCGGAGCAGTGTCCCGCCGAGGACGGCTGGCACGTGCACGCGCCGGCCAGGGACCCGAAGTAGCCGGGTCACTTGGATTTGGCCGCCTGCTTCGCCGCCGCCGTGATGCCGTCGATGAACCCGCGGCAGTACTCCCAGCTCACGTACGCGGCCGGGTTCGGGTCGAACGCCGGCTCGTGCGGGCGCATCTTGCCGTCGGCCAGCAGCTGCTCCAGTGAGGCTCGCAGCAGCGCCCAGTCGTGGTAGTGCGGTTCCTGGCACTCCGCGCAGTCGACCACGACCCCGCGCACGGACCGCTGCTCCAGCAGTGCCTGGTAGACGGCCAGGTCCCGCAGGTCGGCCAGCAGCTCGTCGCGCTCCGCGGCCGATACCGGCTCCGCGGCGGCGGGTTCCTCGTCTGAGAAGGCCCACACGGGGTCGTTCGGGTCGCCCGCGAACGGGTCCGGTGGCAGTGCGTCGTCCCTCACGCCCCGCACGGTACCGGGAAGGACCGTCGTATGGTCCAGATACCATGGGTCAACTGCGGAAACCCCGTTACCAATGAAGGGCCACGATGACCACCGCTGAGGGGATCCCGGCAAAGTTCGCCACGCTCGGCCTCACCTTCGACGACGTGCTGCTGCAGCCGTCGGAGTCCGACGTCGTCCCCAGCGAGGTCGACACGAGTACCCGCCTGACCCGCAACATCACCCTGCGCATCCCGCTGGTGTCCGCGGCGATGGACACCGTCACCGAGTCGCGCATGGCGATCGCCATGGCCCGCCAGGGTGGTATCGGCATCCTGCAGCGCAACCTCTCCATCGAGGAGCAGTCGCGGCAGGCCGAGACCGTCAAGCGGTCGGAGGCAGGCATGGTCACCGACCCGGTCACCTGCTCGCCGACCGACACGCTCGCGGAGGTCGACGCGCTCTGCGCGCGCTTCCGCATCTCCGGCGTCCCCGTCACCGACGCCGACGGCACGCTCGTCGGCATCATCACCAACCGCGACATGCGCTTCGAGGTCGACCACACGAAGCCGGTCAGCGAGGTGATGACGAAGGGCCCGCTGATCACCGCCCAGGTGGGGGTGTCGGCCGACGCCGCGCTGGGGCTGCTGCGCCGCCACAAGGTGGAGAAGCTGCCGATCGTGGATGGCGCGGGCAAGATCCGCGGCCTCATCACGGTCAAGGACTTCGTCAAGACCGAGCAGTTCCCGAACGCCACCAAGGATCCGGACGGCCGTCTGGTGTGCGGCGCGGCGGTCGGGGTCGGCGACGACTCCTGGAAGCGCGCGATGACGCTCGTCGAGGCCGGGGTGGACGTGCTCATGGTCGACACCGCGCACGGCCACTCCAGAGGCGTGCTCGACATGGTCGCCAAGCTGAAGAAGGAACTGGGCGACACCGTGGACGTGGTCGGCGGCAACGTCGCCACCACCGAGGGCGCGCAGGCTCTGGTCGAGGCGGGCGCGGACGGCGTGAAGGTCGGCGTCGGGCCCGGCTCGATCTGCACCACGCGTGTGGTCGCCGGGGTCGGGGTGCCGCAGATCACCGCGATCTACAACGCGGACCTCGCGTGCCGGCCCGCCGGTATCCCGGTGATCGGCGACGGCGGCATCCAGTACTCGGGTGACATCGCCAAGGCCATCGCGTCCGGCGCGTCCTCGGTCATGCTCGGCAGCCTGCTCGCGGGCACCGCCGAGGCGCCGGGTGACGTGATCCTGGTCAACGGCAAGCAGTTCAAGACCTACCGGGGCATGGGCAGCCTCGCCGCCATGCAGTCCCGTGGTGTTGGCAAGTCCTACTCGAAGGACCGCTACTTCCAGGACGACGTGCTGAGCGAGGACAAGCTGGTGCCGGAGGGCATCGAAGGGCGGATCCCCTTCCGTGGCCCGCTGTCGCAGGTCGTGCACCAGCTCGTCGGCGGCCTGCGGTCCGGCATGGGCTACACCGGCTCGCGCGGCATCTCCGACCTGCAGAGGGCCCAGCTGGTCCGGATCACCGCCGCGGGCCTCAAGGAGAGCCACCCGCACGACGTGACCATGACCGTCGAGGCCCCCAACTACACCACTCGCTGAGCCAGAAAGGACCTCCTGTGCCGGATCTAGTCGAGATCGGCATGGGGCGAACCGCCCGTCGCGGCTACGCGCTGCACGAGGTGGAGATCGTCCCGTCCCGCCGGACCCGCTCGTCGCAGGACGTGTCGACCGAGTGGAAGATCGACGCGTACCGCTTCGACATCCCGCTGCTGACGCACCCGACCGACGCGACCGTGTCGCCGTCGGTCGCGGTGGAGGTCGGCAAGCTCGGCGGCCTCGGTGTGCTGAACGCCGAGGGCCTGTGGGCGCGGCACACCAACGTGGAGCAGGTGCTCGCGCGGATCATCGCCACCCTCGACGACCTGGACCACACCGCGCTGACCCGGCTGCTGCAGGAGCTGCACGCGGCGCCGATCAAGCCGGAACTGATCGTCGAGGCGGTCAAGCAGGTCACCGAGGCCGGCGTGACGGCGGCGGCGCGGGTCAGCCCGCAGGGGGCCGCGCAGCTGACCCCGGACCTGCTGGCCGCCGGCGTGGAGATCCTGGTCGTGCAGGGCACGATCGTGTCCGCGGAGCACGTGTCGCGAGCCGGTGAGCCGCTGAACCTGAAGTCGTTCATCGCGGAGCTGGACGTGCCGGTGATCGCCGGTGGCGTGCACGACTACCGCACCGCCATGCACCTCATGCGCACCGGCGCGGCAGGCGTGCTCGTCGGCTACGGCACGGGTGTCGCCACGACCACGGACAGCGTGCTGGGCATCGGTGTGCCGATGGCGACCGCGATCGTCGACGCGGCCGCCGCGCGCCGCGACTACCTCGACGAGACCGGCGGCCGGTACGTGCACGTCATCGCCGACGGCGAGGTGGACGGCAGCGGCGACATCGCGAAGTCCATCGCCTGCGGCGCGGACGCGGTCATGCTGGGCAGCCCGCTCGCCACCGCCAAGGAGGCCCCTGGCAAGGGCCTGTACTGGACCGCGGCGGCGGCGCACCCGTCGTTGCCGCGCAGCCGCGTGATCCCGGCCGCCGCCGAGGAGGAGATCACCGATCTCCGCACGCTGCTGTTCGGCCCGTCCTCCGACCCGGACGGCATGATCAACCTGTTCGGTGCGCTGCGGCGGGCGATGGCCAAGACCGGTTACTCGGACCTGAAGGAGTTCCAGAAGGTCGGCCTGTCGGTCCGCGGGTGAGCGGAGCCTGGTCGCTGCCATGGAGAGAGAACTTGTCGCCTCGCGGGACGGCGTGGGGCTCGCCGCACTGACCGATGACGACCGTCGCGTGCTCGACGAGCAGGGCGACGGCGCCTACGACGTCGACCCCGACGACCGCCCGGCACCGCACCTCACGTTCGAGGTGCACCGGCTCGCGATAGTCGGCGCCGAGACCGGTGCCGTGCTGGGTGCGGTCAACTGGCACGCCGTCGGCTACGGCCGCACCGCCGCCTGCACCTCGTGGAACGTCGGCATCGGCCTGCTGCCCGGCGCGCGCGGCAAGGGCGCGGGCGCCACCGCGTTGCGGCTGCTGGTCGAGCACCTGTTCGCCACCACCGAGGTGGACCGGATCGAGGCCAGCGCCGATGTCGAGAACGTGCCGTCCCAGAAGGCGCTGCGCAAGGCGGGTATGCGGCGCGAGGGTGTGCTCCGCGGTGCGCAGCTGCGGGGCGGCGAGCGGCGCGACATGGCCGGCTACGGGATCCTGCGGTCGGATCTGCCCGACCCGGGCCAGGCCAGGGAGATCGTCGCGACCGGCGACGGCATCGCGCTCGGCACGCCGCTGCCCGGCGACGACGAGGCGCTCCGCGAGCGGTACACGAGCGACTACGACCTCGACCCCGACGATCGGCCGCTGCGTCACCACCCGAGCGTGGCGCGGCTCGTCGTGCTCGACCGGCACACCGAGGAGCCGCTGGGCACCGTCAGCTGGCACGCCGTCGGCTACGGCCCGACCGCGGCGTGCGAGGCGTGGAACATCGGTCTCGCGCTGACGCCCGGCGTGCGTGGCCGTGGCGCGGGCACGACCGCCACCCGCCTGCTCGCCGGGTACCTGTTCGCCACCACCGACGTCGACCGCCTGGAGGCGGGCACCGACCGGGAGAACGTGCCCGCGCAGCGCGTGCTCGCCAAGGCGGGCTTCCGGCCGGAGGGCCTGATCCGCGGCGCGCAGCTGCGGGGCGGCCGCCGCCGCGACATGCTGTCCTACAGCCTGCTGCGCACCGACGTCATCGAGGGCGCGGAGTCCCAGGAGCGGCACGTGGTGCTCGAGCGTGACGGTGTGGTGCTGGCCGAGCCGGGACCCGGTGACCGTGAGGCGTTCTACGTGGCGGCGGGCGGTGACTTCGCCATCGACCCGGACGACCGGCCCCGCGTCGCAGGACCGGCCAGGACGTCGCTGCTCAGCGTGCTCGACGCGGAGACCGGCGACCTGCTCGGCGGCGTCAGCTGGCACGCGGTCGACTACGGCGGCACCGTGTCGTCCTCGGCGTGGAACATCGGCATCGGCCTGCTGCCCGAGGCGCGTGGCCGCGGTGTCGGCACGCTCGCGCAGCGGCTGCTGGTCGAGCACCTGTTCGCCACGACCGAGCTGGACCGCATCGAGGCCAGCACCGACATCGACAACGTCGCCGAGCGGCGGGCACTGGAGACGGCGGGCTTCCGGCAGGAGGGCGTGCTCCGCGGTGCGCAGCTGCGCGGGGGTGTCCGGCGGGACCTCGTGCATTACGGAGTGGTCAGGAGCGACCTGGAGAGATAGCGCCCCGGCCCGGACATGGTGGCTGTCGAGTAGGTGTTCCGGTTTCCCGGCGCGGGGCGCTAGCCTCGGGGTATGGGTGAACTCATGAGTAGGACTTCGGGTAACACCCACGACTACGACGTCGTGGTCGTGGGCTCCGGGTTCGGCGGCAGCGTGGCCGCGCTACGGCTCACCGAGAAGGGCTACCGGGTCGCGGTCGTCGAGGCCGGCCGCCGGTTCGCGGACGACGAGTTCGCCAAGACCTCGTGGGACCTGCGGCGCTACCTGTGGGCGCCCGCGCTCGGCTGCTTCGGCATCCAGCGCATCCACCTGCTCAACGACGTGATGGTGCTGGCCGGGTCGGGCGTTGGCGGCGGGTCGCTGGTGTACGCGAACACGCTGTACCGGCCGCTGAAGCCGTTCTACGCCGACAAGCAGTGGGCGCACATCACCGACTGGGAGACCGAGCTCGCGCCGCACTACGACCAGGCGTCGAAGATGTTCGGGGTCGTGGAGAACCCGACGATCACCCCGGCTGACGAGGTGATGCAGAAGGTCGCGGCCGACATGGGCGTCGCCGACTCGTTCCACCCGACACCCGTCGGCGTGTTCTTCGGCACCCCGGGGTTCGAGGTCCCTGACCCGTTCTTCGGCGGCGCCGGACCACGCAGGACGGGCTGCACCGAATGCGGCTCCTGCATGACCGGCTGCCGGGTCGGCGCGAAGAACACGCTGGTCAAGAACTACCTGTACCTGGCGGAACAGCGCGGCGCGAAGGTCCTCCCGCTGTCCACGGTGACCGCGGTCCGGCCGTCGCCATCGGGTTTCGCGGTCGACCTGCGCCGTACCGGCGGCCGCGCACGGGTGACCCTCACCGCCGGGCAGGTCGTGCTGGCGGCGGGCACGTGGGGCACGCAGCGGCTGCTGCACGAGATGAAGGACAGCGGTGTGCTGCCCCGTCTTTCGCCACGGCTGGGCGAACTGACCCGCACCAACTCGGAGGCGATCATCGGCGCGGGCCGCCCGTCGGTCGACCCGGCGCGCGACTTCAGCCGGGGCGTGGCGATAACGTCGTCGATCCACCCGGACGAGACCACGCACATCGAGCCGGTCCGGTACGGCAAGGGCAGCAACGCCATGGGACTGCTGCAGACCATCGCGACGGACGGCGCCGCGTCGGTGCCGCGCTGGCTGCAGGCGGTGCGGTTCATCGCGCGGCACCCGGTGCGGACCGCGCAGCTGCTGGCGACCCACCGGTGGAGCGAGCGGACCGTCATCCTGCTGGTGATGCAGAGCCTCGACAACTCGATCACCACCTACACCCGGCCCGGCCTGTTCGGCAGGCGGAAGTACACGTCGCGCCAGGGCCACGGCGACCCGAACCCGGCGTTCATCCCGACCGGCTACGAGGCGAACCAGCTGGCGGCCAAGCACATCGACGGCATCGCGGGCGGCACGTGGGGCGAGATCTTCAACATCCCGCTGACCGCGCACTTCATCGGCGGCTGCCCGATCGGTTCTTCGGCGGAGGAGGGGGTCATCGATCCGTACCACCGCGTGCACGGCTACCCGGGACTGTCGATTGTGGACGGTTCGGCGATCTCGGCGAACCTCGGGGTGAACCCGTCGTTGACGATCACCGCCCAGGCGGAGCGCGCGTTCTCCTTCTGGCCCAACAAGGGCGAGGCCGATCCTCGTCCGGAGTCGGGATACGAACGGCTGACGCCGGTCCCGCCACGCGACCCGGCCGTCCCGGACAACGCCCCGGCCGCACTGTGGATCCGTTGACGACGGCCCCCGCTCCGCCGCGCTCGGGTTGCGGCGCAGGCAGGCGGCGGTCGTGCGCCCGGACGGCCACGTGGCCGCGGTGCTGACCGAACCACCGGGCGGCATGTCGCCGCTGATCACCAAGGCCCTGCGCCGGGCAACGGGCTGGTAGCCCCTGGCTGTCCTCGATCGGGTGGCGGTGGACAACCTCCCGCGAGCCCGCGCGTCTGATCTTCGTGGGAGGTGTCGGGGTGATCAGTCGACGGCGTTTTCTGGGGGCCGTGGCGACAGGCGCGGTGGTGTCGGCGTGCTCCTCGAAACCGGGGAACGCGCCGCCGCCGACCACGAGTACCACCCCGCCGCCGACCACCACGCAGGCGGTGGTCCCGCCCGACTGGAACGCGCTTCGCGCCCAGCTTCCCGGCGGTCTCGTCCTCCCAGGTGACAGTGGCTACCCGGTCGCCAGCCAGTCGTACAACCCGCTGTTCGACAACCACCAGCCCGCCGCCATCGCCCACTGCACCACCGCGGCGGACGTCCAGCGCTGCGTCGACGTCGCCCGCGCGGCCCGCATGCCGGTCGCCGCGCGGTCCGGTGGGCACAGCTATGCCGGCTACAGCACCCCCGACAAGGGTCTGGTGATCGATCTGCGGCCCATGGCGACCGTCCAGGTCGACGGCGAGACCGCGGCGATCGGCGCCGGTGCGCGCCTGATGGAGGTCTACACCGCGCTCGCCGCCGAGGGCCGCGCACTGCCTGCCGGGTCCTGCCCGACCGTCGGCATCAGTGGGCTCACGCTCGGCGGAGGTGTCGGTGTCACCGCCCGCAAGTTTGGCCTGACCTGCGACAAGCTCGTGTCCGCGCAGGTCGTGACCGCCGACGGCGAGCGGCAGACCGTGGACGGCGGTGACCTCCTCTGGGCGCTCAAGGGCGGCGGTGGCGGCAACTTCGCCATCGTCACGTCGTTCACGTTCGCCACCGACCCCGCACCGGACATCACCGTGTTCTCGCTCGAGTACCCGGCGGGCGCCACCACCGACGTCGTCGGGGCCTGGCAGGACTGGATCGCCCGGCAGCCGGACGAGATGTGGTCCAACTGCGTCGTGTCGGCGGGCTCGCCGCCCAGCTGCCGGGTCGGCGGCGCGCTCATCGGCGGCGAAGCACAGTGCAGGGACCTGCTCCGGGCCCTGCCGCGCGCGTCGTCCGTGCTCATCGAGGGCAAGGGTTACCTCGACGCCATGCGCTACTTCGGCGGCTGCTCACAGCGCAGCGCCGCCCAGTGCAGGCCAGAGGCCGAGGGCGGGCAACTGGGCCGCGACCTGTTCACCGCGTCGTCCCGGATCATCGGTGAACCCGTCGACCCGGCCGCGTTCGTCGAGCTGCTCGACGGTCGCGAGCAACTCGACGTACTCCTGGACGCGCTCGGCGGCGCCGTGGCCGAGGTGACGCCCGGCGAGACCGCGTTCCCGCACCGGAAGGCGCTGGCCACCGTGCAGATCTACTCAGCGGGTGACCCCCAGGCGGTGGCCCAGGTACGCGACGGGATCGGTCAGCTCAGCGGTCAGCACGGTTACGTCAACTACATCGACCCGGGCATGCCCGACTGGGCGACCGCGTACTACGGCGACAACCTCCCGCGCCTGCGGAAGGTCGCCGCCACCTACGACCCCGACAAGGTCTTCACCTTCGCCCAAGCGGTCTAGGGCGCGCCTGCTCTACTACAACTCCAGGCCGGTGAGCACCATGACGCGTTCCTCGGTCATGTCCGCCATCGCGGAACGGACGCCCTCGCGGCCGAAGCCGGAGCCCTTCACACCGCCGTAGGGCATCTGGTCCGCGCGGAACGACGGCACGTCGCCGACGATCACGCCGCCCACCTCCAGCTCGGCGCGTGCCCGGAACGCCACCTGCACGTCGCGGGTGAACAACCCGGCCTGCAGCCCGTACTTCGAGTCGTTGACCTGCGCGAACGCCTCGTCCACGCTGTCGACCACCGACACCGCCAGCACCGGCCCGAAGACCTCCTCGGCCCAGACGTTCTGGTCGAACGGCACCTCCGACAGCACGGTCGGCTCGACCGTCGCGCCGTCGCGCTTGCCGCCCGCGAGGAGCTTCGCGCCCGAGGAAACCGCTTCGTTGACCCACTTCTCGACGCGCTCGGCGGCCGACTCGTCGACCAGCGGGCCAACGTCGACGTTCGGGTCGTGCGGGTCGCCGGTGCGCAGCGCGCCGATCGCGTCGAGCAGCTTGGGCAGGAACGCGTCCGCCACCGGGCGCTCGACGATCACCCGCTGCACCGCGATGCACGACTGGCCGGCCTGGTAGTTGGAGAACGTCGCGATCCGCTTGGCCGCGAAGTCCAGGTCGGTCCAGTCCGCGCACACGACCGCCGCGCCGTTGCCGCCCAGCTCCAGCACGACCTGCTTGCGTGGCGCCGCGTCCATCAGCGACCAGCCGACCGGGCCGGAACCGGTGAACGACACCACCGGCAGCCGGGGGTCCTTGACCAGCGCCATCGTCTCCTCGTTGCCGACCGTCAGCACCGACCACGAGCCCTCCGGCAGGTCGGTCTCACCCAGCAGCTCACCCAGCAGCAGCGCGGAAAGCGGCGTGCGCGGCGCGGGCTTCACGATGATCGGCGCGCCCGAGGCGAGCGCGGGTGCGATCTTGTGCGCCACCAGGTTCAGCGGGAAGTTGAACGGCGCGATGCCCAGCACCGGCCCGCGCGGCACCCTGCGCACCACCGCGAGCCGCCCCTCGGCGTTCGGGTCGGTGTCCAGCCGCTGCAGCTCTCCGGAGAACCGGCGCGCCTCCTCCGCCGCGAAGCGGAACGTCGAGATCGCCCTGGTCACCTCGAGCGCTGCCCAGCGGAGCGGTTTGCCGTTCTCCGCTGTGATCATCTCCGCGATCTCCTCCGCGCGGGCGGCGAGCCGGCGGGACACGTGGTCCAGCGCGGCGGCACGCACGTGCGCGGGGGTGGTCCGGAACGTCAGCTGCGCGTCAACGGCCGCCGCGACGGCACGTTCGACCTGGTCGGCGCTCGGCACGCAGACGGTCGCGATCTCGTTTCCGTCATACGGGTGATGGACGGCGAGGGTCTGGTCACTCTGTTCCGCACGACCCGCGATCCAGGCAGGACGCGGAGTAGGCAGGTGCTGCTCGGTCGCGTTCATGACCCCACCGTAGTTCCATCATGGCCGTGGGGCCCATGCGATGCTGTCGCCGTGACCGACAACTTCCACCGGCCAGTCATCGTCGTCGACTTCGGTGCGCAGTATGCGCAGCTCATCGCCCGCCGCGTGCGCGAGGCGCAGGTGTACTCCGAGGTGGTGCCGCACACCGCGGCGGTGGCCGAACTGCTCGACAAGGACCCGCTGGCGATCGTGCTGTCCGGTGGTCCGTCGAGTGTGTACTCCGATGGCGCGCCCGCCGTGGACCCGAAGCTGTTCGAGGCGGGGGTGCCGGTGTTCGGCATCTGCTACGGCTTCCAGGCGATGGCGCAGGCGCTCGGTGGCACGGTCGAGCACACCGGGACACGTGAGTTCGGCCGCACCGACCTGGCGTCGCAGGGCGGGGTGCTGCACACCGACCTGCCCGCCAAGCACCCGGTGTGGATGTCGCACGGCGACTCGGTGACGAAGGCGCCGCCCGGTTTCACGGTGACCGCGTCGTCCTCCGGTGCGCCGGTCGCCGGGTTCGAGGACACCGAGCGCCGCTTCGCGGGTGTGCAGTACCACCCGGAGGTCGCGCACTCGCCGCACGGCCAGGAGGTGCTGCGCCGGTTCCTGCACGAGGTGGCCGGCATCCGGCCACAGTGGACGATCGCGTCCATCGTGGACGAACAGGTCACGAGGATCCGCGAGCAGATCGGCGACGGCCGGGCGATCTGCGGGCTGTCCGGCGGCGTCGACTCCTCGGTCGCGGCGGCCCTGGTGCAGCGGGCCATCGGCGACCGGCTGACGTGCGTGTTCGTCGACCACGGCCTGCTGCGCGCGGGGGAACGCGGCCAGGTGGAACGCGACTACGTGTCGGCGACCGGGGTGAACCTCGTGACCGTCGACGCCCGCGAACGGTTCATGACCGCGCTCGACGGCGTCACCGACCCCGAGCACAAGCGCAAGGTCATCGGCCGCGAGTTCATCCGCGTGTTCGAACAGGCGGAACGCGACCTCAAGGCCAAGGGCGACTACCGGTTCCTGGTGCAGGGCACGCTGTACCCGGACGTGGTCGAGTCCGGCGGCGGCACCGGCGCGGCGAACATCAAGAGCCATCACAACGTCGGCGGCCTGCCCGACGACCTGCAGTTCGAGCTGGTCGAGCCGCTGCGTGAGCTGTTCAAGGACGAGGTCCGGCGGGTGGGTATCGAACTCGGCCTGCCGGAGACCATCGTGCACCGGCAGCCGTTCCCCGGCCCTGGCCTCGGTATCCGGATCATCGGCGCGGTCACGGCCGAGCGCCTGGACATCCTGCGGTCTGCCGACTCGATCGCCCGCGAGGAACTGACCGCGGCCGGGCTCGACCGCGACATCTGGCAGTGCCCGGTGGTGCTGCTGGCGGACGTGCACAGCGTCGGCGTGCAGGGCGACTTCCGGACCTACGGGCACCCGGTCGTGCTGCGCCCGGTGTCGTCAGAGGACGCCATGACCGCCGACTGGACCCGCCTCCCGTACGACGTGCTGGAACGCATCTCGACGCGCATCACGAACGAGGTCGCGGAGGTCAACCGCGTCGTCCTCGACGTGACGTCCAAGCCCCCCGGCACCATCGAGTGGGAGTGAGCACAGCGAAAGGCGCCCCTCGCGAGGGGCGCCTTTCGCCTGCTGTGTCAGCGTTTGCCGCGTAGCGACGAGGCCAGCAGCAGTACTCCCACCAGTAGTGCGCCGCCAGCCAGGAGCCACGTCGGGTTCGGGATGTTGAACGCGCCGTCGGTCAGGACGTAGGCCGACACCAGCAGGGTGCCGATGCCCGCGAGGCCGGTCAGCAGGTCCGGGAAGCCCCGGCGTGTCTCGTTCTGGTCGCGCTCAGCCACGACGCACCTCCACGTTCCCCGTGTTCGCCTCGGCCTTGAGCTCGATCCGCAGCCCGCCGCGGCCGTCGTCGCCGAGGCTTTCGAAGTCCTCGATCCTCGACTCGAGGCCAGACTGCTCCTGGCCGAGGCACTCCACGTTGCCACGTTCGGCCTCGCACGTCACGATCACGTCCGCGTAGGCCGGCACGATCACCTCGACGTTGCCGATGTCGGTGCGTGCCTTGAGCTCCACCTCATCGTCGGTCATCGGCAGGGCGGTCAGGTCCACGGTCACGTCGCCGACCGACCGCTCGTACTCGTGGCCCACCTGCGCCAGCGTCGTCGGCTGCGCGGTCAGGTTGCCGAGGCCGTTGTACTCGCTGGGGTTGATGCTCGTCAGCGCCAGACCGGCCACCGACAGCGGTACCGCCAGTGCGATCAGCCCTCGGCCGCCGCGGACGAACGCGCCTGCCACCATGCCGAGGCCGAGGATGGCCAGCACCACGCCGACGATGTGCTGCGGCGTGATCCACCCGCCCATCGCGAACGACATGCCTGCC
Organism: Actinophytocola sp.; assembly: GCF_049647105.1. GTDB lineage: Bacteria > Actinomycetota > Actinomycetes > Mycobacteriales > Pseudonocardiaceae > Actinophytocola. The sequence continues at coordinate 15,868 of NZ_JBARWZ010000136.1, forward strand.
GCGGCCATCAGCGCGAGCCCGATCGTCATCGTGCCGATCCGCGACTTGCGCCTGCGTACCGGCGGCTCCGACGGTTCCTCCGGTGCCGGCGTGGCCGGTTCCGGCAGGTCCCACGCGAACGGGGCCGCGCCGAGCGGGTCCCACGCGGGTGGCGCGGTGCGGTCGTCCACCGGCGGGGGTGCGTCGACCGGCGCACCGGACGGTGGGGTGAGCGGCAGGTCGGCTCGCGCCGCGGGCTGCGGTGGTGTGGTCGGTGCTGTCATCGGTGCTGTCATCGGTGCTGTCATTGGTGCCGTCATCGGTGCCGCCGTCGTGGTCGGCGTCGGTGCCGCCGGGTCCGGCGCGGGCGCAGACGTTGGCACCTGGCCGAGATGGCCGCGGCTCTGGTGCAGCAGGTAGAGCAGCCCGCCGATCACCACGATGCTCATCCACGTCGGGAACGTGCCGATGGGTGAGCCGCCGAAGAACCAGCCCAGCGTCGGCACCAGGATGATGCCCAGCAGGATGGTGAACCCGGACGACGTGGAGCTGCGGCCCTTGCCGAGCAGCGCCTCAGCGGGCGAGGACTCGTCGTCCTCCTCGGGCAGGAACAGCCAGCCGAGCAGGTAGAAGAGGATCCCCGCGCCGCCGTAGATGGCGGCAACGACGAACCCGACCCGCACCAGCACCGGATCGATCCGGTAGCGGTTGCCGATGCCCGCGGCAACACCCGCGATCTTGCGGCCACGTCGCGGTCGCCGTGGCCGGGTGGCCCAGAAGTCCTTGACCGCGTCCTCGGCGCGCATCGCGCCGCTGTGTCCCTGTGTCGCACTCACGATAGAAAGCATGCGTCGCCACCCCCACGTCGCACATCCGGGAATCACCCTGAACCGCACAGTCGGGGTTTTTCCCTGATGGAGGGCGCGCACGGGCGTGTGACGATGGCACAGTGACTGTGCAGGCCGAGACACGAGAGCCGACACGAGAGCCGGTGGTGGACGCGGACCTCGAACGCGTGGGGCGGAACCAGGTCGACGACGAGGTGAAGATGCGTCGCCGGCGGACCGGTCGTGCCGTGGCGGGGGTCGCGGGCGGCCTCGCCGACCACCTCGGCGTCGGTGTGCTGTGGACGCGCATGGCGTTCGCGCTGCTCGCCGCGTTCGGCGGTGCCGGGGTGCTCGCGTACGGCCTGCTCTGGGTGTTCGTCCCGCAGTCACGCAACGAGAGCAAGCCGGTCGAGGTCTCGGTCAAGGAGAAGCAGCAGGCCCGTGGCCTGCTCGCGATGGGCATCGGGCTCGCGGTCGGGGTCGGCGCGCTGTCCGGGATGCTCAACGGCTGGGTCGCGAGCGGCATCGCCGTCACACTGCTCGGTGCCGCGCTGGTCTGGCGGGAGGCCGACGAGCAGCAGCGCCGCCGCTGGACCAAGTCGGGTGTGGTCGGCGCGGTCGTCGGCTCGGGCGGCCGGTCCGCGCTGGTGCGGGTGCTGACCGGTGCGGTGCTGGTCATCACCGGGATCGCGGTGTTCCTGGCCCGCAGCGTGAACCTCGACCAGATGCAGTTCGCGCTGCTCGCGGTGCTGGCCGCGCTGATCGGCGTGGCCGTGCTGACGGTCCCGTTCTGGCTGCGCCTGGTCCGCGATCTCGGCGAGGAGCGCACGCAGCGCATCCGCACAGAGGAACGCGCCGAGATCGCCGCCCACCTGCACGACTCCGTGCTGCAGACGCTCGCGCTGATCCAGAAGCAGTCCGAGACGCCCCGCGAGGTGCTGCGGCTCGCACGGGGTCAGGAACGGCAGCTGCGTGGCTGGTTGTACGGGCCGAGCGGGTACGGCCGCGGTCGGCCCGTCGAGGGCGCCCAGGCGGGCGGCGGGGGCGGTACCGCGGCGGCGACGTCGCTGTCCGAGGCGATCGCGTGGGCCTGTGGCGAGGTGGAGGACCAGTTCGCGATCAAGGTCCAGCACGTCGTGGTCGGCGACTGCCAGCTCGACGAACGGCTCTCCGGCCTGGTGTACGCGGCCCGCGAGGCGACGGTCAACGCCGCCAAGCACGCCGGTGTCGGCGAGGTCAGCGTGTACGCCGAGGTCGAGCCGGACAGCGTCGACATCTTCGTGCGGGACCGGGGCAAGGGTTTCGACCCGGACACCATTCCGGCGGACCGGCATGGCCTTGCCGACTCCATCCGGGGCAGGATGGAGCGCAACGGCGGTGAGCTGCGCCTTCGTACCGGGCCCGGTGAGGGCACCGAGGTGCAGCTGCGCATGCCGCGTGTCACAGTCGGTTCGTAGAGGGGTGTCAGCGATGGCGGAGAAGCCCGTCCGGGTGTTCCTGGTGGACGACCACGGCCTGTTCCGGGCCGGGGTGCGTGCCGAGCTGGACTCCATCACCGACGAGGTCGAGGTCGTCGGTGAGGCGGGCACGGTCGGTGAGGCGGTCGCCGGGATCGCGCACAAGAAGCCGGACGTCGTGCTGCTGGACGTGCACATGCCCGACGGCGGCGGCGCCGAGGTGCTGCGCAAGTCACGGCCCGACAACCCCGAGGTCGTGTTCCTGGCGCTGTCGGTGTCCGACGCGGCCGAGGACGTCATCGCGGTGATCCGCGCCGGTGCCCGCGGCTACGTCACCAAGACGATCTCCAGCCACGAGCTGGTCCGCGCGGTCGTGCGGGTGTCGGAAGGCGACGCGGTGTTCAGCCCGCGCCTGGCCGGGTTCGTGCTGGACGTGTTCGCCGACCGGCCCGGCGCCGCGCCGATCTCCGATCCCGAGCTGGACCTGCTGACCCCGCGTGAGCGTGACGTGCTGCGGCTGCTCGCGCGTGGCTACGCCTACAAGGAGATCGCGGCCGAGCTGTTCATCTCGGTGAAGACGGTGGAGACGCACGTGTCCAGCGTCCTGCGCAAGACGCAGCTGTCGAACCGCTACGAGCTGTCCCGCTGGGCGTCGGATCGACGTCTGGTGTGAGCGAACATCGTCATTGACCCTGACACCATGTGAGGCCATAGACCTGGGTCCATCATGTTCAGTATCGGAGACTTCGCCAGACACGGCCGCGTTTCGGTCCGCATGCTTCGGCACTACGACGCGATCGGCCTGTTGCGGCCTGCCAGCGTGGACCCGCACTCCGGGTACCGCGGGTACACGGCCGCGCAGCTGTCGCGCCTGAACCGCGTCGTCGCGTTGAAGGACCTGGGTTTCACGCTGGAGCAGGTCGCGTCGATCATCGACGAGAAGGTCGGGATCGACGAGCTGCGCGGCATGCTGCGACTGCGGCACGCCGAGCTGCGCAACCAGCTCGTGGCGGACCAGGCCAGGCTGGCGGCGGTCGAGGCGAGGCTCCGGTCGATCGAGACGGAGGGTGCCATGCCGATCCACGATGTGCAGGTCAAGAAGGTTCCGCCGGTGCGGGTCGCGGAGGTCAGCGGTGTCGCCGCCGGCTTCGAGCCGGCGTCCATCACCCCGGTCATCAACCCGCTGTACGAGGAGCTGTTCTGGCACCTGAAGGCGGCCGGGGTCGAGCCCGTCGGACCGATGATCGCCTACTACGAGGACGCGCCGGACGGTGGTGTGCTGGTGCACGCCACGTGCCCGGTCAACGTCGATGCGGTCGAGGGCGCGACGGTGGTGGACCTGCCGGGCATCGAGCGGGCGGCCACGATCGTGCACCACGGCGCGATGAACAACGTGCTGTCCACCATCCAGACGCTCGCGACGTGGATCGAGGAGAACGGGCACACGTCGGCGGGCTACAACCGCGAGGTGTACCTGGAGTGCACGGGTGATCTGAACACGTGGGTCACCGAGCTGCAGGAACCGCTGAAGTAGTCCTGAGCGGAGCTACTGGACCGGCTCCAGCGGTGCCTGGTTCAATGGCCGGGTGCCGCGTGGCCTCGCCGGTACCGAAGGGCGAGGACGGGCGAGCACCTTACTTTCCAAGGGGATGATGTCCGTGGCCAACCACAACATCGGCGCCGCCTGACCGCTGACGCCCGCGCGGTCATCCCTTTCTCCCCTCCGCAGCACTGTCTGCACAGTTATGCCCTCTTTGGCGATCGGGAGACGCCGCGCACACGCCTGTGCTCATTTCGCCTTTCCCGAAAGCAGAAAGAGGAACATTGATCATTTCGTTGACCACGACCGGTGCGCGCAGCGGCCGGTCCCACACCGTGGAGCTGGGCGCGGTGCCGGACGGGGACACGTTGCTCGTCGTCGCGTCCTCGGGCGGCGCGCCGAGGCACCCCGCCTGGTTCCACAACCTGACCGCCAACCCGAGGGTCACCGTCGACGGCCGGGGTACCGCGATCGCGGTACCCGCGGTCGCCGAGGAACGCGACCGCCTGTTCGACGTGGTGCTCGCCGAGGCGCCCGGCTACGCCGACTACCAGCGGCAGACCAGCCGGGTCCTGCCCGTCGTCGTGCTGCATCCGGAGGACCAGGACGTCGTGCGGGTCCGTGCGGCGGGTGACGAATTGGTGGCGTTGCACGGCTGGTTCCGCCAGGAGCTGGCCGCGCTGCGGTCGGGTGCCGAGGTCGAGTTCACCGACGACCTGCGCAGCAACTGCCTGGCGTTCTGCGTCGGCCTGGAACGTCATCACATGGGCGAGGACTACGCCGTGTTCTCGTTCCTGCGGCAGCGTTTCCCGGAGCTGGGACCGGTACTGGAGCAGTTGCGGGCCGAGCACGTGAAGGTCGCGCGGCTGCGTGGTGAGCTGTCGGTGCTGGCGGCGCAGGACAGTCCGGCCCCGGAGGACTTCGACCGGCTGGGCGTGGCGCTGACCGCACACCTCGACCGCGAGGAGGAGCTGCTCGTGCCGCTGTTGAACGCGTTGCCGGACGTGCCGTGGCCGAAGAGGGCGCGCGAATAGGGCATGGCGGCGCCCGCCGCCTCGATCACGACGGACATCCACCGACCCTATTCGCGCGCCCTCTAAGGTCGGCTGACCGCGACGACCGGGGGCGGCGCCACGATCTGCCTGCGCCGCACCCTGGTCAGCGCGACCCCGCCGAGCACGACGACCATGCCCGCGATCACGTGCGGCGTCAGGTCCTCGCCGAGGAACAACGCGCCGAGCAGGACGGACACGACGGGCAGCAGGTAGGCGACGGTGGCCGCGTTGGTTGGCCCCTCGTCGGTGATGAGCCGGTAGTTGAGCGCGAACGCGAACCCCGTCCCGAAGATCCCCAGGATCGCGATCGCGATCGCCGCGTCCCACCGCAGGTGGATGGCGCCGAACCCGCCAACGGGCATGGCGAGCGCCATCAGGCCGGTGGCGGCGAGGATCTGCGACGCGGACAGCGCGATCGGCGCGACCCCGCGCCCGGACACGAACCTGCCGATGTAGGCGAAGCTGATCGCGTAGCAGATCGCGGCGACGAGGATGACGAACGCTCCCCAGCCCGCGATCTCCGCCTCCCACGGCGAGAAGATCAGCAGCGTGCCGAGGAACCCCAGCACGAGCCCGCCGAGCTTCGTGGCCGACAGGTCTCGTTCGGACCGCAGCACGATCCCGATGAGCAGCACCCACAGCGGGGTGGTCGCGTTGAGCACCCCGGCGACCCCGGAGTCGACGGTCCGCTCACCGACCGCGAACAACGTGAAGGGGATCGCGTTGCCGATCAGCGCGGCGACGGTGAGGTGTCCCCACAGTCGCCGGTCGCGTGGCAGTCGTCGCCGCCCTGCGTAGCAGAGCACGACGAGCACGGCGGCGCCGAGGACGAGCCGCACGAAGGTCATCTGGATGGGTGTGAAACTGGCCAGCCCGATCTTGATCCAGAGGAAACTCGAGCCCCAGAACAGCGCCAACAGGCCCATGCGAACGAGCGTCGCCCCACCACCACGGATCACGTGGCCCACGGTGCCCCTGGCGGGCGATAAGGACAAGCAAATAGAAGCACACGAACCTGTAAGCAGAACTGAACGATCGGGGACGGCTCAGCCGTCGTCCCCGTATTCCTCGTCGTCGGACGCCTTGCCAAGGCGCTGGTAGTTGTCGATCACCAGCTCGCCGTCCTGCTCCACGAGCGTCAGCTGGTAGTCCTCGGTGGACGTCCGGTTCCGCTTCGACACGAACTCGATCGTCGCCTCGACCTCGGCACCCGACGCGGACGCCGACACCACGTCCACGGACTTCACGCCGCCCCAGAACTTCTTGTACGTCCGCGCGCCGCCCGACTTCTCCTGTGCGTTCGGCGTCATCATCGCCCACGCCGATGGCACGTCGTCCGGCAGCAGGTCGTAGTAGTCCTGGACCGCCGCCTCGTAGTCCTCCGCCGTCGGCTCGCTCTCCGCCTGCTCGTCCGGGGTGGACCCGGCCGTCGGCGTTGACGACGTGGACGTCTGCGACGCGGCACCGTTGTCGCCGCCGCCACCACCACTCGACAGCAGGCTCGCGACCAGGATCCCCACCAGCGCGGCCGCCACGATCGCCAGCACCGTCAGCACGATGGACCGCACCCGCGAGCCGCCACCGGCTGTCGCGGCGGGCCGTGGTGGCGGCGTCGGCGTCGGTTCCCGCATGATCGGACCGCTCGGCATCGGCTCCGCGAACGGGTTCACGTCGAGCCGCGTCCCGTCCGAGGGGGATGGCGGGCCGGAGGTGGCCGCCGGGCCCTGCTGGGGCGGGTTCTGCCACCTCTGCTGCGCGACGGGCGGGCGGGCGGGTAGCCGGTTGCCCGCGATGCGGTCGGTCGGTGCCGCGGCACTGATCGCCGCCTGCCTGCCCTCGGCGACCGCCAGCAGGCTGTCCCTGGTCACGGTCAGCGACGGGCGCTCCGACGGCTCCACCCGCAGCAGCTGCATCAGCAGCGCGGTCAGCGGCCCGGCCTGCCGGGGCGGCGAGATCTTGCCCGCCGCGACCGCGTACAGCAGCGCGAGGGTGTTCTCACTCAGCCCGAACGGTGAGTGGCCCTCGACCGCCGTGTACAGGGTCGAACCCAGCGAGAACACGTCCGCGGCCGGCTTGGGGTCCTCACCCTTCGCGACCTCGGGCGCCAGGTACGCGGGGGTACCGGCGAGCATCCCGGTCGCGGTGACCGTCACGTCGCCGGTGGCACGCGAGATGCCGAAGTCGGTGATCTTGACCGTGCCGTCGTCGCCGAGCAGCACGTTCGCCGGCTTGATGTCGCGGTGCACGATGCCCGCGGCGTGCGCGGCGACCAGCGCCGACGCCACCTGCGCGCCGATCCGCGCGACCTCGGTGGGCGGCAGGGTGCCCTGTTCCGTGAGTACCGTCGCGAGGCTCTTCGACGGCAGGTACTCCATGATCAGCCACGGGTCTCCGTCGTGTTCCGCGACGTCGTACACCGTGATGGCGTTGGGATGCGTCAGTCGTGCCGCGATCCGCCCTTCCCGCATGCATCTTCGCCGCGCCTCCTCGGCCTGCGCGGCCGAGAGACCGGGCTGCAGCAGCAGCTGCTTGACCGCGACCGTGCGGTGCAGGCGGTCGTCGTGCGCCTGCCACACGATGCCCATCGCGCCGCTGCCGATCTGGCGGCCCAACAGGTAGCGCCCGGCGACAACCGTGCCCTCTGCCGTCATGGCATGACCCCCCGAACGTGCGCCATCAACCCTCGACTCCGGTTGGGTCGGGCGGTGTCGTGGTGGTCGTGGTCGTCGGGGGCGCCGTTGTCGTGGTGGTGGTCGTGGTCGTCGTGGTGGTCGTGGTGGTGGTGGTCGTGGTGGTGGTCGTGGTCGTCGGAGGCACCGTCGTGGTGGTGGTCGTCGTCGGTACGGCCGAGGTGGTCAGCTCCGATGTCGGCAGGACCTCGCTCGAGTTCGTCCTCGTCTGGCTCGGATCGGTGTTGGGCGACTCGTTGTTGTCCCGGTTGGACATCAGGAACGCCACGGTCGCGATCACGGCCACCATCGCCAGCCCGGCGCCAACCACGATCGGCGCGCGGGACTTCTTCGACGGCGGTGGCGGCGGGCCCACCCGCGACGGGCGCACGGACCGCGTGCGGTCGTCGGCGCCGACCATCTGGGTGGCCGGGTCGCCGTAGTAGCCGTCGTCGTAGTCGTCATAGTCGTCGATCAGGTCGGTCTGGCGGGTGCCCGACGCCATCGGCAACGGGACGTCCGGCACCTCGCCCATGGCGACCGCGTGCAGCAGGTCCCTCGACCGCGAGGTCGACGGCCGGTGCTCCGGCTCGGCCGCCAGCATCGCCTTCAGCACGCCCGTGAGCGGGCCGGCCAGCTGCGGCGGGTTGATCCGGCCCGCGGCGACCGCGTGCAGCAGCTGGAGCGTGTTCTCCGTCAGCCCGAACGGCGGCTCGCCCTCGACGGCCGCGTACAGCGTCGAGCCCAGCGAGAACACGTCCGACGCTGGGGTCGGGTCGTTGCCGACCGCGGCCTCCGGCGCCAGGTAGGCGGGCGTGCCCGCGATCATCCCCGTCTTGGTGACGGTCACGTCGTCGGTGGCGCGGGAGATGCCGAAGTCGGTGATCTTCACGGTGCCGTCGTCGCCGAGCAGGATGTTGCCCGGCTTGACGTCCCGGTGCACGATGCCCGCCGCGTGCGCGGCCGCCAGCGCGGCGGCCGACTGGGCACCGATCCGCGCCACCTCACGGGCGGGGAGCGAACCGCGCTCCGACATCACCATCGCGAGGCTCTTCGACGGCAGGTACTCCATGATCAGGCACGGCGCGCCGTCCTCGTCGACCACGTCGAACACCGAGATGGCGTTCGGGTGGTGCAGACGGGCGGCGATCCGGCCCTCGCGCATGCATCTGGCGACGGCCTCAGCCTGCTCCTCCGGCGGGAGGCCGGGCTGGAGCAGCAGCCGCTTGACGGCGACGGTGCGGTTCAGTCTCTCGTCGTGCGCCGTCCACACGACGCCCATCGCACCGGTTCCGATGCGGTGTACCAGGCGGTACCGGCCAGCGACCAGGCGACCTTCATCGGTCATCGCGCCGAGTCCCCCCTACCTGCAGGTGATCGGTGTACATGCCGACTCCGGGATCATTTGGGAACGGCTGTCTGGCCCCGCGTGCGCCAACCCGCATCAGGCTAGGCGTTCACTCTGCGCGCACGAACAGGGACCACGTTGTGCACGGCAGAGTGTGCTTGGTATTGCGGACGGAACGAGCAGGGGGTCGCAGGCTACCGGTTCAGTTGCGTTGGGCTGACAGGAGCTGTGCCCCGACGATACGGAGGGGACTTTTCGCGACCGTGAGTAGCTGCTGGATGCGCAGGTGCCCGCCACCCAGCAGGCGCATACGCACAGTGGCCACGACCCCGTCGACGTGCTGGACCACGTCGACCGAGTCGATCGCGATGACCTTGGACCACGACTGGAGGAACTCCCCGAGGCTGCTGTGCAACAAGCCAGGGGACAGCAGTGCGAAGGCGTCCTCGGGTGCGTCCGGCAGGTTCTCGTAGAACTCGCGGACCAGCTCCAGCTCGTTCGCCGGGCCGACCTCCGCGTTGCCGACGCCCGCACTCGCGGACGTGTCGCCGACGTGCTCGGCTGACGGGCTTGTTGCCGATGGCGGCGGTGAGGCGCTCTGAGAGGTACTCGGCACGGTGCTCGGCGCGGGGGCCGCCGCCGTGACGGGCGGGAGGTTCGGCTGCGGAGCCGGTGCGGGCGCCCTCGGCAGCTCCCCGTCCATCCTGTCCGGCAGAAGTGCCTGTTCACCGGTGATCTGGGCCGCGGGTCTCGTCGAGGACCGCACGTGCTCGCGCCGCTGGTCGGCGATCATCGACGACACGGTGACCGCGCCGCACAGCACCACACCGGCCACCCCGATGGTCGCCAGCTTGGCGAACTGGGCGCCCCGTGCGGGCAGGCGACGGTGCGAGGCCGGGCCGATCACCGGGATCGTGTCGGTGATGTCGTCCGGCTCCGCTGGGGAGCTGTCCGTGCAGCGCGCTGGTGGCGCCTGTCTGACGAGCAGCTCCGTGACGGTCACCGAGCCGGCGCGTGCGTGCCGCCGACCGGTCGTCAATCGGTCCACTGTGTGATGGCCTCCGTGCGTAGCGTTAGGGGCCACTCGTACTCCGGTCGGCTGGCCTGGCGCTACCCAATCCGAGTGGATCACTCGAACGGTGTGGTACGACTCCGCGAGGTTCACACGAATGGAGTATGACCTGGGTCACCCTGTAATTGTGTCTTCGGTGATCTTCGGGTCGTCACCCCACGTGAACTTCAGCCGCCGCTGCTCGACGGTCCTGGCGCCGTTCTCGTGGACCACCTCGACCCGCGACGTGGTGAAGGCCTGGTCGCGGTCGATGGTGATGTCCTGGACCTCGACGCGCTCGACACGGCCGTAGCGGGCCTCGATGCCCTCCTCGCCCTCGCGGGCAAGGCCGCCGGTGGCCATCGCGAGCGCGGCCGCCGGATCGATCGTGACCAGCTCGAAGTACTCCTCGGTGGCATCGCCCATCTGCTGCGGGTCGGCCAGCAGGACCGGGGGCGGACCGACGGTCGTGCGCGTCGGCGCCGTGGTCGCCGCCGCCGACGTGGTCGGCGGCGCGGCGGTCGTGTCCTTGCTCGGCGGTTCGGTCGGCACGACCGACTCCTCGTCGGAGGTGCGGCCGGTGACCGTGTCCCTCGGCGGATCGTCCTGGGACGATGGCGGCGTGGCCACGGTGGTGCTCGGCCCTCGGTGCGACGTGGGAGCCCCGCCGTCGTCCGGCCTGCCGGACGACGGCGTCCCGGCGTCGTGAGGCAGCTGGGAGAGCGTGAGGGGCCCCGACGGGTAGCCGGGAAGCGCGTCGATCAGTCTGCCGTCGTCGACCGGGCGGCCCATCAGCTCGCTGGTGGCGACGGTCAGGCCAAGGGCCACGGCGGCGGAGGTGCCGACCGCGAACCACGCGGCCTTGCGCCAGCTGCGTGGCGGCGTGACCGACGCTGGCACGGTGCCGAGGTCGAACGTGCCCAGCCCGGTCAGCGGTGACTCGGTCAGTGGGTACGTCATCGCGCCTGACGGCGAACCGGCCTCTGGCTCGTCGTACCAGGCCATCGGCACGGTGTCGGCCAGCATGTCCGGCGGGGTGGCGTTGCGCTCGGCGGCCGCCATGGCGTAGGCGGGTTCGCGCGACGGGGGCCACGCGGGTGCGTCGGTCGTCTCGGGCTCCTGCGGGGGGTCGACGGGCCACACGGGCTGGTCCGTCACTTCCTCGCTGACCGGCCAGACCGGCGGCGGGGCCATGCCGGTCAGCCGGAACGCTGGCGGTCCGTCGCGCCACGCGTGGTCCGGAGCGGCGTCGGTCGGCCGCTCCGCCGGTGTCCATGCCTCACCAGTCGTGTCCCGATGGTGCCGTCCATGACGATGCTCCTGGGTGTGCCAGCCGCCGCTTGTCATGACTGGGTGGCTCCTCCCCTCCGGCTCGTAACGCGGTGCGACAAATGGTTGCTAACGGCTTGTGTCCACGAACTGGAAAGCTTCCGCCAGACGGCCATCACCCAGGCCGAACTGCTCCGCCGTCGCTGCGTGGTACTGACGGAGGTTCTGCTCAATGGTGTCGCCCGCGGGTCCCGCCTGCGACGAGTGGGAGCGCAGCGCGGCCATCTTCTTGTCGAAGCAGTCGGTGATGTCGACGGGGTGGTTCCGCAGGCGCAGGGGCCCGTCGGCGAGCCACAGCTCAGGCACGGACCACGGCTCGAGGCCCTCGTCGTCGAGCAGGGACCGGTGTGCGTACGGGTTGCGCGCGTCCGGGTACACGGCCGCGAACGTGGCCTCGCCGACCGCGCGGTGATCCGGGTGCGAGGTGGGCACGAAGTCCCAGTTGATCTCCGGTGACCACGTGAGCACCCGGTCAGGGCGCACGCGGCGGATCACCCGCGTGATGTCGCGGCGCAGCTCGAGCGACGGCGTGACGGCACCGTCCGGGTAGCCGAGGAAGGTGAGATCCTCGACCCCGACGTGTGTGGCGGCCGCTCGCTGCTCGGCTTCCCGCACCGCGGCCATGCCCGGCGTGCCGTCACCGCTGGCCTCGCCGGACGTGCATACGCAGTAGGAAACCTCGATCCCGGCCGACGTCCACACCGCGACCGTGCCGGCGGCGCCGAAATCGACGTCGTCGGGATGCGCGATGACCACCAGCGCCGACCGAACGTTCGCGGTACTCACTCAAGGCAGGATAAGTGGTTGCCGAGGGTTTGCCGTGCTGGGTGCGCATATCCCCAACGTGCTACCCCATCGAGTGACATGCCCACGCCCCGCGAGGTTCTACTCGCCAGTGCGGTACCGCTGCTGTGTCGACTGGAGCGCCTTTACTGCCACGCCGCCCGACCCGGCGGCGAGCAGGATCGCCAGCACGTCGGCGAACCCGGTCCCGTTGGTCAGCGCCCACGCGAGCAGCGCGCCCGCGGTCGTGACACCGGCGACGGGCCACCGGCTGCGGACGTACTGCGCGACCGGCGCACCGCCCGCCCGCTTGGCGGCGGCTGAGTTGAGCATCGCGAGGTAGCCGGCGTGCCCGAGGGCGGCCAGGACCGAGGCGATGGCGATGAGGACCGCGATCAGGTTGAGGACCATGTCCCCAGTGTGCCCGCGCCCGGCGCGGGCCGGATCGGTGGGAACCCTGAGATTCCGAACAGTTACCTGCCGAGCGGGCCCCTGCCGAGCGCGAGGAGGGCCATCGCGATCTTGCGGCCCTCCGAACCGAGTTCGCGGTAGCGCGCGAGCACGTCCATCTCGCGGTTGACGACGATGCGGGTGCCACCCGCGGCCATCCTGGCGGCGCCGATCGTCTGCGAGACCTCGACCCTGCGCTTGACCAGCCGCAGGATCTCGGTGTCGAGCACGTCGATCTCCTTGCGCAGGTCCGAGATGTCGCCGTCGGCCTGCTTGCCGCCGGTGGAGGTGGTGGGGGGCATGTCGTGTTCCTCGCTCATGTGGCGGATCCCCTTGGCCCCGAGCAAAAAGCCCCGGGTCCAAGGACTCCGGGGCTTCGATGGTCGATTAGCGCGCTAGGCAACCACGGGAGCCGGAGTCCGGATCCCGTAGAAAAACTCGAAGCTGCGGTTGCGCACGTCATCGATTCTGCACCCGGACGCCGGATCCTGTCCACTCGGCACGGCTTGCCGCACGTTCGATTGTCGGTGCCGCCGGGTAACGTGGACGCACAATGAGCACTCTGTTCGAATTGCCTTCCCAGATGTCCCCGCCGCCCCGCCGCAAGGCCGGAGCGGAGCTGCTCGACGGCCTCAATGACCAGCAGCAACGCGCTGTGCAGCACGTGGGCTCGCCGCTGCTCGTGGTCGCGGGCGCCGGGTCGGGCAAGACGCGGGTGCTGACCAGACGCATCGCCTACCTGCTCGCGGAACGGGACGTGCACCCCGGCCAGATCATGGCGATCACGTTCACCAACAAGGCCGCCGCCGAGATGCGCGAGCGCGTGGTCGAGCTGGTGGGCAGGCGCGCCAACGCCATGTGGGTGTCGACGTTCCACTCCATGTGCGTGCGGGTGCTGCGCCGCGAGGCCACCACACTGGGCATGAAGTCGAGCTTCTCCGTCTACGACTCGGACGACACGCGCAGGCTGATCACGCTCGTGTCCCGCGACCTGGACATCGACCCGAAGCGCTACACCGCGCGCGGGCTCGCGACGGCCATCTCGAACCTGAAGAACGAGCTGATCGACCCCGAGACCGCGAAGGACAAGGCGACCAACGACTTCGAGCGCCGCACGGCGGAGGTGTACGTCGAGTACCAGCGGCGCATCGAGCTCGCCAACGCGTTCGACTTCGACGACCTGATCATGCGCACGGTCGAGCTGCTGCAGGCCTTCCCCGCCGTCGCCGAGTACTACCGGCGCCGGTTCCGGCACGTGCTCGTCGACGAGTACCAGGACACCAACCACGCCCAGTACACGCTGGTCCGCGAGCTGGTCGGCACGGCGTCCGACGGCATCGAGCCAGGCGAGCTGTGCGTGGTCGGCGACGCGGACCAGTCGATCTACGCGTTCCGCGGCGCGACCATCCGCAACATCGTGGACTTCGAGTCGGACTACCCGCAGGCCACCACGATCATGCTGGAGCAGAACTACCGCTCTACGCAGACGATCCTGTCCGCGGCCAACGCGGTCATCTCGCGCAACCCCAACCGGCGCGACAAGCGGCTGTGGACCGCGCTCGGCGACGGCGAGCAGATCGTCGGCTACGTCGGCGACAACGACCACGACGAGGCCGCGTTCGTCGCGAGCGAGATCGACCGGCTGATGGACGGCGGCAAGGAGGCGGGCGAGCTCAAGTACAGCGATGTCGCCGTCTTCTACCGCACCAACAACCAGTCTCGCGTGTTCGAGGAGATCTTCGTCCGCATGGGGCTGCCGTACCGGGTGGTCGGCGGCGTGCGGTTCTACGAGCGCAAAGAGGTCCGGGACGCGATGGCCTACCTGCGGGTGCTCGCCAACCCGGAGGACGCGGTCAGCCTGCGGCGGATCATGAACGTGCCCAAGCGGGGCATCGGCGACCGCGCGGAGGCGTGCGTGTCCGCGCACGCCGACAAGCAGCGGATCCCGTTCAACGACGCGCTGCGCGACGCCGTGGACGACAAGGTGCCGATGCTCAACGCCCGGTCCCGCAACGCGATCGCCGGGTTCGTGGAGCTGATGGACGACCTGCGCGGGCTCGTCACGGACGGGCACGAGACCGCGGACATCCTGGAGGAGGTGCTCGAACGCACCGGTTACCGCGCCGAGCTGGAGGCCTCCGACGACCCGCAGGACGAGACGCGGATCGAGAACCTGACCGAGCTGGTCACGGTGGCCCGCGAGTTCGCGCACGAGCTGCCGCCCGCGCCGGAGGGTGACGACGCGGAAGAGGGCACGGACGAGGGTCTGGCCGAGCCTGGTTCGCTCGCCGCTTTCCTTGAGCGCGTGTCGCTGGTGGCGGACGCCGACCAGATCCCGGACGAGGACGGCGAGGGCGCCACCGGCGTGGTCACGCTGATGACGCTGCACACCGCGAAGGGCCTCGAGTACCCGGTGGTGTTCTGCACCGGGTGGGAGGACGGCGTGTTCCCGCACATGCGGGCGCTCGGCGACCCGGCGGAGCTGGCGGAGGAGCGGCGCCTGGCCTACGTGGGCATCACGCGTGCGCAGCGGCGGCTGTACCTGTCGCGCGCGATGGTGCGGTCCGCGTGGGGCCAGCCGTTGACCAACCCGCCGTCGCGGTTCCTGGACGAGATCCCGGCCGAGCTCCTCGACTGGCGGCGCCTGCAGCCGGAGCGGTCCGCGCCCAGCGCGCCGACCAGCGGCTGGGGGCGCCGGTCCTACGGCGGCGGCTCGTCATCGTCGTCCACGCCGTCGTTCGGGCCCGCGAGGGGCTGGAAGGACGCGCCCGCGCTGTCGCTGGACGTCGGCGACCGCGTCACGCACGACAAGTACGGCCTCGGCACCGTGGTGGCCACGGACGGTGTCGGCCCCCGCGCGACCGCCACGATCGATTTCGGCACCGCGGGCTCGATCCGCCTGATGCTGATCGGCAGCGTGCCCCTCCAGAAGCTTTGATCACACTTTCAGGTGATTCCCGCTTCTCATGATCGAACGGGTGTGCGAAACTGTCGGTGCCATCCGGTTGACTACTCACCACGCGGGACCACACGGGTCTCGCCTGGTGAGGCAGGGGGTCCTAGATGTGGACGAGGTGTTGTTCGGTGTGCTCGCCGAGAACATCGGCAAGTTCCTGGACGGAGTCGACCGGCGGGCTGGGCACACGGAGGAGGTGCGGCTGCTCGTGGCGGCGTGGCGGGCGATGCTCGACCTCCACCGTCCGGAGGGCCGTCGAGGTGGCTGCGCGGGCTGCGCCGCGGCCCGTCATCGCAAGGGCGGCATGTGCGACGTCTGGCGGGTCGCCAACGCGTTCTTCATCCGCGGCGGCTGACCGATGGGCGGAGCGCTGGCGCACCGTCCGCGCGCACACGGTGGCGGCGCCGGACGGTGTCAGGTTCTCCTGTGGGCCGGAGTCAGGCTCAGATGTTGACACCGTGGTCGATGAGCCAGGTCCGCGGGTTGATCTTGCGGGTGCCTTCGTCCCAGACCTCGAAGTGCAGGTGCGGGCCGGTGGACTGGCCGCGGTTGCCGATGCGCGCGATCTGCTCGCCGGCCTTGACTCGCTCGCCCTCGCGGACGGAGTAGTCCTCCATGTGGCCGTAGACGGTGATCGTGCCGTCGTCGTGCTGGATGCGGACCCAGAGGCCGAAGCCGCTGGCCGGACCGGCCTCGATGACCACACCGTCGGCGGCCGCGTAGATCGGCGTGCCGATGCGGTTGGCGATGTCGATGCCGAGGTGGCTGGTGCCCCAGCGGGCGCCGAAACCGGAGGTGAACCGGCCCTCCGCGGGCCGGACGAACTTGGGCCGCTCGGCCTCGGCCTTGGCCGCGGCAGCCGCGGCGGCGCGGGTCTGAACGATCTGGTTGGTGGAGGCGATCTTCTGCGCCTCGACCGGGGCGGTGGACATCTTGGCCACCGTCAGGACCTCTGGCGCGGCGGCGGATGAGGAGCCACCGATGCCGCCGCCGAGCTGGGCGGAGGCGTTCTTGCTGTCCGCGAGCGGAGCGATGTCGTCGGAGGGGGACTCCCCGGCCTTGAGCGTCTGACCAGCGGCAGCGGCGGCGAACGCACCAACGGCAACCGCGGCGACCACTACGCGACCACGAAGCGCGGACGAGGGGGGAGCCATCCGGTGCTGCGCCGAGCGAATCCGCTCAGCGCTGTTGCGTTCAGCCAACGCAGCGTCGAGCGCTGCGCACTCCCGTGTGTCGCCGCTGGGGGAGCGGTGTCGAGACAAGTCCTGCCCTTCCGTCTTCGGGGAGTCCGGACCCGACATGCGCCTGGCTCGTTGGGGCCGAGCTGTCGGCGTGAGCACCGGGCGGGGGATCCCGGCTGGTCGGTAACCAAACTTCATGGTTGCCGTCCTGCCCAATTCGTGACCGGACCGTGACAACGGACCGCCGGACGATAACGAAGGGGCACCGCTCAGGGCAACTTCCACGAACCATGCCCGCCAAACGAGTGGCGACCAACCCGTCGATAACCAGGCGCAATAACACAAAGTGAAATGAAGGTTACCTACTCGATGTGATCCAAGACACTGATTCCCCACCGTCGATCCACGGTTCGCGAGCCACCAACACCCCGCCCACACCGAGACCTGTAACCCCCACCGGCAAGGTCCCGACCCCCCCGAACCGACGAACGAGACAAAGGAGCAGGTCAAGCCCCACAACCACCAAAAGCACCAACCGCCCGGCGACCTCCGGCCCAGCCGCGACCACCCCCGCCAACACGGGCACCTCCCCGGCAGGGAGGTAGCAGACAGCACGGCGGAAGGCGCGAAGGCGCGGAGGACGGGAGGCGCGGAGGACGGGAGGCGCCGCGCACCACACAGGCCGGGCCTGGAGACCCACCTCGCTGACCAGCCCACTTCGCTGACTGGCTGGCGCTGCTGGCTGGCTGGCTGGCGCTGCCGCGCGGCGCGGCTGCGCACGCTGCGAGGCTCATGCCGCGAAACGCTGCTGCGTCCACGTTGCGTGCTTGCGCGACTCGGCCCGCGCTGCCCGCGCCGCGCTGCCCGCGCCGCGCTGCCCGCGCCGCGCTGCCGCGCGCATGAGCCCGGGTCGGTGAGTGGGTGGTTGGGTGCGGTCAGCGGGCCGGGGTAGGTGCTGGTGTGTGCCGTTGGCCGATGAGGGGTGGGCACGACATGTGCGGTGTCGGCGACCTTGCTAGCGTCTGCACACAATGACTGCGCGGACTCGATCAACGCTCGGTTCGGCCGGGGACCGGGGGCCTGTAACACAACAGGACGGTGCGGTTGATCGGCTCGGCTGGGCCGCTTCCCCTGTCCGCCTTCGTGTTGCTCTCCTTGTTTCTCTGGCTGGGGCCGTGCTCACGGTCGCCGGGGTTGGGCAGGGGCTCGTCGACAATTCTCCGGCACCCGGGTTCAGCAGTGGGTTTCTGCTCGCGATGCTCGCGTTCGCGCCCTCGGCGGCCGCGATCCTCTTCGTCTTGTTCGGGCGGGCGCTCGTCGGTGCCGGGGTGCTTACCGGGGCGGCCCTGCTCGCGCCCGGGCTCGCGCTTGTCGACGCGCAGTTCCTCATCGACGCGCTTCAGGCCTCGCGGCCCGAGGTGCTCGTGCCCACCTCCCTGGCCACGCTCGATCCCGGGATCGGGGCCTACCTGGTGTTTGCCGGGCACGTCGCCGCGATCGCGGCCGGGGTGCTTGCCGCCGGGCGGGCGGGTGCCGAGCCCGACTCGGACTACTTCGCCGCGCTGGATCGCACGATCTCCGTCTCCTCGCGTGGGGCGGCGATCGGGTGGGCGCTCGCCGCGGCCACGGTCAGCATCGCCGGGCTCTTCTTTCCACCGTTCCGGTCCGACAACGCCTTCCTGCTCGGTCACGACCTCGTCGGCAGTCCGGCGCTGGTTCGGTACGGCGGGATCCTTCTCGCCCTGACGCTGCTCGTCGGCGGTGTGGCCGCCGCTGGCAACGCCCGGCCGCCCATTGCTCGCGGGATGGTCGTCGGGGTGTTCCTCGCCCTCACCTGGCTTGCCCTGCCGCAGGTCTTCTCCGTCGCGGCCATCGACTGGCTGCACTTCGAGCGTGGCGGCGGCCTGCTGACGTTGGTGCCGCTGGCACTGCTCGTCGCGATCGTGTTCGTGCTGCGGGGGGACCGGGAGCACGCCGGCGAACGGTCCGAACTCCAGCTCGAGACGAGCCCGCTGCACCTCGTCACGGGTGTGCTCGGGGTGCTCACCGGGGTGGCCGCGATCTGCGGCGCCATCGGTGCGCTTGTCGTGGTCGAGGGCGGCGGCGACCAGCCCGAGAGCTACGCCAACCGGCAGCTGATCCCCGCCGGGATCGTCGTCATCGTGCTCGGTGCCGCGCTGTTCACGCGGTGGGCCGGGACTGTGCGGCCCGCGTTCGTCGTGTCGCTCGGGTCGATCGCGCTGGTCGGGCTCGCCACCCTCGACGCCGCGTTCACCGGGACCACGATCCCCGGCTCGGCGTTCAACATGCCGGTCGTCACCGCCGAGGTGCATGTCGGCGCGGGGGTCTGGTTCGCGGTCGCCGCGATCGTGTTCGCCGCGATCGCGGCCGTCGCGGCCGCCGTCGCGGGTGGTGCGGAGCGGGACGACGTGGACGTCAGCGAGCGGGAGCTGCACACCAGGATCGCGATCCCGGTCGGCGCGTCGATCCTGTTCGCGGTCGGGGCGTTCGCCTCGCCGATGATCGTCGCGCCCGACTTCACGGCGCCGGGGATCTGGTCGGAGTTCCGGCTCGCGTCCTGGGGGCTGCTCATCGCGCTCGTCGTGGTGGCCGGTGCGGCCGCCGTGGCCGCCTTCGCCCGGCCGGCCCGTGCCGCCGGGTTGCTGTTCGGCGCCGCGTCCGTGGTCGGGGTGCACCTGCTGGAGCTGCCCATGACCGGGGGCCGGGTCGCGGACGCGACCGCGGGACCGGGCACCTGGTTGTCGCTCGCGTGCCTCGTCGCGCTCGTCGCGGGCGCCGTCATGGCTATGACCGACCGCACTGAGTGAGAGACCTCACGGAAGCCGCCCGTCGACCCTAACGCGCAGGTCGCTAGGGTCTTCTGCGTGCCGGACCCCCAAGTAGAGCCGTAGATACAGGAGACCGTCGTAGTGGATCTGTACGAGTACCAGGCGAAGGACCTCTTCGGGGCCCACGGCGTCCCGGTTCTGCCGGGGGACGTCGCCGACACTCCCGACGACGCCGCCAGGATCGCGACCGACCTCGGTCAGCGCGTCGTGGTCAAGGCGCAGGTGAAGACCGGGGGCCGCGGCAAGGCGGGCGGCGTCAAGCTCGCCGACGACCCCGAGGACACGAGGGCGAAGGCCGAGGCGATCCTGGGCCTGGACATCAAGGGCCACATCGTGCGCCGCGTCCTCATCGCGCCCGCGTCCGACATCGCGGAGGAGTACTACTTCTCCTTCCTGCTGGACCGCGCCAACCGCACCTTCCTCGCCATGGCGTCCTCCGAGGGCGGCATGGACATCGAGCAGCTGGCCGTCGAGCGCCCCGATGCCCTCGCGAAGGTGCCGGTCGACGCCATCAAGGGCGTGGACCTGGACAAGGCCAAGGAGATCCTGACCGCGGGCAACTTCCCCGAGGCCGTCCTCGACCAGTCCGCCGAGGTCGTGGTGAAGCTCTGGGAGACCTTCGTCAGCGAGGACGCCACCCTCGTCGAGGTCAACCCGCTGGTCCGTGACCCGCAGGACAAGATCATCGCGCTGGACGGCAAGGTCACGCTGGACGACAACGCGTCCTTCCGCCACCCCGGCCACGCCGACCTCGTCGACGTCGCCGCCGAGGACCCGCTCGAGGCCGCGGCCAAGGCCAAGGACCTCAACTACGTCAAGCTCGACGGCCAGGTCGGCATCATCGGCAACGGCGCGGGTCTCGTCATGTCGACGCTCGACGTCGTCGCGTACGCCGGTGAGGAGTTCGGCGGCATGAAGCCCGCCAACTTCCTCGACATCGGCGGCGGCGCGTCCGCTGAGGTCATGGCCAACGGCCTGGAGATCATCCTCGGCGACCGCGACGTGAAGTCGGTCTTCGTGAACGTCTTCGGCGGCATCACCGCGTGCGACGCGGTCGCCAACGGCATCGTGCAGGCGTTCCAGCTGCTGGAGTCCCGCGGCGAGCCCGTCACCAAGCCGATCGTGGTGCGCCTGGACGGCAACAACGCCGAGGAAGGCCGCCGCATCCTCACCGAGGCCGCGCTACCGGGCCTCGAGCAGGTCGACACCATGGACAACGCGGCACGCAAGGCCGCCGAGCTTGCCTCGAAGGGGGCCTGAGCAAGACATGGCTATCTTTCTCAACGAGGACAGCAAGATCATCGTCCAGGGCATGACCGGCGCCGAGGGCACCAAGCACACCCGCCGCATGCTCGCCTCCGGCGCCAACGTCGTCGGTGGCGTCAACGCACGCAAGGCAGGCCAGACGGCCGACTTCTCCGACGTCAAGGACGGCCTGACCCTGCCGGTGTTCGGCTCGGTCGGCGAGGCAATGAAGGAGACCGGCGCGGACGTGTCGGTCGTGTTCGTGCCGCCGAAGTTCGCCAAGGACGCGGTCGTCGAGGCCATCGACGCGGGCATCGCGCTCGCCGTCGTGATCACCGAGGGCATCCCGGTGCACGACTCCGCGAGCTTCTGGGCGCACGCCTGCGCCACCGGCAACAAGACCCGCATCATCGGCCCGAACTGCCCCGGCGTGATCAGCCCCGGCAAGTCGAACGCCGGCATCATCCCCGCGGACATCACCAGTGAGGGCCGCATCGGTCTCGTGTCGAAGTCCGGCACGCTGACCTACCAGATGATGTACGAGCTGTCCGACATCGGTTTCTCGACCGCGGTCGGCATCGGCGGTGACCCGATCATCGGCACCACCCACATCGACGCGCTCGCCGCGTTCGAGGCCGACCCGCAGACCGAGGTCATCGTGATGATCGGTGAGATCGGCGGCGACGCGGAGGAGCGGGCCGCGGCCTACATCGCCGAGCACGTCACCAAGCCGGTCGTGGGTTACGTCGCGGGCTTCACCGCCCCCGAGGGCAAGACGATGGGACACGCGGGCGCGATCGTGTCCGGTTCGTCGGGCACCGCGCAGGCGAAGAAGGAAGCGCTGGAGGCGGCGGGTGTGAAGGTCGGCAAGACGCCGTCCGAGACCGCCGACCTGGCGCGTCAGCTCGTGGCCGCGAAGGCCTGAGCAGACCGAAACTGGTCACGTGGCCGTGGGGTCGGCGGCTGGTGTAGCGTCCGGCCCCACGATGGTCCGGTATTCGGGGGAACCGTCTCCTGCCGCCGGCCGTCGGAAGGTCTGAGTTGAAGAATGTTCCACGCCAATCGCGTCGAGTGAGCTGAGGAGAGCAACGCGATGACCTTCCCAGGCGGAGCTCCGGGTGGTTACCCGGGCCAAGGGCCGCAGCAGCACCAACCCGGTCCTTACGGGCCTCCGCCCGGCGGCGGCATGAAGCTCGGCCTGCCGACGATCCTGCACCTGGTGATCCTCGGCCTCGGCGTGATCAACTTCTTCGTCGGCTTCGCGGACGTGTTCGACGGCGGTGACAGCTACTTCGCCAACGGCTCGACGATTCCCGCGTTCTTCTTGCTCGGCGGCCTGTTCTCGCTGCCCGCGATCCTGCCGGGTGACAACAAGAAGCCCGGCATCGCGCCCGTCGCGTTCTCCGTGACCGGCATGTTGACCATCCTGTTCCTCACGTTCAGCGCTGACCCGGACGTGGGCACGGGCACCATCCTGATCCTGGTGTTCGGCATCCTGCAGGGCCTCGGCTCGGTCGGTGCGTACCTGTTCGACGCGGGCATCCTCAAGATGCCCGCGCCGAACCCGTACGGCCAGCCCGGTGGCGGTTTCCCGCCGAGCGGTCAGTTCCCGGCCCCGCCGCCCCAGCAGCCGCAGCCGGGTCAGTTCGGTGCCCCGCCCGGGCAGCAGACGACGTTCGCCCCGCAGCAGGGCCAGTTCGGCCAGCAGCCGGGCCATCCCGGCACGCCGCCGGGTGGTTACCCGCAGCAGGGCTGAGTAAGCAAGTTCCCTCGATGGGGTGGTCGCCAGAAGGCGGCCACCCCATCGTCGTCTGCGCGGCCCTCACCTGATCGGGTAGCGGCGGCGTGGCTGCCCAGGACGGTCAAGTCCACATGCGACAGTGACCGGATGGTCGCCGACCTCGATGGACCGGATGAGCCGGGAGCGGCCGTCGACGAGCCCGCCGAAGCGCCGATCGACGGCACGACAGACCCCCGGGCCGAGCCGCCACCGCTGATCAGAATCCGCGTTCTGGCCGGCGCCGCACTCGGCTCGCTCCTCATCGGCTACCTCGCGGTCGCCGTTCTGCTCGCACTGGTCACCGCGATCGCCACCGGCGCGCACTTCGCGACCGAGGGCGTGCTCGACGCGGCACTGCCGGGCTGGCTCGCCGCGAACCAGGTGCCGGTGCGGATCCTGGGCATCGAACTGGGAGCGCTGCCGCTGCTGCCGACCATCGGCATCGTCGCGATCACCGCGAAGGCGGCGGCGGGCGCGGCCGATCGGCTGGACCTGTACCGACCCGATCAGGCGGGCAAGCTGATCGCGATCATCGCGGTCGCACACGGGATCGCGGGCCTGGTCGCCGCCGGGCTGTCGTCGCGCGGGGACGTCACAGCCGATCCGCTTTCTGCCCTGTACTACCCGGCACTGGTGTCCGGGCTGGCCGCCACCGCCGGGGCCGCGCGGCGGTGCGGGATGCTCGACGCGATCGTCCAGCGCGTGGACAAGGCCGCTGTCGCCGGTCTCCGCGCGGGTGCGTTCGCGGCCGTGCTGCTGCTCACCGCGGGCGGGACTCTGCTGACGTTCGGGCTGCTCACGTCGATCGCGACGGCCCGCGACCTGTTCCCGGCGGGGGCGGGCAACGCGATCGGCATGCTGGCGCTGTCGATCGGCTATCTGCCGAACGCCATGATCGCCGCCACGGGTTTCCTGGCGGGGCCCGGTTTCTCGATCGGCTCGGCCACGATGTCGCCGGTCACGTTCGACGCCGGTCCCGTGCCCCCGTTGCCGCTGCTCGCGGCGCTGCCCGAGCAGGGGGCCTGGTGGT
The DNA here is from genome assembly GCF_049647105.1 of Actinophytocola sp. GTDB lineage: Bacteria > Actinomycetota > Actinomycetes > Mycobacteriales > Pseudonocardiaceae > Actinophytocola. Next base: position 39,397 of record NZ_JBARWZ010000136.1, read on the forward strand.
GGCCAGCCTTGTTCGCGCTGCCGCTCGCCGTGGGGGTACTGGTGGGGCGGCGGCTGCGGTACGTCGACGACGACCCGGTGGCCAGGCTGCGTGCGGTCGCGGTGGCGGCGGGTGTCGTGGCGCTGGCATTCGTGGTGCTGGCCGGGAGTGCCGGCGGGCACCTGGGGCGCGGCCCGTTCGACCCGGTCAGCCTGCGTGCCGGCGCGCTGGCGGTCGTACTGGCGTTGTGGACGGCCATCCCCGCCGCGGTGGCGACGTGGTTCGGCGGGCCGCACGACCCGGCAGCGGAACCGGAATCCGCGACGGAGCTGTCCGGGCCGGGGGACGCGGTCGAGGAGCCCGGCGAGGTACCCCGCGACTGATGCCGGTCATGGCACGTGCCGGGCGACCGGTTTGTCGGGGGGATCACGGCGGCCTCTAAGCTGCGGGTATGCCAAGGAGCCAGTGCTGAGCGAGCCCACCTCGGTGAGACCGGACGTGCCAGCGCGGCTCGTCGTACTGGTCTCCGGTTCCGGCACCCTCCTGCGGGCCGTGCTCGACGCGGCGGACCTCCCCGCGCGGGTGGTCGCGGTCGGCGCCGACCGGCAGGGCATCGAAGGTCTCGCCCACGCGGAGCGCGCCGGTGTGCCGGGGTTCGTGGTGCGGCTGAAGGACCATCCGGACCGCAGCGCCTGGGACCGCGCGCTGACCAAGGCGGTCGCGGCGCACGAACCGGACCTGGTCGTGTCGGCCGGGTTCATGAAGATCCTCGGGCCGGAGTTCCTCGACACGTTCGGTGGCCGGGTGATCAACACGCACCCCGCGCTGCTGCCCGCTTTCCCCGGCGCGCACGCGGTGGCCGACGCGGTCTCCTACGGCGTGCGGGTGACGGGTTGCACGGTGCACCTCGTCGACGCAGGCGTGGACACCGGGCCGATCGTCGCGCAGGAGGCGGTGAGCGTGGCGCCGGGCGAGGATGTCGACGCGCTGCACGAGCGCATCAAGGTTGTCGAACGTCGGCTGCTGGTCGACGTGATCGCATTGCTGACCCGGCAGGGTTACACGGTGCACGGACGAAAGGTGAGCATCCCGTGACTGACGAGCGGCGCCCGGTTCGCCGGGCCCTCATCGGGGTTTCGGACAAGGCGGGTCTGCTGGAGCTGGCGACGGGTCTGCACGCGGATGGCGTGGAGATCGTGTCGACCGGCGGCACGGCTCGTGCCATCGCGGACGCCGGTGTGCCGGTGACGCCGGTCGAGCAGGTGACCGGGTTCCCGGAGTCGCTCGACGGGCGGGTGAAGACGCTGCACCCCGGTGTGCACGCCGGTCTGCTCGCCGACCTGCGGCTGCCGTCGCACGTCGAGCAGCTGTCGGAGCTGGGCATCGAGCCGTTCGACCTGCTGGTGGTGAACCTGTACCCGTTCGCCAGGACGGTGGCGTCCGGCGCGGCGCAGGACGAGTGCGTCGAGCAGATCGACATCGGCGGCCCGGCGATGGTCCGTGCCGCGGCGAAGAACCACGCGAGCGTGGCCGTGGTCGTGGACCCGGCGCGCTACGACTGGGTGCTGGAGTCGGTGCGGTCCGGCGGTTTCACCCTCGCCGACCGGCAGGGCCTTGCCGCGGACGCGTACCGGCACACGGCGAGCTACGACATCGCGGTGGCGTCGTGGATGGGTTCGGTGCTGGCGCCGGGCGATGACGAGTTCCCGAGCTGGGCAGGCGCGAGCTGGGAGCGTCGCAACGTGCTGCGGTACGGCGAGAACCCGCACCAGAAGGCGGCGCTGTACACGTCCGGCAAGCCGGGCCTCGCGACTGCGGAACAGTTGCACGGCAAGGAGATGTCGTACAACAACTACCTCGACTCGGACGCCGCGTGGCGTGCCGCGCACGACCACGAACTGCCGTGTGTCGCGATCATCAAGCACAACAACCCGTGCGGCATCGCGGTGTCGGTTTCGGACGTGGCGGAGGCGCACCGGAAGGCGCACGCCTGCGACCCGGTGTCGGCCTACGGTGGCGTGATCGCCGCGAACCGCGAGGTGTCGGTCGAGATGGCAGAGCAGGTGGCCGAGGTGTTCACCGAGGTCGTCGTGGCCCCGGCGTACGCGGACGGCGCCGTGGACGTGTTGTCGCGCAAGAAGAACATCCGGATCCTGGTGGCTGAGCCGCCGTCGCGCGGCGGCCAAGAGTTCCGCGCGGTGTCCGGCGGGTTGCTGATGCAGCAGTCGGACATCATCGACGCCCCCGGCGACGACCCGGCCAAGTGGACCCTGGCGACCGGCGCCCCGGCGGACGACGCGACCCTGGCCGACCTCGCGTTCGCGTGGCGGACCTGCCGCGCGGTCAAGTCGAACGCGATCGTGCTGGCGTCGGCCGGCGCGACGGTCGGCGTCGGGATGGGACAGGTCAACCGCGTGGACGCGGCCCGGCTGGCGGTATCGCGGGCCGGTGACCGGGCACGCGGCTCGGTGGTCGCGTCCGACGCGTTCTTCCCGTTCCCGGACGGGCCGCAACTACTCATGGACGCCGGGGTACGGGCGATCGTCCAGCCAGGCGGTTCCGTCCGCGACGCCGAGGTGATCGCGGCCGCGGAGGCGGCCGGGGTCCCGGTCTACCTGACGGGAACGCGCCACTTCGCACACTGAGTCCGGCAAGAGCGCTGGCCGCTGGCCCCCTCGAACCACGCTACGGCACGGCACTGACAACAACGGACGAACGCGGGCTGGTTGTCCACAGGTCAGACAGTTGTTCACAGGCGAACGCCGAACCGAGCAGGACTGTCGGTGGCTGCCGGTAGCGTGGTGACCGGGGGCCGGAGGCCGCCCGGCGAAACCACCACAAGGCGTACGTTCGGGGCATGAGCGACGTTGGCGACGTGTTCGACGCTGGGCAGGACGAGTTCGCCGTGCTGGCGCCGGTGCTGTGGAACCCGCTCGGTGAGGCGACCGTGGCCGAGGCGAAGGTCCGGTCCGGCGAGCGGGTGCTCGACGTCTGCTGTGGCATCGGTTCGTCCGCCATCCCCGCCGCCAGGGCCGTCGGGCCGGGTGGGCGCGTCGACGCCGTCGACCTCGCAGAGCGGCTTCTCGAACAGGGGCGTGCGCACGCGCGTGACCTGCCTGCGCTGCACTTCGAGCATGCCGACGCCACTCAGTGGGCCACCACGGGCTACGACGTCGTCCAGTGTGTGTTCGGGGTCTTCTTCCTGCCCGACATGGACGCCGCCTGCGCGCGGCTCGCGCGTCTGGCCAAGCCCGGCGGCCGGTTCGTCGTCACCGTCTGGGGTGAGCACGCCATCAGTCCCGTGCCCGAGATCCTCGGGGAGGCCGTCGTGGCCGAGGGGAGTACGCCGGAAGGCAGCCCCGGGCGTGGTCCCGGCGCCCGGATCAACACCCCCGCCACGCTCGAAGCCTGGCTCACCGGGCTCGGACTGACCGACGTCCGCGTGGTCACGGTCGAGCACAGTATGCCGCTCGATGACGCCACGGCCTGGGCCATCGTCATGGGATCGGCCATGCGCATGCGCCTGAGCGGCGTGCACGAGAGCCTCCTTCCCCGGGTGCGTGCGCGGTTCGTCGATCTTCTCCGCGCCCGCGGGGTGGACCGCATGAACGCCGTTTCGCTCATCGGAATAGGCCGAACGGCGGAGTAGCCCGGTTTTCGCTCACATCTCCACAAATCCGCCTCCCGGGATTGTCACGGGTATCAGAAAAAGCGGCGGATTGTTGCCTGTCAGAGTGGCCGTCGTTAGCGTACTCGCCAGTAGATAAGCGGCCATGGCACCAACGGAGGTGTGTGTTGGGAGTCGAGGTCGTGGTGGAGGGCCTCTCCAAGTCTTTCGGCAACCAGCGGATCTGGCAGGACGTCACGCTCACGCTGCCCGCCGGCGAGGTCAGCGTCATGCTCGGCCCGTCCGGGACCGGCAAATCGGTATTCCTGAAATGTCTGATCGGGTTGCTGAAGCCCAATTCCGGCAAGATCCTGATCAACGGCGTTGACCTGGTCAGGTGTTCCGAACATCAGCTCTACGAAACCCGGAAACTCTTCGGGGTGCTCTTCCAGGACGGCGCGCTGTTCGGGTCCATGAACCTGTACGACAACATCGCGTTCCCGCTGCGTGAGCACACGAAGAAAAGCGAGTCCGAAATCAAGGGCATCGTGCTCGGCAAGATGGAGCTGGTCGGCCTCGCAGGCGCGGAACGCAAGCTCCCCGGCGAGATCTCCGGCGGCATGCGCAAACGCGCCGGTCTCGCCCGCGCGCTCGTGCTCGACCCGCAGATCATCCTCGTCGACGAACCCGACTCCGGGCTCGACCCCGTGCGCACGTCCTACATCTCGCAGCTGCTCATCGACCTCAACGCGCAGGTCGACGCCACGATCATGATCGTCTCCCACAACATCAACCTCGCGCGGACCGTGCCGGACAACATCGGCATGCTGTTCCGCCGCGAGCTGGTCATGTTCGGCCCCCGCGAAGTCCTGCTCACCAGCGACGTCCCCGCCGTCAAGCAGTTCCTCAACGGCAGCCGCATCGGGCCGATCGGGATGTCGGAGGAGAAGGACGAGGCCACGATGGCGGCCGAGCAGGCGCTGGCCGAGGCGGGCCACCACGACGGGTCCACAGAGGACGTTCGCGGCGTGGTGCCGCAGCTGCAGCCGACACCGGGACTGCCGTACCGGGACGCCGTGCGCCGCCGCAAGGACCGCGTCATGCGCATCATCCACACGCTGCCACCCGCGGCACGGCACGGCATCGTGTCCAGCCTGGACGCCGAGGACCGGCAGCGGTATGGCATCGGGGCGCCGCTGAGATGACGAAGCAGAAGACTCTCCCTGGCGTGGCCGCGATGCGGGAGACCGGCCGCCTCTACGCGCTCGGCCTCGACGTCATCCGCTGCATTCCCAAGCGGCCCTTCCAGTTCCGCGAGTTCATCGGCCAGTTCTGGTTCATCGCCAGCGTCTCGCTGTTGCCCGCGGCGCTCGTGTCGATCCCGTTCGGTGCGGTCATCGCGCTGCACCTCGGGTCGCTGACCACGCAGATCGGCGCGCAGTCGTTCACCGGCGCGGCCAGCGTCCTCGCGATCATCCAGCAGGCCAGCCCGGTCGTCACCGCGCTGCTCATCGCGGGCGCGGGCGGCTCGGCCATGTGCGCGGACCTCGGCTCCCGCACCATCCGCGAGGAGATCGACGCGATGGAGGTGCTGGGCGTCAACCCGGTGCAGCGCCTCATCGTGCCGCGCGTGCTCGCCGCGATGGGTGTCGCCGCGTTCCTCAACGGCCTCGTGTCCGTGGTCGGCGTGCTCGGTGGCTACTTCTTCAACGTGGTCATGCAGGGCGGCACGCCGGGCGCGTACCTGGCGAGCTTCTCCGCGCTGGCCCAGCTGCCGGACCTGTGGATCTCCGAGATCAAGGCGGTGATCTTCGGCTTCGTCGCCGGCGTGGTCGCCTCCTACCGCGGCCTCAACCCCGGCCGGGGGCCGAAGGGCGTCGGCGACGCGGTCAACCAGTCCGTGGTGATCACCTTCCTGCTCCTGTTCCTGCTCAACCTCATCCTCACGACGCTGTACCTGCAGGTCGTCCCCCCGAAGGGGGCGTGATGGCGCTCCTCGACGACAGACCCAAGGCGGACAACGCCTTCCTCAAGGCGGTCGACCGGCGGTTCACGTTCCTCGACGTCCTCGGCGACCAGATCTTCTTCTTCCTCAAGGCGGTCGCGTGGATCCCGCGTGCGATCCGCCGCTACGGCAGGGAGATCGTCCGGTTGATGGCCGAGGTCAGTTTCGGTTCCGGCGCGCTCGCGGTCATCGGCGGCACGATCGGCGTGATGGTCGGCATGACCGCGTTCACCGGCGTCGTCGTCGGCCTGCAGGGGTACTCGGCGCTCAACCAGGTCGGCACGCCCGCGCTCGCCGGGTTCATCTCCGCGTACTTCAACACCCGCGAGATCGCCCCGCTCGTCGCGGGCATCGCGCTGTCGGCCACGGTCGGCTGCGGGTTCACCGCACAGCTGGGTGCCATGCGGATCTCGGAGGAGATCGACGCGCTCGAGGTGATGGGCGTGCCGAGCATCCCGTACCTCGTCACCACCCGGATCATCGCCGGGTTCCTCGCGATCATCCCGCTGTACGCGATCGGCCTGCTGACCTCCTACATCGCGTCCAGACAGATCACCATCTGGTTCTTCGGCCAGTCGGCGGGCACCTATGACCACTACTTCCACCTCTTCCTGCCACCGATCGACGTGCTCTACTCGTTCGGCAAGGTGCTGGTGTTCAGCGTCGTCGTCGTGCTGGCGCACTGCTACTACGGCTATCGCGCGACCGGCGGGCCCGCGGGTGTCGGGGTCGCGGTGGGCCGGTCGGTGCGTACGTCCCTGGTCGCGGTCAACGTGATCGACCTGTTCCTGAGCCTCGCGCTGTGGGGCGCCACGACGACGGTGCAGGTGGCGGGATGAGCGGAGCTTGCGGAGCGAATCATCAAGCACAGTGGCCGCTCGGAGCCTGCGAGGAGCGGCCATGACCCATAAGTTGGTGAGAAGGTCAGCGGGGATCGCGTTCCTGCTCGTCATGGCCGTGCTCGCGTGGCTTTCAGTACAGGTGTATCAGGAAGAGTTCTCCGACGACGTGCTCGTGACGCTGAAGGCCGACCGGATCGGCAACCAGCTCAACAAGGCGTCCCAGGTCAAGGCGCGTGGTGTGGTCGTCGGCGACGTGCGCGCGGTGCACGCCGGGGCGGACGGCGCGACCGTCGAGCTGGCCATGGACTCGGAGACCCTGTCCCGCATCCCCCGGGACGTCACGGCGTTGCTGATCCCCAAGACCCTGTTCGGTGAGCGGTACGTTCAACTGTCCATTCCGGACGAGTCAACCGCGCCCCCGCTGTCGGGCGGGGATGTGATCCGCCAGGACCGGTCGCGGAACGCGATCGAGCTGGAGCGGGTGTTCGACGACCTGATGCCGGTGCTGAAGGCTGTGCAGCCGGAGAAGCTCGCCACCACGCTCTCCGCGATCGCGACCGCGCTGGAGGGTCGCGGCGAGCAGCTCGGCCGCGCGATGGTCAGCACCGCCGCGTACCTGGAGGAGTTCAACCCGAACCTGCCGACGCTCACCGACGACCTGCGTGACCTCGCGGAGGTCAGCGAGCTGTACGGCGACATCGCGCCGGACCTGCTCGACTCGCTCACCGACTCGTCGGTCACCCTCAACACGGTCGCCGACCAGCGCGTCCAGCTCACCGACCTGTACTCGCAGGTCACCAGGTCCGCGCAGGACGTCACCCTGTTCCTGCGCAACAACAAGGAGAACCTGATCCGGCTGGCCGCGTCGAGCCGGGGGCCACTGGAGATCGCCGCCGAGTACTCGCCGAGCTTCCCGTGCACGCTCAAGGCACTGACCGACCTGAAGCCCTCTGTCGACCGGCTGCTCGGCGCGGGCACCAACGAGCCGGGCATGCACGTCGAGCTGATCGTCACCGAGGACCGAGGCAAGTACGTGCCGGGCCGGGACGACCCGGTGTACGACGCGACCGGCGGCCCGCGTTGCTACCCGAGCGGTGTCGCGC
>NZ_JBARWZ010000137.1:0-30621 GCF_049647105.1 Actinophytocola sp.
GAGCAGCGCGGCCGCGAGCGCGGCGCCGACGGCCCAGCCCTCGCCGCGCACCACCGCCAGCCGCCCGGTGAGCAACGCGCAGGCGACCAGCCCCAGCGCGGTCCGCACCCACGCGAGGGATGTCCGCTCGTTCTGCACTCCAGGCGGTTCGGTCACGGGTTCATCGCAGGTTCGCCACCACCAGCAGCACGAAGACCGCGAGCGCGACCACCGCGATCCCGTACGACAGCCACGGCGCGAACCTCGGCGGCGGAAGCGGCCGCCGCTCCCGCATGGCCTCCTCGCTCCGCAGCCAGCGCCGGAACGCGAACCCGCTGATCCCCACCCCCGCCAGCACCAGCAACGCGGCCAGTACCTGCCGCAGCCCCGGCACCGCGAACGGCGGCGCGAACGCCTCCAGCCCGATGCCCGCGGCCAGCAACGCCAGCGCGGTCCGGATCCACGCGAGGAAGGTCCGTTCGTTCGCGAAGCTGAACCGCGGATCCGGGTCGGTGCCCCGCGCACGCAACCGCGACGGCCAGCTCACCCCGCCCACTCCCCCGGCGGCAGCCCGGCCACCCCTGGGTCCACCGCGAACAACGAGCCTGCCGACGGCTGGCCCGCGAAGTCCCGCAACCCGGCCCGCGCCGTCGTGATGTACAGCGTCGACAACGACGGCCCGCCGAACGCGCACGACGTCACCCGCTGGGCGGGCACCTGCACCGTGGTCAGCAACCGCCCGTCCGGCGCGTACCGGCGCAACCCCCAGCCGTCCCACAGCGCGACCCACAGGCAACCGTCGGCGTCGACGGTCATGCCGTCCGGCCAGCCGCGGTCGACGTCGATGAGCCTGCGGCGCCCGGACAGCGCGCCGGAGGACACGTCGTGGTCGAACGCGTCGACGCCGCCCGTCGGCGTGTCGATGTAGTACATCGTCGAGCCGTCCAGTGACCAGCCGAGACCGTTCGAGCAGGACACACCGGTCACCATCGGGTGCAGCGAGTGGTCCGGGTCCATCCGGTACAGCGCGCACGCCCCGTGCGGGTCGTCCAGCATGGTGCCCGCCCACATCCGCCCCCACGGGTCGGCCTTGCCGTCGTTGAACCGGCCGCCGGACGGCGTGGTCCCGACCGCGTGCAGCAGCGTCCGCCTGCCGCCGTCCTCGAGACACGTGTAGAGCCCCGACGTGGTCGCGATGACCAGTCCGCCCGCCGCACGCACCGCGACCGTGCCGACCGCCTCGCCGACCTCGAAGAAGGTGTCCACCCCCGAAGCCGGGTCGAACCGGTGGACCTGCCCCCGGTTGATGTCCACCCATCGCAGGCACGAGCTGCGCGGATCCCAGATCGGGCCCTCGCCCAGCCGTGCCTCCGCCGCCAGCACCACGTCGACGATCACACGCAGGACCGTACTCCGGCCTCGCGTGTTGGCGAGTTGTCAGCGGCCTCCCTCAGGGCCACTCGCGAGGCTGGTCGGGGTGGAACTGACCGGTCAGGGCATCGGAGCCGGCGCGTGAACGTATCCTCACCCGCATGCGCGTGACGATCGCCGAGGTCGCCAGAAGAGCGAGGGTCAGCAAGACGACGGTGTCACGCGTCCTCAACAACAAGGGAGACGTGGACGCGGCCACCGCCATCCGGGTGCGCGAGGTCATCGCCGCCACCGGTTACACGCCCAGCGCGGGTGCGGTCGGCCTGGCGAGGGGCCGCACCCAGACGGTCGGCATGCTGGTGCCGGGTCTGACGTGGCCGTGGATGGGCGACGTGCTCCAGGGCGTGTCGGACGTGCTGGAGGCCAGGGGCTACGGACTGCTGCTGCACACCGTCAACCGGGGCGAGCAGTCCCTGACACAGTTCCAGCGCCACGTGTCCGCGAACGCGTTCGACGGCCTGTTGCTGGTCGAGCCGCCCGACACCCTGTCCTACATCACGAGCCTGCACGAGCAGGGCCTCCCGGTGGTCATGATCGACGACCGCGGCCACCACCCTGGCTTCCCGTCGGTCGCGACGAGCAACGACAAGGGCGCGGCCGACGCGGCCGCCCACCTGCTCACCCTGGGCCGACGCCGCCTGGCGATGGTCACTGGCCCGGCGACGTTCGGCTGCACCCGCGACCGCACGGCGGGCTTCCGCTCTGCCGCAGGCCCGGTCTTCGACGCCAACCTGGTGCTGGAAGGCGACTTCACCCGAGGCGGCGGCCAGGCGGCGATCGAGGAGCTACTGGTTAAAGACGTCCCGTTCGACGCCGTCTTCGCCCACAACGACCTGATGGCAGTCGGCGTACTGGACGGTTTACGAGCGGCGGGTCGCTCAGTACCCGGCGACGTGGCGGTCATCGGCTTCGACGACATCTCGATCGCGGAACACACCCAGCCGGCGCTGACGACGGTCCGCCAGCCGTCCAGGGAGATGGGCGAGGCGGCGGCCACCATGCTGCTGTCCCACCTGGCGGGCGAAACCCCGACGGAAGAACCCCTGGTGGTCCCCACCTCCCTGGTGATCCGCGAAAGCGCCCCGGCGGTGTAGGAGGGGCGCGACGAGACCTGCGCTCAGGTCGGCCACTCGTGCAGCCGATCGTGGCTCCTGCTCCAGTCCGGTGTGATGGCGCCGCCCCTCACCACCCGCACCCACGTGATGATGCTGAAGGTGTCGGTGCCCGCGAAACGATTGCGGAGGTACTGCTCATTGCGGTCCCGGAACCGGTAGTCGGTGAGCGCACGCACCACACCGAAGGTCCCCCACTGGTGCATCCCGTTGCAAACCGTCACCGTCCGCTTCTTGTTGAAGGGGCTCACGGACCGGAAGAACAGGGCGACGTCCTTGCCGAGCACGGCGTGCGTCCCGGTGTCCTGCACCATGGGCTCGAGGAGCGTGCGCTCCTCACCGTCGCCGACCTCGAACCCGCCGAGCGAGGAGTCGTCCTCCCTTTCCAGCTGGCGCACCGGCAGACCGGCCGACTCCATCACCTCCTGGGTGACCGGATTCCAGTCGATCCCGCCGAGCAGGACGAGGTGGGTGGCGTAGTCATCCCCCTCCATCTCCGAATAGGTCCGTTTCCCAACCCGCGACAACGGGTTCGCGGCGCGGAGGTGGCCCCACATCTCCAGCAACGCGTCCAGGTCGCCGTACTTGTACGCCGCGACGTAGTCGGGCTGCTCCGGGGTCGGGTTCAGCACCTGGCGGAGCCGCTCCGGGGGCAGCTCCGAGCAGACGATCGTGATGTCCTCGCCGACGGGGAACTGCAACAGGGTGCCGTCGAACGGTGACGGGGTGGCGGCCGGTGCCCGGCCATGCTGCGAGTCGCTGAGCCTGATCAGTTCGTCGAGCAGTTCCTCCCTGCGCGCCTGCTCCTGCGCCGTCAGCTTCTCGACGTCCAGGACCCGGTAGGGCTCGCGCTCCACCGACCGTTCACTGGCGAAGAAGGTGGCGTAGGCCTCCAGGCGGTGCGCGGGTGGCGACGCGTTGCTGGTCTCCTTCTCCCACGACGAGATCAGGGCCGGGCTCACCCCGAGCGCTTCTGCGAGCTGAACCTGCGTGATCCGCCTGCTCGGCCATTCATGGATGCGCAGCGCGCGTACTCGTCGCGCCAGATCCGCCGTTGTCACCGCGTTCAATGCCTTTCAGCAAAATTCAGTTGCTGGAAATGATGCCCTATCGAGTGCTACACCGCGATCTTCAGACCACGGCCATCTTGTAACAAGTCCGTCCGCCACTTACACTTACCTCAGTGGAGCATATCACAATCACTGAAATTTACTGAAGCTCGGTCTTAACGACCACGCAGCTCCAGGGTCAGGAGCCTGTGATGAAGCATGCGCGGCCATCATGAACGCCCCACTCTCCGTCCAGCGGAGGATCGCCCCGGTCCCCGTCCAGCGGACGATTGTCGGGGTCGATGTCGAACGGTCCACCGACCGGAACAACACACAGCGGGCACGGCTCCGTCAGGCGATGTACGAGGTCTTCGAGAAGAGCCTGATCGCCGCCGGTGTCGGCGACGAGTTCCGGGAGCCGTTCGTCGACCGGGGTGATGGCGCCATGGCGTTCATCCAACCCGTCGACGAGCTCCCCAAACTGCTGCTGCTCAACACGTTCGTTCCGGTACTGCGCGACGAGCTGCGCGCCCATGAGTTCCGGCTGCGAGTCGCCGTGCACTTCGGGGACATCCATTACGACAGCCGAGGGCCGTTCGGCGAGGACATCGACCTCATGGTCCGGCTCCTCGACTGCCATGAACTGAAGTCGCGGCTGAAGAAGAGCGCCGCGCCGCTGATCCTCGGCGTGACAGAGCGGTTCTACCGCTCCGTGGTCAAACACGGGTACGACGGCATCGAGGCCGAGAACTTCCTGCCGCTGCCCCGGCTGCGCATGGGCGGTCAGACCTACCGCAGCTGGGTGCAGGACCTGCCGCGGAGCTGACACCCATTCGCATCTTGACGTGAATGTTGCCTGCTTGTTAAATGCATCACAGGTTCGGAACCGGTTCCGGTACCGGTTCCGAACCCCGCCCGATCCACCCCCTGCACGCATCTGGATCGAAACAGGTAGGCCACATGAAACGCATCCTCGCCGCCGCGACCACGGTGTTCGCGGCCGCGGCTCTTCTCACCATTCCGCAGGCACAGGCGGCGCCACTTGCCTGCGGGACCACCAACGTGGCGCAGGGCAAGACCGCCACCGCCTCCTCGACGGAGAACGGCGGCACCCCGGCCGCCGCGGCCGTCGACGGCAACACCGGCACCCGCTGGGCCAGCGCCTTCTCCGACCCGCAGTGGCTACAGGTGGACCTCGGCTCCTCGCTGCAGGTCTGCCGGGTCGGGCTCAACTGGGAGGCCGCCTACGGGCGTGCGTTCCAGCTGCAGGTCTCCGACAACGCGTCGAGCTGGACCACGATCTACTCGACCACCACCGGCACCGGCGGCAACCAGACGCTGGACGTCACCGGCACCGGCCGGTACCTGCGCGTCAACGGCACCGCCCGCGCCACGCAGTACGGCTACTCGCTCTGGGAGCTCTCCGTGAACACGGACGGCGGCGGCTCCGGTCCGGTGATCCCGCCGACCGACCCGCGCAACCCGAACCTGGGCCCGAACACGTTCGTCTTCGATCCCTCGACGCCGCAGTCGACGATCCAGTCCCGGCTGAGTTCGATCGCGGCGCAGATGAAGACCAACCAGTTCGGCACGCAGCGCTACGCGGTCCTGTTCAAGCCGGGCTCCTACAACGCCGACGTCGACCTGCGCTTCTACACGCAGGTCGCGGGCCTCGGGCTGCTGCCGGACCAGGTGAACCTCAACGGCCACGTGCGCGTCGAGGCCGACTGGCTCCAGCAGGGCGACAACCCGAACAACCTCGGCAACGCCACCCAGAACTTCTGGCGCTCGGCCGAGAACCTGTCGGTGACCCTCCCCGCCGGGCAGATCGAGCGCTGGGCCGTCTCGCAGGCGGCGCCCTACCGCCGCATGCACCTGCGCGGTCAGGTCCAGCTCTGGAACGGCGGCGACGGCTGGGCCTCCGGCGGCCTGATCGCCGACTCGCAGATCGACGGCGTCGCGGTCTCCGGCTCGCAGCAGCAGTTCTTCACCCGCAACAGCGACCTGCGCGGCGGCTGGAACGGCTCGGTGTGGAACATGGTCTTCACCGGCACCACCGGCGCACCCGCGCAGAACTTCCCGAACCCGTCGCACACGGTCGTCGACACCACGCCCAAGATCCGCGAGAAGCCGTTCCTCTACCTCGACGGCAGCGGTGAGTACCGGGTGTTCGTCCCGGCGGTGCGAGAGAACACCCGCGGCACCTCGTGGGGCGGCGGCAACCCGGCCGGCTCCTCGATCTCCCTGGCCGACTTCTACGTCGTGCAGGAGGGCACCCCGGCCGCGACGATCAACGCCGCGCTGGCGCAGGGCAAGCACCTGCTGTTCACGCCGGGCATCCACCACCTGAACGACACGATCCGGGTCACCAACCCGAACACGGTCGTGCTGGGCCTCGGCCTCGCCACGCTCACGCCGGACACCGGCCTCCCTGCCATCACGGTGTCCGATGTGGACGGTGTGAAGCTCGCGGGCATGCTGATCGACGCGGGCCCGCAGAACTCCTCCGTGCTCGCGGAGATCGGCCCGTCCGGCTCGTCGGCGAGCCACTCGGCGAACCCGACGTCGCTGCACGACGTGTTCTTCCGCGTCGGCGGCCAGCATGCGGGCAAGGCGACGGTTTCGTTGCGTATCAACAGCAAGGACGTAATCGGCGACCACATGTGGCTGTGGCGCGGCGATCATGGCACCGGCATCGGGTGGAACACGAACACCGCGCAGAACGGCCTCGTGGTCAACGGTGACAACGTGACGATGTACGGCCTGTTCGTCGAGCACTACCAGCAGTACAACACGATCTGGAACGGCAACAACGGCAGGACGTACTTCTACCAGAACGAGATGCCCTACGACCCGCCGAGCAACGCGGCGTGGGGCTCGAGTGGTGGCGGTGCGCAGGGCTGGGCGTCGTACAAGGTCGCCGACTCCGTGACCAACCACGAGGCGTGGGGCGTCGGGTCGTACTGCTTCTTCAACACCAACCCGGCGGTCGTCGCGAGCCGCGGCTTCGAGGTGCCGAACAAGTCGGGCGTCCGGTTCCACGGGCTGGTGACGGTGTCGCTCGGCGGCGTTGGCACGATCAACCGCGTCATCAACGACACGGGCGAGGTCGCGAACCAGCCGCACCAGGTGAGCTACGTGGCGAACTACCCGTGATCCTGGTTCTACAACGCGGAAGCCTTGGGACGGACTCTCGGGTCCGTCCCAAGGCTGAGCAGTGCCTCGACCGGAAGGGTGGCCGCGCCGACGGCCACCGCGTCCGGACCGAGTTCACACAGGACGATCGACGTCTGCTCGTACGCATGGCGCAGCGCGTGGGCGGCCGTTGCGGTGCGGATCTCGGGCAGCAGCCGGGAACCCAGCGCCATGCCCGCCCATCCGCCGAGCACGATCCGTTCCGGGTTGAACAGGTTGACGAGGTTGGCGATGCCCGCGCCGAGGTAGCCGACGGTCTCCGCGACGACGGCCGCCGCGGTGTCGGACCGGGCCGCCGCGTCGAGCAGGAAGTCCAGTTGGGACTGTTCGTCCTCCCTCGGCACCGCCTTGCCGCCACGGGCCTTCCTGAACCGGTCGAGTATCCCCTCCGCACCGACGTACGCCTCGAGGCAGCCGAGCGCACCGCACCGGCAGAGCCGTCCGCCGTACGAGAGCGTCGTGTGCCCCCACTCCCCCGCGCTGCTCGTCGAACCCCGGTACGTGGTGCCGTCGGTGATCACCGTCGCGCCGATGCCGGAGCCGATCAGCGCGATCACCGCGTGCCGCGCGCCGCGTCCGGCACCGAACCACATCTCCGCCTGGCCCTGGGTCTTCGCGCCGTTCTCGACGAACACCGGGACCGTGATCCCGTGCTCCCGCACCAGGTCCGCGAGCGCGACGCCGTCCCAGCCGATGGTCTGTGCGTGCACCCGGACCGTCGCGCCCTGTTCCACGGTGCCCGGGACGCCGATGCCGACCCCCAGCAGCGACGACTCCGCGACACCCGCTTCCGCCAGCAGCGCGCCGAAGCCCGCCGCGATGATCTCACCGACCACGCGGACGTCCGGCTGCGGAGTCGCGAGTGGACGGTCGACGGTCGCGAGGCGGGTCATCGACAGGTCGAACAGCTCCATGGTCACGCCGGTCTCACCGACGTCGATGCCGACCACGTGGCCGTAGGTCGGGTCGACGCGCAGCAGCACCCTGGGGCGGCCGCCGTCCGACTCCACCTGGCCCGCCTCGATCACCAGGCCGTCGTCGATCATCTCCGCGACCACGTTGCTCACCGTCGCGGCCGAGAGGCCGGTGCGGCCACCCAGCTCGTGCCGGGAGAGCGGCCCCTCGAAGAAGAGCGTGGACAGCAGCGTCGACCGGTTGCGCCTGCGCAGGTCACGAACCGTCGCACGTCTCGGCTGCATGAGCACCGTCCCTTCCCGACCTTGTCGCGTCAGCCTAACGAGAGAGGACCATAGTTCATGCGCAGACTTTCTTCGCGTCTTTAAATAAGGCTAAGTTCGTTACCCGTCCGTTATTGACGTGACCCCGCTCACCTAGTTGACTCCGACCCAACAGGCAGCGTGCACGCTCGCGATCCCTTTCCCCGACAAAGGAGTCCGGTCCCCATGCGACTCAGGCGAAAGGCCGTGGCCGGCGCCGCGGCGTTACTACTCACCGTCAGTCTGGCGGCCTGTGGCGACGGCAAGACCGGCGGCGACGACGGCAACCCGAACGCCGTCCTCAACGTCGGCATGCCCAACGGTCCGCAGACGGAGAACCACAACCCGTTCCTCCCTTCCAGCTCCAGCAGCTCACTCGGCTACCGGTGGGCGCTCTACGAGCCGCTCGTGATGACCAACCAGGTCAAGCCGGCCGAGGAGGGCAAGCCATGGCTCGCAAGCGAGTGGGCCTGGTCGGACAACTTCCGTGAGCTCGAACTGACCATCCGCGACAACGCGAAGTGGTCCGACGGGACGCCGCTGACGGCCGAGGACATCGCGTACACGTTCACGCTGCTGAAGAGCACCCCGGCGCTGAACATCAACGCCATCCCGATCGCCGCCGCCACCGCCGACGGCAACAAGGCGACCATCACGTTCACGAGCTCCCAGTTCGTGAACCAGATGGACATCCTCACCCAGACCCCGATGGTGCCCGAGCACATCTGGTCCAAGATGGCCGACCCGGCCACCGACACGGTGAAGGAGCCCGTCGGCAGTGGTCCGTACCAACTGAAGACCTTCACGCCACAGACCGTCACGCTGACCGTCCGCGACAACTACTGGCAGGACCTGCCGCAGGTCAAGGAGCTGCGCTACACGTCGTACAACGACAACAACGCGCAGACCACGGCACTCGCCAACGGTTCGTCCGAGTGGGCGTTCACGTTCATCTCGAACTACAAGGCGGTCTACGTCAACAAGGACCCGGAACACCACAAGCTGTGGTTCCCGCCGGTCCTCGCCGCACACGGCCTGTTCCTCAACACCGAGCTCAAGCCGTTCGACGACCCTGCCCTGCGTCGCGCGATGAACATGGTCATCAACCGCAACGACGTGTTCGTGCAGGGTGAGGCGGGCTACTTCTACCCGGAGATCAAGAACATCACCGGCATCCCGACGCCGGCCGGCGACCCGTTCCTCGCCGACGCGTACAAGGGCAAGGAGTTCGAGGTCGACGTCGACGGCGCCAAGGAGCTGCTCACCGACAGCGGCTACACCTTCTCCGGCGACAAGCTGATGGACCCGACCGGTAAGCCGGTCAAGCTGACGATGTCGAACCCGGCAGGCTGGTCGGACTACATCACCACGCTCGAGATCCTGAAGGACAACTTCTCGGAGATCGGCATCGACGCGACCGTCGACAAGGCGAACCAGGACGTCTGGACCACCAACATCGACACCGGCCAGTTCGAGGCCGCCATGCACTGGACCAACAACGGCGCGACCCCGTACGACCTGTACCAGTCCATCATGGACGGTGCACTGTACAAGCCGCAGGGCACGGCCGGTGTCAACGGCAACTGGGGCAGGTTCCGCAACGCGGACGCGACCGAGGCGCTGAACCAGTACGCCAACGCGGCCGACGACACGGTCCGCCAGGCCGCGATGGACGAGCTGCAGAAGATCTACGTCGAGCAGGCACCGGTGCTGATCACCGGTGCGGCCAACGCCGGCGGCGAGTACAGCACCAAGAACTGGGTCGGCTGGCCGGACGAGAACAACCAGTACGCGCCTGCCCAGCCGACGCAGCCCAACGCGCTCGACATCATCCTGCACCTGAAGCCGGCCTCGTAAGAAGCCATGACGACCAGCGCAAAGCCCACCGCCCCCAGTACCACCGACGTGGTGCTGGAGGCGGTGGGCCTCACCAAGCACTTCCCCATCCGGCGCCGCCTGCGGACGCTGTTCCAGCCGCGGCGGGCGGTCCACGCCGTCGAACAGGTCGACCTCGTGCTGCGCAAGGGCCGCGTGACCGCGATGGTCGGCGAGTCCGGATCGGGCAAGTCGACCGTGGCACGGTTGATGGCGCAGCTCGTGAAGCAGACGGACGGGCGGATCCTGCTGCACGGCGTACCGGTGCACTCGACCGGCGGGCGGCGGTTCCGCGCCTACTGCCGCCGCGTGCAGATGGTCTTCCAGGACCCGTTCGCGTCCCTCAACCCGATCCACACCGTGCGCTACCACCTCACGCGCGCACTGAAGATCCACCACAGCGACACGACCGAGGAGGAGCTGCTCACCAGGGTCTCGCTGACCCCGCCCGAGCGGTTCCTGTCCAAGTTCCCGCACGAGCTCTCCGGCGGACAGCGGCAGCGCGTCGCGATCGCGCGGGCGCTCGCCGCCGGGCCGGAGGCGCTGCTCGCCGACGAGCCGGTGTCCATGTTGGACGTGTCGATCCGGCTCGGGGTGCTGAACCTGTTGCGGGACCTGCGCGACCGGCTCAACCTCGCGATCCTCTACATCACCCACGACATCGCGTCGGCGCGGTACTTCGCCGACGAGGTGCTGGTGATGTACGCGGGCCAGGTCGTCGAGGGCGGCAGCGGCGAGGCCGTCACGCAGCACGCCGCGCATCCGTACACGCGGCTGCTGATCGCGTCCGCGCCGGACCCCGACCGGATCGCGGGCGCGGAGGCGGACGTCGTCGACGTCGGCGGTGGCGAACCGCCGAGCCTCATCGCGCCACCGGACGGCTGCCGGTTCCACCCACGCTGCCCGCACGCGATGGCGCGCTGCACGACGGAGGCGCCGCCGAGGCTGGCCGCCGAGTCCAATGGGGACGGACCGCACTGGGCCGCGTGCTGGCTGTACGACCAGAAGACCGTCGCCGAGGCGGCAGAGGAGGTGTCCGGATAATGGGCTACCTCCTGCGGCGCGTCGGGTTCTACGTGTTCACCGCATGGGCCGCGATCACCATCAACTTCTTCCTCCCGAGGCTCATCCCCGGCGATCCCGTCCAGTCGCTGATCGCCCGCTCGCGCGGCCAGCTCGACG
This sequence comes from Actinophytocola sp., assembly GCF_049647105.1. GTDB lineage: Bacteria > Actinomycetota > Actinomycetes > Mycobacteriales > Pseudonocardiaceae > Actinophytocola. The sequence continues at coordinate 11,041 of NZ_JBARWZ010000137.1, forward strand.
CCAACGCGATCCAGTCGCTGTACATCCTCTTCGGACTGAACACCGACACGGGCATCGTCGAGCAGTACTTCTCCTACCTCGGCCAGCTGTTCCGCGGCGACCTCGGCCTCTCGTTCACGTTCTTCCCGACGCCGGTGTCCGAGGTGCTGTCCGACTCCCTGCCGTGGACGCTCGGCCTCGTCGGGCTCACCACGGTCGTCAGCTTCCTGCTCGGCACCTTCATGGGCGTGCTCGCGGGCTGGTGGCGCGGGTCGTGGGCGGACATCCTGATGCCGGTGACGACGTTCCTGTCGTCCATCCCGTACTTCTGGCTCGGCCTCATCGCCATCACGCTGCTCGCCGACGCGGGCGGCGCGTTCCCGTCGTCCGGCGGCTACGACCCCGGCGTGGTGCCGAGCTGGGACATGGACTTCGTGTGGAGCGCGGTCCAGCACAGCCTGCTGCCCGCGATCACGATCCTGATCTCGTCGATGAGCGGCTGGGTCCTGTCGATGCGCAACATGATGCTCACGGTGTCCTCCGAGGACTACATCACCGTCGCGCATGCCAAGGGCCTCTCCGAGCGCCGGGTGATGATCAGCTACGCGGCACGGAACGCGTTGCTGCCCAACGTGTCCGGGTTCGCGCTGTCGCTCGGCCTGATCGTCGGCGGCACGCTGCTGGTGGAGATCGTGTTCTCCTACCCCGGCGTCGGGTTCCAGCTGTTCCAGGCGGTCGGCGCGAAGGACTACCCGCTCGTGCAGGGCATCTTCCTGGTCATCACGCTGTCGGTGCTGGTCGCGAACCTGTTCGCGGACCTCGTCTACCTCCTGCTGGACCCGCGCACCAGGAAGGAGGGCTGAGCCGTGGCACTGCCTACCGCGGACGTCATGCCTGCGATCGCACCGGTGAAACGCCGCCGCCGGTCGCGGTTCTTCCAGAACCGCAAGGCCATGGCAGGCCTGGTCATCTTCGGGTTCTTCTGCCTGCTGGCGATCTTCGGGCCGATGCTGGCCCCGTACGAGCCCGGCAAGCGCGGCAGTGAGCTGCTGATCGGGCCGTCGGCCGACCACTGGTTCGGCACCACCCACCTCGGCCAGGACCTGTTCAGCCAGATGCTCGACGGCTCCCGCAGCGTCATGCTCGTCGGCCTCGTCGCCGGTGTCGTTGCGACGGTGCTCGGCGTGCTGATCGGCGTGACGTCGGGCTACCTTTCCGGTCTCGGCGCGGAGAGCCTTTCCGCGCTGTCCAACGTGTTCCTGGTGATCCCGGCGCTGCCGCTGATCCTCATCATCACGCTGTCGCTGCCGGACACCGACGACATGACGATCGCGCTGGTGATCGGCGCCACATCGTGGGCGTGGGGCGCACGCGTGCTGCGCGCGCAGACGCTTTCCCTGCGGCGCAGGGACTACGTCGAGGCGGCCCGTGCGACGGGTGAGTCGACGTGGCGGATCATCGGGTTCGAGATCCTGCCGAACCTCACCGCGGTGATCGCGGCGAGCTTCATCGGCACGGTGATCTTCGCGGTACTGTCGGAGATCACGCTCGCGTTCATCGGCGTGCCCGGCGTGTCCGAGTGGAACTGGGGCGCGATCCTGTTCTGGGCGCAGAGCCAGCAGGCGCTCGCGCAGGGCGCGTGGTGGTGGTTCGTGCCGCCGGGTGTCGCGATCGCGTTGCTGGGCACTGGTCTCGCGCTGCTGAACTTCGGCATCGACGAGTACGTCAACCCCCGGCTGCGCAGCAGCGCGGGCACGAAGGTGCGCGGGGTCAAGATGCGGGTCGGCTACACGCCGGTGCTGAGGGGGTCCGATGACTGAGCCGGTGCTGGAGATCAGGAGCCTGGACGTCAACTACGGGCTCGGGGACGACGCCGTGCACGCGGTCCGGGACGTCAGCCTGACGTTGAACCGGGGCGAGGTGCTCGGGCTGGCAGGCGAGAGCGGCAGCGGCAAGTCGACGCTGGCGTACGGGATGCTGCGGTTGCTGCCACCGCCCGGCGTGATCACCGGCGGGCAGGTGCTGTACCACCCGAGGGACGGCGAGCCCATCGACCTGATGACGCTGTCGACGGCGAAGCTGCGCCGGTTCCGCTGGTCGGAGATCTCGATCGTGTTCCAGGGCGCGATGAACTCGCTCAACCCGGTGCACACGATCGCGGCGCAGCTGTGCGACGTGATCGCAGCGCACGAGCCGAAGACCACCCGCGCGGCACAGCGATCCCGCGCGCGGGATCTGCTGAAGCTGGTCGGCATCAACGCGGACCGGTTGAACAGCTACCCGCACCAGCTGTCGGGGGGTATGCGGCAGCGGGTGATGATCGCGATGGCGCTCGCGCTGGAGCCGAGGGTCGTGGTGATGGACGAGCCGACCACCGCGCTGGACGTGGTGATGCAGCGGCAGATCCTCGCCCAGCTCGTGGAGCTGCGGGAGCGGATCGGGTTCTCGGTCCTGTTCATCACGCACGACCTGTCGCTGCTGGTGGAGTTCTCGGACCGGATCGCGATCATGTACGGCGGGCGGATCGTCGAGTCGGCGCCCGCCGCCGACCTGTACCGGGAGTCACGCCACCCCTACAGCGACGGCCTGCTGCACTCGTTCCCGGCGTTGCGGGGGCCGCGCCGGGAGCTGACCGGCATCCCTGGCTCGCCGCCGGACCTCCGCGCGATGCCGTCAGGATGCGCCTTCCATCCCCGCTGTCCCAAGGCGTTCGAGCCATGCGCGGACTCCTCGCCGATCCTGGCGGCACCACCCGGCGAGGACAACCGGACCGTGGCCTGCTGGCTGCACGCGGTCGAGCGGGTCAGAAGCTGACCCGGACGTCTAGTTACGGAGGATGGATCTCTTGGATACCACAGTGACGCGGGAGTCCGCGGACGAGGCGGAGCTGATCGCGAGCCTTCCCGCGAGCTTCCGGTGGGGGGTCGCGACCTCGGCCTACCAGATCGAGGGCGCGCACACCGAGGATGGGCGCGGGGTGTCCATCTGGGACACGTACTGCCGGACGCCGGGCATGGTCGAGGACGGCGACAACGGTGACGTGGCCTGCGACCACTACCACCGGATGCCGCAGGACGTGGCGCTGATCAAGTCGCTCGGCGTGGACGTGTACCGGTTCTCCGTGGCGTGGCCCCGGATCCAGGCCGACGGCACCGGCCCGGCGAACGAGAAGGGTCTCGGGTTCTACGACCGGCTCGTCGACGAGCTGCTGGGGGCGGGCATCGACCCGTGGGTCACGCTGTACCACTGGGACCTGCCGCAGGCGCTGGAGGACAAGGGCGGCTGGCCGGCACGGGACACGGCGTACCGGTTCGCGGACTACGCGATGCTGGTGTTCGACCGGCTGCAGGACCGGGTGCGCACGTGGACCACGCTGAACGAGCCGTGGTGCTCGGCGATGCTCGGCTACTACGAGGGCCGCCAGGCCCCTGGGCGGCAGAACTTCGCGGACGCCATGGACGCGGTGCACCACCTGCTACTCGGTCACGGCCTTGCCGCACAACGGATGCGGGCCGCGGCGACCGAGCCGATCGAGGTGGGCATCACGCTGAACATGGGCACCGCGATGGCGGCGACGGAGAGCCTCGCCGACCAGGAGGCGGCGCGGCGGGCCGACGGTCTCGGGGCGCGGATCTACCTGGACCCGTTGCTGCGTGGTCAGTATCCGGGCGACATCATGGACGACCTTTCGGTGCGTGGCATCAAGATGCCGGTGGTGGACGGCGACCTGGCGATCATCAGCGAGCCGATCGACGTGCTCGGCGTGAACTACTACTCCAGCCACCGCTTCTCCGGGGTGGACGCGGCGGGCCGCACGGAGGACGAGGACGGCAACCCGGTCTCGGTGAACGTGCCGCTCGGCAGGCCCGTGACCGCGATGGACTGGGAGATCGTGCCGGAGGGCTTCACCGAGCTGCTCGTGCGGCTGTCCCGTGAGTATCCCGGCACCGCCATGGTGATCACCGAGAACGGCGCCGCGTTCGACGACGAGCCGGAGCCGTCCGGTTACGTCGCCGACCACGACCGCACCGCCTACCTGTCCTCGCACATCGCGGCGGTGGCCGCGGCACGGCAGCAGGGCGCGGACGTGCGCGGCTACTTCGCGTGGTCGCTGATGGACAACTTCGAGTGGTCCTACGGCTACGCGAAGCGCTTCGGGCTGGTGCACGTGGACTACGAGACGCAGGTCCGCACCCCGAAGCAGAGTGCGCTCTGGTACCGGGACACCATCCGGCAGGTCCGCGGCCGGTGAGACCCGCGTCGGCGGCGGCCACCCGGTCGCCGTCGACGCGTCGTTCGGTTACCTCACGCTGGCGTGAGTGCCTCGCGCGGGCGAGCGGGCTCCGCTGCCCGCTCGCCGCCGCTGGTGGCGGTGAAACTCCGCAGCCGCAAGCTGTTCGTCACCACGAACACCGAGCTGGCCGCCATCGTCAGGCCCGCGAGCATCGGGTTCAGCAGCCCGGCAGCGGCCAGCGGGATCGCCGCGACGTTGTAGGCGAACGCCCAGAACAGGTTGCCCTTGATCACCGCGAGGGTGCGGCGGGACAGCCGGATCGCGTCCGCCGCGCCGAGGAGATCGCCCCGCACCAGCGTCAGGTCGCTCGCCTCGATCGCCACGTCCGTGCCGGTGCCCATCGCGAGCCCCAGGTCTGCCTGCGCGAGCGCGGCCGCGTCGTTGACGCCGTCGCCGACCATCGCGACCACGCGGCCGTCGGCCTGCAACGCCTTGACCGCCTCGACCTTGCCCGAGGGCAGCACACCGGCGATCACCTCGTCGATGCCGACCTTCGCGGCCACCGACCGGGCCACCGCCTCGTGGTCACCGGTCAGCATGACCGGCGTGAGCCCCAGTGCCCGCAGCTGCCGCACGGCGTCCGCGCTGGTCGGCTTGACCGTGTCGGCCACCACCAGCAGCCCCTGTGCCGCGCCGTCCCACGCGACCGTGACCGTGGTCCTGCCCTCGGCCTCCGCCTCCTCCTTCGCGGCGGCCAGCGTCGCTGGCAGCGCGGGCAGCCAGTCGTCGCCGTCGACGACCCGGCCAGCGGCGACCTCGTGGTCATCGACCGTGCCCCGCACGCCGAGTCCCTCGCGGGCGGCGAACCCGGTCACCGGCGGCAACGTGCCGACCCGTGCCCGCGCCCCGTCCGCGATCGCCTTCGCGATCGGGTGCTCGGACGCGTCCTCCAGCGCACCCGCGTACCGCAGCAACCGCTCCTCTGGCACGCCGTCGGCGACCACGACGGCCACCAGCGACATCTGACCGGTCGTCAGGGTGCCGGTCTTGTCCAGCACCACGGTGTCGACCCGGCGCGTGGACTCCAGCACCTCGGGGCCCTTGATCAGGATGCCGAGCTGCGCGCCCCGCCCGGTGCCGACCAGCAGCGCCGTCGGCGTCGCCAGGCCCAGCGCGCACGGGCACGCGATGATCAGCACCGCCACGCCCGCGGTGAACGCCGCCGACGAGGTGGCACCCGTACCGAGCCAGAAGCCCAGCGTGCCGAACGCCAGCACGATCACGATCGGCACGAACACCGCCGACACCCGGTCCGCGAGCCGCTGGACCTGCGCCTTGCCGGTCTGCGCCTGCTCGACCAGCCGCGCCATCTGCGCGAGCTGCGTGTCCGCGCCGACCCGGGTGGCACGCACAATGAGCCGCCCGCCCGCGTTCACCGTCGCCCCGACCACGTTCGACCCCGGTGACACCTCGACGGGCACCGACTCGCCGGTCAGCATGCTCTCGTCGACGGCGGACGAGCCGTCCTCGACCACGCCGTCCGTCGCGATCTTCTCCCCCGGCCGCACCACGAACCGGTCGCCGACTGCGAGCCGGTCGATCGGCACCCGCGTCTCCTGCCCGTCCCGCAGCACCGCGACGTCCTTGACACCCAACGACAACAGCGCGCGGAGCGCCGAACCTGCACGGCTCTTCGCGCGTGCCTCGAAGTACCGGCCCGCGAGGATGAACGCGGTGACGCCCGCCGCGACCTCGAGGTAGATGTCGCCGGTGCCGCCGGTGCGTTCGATCGTGATCCGGAACGGGTGCTCCATGCCCGGAATGCCTGCCGTGCCAAAGAAAAGGGCGTACAGCGACCACCCGAGCGCGGTCAGCGTGCCCATGGAGATCAGCGTGTCCATGGTCGCCGCGCCGTGGCGCGCGTTCAGCCACGTCGCGCGGTGGAACGGCAGCGCGCCCCAGACCACGACCGGCGCGGTGAGCGTGAGCGCCGCCCACTGCCAGTACTCGAACTGGAAGGCCTGCACCATCGACATCGCCACGACCGGCACAGTCAGCACGAGGCTCACCAGCAGCCGGGTACGCAGCGACCGCACCTCCGCGTCGTGCGGCTCCTCCGCCCCGTCCTCGGGCTTCGGCGGCGCGGGGACCGCGGCGGAGTAGCCCATCTTCTCGACGGTGGCGATCAGATCCACCGTCGCCGCCGTGCCGTTGACCAGCGCCTTCTCGGTCGCGAAGTTGACCGACGCCTCGACGCCGTCGATGCGGTTGAGCTTCTTCTCGATCCGCGCGGCACAGGACGCGCAGGTCATGCCCCCGATGACCAGCTCTACCCGGTCGGTGGCCATGTCGTCTCCTAGTGCCCGTGCTTGGTCGCGACGGCGGTGAACTCCGCCGTGCGCACGACGTCGCCGTGCTTGAAGTCCAGATACAGCCGGTACGTGCCCGCGGTCGGCACCTCCGCGAAGAACACGATGTTCGGGCCCGGCCTCGTCGTCCCGTCCCCGGGTTCGCCATCGGGGTGGACGTGCAGGTAGGCCAGGTCACCCTGCCGCAGCGCGATGAGGTGGCCGTACGCCGCCAGGTACGGCTGCAGGTCGGTGACCGGCACACCGCCCTTGTCGACCGACAGGGTCAGCTTGCTCGTGGTACCCGGCTCCAGCTTGCCGCTCAACGTGACCCGGTACTCCCCGGCCACCGCGGTCAGCGCCGCCTGCGGCAAGGGGGTGGGTGTGTAGGTGCCCGCGACCGGCACGTCGATGCCGAGCGTCTGCCCCTCGTCCTCGCCCGCGCGCTGGAAGTCCGCGAACACGCGGAAGTCACCGGCCGAGGGGAAGGTGAGCGGAATCCGCCACGTGCCGTCGGCGGCCATCACCGGGTGCACGTGCTGGAACCCGGACAGGTCACGACGCGCGACGACCAGGTGCATCAGCTTGTCGTGCGTGAGCTGGAACCCGGTGACCGCGTGGCCGTCCTCGTCGAGGATGCGGAACGCGAAGTCCGCCCGCCGTCCGGCGGCCGGCCCGTCGGTCAGCACGTCGAGCGTGACGCCGCCTTCGCTGACCTGCAGACCCTTGGGCACGCTCGCGGCGGCGTCGTGGCCGTCGCCGTGCCCTTCCCCGGCCGCCGAGTCCTCACCCATGCCCTCGTGGGCTTCCGCCTGGGGCGCGGGCTCGGCCGCGACGGGGCCGACGACCTTGCCGATGCCGTAGGCGGCACCGAACACCACCGCCACGACCAGCGCGAGACCGCCGAGCTTCACCGCCGCGTTCGAGCCGGTCATGGCTAGCTCGCCAACTTGTAACCGGCCTCGTCGACCGAAGCGCGGACGGCCTCGATGTCGATGGGCTCGTCACTGGTCACGGTGACCTGGCCGCTCGACAGCTCGACCTTGACGTTGGTGACACCAGGGATCTGGGCCACCTCGCCACGCACCGCGCCGACGCAGTGCTCGCAGGTCATCCCGGTCACCGTGTACGTGTTCGTCGCCACCAGTCACTCCTCGTGTCCGTAGGGTCTGCTCTTCAATCTACTATACCCCCGCACGGTATAGAAGGGGCTGCGACCTGCTGGACTCATGTCGTGCTCAAGGGATCACTGAGAGTCTCTCCACATGACCCGTGAGGACCTGGCCTGCGAGATCTCCCGCATCGCCAGAGTGTCCCATGAGGACATTCGCGGAACGTTCGCGCTGCCCTCGGTCGACATCATGCGGATCGTGAACATCCTTCGGGTGCGCGGGCTTCCGGTGACCTACCGGGATCTCGCACAGGAGCAGTCGCTCGACGCGTGGTGGGCGCGGATCACCACGCTGCTGCGCGCGAACCCCCATCTGGCGACGTGAGAACTTCATGGGCGAATCGCCCACCGGCTCACTGGCTCCCGGCACGTGACCCCGCTCACACTGGTGGCATGACCACGCTGGAAGAGATGGGCCAGGTGATGCGGGCCGCGCCAGGTCCCGCCGCGGACCTCCGCGAGGTCGCCGACTGGTACCACCGCAAGGCCCTGCTCCTCGACCACCTCGCGACCGGCAGCCAGGACGCGGAGGCCACCCGCATGCACGTACTCGCCGACCTCGCACGAGAGCACGCCGAGCAACTGCTTTCCGCGCCGGAGAACAACTACGCGAGCACCACCCCAAAACTGTGACCGCCACGGGCTAGGTCCTGTCCCATGGATCTCTGTGCGAAGTCTGGGCCCAACCAACAGTGACCTCAGGGGAACGTGACGGCACCCAGCCACCATCCACCTCGGCACCCACGCCTGCGCTGGGTCGGAACCAACACATTAAATGCCGGGGAGGCGGACCAGTCAGAACAACGTTGGCGGACTGGCCACCTCGAACGGGTCGTAGGTGTCGAGGCGGGTGCCCGCGTCGCAGGAGAACCGGAGCGACAGTCCCGAGTGGTCGGTGAGCCGGGTCGTCCTCGGCTCGTGCACGTACTCGCACTCGACGAGCTCCTCGGCGAGTTCCTTGCCGCAGTGCGCGTGGTCGTAGCGGTAGCCGTCGCCGGTGCGGCCGATCCAGCTGTGCTCCACCCGCTCGGGGTTGAGGTGGCGGTAGGCGTCGACGAGGCCGTGCTTGTCGGTGAGGCCGCGGTAGAAGTCGTACTCGAACCAGCGGAACGACGTGTACGCCGGCTCGTGCTCCGGTTCGATCACGTTGAGGTCGCCTAGCACCACGGTCTGTGCACTCGCGCCGACGAGCCCGGCGGCGCCGATCGCCGAGGAGAACTCCGACAGCCAGCGCCGCTTGCGTTCCGTTTTCTCCGCCGTCGCGTCCCGTGTCGGAACGTAAGTGCCCAGAATACGAATCAGACCCATCTGGGTGGAAATCATTGCCCCGGTCACCCGATTGGGTAGGTACGACAGCATTTGCCCGATCGGATCGGCCTGAACCGGCAACCTACTGACGATCATGACGCCGTACTCGGCGGGCGCGAGCTTGGGATAGAGCACCGCGTAACCGGCCGAGCGGAACGCGTCGGCGAGGTGCTTGCAGCCGTCGCTCGCCCTGGTCCCGGTCAGCACCAGCACGTCCTCGTCCCTGGTGGCGAGCCACGCGAGCTGACGGTGCGCACGCTCCTCTGACGGGCTGCCGATGTTGAGGGTCAGCATGCTGAGACCGGACATGAGAAGTGATGGTAGAGAGCGGATCTTTGCGGAAGAATCCCGCCCGTGATTGACGCCCCGGTCACCGCCCGGTCCTCCTTCGCCTCGGTGCCCGTCAACCTGGTCGCTGCCGCGTTGTTCGCGACACTCATGGCCGTCAGTACCCGGTACGGCTACCACCGGGACGAGTTGTACTTCCGCCTGCTGGGTGAACAGCCCGCGACCGGGTACTTCGACACGCCTCCGCTCACGCCGATGGTCGCGAAACTCTCGATCGCGCTGTTCGGCGACAACGTGGTCGCGCTGCGGGTGGTGCCCGCGCTGGCCGTCGCGGTGACCGTCGTGCTGCTGGCGCTGGTGTGCCGGGAGCTGGGCGGCACCCGAGGGGCGCAGGTGCTGACCTCGGTCTCGATCGCGGTGTCGTCGATGGCGCTGATCGCCGGCCACATGCTGCTCACGCTCACCCTCGACCTGCCGCTGTGGGCGGCGGCGATCTTGTTCATGTGCAAGGCGATCGGTACCGACGGCACGGGCGACGGCCGGTGGTGGCTCGCGTTCGGCGCGGTGGTCGGCGTGGCGACGTACAACCGGCAGTTGATCGCGCTGCTCGTGTTCGGGATCGCCGTCGGCATCCTCGTCGCGGGCCCGCGCTCGGTGCTGTCGTCGAAGTGGCTGTGGCTCGGCGCGCTGCTGGCGCTGGTGATCGCGTTGCCCAACCTCCTCTACCAGTCGGCGAACGACTGGCCGCAGGCCCAGATGGCCTCGGCGCTCGACCTCGACGACGGCGAGGAGAACCGGATCATGTTCGGGCCGTTGCAGTTCGGGCTGCTCGGGTTCGGCTCGGTGCTGGCGGTCGTCGGGCTGGTGTCGCTGTGGCGGCGGCGCACGTTCCGGTTCTTCGTGATCGCCTACCCGGTCGCGTGCGCGGCGACGGTCTACTCCGGTGGGCGCGCGGACTACGTGGTGGGCTTCCTGATGGCGCTGTGTGCGGCGGGTTGTGTACCGACAGCCACCTGGATGACCACGATCGTGCGACGGACGGTGGTGGTGCTCGGGCTCGTGGCCACCGCGGTCGTGTCGGTGCCGCTGGGGCTTCCGGTGCTGCCGGTGTCCGCTTTGGACGATCTGCCGATCGGCGAGCTGAACGAGACGGCCCCGGAGTCGATCGGCTGGAAGAGGTTCGCGGAGCAGATCGGGGACGTGGCGAGCACGATCTCGGCGCCGGACCGGGTCAGCACGATCGTGCTCGCCGAGAACTACGGCCAGGCGGGTGCGGTGGACCGGTGGTCGGACGAGCTGGACCTGCCGCCGGTCTACAGCGGGCACAACGAGCTGTGGTGGCGCGCAAGCCCGGAGGAACACATCACCACCGTGATCATCGCGACGGACTCGGCGCGCGTGCAGCGGCTGTTCCACACGTGCGAGCGCCGCGCCACCGTGGACGACGGGGTCGGCTCGTGGAACGAGGAGCAGGGCAAGCCGATCCTGCTGTGCCACGGCCCGGTGCGGACGTGGGCGGAGCTGTGGCCGGAACTGCGCCACTACAGTTGAGTTACTTCTCAGTCATGGCAAGAAGTTTGGTCACCGTGTTCCAGTTGCGCATGGTCGCGATCTGACCGGGCCGGGCCGGGAACGCCGCGAGGAGCTTCGAGTTCTGCGAGCCTTCCGGCACCCAGAAGTACGCCTCGCGCCCGTCCAGGTGGACGCGCTCCGGCTCGAAGGCGGCGGGGTCGATCTCCGGCCACACCCCTGGAACATCCACAAAGGACACGAAGTAGCGGGACGGGTTCGTGGCGATGTGGCCGAGCGGGTCGGCGGCCACCACCGCGCGTAACTCGTCCTCGGTGCGCAGCACGCAGTCGATGTGGAAGCCCGCGCCCTTCTCGAGTGCGGCCTCCAGCTCCTTGCGGACGGTCGGCTCCTTCTTCTTCGTGCGGAACACGGCATTGCCGCTCTGCAGCAGCGTCCGCACGTCCTCGTACCCGAGGGCGGCCAGCCACGCGCGCAGGTCGGCCATCGCCACCCGCCGCTTCGCGGCGAGGTTGATGGCCCGCAACAGAGCGATGTAAACCATGGCGCGCACGATAACGCGCGGGACCGACAACCGCGTCCCGCGCGACGGTTCAACCAGACGGTCAGTCACATACCGTGGACAACGTGGCTGGTGACTCGGCGGCGGGAGGTCGTGGTCGCCGCGGTGGCCGCAATGCTCGGGGGCTGACGGCTCAGGGGTTCACCGCGAGGAACAGGAACGCCGCCAGCAGCACCAGGTGCACGCCGCCCTGGAGGCGAGTGGCCCTGCCCGGCACGATCGTGAGCACGCTGACCACGACGGTCAGTATCAGCAGCACCAGCTGCGTGGAGCCGAGGCCCAGCACCAGCGGGCCGTCGAGCCAGACCGACGCGAGCGCGATCGTGGGGATGGTGAGCCCGATGCTCGCCATGGCGGAGCCGTAGGCGAGGTTGAGGCTGGTCTGGATGCGGCCGCGCCCGGCCGCGCGCACCGCCGCGAGCGTCTCGGGCAGCAGCACCAGCAAGGCGATCACCACACCGACGAACGACGGCGGGAACCCGACCGCGGCGACGGCGTCCTCGATGGCGGGCGACCCTACCTTCGCCAGTCCCACGACGGCGACCAGCGACACGAGCAACAGCACAAAGCTGATCAGCGCCTCGCGGCGGCCGGGCGGGGCGGCGTGCTCTTCGCAGTCCTCCTGCTCCCGCTGGCCCGCCTGCGCGACGGGGAGGAAGAAGTCGCGGTGCCGCACGGTCTGCGTGAGCACGAACATCGCGTAGAGGGCGATGGAGGCCAGTGCGGCGAAGGTGAGCTGGGAGGTGGAGAACTCCGGGCCCGGCTGGCTGGTCGTGAAGGTGGGCAGCACGAGGCTGAGCGCGGCGAGCGTCGTGACGGTCGCGAGGGCGGCACCGGAGCCCTCCGCGTTGAAGAGGGTGACATGGAACCGCCGCGCACCGACCAGGAGTGACAGCCCCACGATGCCGGTGGTGGTGATCATGAGCGCCGCGAAGACGGTGTCCCTGGCGAGCGACGCGGACTCGGGCCCGCCGGACACCATGAGCATCACGATCAGCGCGACCTCGATGACGGTCACCGCCACCGCGAGCAGGAGCGACCCGAACGGCTCCCCGACCTTGTGCGCGACGACCTCGGCGTGGTGCACGGCGGCCAGCACCGCCGCCGCCAGCAGCACGGCGACGAGGACCACCACGATCACCCCGAGGTCACGCCCCCAGGTGAGGGCGAGCACGGGCACCGCGAGCACGGGCACCACGCGAGTCCACGTCAACCACGCGCCGCGACCGTCCGCTCCCACACACCGACCCTAACCAGCCACCCCATCCCCGCGCCCAACAGCCCGCCCGAATAGTCCGATTGCTCACACCCCCGCGTGTCCAACCCGCACAACCCGCGAGTTCGACCCGCACCGCGCGAGTCACCCGTGACCGATGTTGGACCGGGGCTCCAATCGACCGGCCTACCGTCGCGGTATGCACCTCCTCTTCCTCAGCAGGCCCGCTTCGGGACACCTGTACCCGACGCTGCGGCTCGCCGAGGAACTCGGCGAGCGTGGCCACCACGTCACCTTCGCGTCCGGGGACCCCTACCTCGACGAACTCGCCGGGCCCGGCGTGCGGCTCGTGCGGTTCGGCAAGCACGAGCGGCGCCTGCTCGACATGCCCGCGCTCGCGCCGGACGCCGTCGTCGCCGACCCGCGCACCACCGGCGCCGCGACCGACCTGGCAGGCACGTGGGACGTGCCGTTGGTGGTGGCGGGCCAGAACCTCGCCGAGTCACCCCACGGCTGGCCGTCCGAGCAGGCGCCCGAGCCGTACGTGTTCACCATCCCCGGCGCCCGGGGCAAGGTGCACAACCCGTGGCGCCGCCACGGCCGCAGGCCGGTGCTGCTGGTCGACGGGCCGTCGATCGGGCCGCTGGTGCGTGCGTTCGGCGACACCGACTGGCAGGTCGTCGTCAGTGACACGGAACTGCCGCACGCGGACGTCCTCCTCACCGACGGCAGGCTCGCCGCGGTGAGTGCCGGGCTGCGTGCCGGGGTGCCGATGGTGCTCGCCCCGAAGACCGCCGAGGAGATCGCGCACGCCGACCGGATCGCGGCGCTGGGGGTGGGCAAGGTCGTCGCCTCGCTCGCCGACGCGCATGCCGAGGACCTGCGCAGACTCGTCGAACACCTGCGGGTAGACGAGCCCACACTGGCCACCGCGCGGCGGTTGCGCGAACTGGTCGCCGAGGCGGGCGCACCGGCGCGGGCGGCGGACCGGATCGAGGAGCTCCTCGTCGCACCACCGCTCGCGCGGGCCGCCTGACCCCGGGGTTCAGCTCGAGGCAGGCCGGACGGCGGCCGCGTCCTGTTCGGTCAGGCCGAAGTCCCTGAGCACGGCGTCGAAGTTGTCTCCCTCATGCGCGTCCACCAGCAGGGCAGCGAGGTCGCGCAGCTTCTTGTTGGAGTTCTGCGACGCGCGTTTCAGCACGTCGAACGCCCGCTGTGAGTCGTACTCGAAATGCCGCATCAGCAGTCCCTGCGCCCGGCCGACCAGCGACCGCGTCTGCAGCGCGGCCCGCAGCTGGGTCACCAGCTCCCGCGAGTCATGGAACAGTGACGCGTTGTCGAACGCGACACCGGCATGCATCGTCAGCAGCAGCACCAGGTCGTACGCGACCTCCCCGAACCGTGCGGGGTCCTTCGACAGCAGGGTCAGCACCGCGGTCTCGTCACGCGTGGTAGCCACCGGCAGGCACAGGCAGCTGCGGTAGCCGGCATTGACGAACTGGGTGCCGAACGACGGCCAGCGCTGGTCGGCCGCCACGTCGTCGAGCCTGCGCGGCTCCGCGAACGTCACCGCCTCGACGATCGGGCCGGGCACGAGCGGGTCGAAGCCGAGGTCGCGGCTGGAATGCACGGTCTCGACGCCGGTCGAGGACCGCACCGTGATGATCGCGTCGTCACAGCCGGGGACCGTGCGCACGATCCTGGTGACGAAACGGCCCATCGTGGCGCCAAAGTCATCGTCGGCGACCAGTCTCGTGATCTCTGCGAGCTCACTCGCCACAGTCAGAATGTCGTCAGGCACGCACGGAGTCTGAGCCGTGCGGGCCGTGGAGGCAACTCCCACGGGGTTGCTAATGTGGTGCCGCAGTTCACGGTTACGAAGTCAGCCGTGCTTCCTCTTTCCCTGGAGGCCAGATTGGCTGACTCGTCGTTACTCAGCATCCGTCGCAGAGCCGTCACCGGCGGTGTTTCGATCGTCTCCATCGCCGGTGAGATCGACCTGGCCACGGCCGACGCGTTTCGCGACAGCCTGTCGCCTTACCTGTCCGACCCGGCGACCACACAGCTCGTGTGTGACATGTCGCAGGTGAAGTTCCTGGCGTGCAGTGGATTGTCGGTACTCCTGGACGTCCAATCGGCACTCAGCGCACGCGGCGGGCAGCTGTCCGTGGTCGCGAACGGACCCGCGGTGCTACGGCCCGTGAAGGTCACGGGGTTGAACAAGGTGCTGCGGGTGTACCCCCACCTGTCAGCCGCGATCTCCCAATCCACTGTGGACTGACTCGGCGCGCCACGTCCCTCCCGGCCGCGCCGCCGACCCCGGCAGGATGCTCACCCCGCGTCCCAGGGCGGACAAGGGTCGGGCCCGTTTGCCGAGGGAGATCAACGGCCGGCTCGGGGCAGATGGCAAAGTGGATACATGGATGACGTCATCGACCGCATCGCCGAGCGGGGCGAGCAGGCACGGCAGGGACAGATCGTGGACGTGCTGGTGGCCGCGTTCGACGAGCTGATGAGCGCGGACCCGGTGGCGTTCCGCAGGAAGTTCCGCAAGATGGCGGCGGCGCCGTTCGCCTTCTACCGGGGCAGTGCGTGCCTGTTCTACGCGGACATGGCCGACGACCACGACCCGTGGGCGAACGAACGCACCAGCAGGGTCTGGATCCAGGGCGACCTGCACGCGGAGAACTTCGGCACCTACATGGACTCGTCGGGCACGCTGGTGTTCGACGTCAACGACTTCGACGAGGCCTACCTGGGCTGTTTCACGTGGGACCTGAAGCGCCTGGCGGCGAGCGTCGCCCTGATGGCGTGGAGCAAGGCCATCTCGGACAACGACATCACGCACCTGATCGGCGCGTATCTCCACGCGTACGTGCGGCAGGTACGCGACTTCGCGGACAATCCGGGCGACGAGGGCGTCCGGCTGCAGCTCGACAGCACGGAAGGCACCCTGCACGAGGTGCTGCTGAGGGCCCGCCTGCGCACCCGCACCGGTCTGTTGTCGACGATGACGAAGGTGGAGGACTACGAACGCCAGTTCTCACGCGGCCCCGGCGTGCGCGAGCTGCCGTCCTCGGAACGATCGGTGGCACTGGCCGCGTTCGAGTCCTACCTGGACAGCATCCCGGCGGGCAAACGGTTCGACGCAGGGGTCTATCGCGTGAAGGACCTGGTGGGCCGCAGCGGTTTCGGCATCGGTTCGGCCGGGCTGCCCGCGTTCAACGTGCTGGTCGAGGGCCACACGCAGGCGCTGGAGAACGACGTGGTCCTGTCGATGAAGCAGGGCAACGTGCCCGCCCCAAGCCGCATCATCGACGAACCCCGCATCCACGGCTACTTCGAGAACGAGGGCCATCGCACCGCGGTATCGCAGCGCGCACTGCAGGCGCACGCGGATCCGTGGCTGGGCCACACTGTCATAGACGGCAAGGGTTTCGTGGTCACCGAGCTGTCCCCGTACGCGAGCGACCTCGACTGGTCGGAAGTGACCGAGCCTGCCGACATGGCCCCGGTCCTGGCCTACCTGGGCCGCGCGACAGCCAAGATGCACTGCGTCGCGGACGCCGACTCGGAACAGACCCTGGTCGACTTCCAGGTCGAGGAGGCCATCGCGTCGGCGATCGACGACGAGGACGAGTTCACGACCACGCTGACCAGGTTCGCGATGGCCTACGCGGCCCAAACCCGCGAAGACCACAGCCTGTTCGTGAACGCCTTCCGCAACGGCCAGATCCCCGGCATCTAGGACCTGTCCCATGGATCTTTATGCGCGGGTCTGGGCCAACCACCCACGGTCCGAGGCTGCGCTGGGTCGAGACCAACACTATGAAATCCGGGGAAGCGGACTAGGGGCGGGTAGTGACGCGGCGACGCGGAGCGTTTACAATCCGCAACCCCCGGGTATGCAAGTTGCATATTCCCCCCACCGATCACCCCGAGACGAGAGATGATCGATCCGCCCGAGTTGATGCTCGCAACGCCGACCGATCGCCGTTTCTCCGACGACGACTGGCTGTTCGAACGGAAGCTGGACGGGGTGCGCGCCCTGTCCATGCGCGACGGGTGGCGGCCACAGCTGTGGTCCCGCACCCACAAGCGCCTCGACGACGGTTACCCCGAGCTGGTGGAAGCGCTGAGCGAGGCGGGCAACGGCCGCTTCATCACCGACGGCGAGATCGTCCGCGAGGACGGCGTCGCCCGCTACTACCTGTTCGACCTGCTGTCCTTCGAGGGCACGGACCTGACCGGAAAGCCGCTGCGCGAGCGTAAGGAGATCCTGCGCACCGCATTCCGTTTCGACGGGCCGCTGCGCTACTCCGAACACCTCGAAGCCGACGGCGAGGAGTACTACCAGCACGCCTGTGACAGCGGCTGGGAAGGACTGATCGCCAAGCGCGCCGACTCCCCCTACATCGGCGGGCGGTCCACCGACTGGCTCAAGTTCAAGTGTGTGCGGGGCCAGGAGTTCGTGGTCGGCGGGTTCACCGAACCGCAGGGCTCGCGGGCCGGGTTCGGCGCGCTGATCGTGGGCTACCACGAGGACGGCGTCCTGCGGTACGCGGGCAAGGTCGGCACCGGCTACGACCACGCGACGCTGCGTGCGCTGCGTGCCCGCATGGACACGATGACGCGGGACTCGTCCCCGTTCGCCGACCCGGTTCCCGAGCCGACCGCGCACTGGATCCGGCCGGAACTGGTGGTGCACGTGGGTTTCAGCGAGTGGACGCGGGACGGCCGGCTTCGCCATCCCCGTTTCGGCGGGCTACGCACCGACAAGCCACCGAGCGAGGTTGTCCGCGAAACGCGGTGACCACGTTTGCCGAGTTCAGCGGGCGGTATCCCTCCCCCGAGGTGATTGCCGTGCGTGAGTTCGACAAGCAAGGCCCCCGTGCCGAGGGCCATCCCGTCGTGTGGGCGGGACGTGAGGATGGCCCCGCTCTGGTGGTGGCTGATCCGGCGGGCGCTGCTCGGCATGACGAACTGCCTGCGACCTGGGACCGGCTCGCCACCGACTTCCAGATCGCCTGGTGCCGGCTCCCGGCCGGCAAGCGGTCGGTCGAGGACCTCGAGGACGTGTTCGAGACGCTCGTCGAGCGCCGGGCGTCCACGACCCTGGTGGCGAGCGGTCAGGCCTGTGAGACGGCGCTGGCCCTGGCCCGCCAGTTCAGCAAGATCGTCACCTCGGTCCTGCTGGTCGACCCGCCGGAGAGCGGCGAAACCCTTGCGGAGACGGACTTCGAGGTGCGGGTCGTGGCCCGCAGCCACGCAGGCCCGAGCGACCGCGTCGAGGCACCGCTGCCGCTCGGTCACCCCGAGGTCGTCGCTGGTCTGATGACCGCGCTCGCCGATATGAAGTGACATTCCGCCGGCCATGTTTCGCCATGGATAGACGTGGAACGCCTTTCCATGAACGCGATCGAAATCAAGGAGGAGATAAACTGTGACCACGATCGAAAAGTCGGTGGACGTGCAGGCTCCGGTGCGGACCGCTTACAACCAGTGGACGCAGTTCGAGTCATTCCCGAAGTTCATGGAGGGTGTGGACCGCATCGAGCAGACCACCCCGACGAGAACCCACTGGCACACCACGATCGCCGGCGTCACACGTGAGTTCGACGCCGAGGTCACCGAGCAGCACCCGGACGAGCGGGTGGCATGGCGATCGGTCAGTGGCCCGGAGCACTCCGGTGTCGTGACGTTCCACCGCCTCGATGACACGACCACCCGGGTGCACCTGCAGATGGACTACGCGCCGGACTCCCTGACCGAGAAGGCGGCAACCGCGCTCGGCGTGGTTGGCCACCGCATCCAGGGCGACCTGGGCCGGTTCAAGGAGTTCATCGAGCACCGCGATGGCGAGACCGGCAGCTGGCGCGGGGATGTCGACCGCTCGCCGCAGCGGGGCGAGTCGCCAACGGCTGACGGTGGCGGCAGCCCCCGGCCGAGTGTGCCCCCGCAGGGCAACCCCGCGGGCGTGGACCGTAACGGCCACAACCCGTTCTGACAGTGGACCGATGTGCGGCGGTGCGATGAGTTTCGCGCCGCCGTATGGTCCAACCACCATGAACCTGCCGAGGATCGTGCGCCATGACGAATGGCTCGAGGCCCGCAAGGAGCTTCTGGTCAGGGAGAAGGCGCTGACGAAGGCCCGGGACGAACTGGCCGCCGCGCGGCGTGAGCTGCCGATGGTGCTCGTCGAGAAGGAGTACGTGTTCACCGGTCCGGACGGACCCGCGACGCTGCTCGACCTGTTCGACGGCCGCAAGCAGCTGATCGTCCACCACATGATGTGGGCGTACGACTTCGACGAGGACGGCAACGAGGTGCCCCGCGACACGGGCTGCCCGAGCTGCTCCGCGCACGCCGACAACATCCCCCACCTCGCGCACCTGCACCAGCGGGAGACGTCGTACGTCGCGGTGTCGCGGGCACCGCGGTCGAAGATCGGCCCGTTCCTGGCGAGGATGGGGTGGGCGTTCCCCTGGTACTCCTCGCATGGCAGCGACTTCAACCACGACTTCCACGTCACCGAGGACGAACGCGTGGCGCCGGTGCTGCTGAACTACCGGACCACCGACGAGCTGGCCGAGCAGGGTTTCGAGTGGTCCCCCGCGCGACGCGGCGACTACCCCGGCATGTCGGCGTTCCTGCGGGACGGCGACCAGGTGTTCCACACGTACTCGACGTTCGCGCGCGGGCTGGAGCAGGTCGGCGGCACCCACTACTTCCTCGACATGACCGCACTGGGCCGCCAGGAACCGTGGGAGAAACCGGAAGGCCGAGCCGCCGCCTTCGGCGCACAAGCAGGCAGCCCCGACCTCCGCTTCCACGACGAGTACTAAAACCCGCGAGTCCACGGTTCAGAACCCGCGAGTCCACGGTTCAGAACCCGCGAGTCCACGGTTCAGAACCCGCGAGTCCACGGTTCGGGACCCGCGAGTC
>NZ_JBARWZ010000138.1:0-21318 GCF_049647105.1 Actinophytocola sp.
GAACACAACGCAATACCACCGCGAGTCCTCGGTTCAGAACCCGCGAGTCTTCGGTTCAGAACCCGCGAGTCCACCGTTCGGGACCCCCGAGTTGGGGTTTCGGAACTGGCAGTGGCCGACGCGACCGCCAACTCACCGGTCCTGGACCGCCAACTCGTCGGTCCTGGACCGTGGACTCGCGGGTTCTGGACCGTGGACTCGCGGGTTCTGGACCGTGGACTCGCGGGTTCTGGGCCGTGGACTCGCGGGGTTTAGTGGGGTTTGCCTATGGCGGTTATTGAGCGGACTTCTAGTTCGTTGGATCGCTCGGGATTGGCGCGGTCCCTGCTCAGTCGCGTGCCTAGGTAGCCGAGTAGGAATGACAGTGGGATTGATACGAGGCCCGGGTTGCTCAGTGGGAACAGGTGGAAGTCCGCGGTTTTGATGAGTGAGTTCGGGCCGCCGGAGAACACCGGGGAGAAGACGATCAGCAGTAGGCACGAGCCGAGACCGCCGTAGATGGAGAACAGGGAGCCGGTGGTGTTGAACCGTCGCCAGAACAACGTGTACAGGATGGTCGGCAGGTTCGCCGACGCGGCGATCGCGAACGCGATCGCGACCAGTGCCGCGACGTTCTGCCCGATGGCGAGGTAGCCGCCGACGATCGACAGACAGCCGACGACGACCGCGGTGATCCGCGCGACGCGTACCTCCGTGCCCGGTTCCGGGCGGCCGTGCTTGATCAGGTTGGCGTACACGTCGTGCGCGAACGACGCGGACGCGGTCAGCGTCAGCCCGGCCACGACCGCGAGGATCGTGGTGAACGCGACCGCGGCGACGATCGCGAGCAGCACCGGCCCGCCGATCTCGAACGCGAGCAGCGGCACCGCCGAGTTCTCCTTGCCCGGCGCGGCAAGGATGTCGCGCGAGCCGACGACCGCGCTCGCGCCGTAGCCGATGATCAGCGTGCACAGGTAGAAAAGGACCATCGCCCACGTCGCCGACAGCACGGACCTGCGGGCCTGGTAGGCGTTCGGCACGGTGTAGAACCGCATCAGCACGTGCGGCAGCGCGCCTGCGCCGAGCACCAGCGCGATCGACAGCGACACGAAATCCAGCTTGGTCGTCCCCGTCGCCCCGTATTTCGCGCCGGGTCCCAGCACCGCGTCGCCGAGCGAATTGTTGCGTGCGGCTCCATCGAGCAGGTTGGTGAGGCTGTAGCCGAACTTGCCGAGCAGGAACACGGTCAGCATCAGCACGCACAACAACAGCAGGCCGGCCTTGATGATCTGCACCCAGGTGGTGCCTTTCATGCCGCCGACCAGCACATAGAAGATCATGATCGCGCCGACGCCGGTGATGATCAGCGCCTGCCCGCCGCCGGACTTCACGTCGAGCAGCAGCGACACCAGCACGCCGGCACCCGCCATCTGCGCGACCAGGTAGAACGCCGAGATCACGAGGGTGGCGTTGGCGGCGGCCGCCCGCACGGGCCGTTGCCGCATGCGGAAGCTGACCACGTCGCCCATGGTGTACCGGCCGACGTTGCGGAACCGCTCCGCGATCAGCAGCAGCGGGATCAGCCACGCCACGAGAAAACCGATCGAATAGAGAAAGCCGTCGTAACCATGTACGGCGATGGCGCCCGCGACGCCGAGAAATGACGCGGCGGAAAGGTAGTCGCCGGACAACGCGACCCCGTTCTGGAAGCCGGTGAACGTGCCGCCCGCGGCATAGTAGTCGGCGGTCGAGGTGTTCCTGCTGCTGACGCGATACACCACGTAAAGGGTCACCGCGACGATGATAATAAATATACTGATATTCAGCATCGAGTCACCGGTCATGATCTGTTTCTCCCGCCGCCCTGCGTAGCTCCGCGACCTTCGGATCCACATTTTTCCTGGCGAACCGCGCGTACCAGAGCATGATCGCGACGGTGCTGACGAACTGGGACAACCCGAGCAGCAGCCCGACCGTGACGCTGCCGGTCACCCGGTGCGCCATGAAGCCGGGCGCGTAGGCGGCCAGCAGTACGTAGGTCAGGTACCAGGCCAGGAACAACGCGCTCGCCGGGAACACGAACCGGGTGATCCGGCGGCGTAGGAGCACGAAGTCCGGGTGTTCGCGGATGGCCGCGAAGTCCGGTGGACCGGCGGGCTCGGCGGGGTGCGCGGCGTCCGGGAAATCGTATTCGCCCGGTTCGAATGCGACATATTCTCCCGGTTCCGGCACACGCGTGTAGGAGGATGCGTGGGTCATGGCGGGATTCCCTTCGCGGCAAGGCAAAGCGCCCGAGGAGGCGGCGATCGAAAGCGTAACCAGCGGGTCAAGCCCATGTTCGAAAGTAACCGAAACACTCGTCAGTACGAAAGTGATCGGCGTTCAGCAACGCACCGTGCTCGACCGGTGGCGTAATAGGTGCTTGTACAAAGCGTGACGTTTTCCCTATGTTGGCTGGTGCGTTGTTGTCGGGCGGCGGGGGCGCGTGCCCGTGAACAGTGAATCCGGGGGAGAGGTGCGACGTGTGAACCTGCCCCACGAGGACCCATCCAGCACGATGTGGTGGTCTGCCATCGTGCAGTGGCGCAACTGGCCGCTGCTGGTCAAGCTCGGTGTGGTGCTCGTCGTGCCGGTCGTCGGCGCACTCGTACTCGGTGTCCTGCGAGTACGGGCCGACGTCGACCTCGCCGACTCCTACGCGAGCATCGAACGGGTGGCCGCCACGCGCGTGCAGATCGTGCGCGTGCTGTCGGCCCTCCAGCACGAACGGAACGAGGCCGTCGGGGCAGGCGCCGGGTTGCCACGCGCGATGGCCGCGACCGACGCGGCCATCGCCGACGTGACCACCGCGATCGGGGCGACCTCCAGTGACCAGGCCAGGATCGCGGGCACCTCGGACTACCGCGAGCTGGTCGGCGCGCTCGGCTCGCTGGTCGCGGCGCGCGGACAGCGAGCGGCCGACGCCGACGGGCTGGTGGTGCTCAGCGGCTACAACGCGGTGACCGGCGCGGTGCTCGAGTTCGACCGCTCGCTCGTCGGCCGCTTCCCGGACCAGAACCTGACCAACACGTCGATCGCGCTCGGCGAACTGCAGGCCGTGCGGGAACAGGTCGCGCTGCAGCAGGCGATCGGCAGTCTCGCACTGCGGGACAACGCACTGTCCGACGCCGGGCGGCAGCTGATGATCGAGGCGGGCGTGCGGCTCGAGGACCAGCTCGGCGACTTCCGTTCGGTGGCCTCGCCCGCGCTGCGCGAGCGCTACGACACGACCGTCACCGGCCAGGACGCGACCACGCGCCAGCAGATGGTGGACGCCGCCCGCACGATGGGGCCCGCACAGGCCCGGTTCACGGCCGACCAGTGGAACGCGGTGTCCGACACCACGGTCGGGCAGCTCACCGAGGTCACGCAGCTGGCCGCGGCCGGCCTGCGTGCCGACTCGAACGAGCTGGCCGAGAGCATCAGCGACCGCGCGGGGCTGGAGTCGGTGCTGCTGCTGACCATGGTGCTGCTCGCCGCGGGCGTCGGCGGCGGCCTCGGTCGCTACCTGCTGCGCTCGGTCGGGTTGCTGCGCCGCGCCGCCCTCGCCGCGGCGCACACCGGGCTGCCCGCCGCGGTGGCGCGTATCCGGGCCGGTGAGCGGGAGAACGTCGCGATCGAACCGGTGCCGCTGCGCACCACCGAGGAGTTCGGTCAGCTGGCGCGTGCGTTCGACGCGGTGCACGAGCAGGCGATGCGGTCGGCGGCCGAGGAGGCTGGGCTGCGCGGCAACCTCGCCAACATCTTCACCAACCTGTCCCGCCGCAGCCAGGGCCTGGTCGAACGGCAGCTGCGGCTGATGGAACAGCTGGAGCAGAAGACCGACGACCCGGACCAGCTGGCGAACCTGTTCAAGATCGACCATCTCGCCACCCGGATGCGCCGCAACAACGAGAACCTGATGGTGCTGTCGGGCACCGGTGCGCTGCGCCGGTTCACCGAGCCGGTGCCGCTGCCCGACGTGCTGCGCGCGGCGATCTCCGAGGTCGAGCACTACGAGCGGGCGATCGTGCGGTCCGTGCCGGACATCCGGGTCATCGGTTACGCGGCGGGCGACCTGATCCGGTCGGTGTCCGAGCTGATCGAGAACGCGACCGCGTTCTCCCCGCCCGGTTCCGTGGTCGCCATCGAGAGCAGGCTGCGCGGGGACGGCTCGGTGATGATCGACGTGCTCGACGACGGCGTCGGCATGGGCGAGGCGGAACTGCGCGAGGCCAACCACCGCGTCGCGGGCGGGGGCGGCGTGGACGTGCCGATCTCCCGGCAGATGGGCCTGTTCGTGGTCGGCAGGCTGACCGCGCGGCACGACATCCGGGTGCGCCTCTCCGTGCGGGCCGACGGCGGCCTGTGCGCGTCGGTGCTGGTCCCGGCGGGGCTGGTCGGCGCAGACGAGTCCGCGCTCGTGCCTGCCGCGATACCCGCCTCGACCGTGCCGACGGGTGCGGTGGCGGGCAGGCTCGAGTCGGCCGGGATCACCGTGACGCTGCCGGACCTGCCGTCGGCGAGCACCCCGGCGTCGATCCTGTTCGCCGCGAGCGCACCGGCCCCCGACCCCCGGTTCACGTGGATGGACACCCCGGGTGGCCGTCCAGAGCGGGAGGCCACGCCGCCTGCCACGCCGGTCGCGGCGGGGCCGGATGGGCTGCCCAAGCGGGTGCCGAAGGGACAGCTGCTCGCCCCGCCCGCGCGGCAGCAGCCGTCCACCACCGCGAAGCGTGATGCCGCACGGGCACGCGGTTTCCTGAGCGGTTTCCAGTCGGGCATCCGTCAGAGTGAGAAGCGCAGAGGTGAGGAAACGTCATGACTGCCACGTACGAGTCGGCCGACCGGCAGCAGATGGGGCAGTTCGGGTGGCTGGTCAACAACTTCGTCGAGCACACCCCCGGGGCGGTGCACGCCGTCGTGGTGTCCGTCGACGGTCTGCTGCTCGCGGCGTCCGTGCGCCTGCCGGAGGAGCGGGCCGGTCAGCTGTCGGCCATCGCGGCCGGCATCGTCAGCCTCAACCTGGGTGCGGCGAAGGTGCTCGGGGCGGCCGAGGTGGTGCGTACGGTCGTGGAGATGGAGGGCGGCGCCCTGCTGCTGGCGTCGATCAGGGACGGCTCGTGCCTTGCGGTGCTCGCCGCCCGCGACTGCGACATCGCGCAGGTGGCCTACGAGATGACCGTGCTGGTGGACCAGGTCGGCCAGATCCTCACCCCGCAGCTGCGTGCCGCACTGGCCGCGGGGTGAGTCCCCGCGCGAGGAGCTGTCATGAGCGGCGATGACAGAACCGAGTCGACCTTCGCCGACGTGCTCAACGGGCTCACCATGGGCGCCGGACGGCCCAGGAAGCGGGCGCCGGACTCCCGGCGGGCGCCTCGGTCCCCGCAACCGGTGGTATCGGTCGAGGAGGAGCAGCCGCCCGCCGAGCAGAACGCCGCGAGCGTGCGTGCCTACGCGTGGACCGCGGGCCGCACCCGGTCGAGCGGCAGGCTGGAGATCGAGACGCTGATCTCGACCGGTCCCCGCGCCGATGAGCTGTTCCACACCATGCGCAGCGAGCACCAGTCGGTGGCCCGCCTGTGCAGGCAGACCAAGTCGGTCGCGGAGATCGGCGCGCTGCTGTCGCTGCCGATCGGCGTGGTCCGCGTACTGCTCGACGACATGGCCGGGCTGGGCCTGGTCACCGCGCACCACAACAAGATCACCACCGACGCCCGCCCGGACGTCGACCTGATGCGCCGCGTACTACGCGGCCTCGCCAACCTGCGCAACTGACTCAGACCATGTAGGCGGCCGCGATGGCGCTCCCACTCGCCAGCGTCGCCAGCACAATGACCGGCAGGTGGACTCTCGCCGAGGTGGCGCGTGCCGTAGTGCTAGCGCGTGTCAGGCCACCTCGGGGCAAGCCCACCATGAGTCCATGCGGGGCACGGGCTCGGCCGATCCTTGCAGCACCCTGCTGATCCGGAACAGGAACGCCGCGATCCCGGCCGCCCCTTGCATCCACCCGATACCCGGCGGCAGCAGTGGCTCCTCGGCCCGGTGCTCGACGAACCGCCAGTACGCGTGCGGCCCGTCGACCACGGCCCGCTCCACCAGCGCGTCGGCCAGTCGCACCGCGAAGGCCAGGTCGTCGGGGTCGCCGCCGCGGCACCACGAGTCGAGGAAGATGTCCCCGACCCCGGCGGTCCCGCAGCAGCGTCCGTCGTTGTCCCAGAACCCGGGCCGCAGCCGTGCGGGCAGCCCGGAGGTCCGCACACCGTGCAGGCTCCGCCGGTGCCACTCCAGCGGCGGACGGCCGGCGACCTCCGCCACCCCGGCCCGGTCCAGCGCGAGGTACAGCAGCGAGGTGCCCGACCCGCCGTGACACCAGCCGTGCGCGATCGGCTCCTCGCCGGCCGGAATTCGTTGCGGCACCACGAACCCGTCGCCGAGGGACAACAGGTGTGCCGCGCCCCGGGTCGCGGCCGTCACCAGCTCCGGTCGCGCGAACCGCGCGCCTGCGACCGCGAGCGCCGCCGAGATCCCCGCGACGCCGTGGGAGAAGTTCGGCATCCACACGGTCTCGTCGGTGCGGAAACGCGACGGAACATACGCCCAGTCGAGCCCGGCGGGCACCTCGACCGCCTCGGCCAGCAGCACGTCCGCCGCGAGCGTCCCCAGCTCACGGGCGTCCGCCCACACGGCCGCCAGCAGCACCCCTGCCGTGCCCAGCACCACGTCGGTCACCCGCGTGCCTGGCAGGAACCGGGGCGGGTCGAACCCCGTCTGCGGCCACCCGTCCGGCGTCGCGAGCGTGAGGAGCCGGTCCACCGAGGGCGCCGGGTCGGCGCCGAGCGCGGTCAGCACGCCGATCGCGCTGACCAGCCCGTCGAAGAAGTTGTACGACGTCCCATGGGGCACGCCCGCGCTCACCTGTGCGGCGATACCGGAGGCCAGCCGTTCCTCCTCCGCCGTCCACGGCCGCGTCAGCCGGATCTCGGCCAGCACGTAGGCGAGTCCGCCAACGCCGTGCACGCCGTCCCGGTACGCCGGGTTCACCGCCGCGCCCGGCGTCTCGGGGATCGACAGCTCACCGTCCCACCGCACCTGGGAAAGCACCCACCGCCACGCGGCGTCGGCGACAGATCCGTAGTCCATCAGCTCAGCCGCGTGGTGATCAGGTCGAGCACCCGGGGCGCGTCGACATCGACGCACACGGTCACGAGCGGCCTGCCCTGCCACGCCGAGGGCGCCGCGTCGTCGGTGCCGCCGAGGCTGGGCCACGTCTTGCCGCGGCTGATGCCCTGTGTCTCCACCCGGACCGGCCACCGCTCGGTGCGGAACAGGCCTGGGTCGAGGAGGTACGCGACGGCGCTCGGATCGTGCAGGTAGATGCCGTCGAGACCGTTGACCTTCGCCAGGAAGTCGCGATACAGCGGTATTGCCTGCCGGAGCAGCCGCGCGGCGGGCGTGTCCCCGGTCGTCACCGCATCGATGCCGGGGCCGGGCAGCACCACCTGGTGCGTGACGTCCAGCCCGACCATCGTCACCGGCCATCGCGCGCCGAACACGACGTCCGCCGCCTCCGGGTCGTTCATCATGTTGGCTTCGGCGGCGGGGGTCGCGTTGCCGGGGCCGAGCGCGTTGCCGCCCATCACGACCACCTGCTCGACCAGCGTGTCGAGGTCGGGGCGCAGCCGCAGCGCCAGCGCGAGGTTGGTCAGCGGCCCGACCGCGAGGATCGTCGCGCCTGCCGCCTCCCGGCACAGGAACTCGGCGGCGCTCACGTCGACGGCCCGGCGGGACGGCTGGGCCAGCTCGCCGCCGTCGCCCAGCCCGTCCTCGCCGTGGATGTGCGGGATCGCACCCAGGTAGTTCATCGCGAGCGGTGCGGCGGCACCGGGTGCCACCGGGATGTCGGCGCGTCCCGCGATGTCCAGCAGTGTCAACGCGTTCCGCGTCGCCACCTCGGTGGTCACGTTGCCGAACACGGTCGTCAGTCCCGCGACGTCCAGTTCGGGGGAGGCGAGCGCGAGGAACAACGCGATCGCGTCGTCGATGCCGGGGTCGGTGTCGATGATGAGGCGCGTCACCGCCTCACGCTACCGTGATCAGCTCCACGCCGAGGAGGCTCGCGACCGCCTTCAGCTCGGCCAGCCGGTGCCCGGTGCCGAGCGCCCAGTGGTGGCCGACACCGCTCGCGGACCAGTCGTCGGTCCACTCGCCGGGGTCGCGTCCGAAGTCGACGCGGCTCGTCGTGTTGCCGATCGCCAGGTGCGGCCCGTCGGCGATCACGCCCTCGGCGGCGACCAGCGTGTACTTGCCGTCGCGGGTCTGGCCGACACCCAGCAGCGTCACCGGCCCGGTGGCCACGTCGAACTCGACCGACACCCCCCAGCCACGCTTGCCGTGGAAAACGCCGAGGCCGCGCAGCAGCGGCTTCTTCGCCGAGATCGCCAGGTGGGCGGGCCCGTCGTGGCCCATCTCCACGTGCCCGCGGGTGAAGTCGAGCGCCTGGAACTCGGTGAACGACCCGCCGGCGCCGAGCACGTCCATGATCAGCATGGCGAGGCTCGTGCGCAGCTCGTACTCACCGGCCGCCGGGACGCCGCGAGCGGTCAGCAGGCTCGCGCCGAGGATCATGCCCGCGCCGAGGCGTTCGTGCTGCTCGCCGTTCAGGCCGCGGTGGTAGTAGGCGAGGCTGTCGAGGTCGAAGTCGGCCACCAGCCGGTCAAGGCCGACGGAAACCTTGGCGCCCCAGGCGAAGTCCTCCTGATCGACCGACTCGGTCACCTCGAAGATCTCGCCAGCCTCCGCGACCCGTGCGTCCACTTCGGACTCGGTGACGTCCTCGACGCGCACCCGCAGGTCGTCGAACTCCAGCACCTCGACGTGCCCGCCGAAGTGCGCGTTCACCATCGCGAGGTCGGTGGACACGTCGTACATGCCCGGATAGAGGTGGCCCATCAGCCCGTGCCTGCCGTGCCGCAGCACCTTGCGCACACCGGCGGCCCGGACCCAGGCGCCGATCTTCGCCCAGGCCCGCTCGTCACGCAGGTACCCGGACACACTGCGGAAGTCGATCCCCGCGCGGGTGAACGCGTTCGCCATCTCCGGCAGCGGGCACGCGCCGCAGTAGGCGAGCCACTGCCCGGTGTCGAACGTGGCGTGGTCCATGGACTCGGTGGGTTGCAGGTTGATCAGCAGCACCGGCGCGCCACTGCGCTGCGCCACCGGCATCAGCATGGTCGCGGTCAGGTACGTGGTGAGGAACCCGACGATCAGGTCGCAGCCCGCCTCGCGCAGCTTCTCCGCGGCCCGCGCGCCCTCCTGCGCGTCGGAGATGAACCCGACGTCCACGATGTCGGCGTCGTAACCCTTGATCCGCTCACTGACGTACCGCGACGACTCCCGCAGCGTCGGCAGCAGGTCAGGGAACTGTGGCCAGTACGCGCCGAGCCCGCCCGCGATCAGGCCGATCCTCGGCCGCCTCTTGTCGGTCATGCCTACCTCCTCAGCCGATCCGGAAGTCCGCGACACGGATCGGCGACGGCGTGGTGCCGGTCGAACGTTGTTGGTACAGCACGGAAAGCACACCGCCGGCGAGGTCGACGTTCACCTCGCCGAACACGTTCATGCCCGGCCGGTCGAACAGCACGGTCCAGTCCGTCCAGCCGCTCGCCCTGGACGCGGCCACGATCCGACCGTACGGCATCACGAGGTAGGCGTTGTCCTCCCCGTCGAACACGATCTGGCTGCGGCCGGTGGCGTTCGGCGGCACCGGCACCTCGCGCTTGGTCCACGTGCCGTTCGCGTTCCTGGTGACGTGGAACGTGCGGCCCCACCGGGTCCGGTCCTCGGCGTAGCTGGTGACGCACTGGGTGAACCGGCCGGGCACGTAGCTGATGACGATGTGCGGCGTGCCCGTCGAGTCGATGGCCTGGCTCTCCTGGTTCATCAGACCGTGGTTCGGGTCGAGGGGATCGACGACGAGGCTCGGGTCGACGGCGACCGGGGTGGTGACGGCCGTGCCGTTGTTCCGCCGCCAGGTGCGGCCCTGGTCGTCGCTGTAGACGTAGCCCGTGTCGTGGTTGGTCAGGCCGCCAGCCGCGCACAGCACCCCGGCGTTGCCCTCGCGCCACGTGAACGCCGCGTGCAGGCGGCCGCCGGGGCCGTAGGTGAGGCCGTGCAGGTACATGTTGCGGGTCGTGCTGACGACGCCGTTGGGCCCGGTGTAGCTGCCGGTCGCCGAGGTCCACCTGCCGAGCTTGCGCCAGGTCCCGTCGTACTCGGCCAGCTCATTGGTGCCGTTGCCGGACCCGCCCGTGCGGAAACTGAACTGGAGCTTCTGGTCGGGCGTCACCACGAACCGCGGGTAGCTGATCCCGCCGAGGTCGGCGCCGTCGAGCGTCCTCTGTACCGCGCCGAAGTCACTGATCGACCACTGTGGACGGTCCACGGCGCCCGCCACCGACTTCACGTAGAACACCGGCGTGTTGTGGGTGTCCATCGCGACGTGCAGGCGGCCGTCGCGGGGCGAGATGCCCAGTGAGATCACGTTGTGCGAGTCGTTGGCCGACAGCTTGTGGGGGAGCACGACCTTGGACCAGGTCGTCGACCCGGTCTGCCTGCGGGCCACGACCGCGCTGCGGTCGGCCGTGTACCACGCCGCGTACTGGTACCCGCCGTGCGTGAGGATCGCGTCCTGCTGGAACGACTCGTTGTTGACGAGGCCGTCGTAGGACACGAAGTACAGCGCGGTCGCGTCGAGCTGGGTGTCCCGCAGGAACCCGGCCGAGGGCCCCTCGGCCGGTTCAGCCGCCACGACAGTGGACCCGGCCATGAGCAGTACCGCGAGCAGGACACCCAGACGTCTCATCTCATGCTCCCCATCCGGCCGCGGCACCGTCCTTGCGTGCGTCGCGGATCTTGTCGAAGTGGCCCGACCGGCGGTACGCGCCGAGCGGGTCGGGATCGATGCCCATGTCCTCCCGCAGTTCGGCCAGGAGCGGCCGCACGTCGGTGGCGAACGCGTCGGTCAGCGCGGCGTTCGCCTCGAGCACGTCCCCGTTCTGTTGTGCGGCACGGAGTGCGTCCTGGTCGACGAGCAGCGCCTTGGCGGTCGCCTCCTGCACGTTGAGTACCGACCGGATCAGCGCGGGGATCTTCGGCTCGATGTTGTGGCACTGGTCGAGCATGAACGCGACGCCCGCGCTCGCGTCCAGCCCGCCGCCGAGCACGATCTCCACCATGATCCGGAACAGCTGGTACGGGTCGGCCGCGCCGACCATCAGGTCGTCGTCGGCGTAGAACCGCGAGTTGAAGTGGAACCCGCCGAGCTTGTCCCTGTGCAGCAGGAACGAGACGATGAACTCGATGTTCGTGCCAGGCGCGTGGTGCCCGGTGTCGACGAGCACCTTCGCCCGGGGCCCGAGGTCGACGCAGTGCGCGTAGCTCGTGCCCCAGTCCGGCACGTCCATCGTGTAGAACGCGGGCTCGAACAGCTTGTACTCCAGGAGCATCCGCTGGTCGCCGGACAGCCGGTCGTTCACTGTGGACAGTGCGTCGGACAGCCGCTCCTGCCGGGCGCGGATCGAGTCCTGGCCCGGATAGTTGGTGCCGTCGGCGAACCACAGCGACAGGTCCCGCGAGCCCGTCACGTTCATGATCTCGACGCATTCCAGGAGGTGGTCGAGGGCCTTGCGGCGCACGGCATCGTCCGGGTTGCAGACGCTGCCGAGCCGGTAGTCGTCCTCCTGGAACACGTTGGGGTTGATCGCACCCAGCCCGACGCCCTGCTCCTTCGCGTGCTTCGCGAGGTCGCCGAAGTCGTCGACCCGGTCCCACGGGATGTGCAGCGCCACCGTCGGCGCGACGCCCGTGAACCGGTGCACGGTCGCCGCGTCGTCCACCTTCTCGTACGCGTCGCGCGGCACCCCCTCCTGCGCGAAGACCTTGAAGCGGGTGCCGGAGTTCCCGTACGCCCACGAAGGGGTCTCGATGTGCTGGACACGGAGCGCCGCCTTGACGGCTGACTGGTCGATCATCGGTTCTCCTAGTCGAGGTGGAAGACCTCGGTGAGCGGCGTGATTCCTTCGTCGGGCGCGCCACCGTCGAGCCCTTCGAAGAACGGCGCCATCTCGGTCTGCCACCGGGTGTTCACCTCGCGCCCCGCCATGCCGGCGAGCGCCGCGTCGAGGTCGTCGGTCTCGAAGTACCCGACGAGCAACCCGTCCGGCCGGAGGAACAGCGAGTAGTTCCGCCAGCCGGTTTCCCGCAGCGCCGCCAGCATGTCCGCCCAGACTTCCTCATGCCGCCGCTTGTATTCTTCGGCACGTTCGGCCTTTACCTTGAGGAGAAAGCAGATTCGCCGCATCAGCGCACCTCGGCTCCTGCCTGTGGATGGCTGCGGCGGTTTTGTCGGTGGTCGCCGCTAGGCTGGATTTCGGGGGGCCGCGGCCGTCCCCGGTGGCTGCACCGGGTGCTTCCCGAGTGTTGGTGTTCGGTGGCGGCGGCGGATTGTACGGGCGGCCCCTCACGCGTCAAGGGCGCCTTCGGCGTCCGGCTTCGCCGGATGGCTTCGCCACCCTTGACCCGCGAGCCTCCGCCGCCCTGGTTCAGGCAAATCACGGGCAGGCTGGCGCCTGCCCTCGGAGGCCCGCCGCCGCCACCGAACCACTGTCGTGGTCTGGACGGACGCGGTGCCCCGAAAGACGCTTTCGGGGCGCTCAACGTCCTGAAAGCGTCTTTCGGGGCATTGGCACCGTGGAGCGGGCTTGGTGCTCCGCCCCTGACGGGACGGTCAGAAGTCGAAGTCATCGATGTTGTCGGCGTTGAAGTTGCTCGGCGGGCCGAGGATGATCTCGCCGTTCTTGCCGATCGTCCGCTCACCCAGCTTGCCTGCCTTGAGCGTCTCGCCTTCCTT
The DNA here is from genome assembly GCF_049647105.1 of Actinophytocola sp. Classification (GTDB taxonomy): domain Bacteria; phylum Actinomycetota; class Actinomycetes; order Mycobacteriales; family Pseudonocardiaceae; genus Actinophytocola. The sequence goes on from NZ_JBARWZ010000138.1 coordinate 12,908, forward strand.
GCCGCTGATCTGCCCGGACGCGAGTGCCGCGGCCGCGTAGCCTGCCAGGTAGCCCAGCTCCACCGGGTTCCACAGCGCGAACTCGGTCACCGTGCCGTCCTTGACGAACTGGCGCATCTGGTTCGGCGTGCCCAGTCCGGTCAGCTTCACCTTGCCCTTGTACGGCGAGGACGAGATGTAACGCGCGGCGGCGGAGATGCCGACCGTGGTGGGGGAGATGATCCCCTTCAGGTCCGGAATGGACTGCAGCAGGCCCTGCGCCTCCTGGAAGGACTTCTGGTCGTCGTCGTCCCCGTAGGCGATCTTGACCAGCTCGATCTTGCCGTACTCGGGCTTGGTCAGCTCGTCCTTCATGAACTCGATCCAGGTGTTCTGGTTCGTCGCGTTCGGGGTGGCCGACAGGATCGCGATCTTGCCGCTGCCGCCGATCTGGTCGGACATCAGCTTCACCTGCGACCGCCCGATCTCCTCGGAGTCGGCCTGGTTGACGAAGATCTGCCGCGCGTCGGGTGCCGCGTCGGAGTCGTACGTGACGACCGCGATGCCCTTGCTCATCGCGTCCTTCAGCGCGGGTGCGACCGCGTTCGGGTCGTTCGCGGCGATGACGATCGCGTCCTGCCGCTGCTGGATCAGCGTGTTGATGTAGGACACCTGCGATGACGCGGACGCGTCGGACGGGCCGACCTCCTTGCCCTCGCCCTTCAGCTCCTTCACCGCGTCGACGCCGCCCTCGTCGACCAGCACCTCGTACGGGTTGTCGATCTCCTTGGGCAGGAAGGTGATCTTCAGGCCTTCCTTGATCTGCGCGTTCGGGTCGGCCTCGCGTTCTGTCGCGGTGCCACCGTCACCCTCGGCCTCGTCAGACCCCTTGGTGGTCCCGCCGCAACTCGCCACCAGCGTCAGTGCCAGGCCTGCGCTCAGTGTCCACAACAGACGGTTCGAGCGGAGCATCTTTGGTCCTCCTCGGTTTGAACACGACCGGGACCAGCACCGAGAGGATCAGTAGCAGTCCCGTGATGACGTTCTGGATCTCGTTGCTGACATCGTCGAGGAACAACACGTTGCGCAGGCCCGCCATGGCCAGCAGCGCGGTCGCGACCCCGAGCACGGTGCCGCGGCCGCCGAAGATCGACACGCCGCCGAGCAACACGGCGGCGACCGCGACCAGCTCCATGCCGTTGGCGTTGTCGGCACGGGCGCTGTTGTAGCGGAGCGTGTAGATCAGCGACGCGACCGCCGCCAGCCCGCCCGACAGCAGGTAAAGCGAGAACTTGACGCGGTCGACCCGGATCCCCGAGAACCGCGCGGTCTGCGCACCGAGCCCGATCGCGTACAGCGAACGGCCGACGGTGGTCTTGTGGACGAAGACCGCGGTCACGGCACCGACGAAGAGCACCAGCACCGTCGCGTACGGCACGAAGGTGCCCGCGATCGAGTCCGTCGCGAAAGGACGGTAGTTCTCCGGGAACCCGGTCACCGCACGGTCGCCGAGCAGCACGTACGCCAGGCCGCGGTACAGGCCGAGCGTGCCGATGGTGACCGCCAGCGACGGCAGCCCGAACCGCACGACCAGCACCGCGTTTAGAGACCCGAGCGCCACCCCGGCGAGGATCACCAACGGCACGATCGTCTCGAACCCCAGCCCCGAGTCCCACAGCGTGCCGGTCAGCGCGGAGCAGAACCCCAGCGTGGACGCGACGGACAGGTCGATCTCACCGGTCAGCACGATCGGCAGCAGCGCGAACGCGAGCAGCGCGACCTCGCTGTAGTCCAGCAGCAGGAAGGCGATGTTGCTCTGTTCGGCGAAACCGTCGCTCGCCGAGCCCACCGCGAACACCCCGACGCAGAGGACGAGGAGCACGGTTTCCCAGCGCAGTAGCCTATCCAGCACGTCGCACCGCCCTCTCGGCCCGCAATCGTTCCGCGAGGCGCACCATGAACGCCCGGTCGAGCGAGATGGCGACGAGCAGCGCGGCACCGTCGACCGCGCGCTGCCAGAACGCGGGCACCCCGAGGATCGGCAGCGCGCTGGTGATCGTGGTGAGCAGCAGCGCCCCGAGTACCGCCCCGACCACCGTCCCGCTGCCACCGAAGATCGCGACCCCGCCGACCACGACCGCGGCGACCACGGCCAGCTCCCTGCCGGTGCCGACGGAGGCGTTGATGGTGCCGAAGTACGCGGCGTGCATGACCCCGCCGAGCCCGACCAGCCCGCCGGAGATCACGAACGCGGAGAACACCCGCCGCCCGGTCGGGATGCCTGCGAGGCGCGCGGCGTCCGGGTTTGACCCGATCGCGTACAGCTCGCGGCCTGCGCGGAAGTTGTGCAGTGCGTAGGCGGCGATGCCGAGCACGACCAGGGTGATCAGGGTGAGGTTCGGGATGCCGAGGAACGAGCCGCTGCCGAGGTTCAGGAAGCCCTCTGGCATCTGGTAGGCGTTGATCTGGGTGGTGTTCGTGGCGGACGCCCACGCGTAGTCGATGCCGCGGAACACGTACAGCGTGCCGAGCGTGACCACGAGCGCGGGCACCTTGGCGATGGCCACCAGCGCGCCGTTGATCGCGCCGCACACCGCGCCCATCGCGATCCCGGCGAGCACGACCACGAAGACCGGCAGGTCCTTGTCCATGAGGAACAGCTGGCCTGACAGATAGGCGGTGAGCCCCATGACCGACCCGACGGACAGGTCGATGTTGCGGGTGATGACGAGCAGCGCCTGCCCGATGGCCAGCAACCCGATGATCGACGCGTTGAGGAACAGGTCGTGGATGCCCTGCCCGGAAAGGAAACTTGGCCGGGCGATGGTCGCGGCGACGACGACGGCGACGAGCGCGACGACGATGCCCAGCTCACGCCCGGCGAACGCGGACTCCCGCGCGGAGGGCCTGATCACGCTGCCACCTCGCCAGCTCCGCCACGCCGGAACGCTCCGCAGGCTCCGCTCACGCGGCACCCCCTGTCGCGGCATGCAGCACGGTCTCCTCCGTGGCCTCCGCCTTGGACAACTCCGCCGTCAGGCGGCCCTCGTGCATCACCAGCACGCGATCGGCCATGCCCAGTACTTCCGGCAGCTCCGAGGAGATCATCAGCACCGCGATCCCGGACGCCGCCAGCTCCGCCAGCAGCGCGTGCACCTCGACCTTCGCGCCGATGTCGATACCGCGCGTCGGCTCGTCCACGATCAGCACGTCCGGCTCGGTCGCGAGCCACTTGCCCAGCACGACCTTCTGCTGGTTGCCGCCGGACAGCGTCGCGACCGGATCGGCCAGCCGCCGCCGCTTCACGCCGAGCCGGTCGGCCCACTTCGCGGCGAGCGACCGTTCCCTGGCCCTGCTCACCAGGCCCCAGCGCGACACCGCACTCAGCCGGGGCAGCGTGGCGTTCCGTTCGATCGACAGGTCAAGGATCAGTCCCTGCTCCCGCCGGTCCTCCGGCACCATCGCCACCCCCGCCCGGATCGCGGCCCTCGGATCACCGAGTGGCAAACGCTTGCCGGCCACCGAGACGTGCCCGGCGTCGAGCGGGTCGACCCCGAAGATCGCCCGCGCCACCTCCGACCGGCCGGACCCGACCAGCCCGGCGAGCCCCACGATCTCCCCGCGCCGCACCGAGAACGACACGTCGGCGAACACACCGGCGCGCGTCAGTCCGGCCACGACGAGCGCGTCGTCGCCCGCCCCTGTGCTGTCTGGGTCGCCCGCTCCCGTCTCCTTCGAGGGGTACAGCTGCGCCACCGACCGCCCGACCATGCTGCGCACCAGCGTGTCCCGGTCGATGTCGGCCATGGGGGAGGTGGTCACGAACGATCCGTCCCGCAGCACGGTCACCCGGTGGCAGATCTCGTACATCTCCTCCAGCCGGTGGGAGATGAACAGCAGCGCGGTGCCGGACTCGGCCAGCCGCTTCGCCACCCGGAACAGTCGCTCTGTCTCCACAGTGGACAGTGCGGCGGTCGGCTCGTCCATCACGATGATCCGCGCCTGGGCGGACAGCGCCTTGCCGATCTCGATGATCTGCTGGTCCGCGATCGACAGCCCGCGCGTGACGCGCTCCGGTTCGATCGGCACACCGAGGGAGGAGAACAGCTCCGCCGCCTTCTCATGCATGCTCGCCCGGTCGATACGGCGGAAGGAGCGCAGCGGCTGGCGGCCCATGAACACGTTCTCCGCGACCGTGAGGTCCGGGAACTGGGTCGGTTCCTGGTGGATCACCGCGATGCCGTGCCGCTGCGCGTCACGCGGCCCGGAGAACTCGACCGGTGTGTCGTCGACGAGCACCACGCCCGCGTCGGGCCGGTGCTCGCCACCGATCACCCGGACCACCGTGGACTTGCCGGCCCCGTTCTCACCCGCGAGCCCGTGCACCTCACCGGCGTGCAGTTCCAGGGACACTCCCCGCAACGCGTGCACCGCGGCGAATGACTTGTGGACATCGCGCAGCTCGAGTAGCGGGGGCACCTTCGCCGTCAACGCGTTCACCGCCTGCGGGGGTCGTGAAACGTTTCAGGCAACGTAGCCGAGTGCCGGTGAACGGGTCAAGACCCCTGGAATTGACACGTTTCAGGTCCTGGTCGGCACGCGTGCCTAGACTCGGCCGCGTGACCACGCTCGACGAGCTGACCGCCGACCCGCACCCGGTGCTCGCCCGGCTGCGCGGCTCGTCGCCGGTGGCGTGGGTGCCGGTGCTCGACGGCTGGCTCGTCACCGGCTACGCCCCGGCGCAGCAGGTCATGCGCGACGCGGCGACGTTCACTGTGGACGATCCCCGATTCTCGACCGCGACGGTCGTCGGCCCGTCGATGCTCTCGCTCGACGGCGCCGCGCACGCCCGCCACCGTGACCCGTTCGTGTCACCGTTCCGCCCGGCGCCGGTGCGGGATCGTTACGCGGCGCTCGTCGCCAGGTCGACAGCGCGCCTGATCGACACGCTGCTGCCACGGGGCAGGGCGGAGCTGCGCGCGGACTTCGCGGGCCCGCTGGCGCTTGCCGTTCTCGCCGACGCACTTGGCCTGACCGGCGTCGACGGCGACGCGGTCCGCACCTGGTACGCGGCGCTCGTCGAGTCGGTCTCGGCCGTGACGGCGGGTGGCCCGCCGACCGAGGCGGGCGCGGCGGCGTTCCGCGAGCTGGGGGCGCACGTGCACCGCACGCTCGCCGACCCGGCGGCGGACTCGCTGCTGACCGGCATCGCCCTCGAGCCGGCGGAGGTCGTGGCGAACGCGGCGGTCCTGATGTTCGGCGGCATCGACACGACCGAGGGCATGATCGCGAACCTGGTGCTGCACCTGCTGTCGCATCCGGCGGCCCTGGCCGAGGTCCGCGCCGACCGCACCCTGCTCCCGAACGCGATCGAGGAGTCGATGCGTGTCGAGCCCGCCGCGTCGGTGGTCGACCGCTACGCCACCCGCGACGTGACGCTCGCGGGCACCCGCATCGCCAAGGGCGACCTGGTGCGGGTGTCGATCGCGGGCGCCAACCGCGACCCGGCGGTGTTCCCCGACCCGGACACGTTCGACCTCCGGCGCACCAACGCCAGGACGAACCTGGCTTTCGCGCTCGGCCCGCACTTCTGCCTCGGCGCCCGCCTCGCGCGGGTGGAGGCGGAGATCGCGATGACGGCGCTGATGGACCGCCTGCCGCGCCTGCGTCTTGCGGCGCCCGTCACCCCGTCGGGCCTGGTGTTCCGCAGGCCGCCGACCCTGCCGGTCCGCTGGGACTAGTCACCCCACAGGTACAGGCCGATGCCGCACAGCACGAGCGCGAGCATGCTCGACACCGTGCGCACGGTGTTCCACCGCCGCCAGCGCGGCGAGAAGTCGGCCCAGCGCCGCGCCCAGTCGGTGGAGGTGCTGTTCTCCAGCGCGTTGTTCAGCGGCACGTTGACCACGCCGGTGATGACGTGGCAGCCAATCAGGTAGAGCACCGCGGCGGCGAAGTACAGCAGCGCGGGCGTCGTCTCGTCCAGGCCCAGCAACAGGAATCCGGTCGCCGCGGACGTGACCAGCGGGAGGATGAACGTCGCGAGGAAGCGCGGGTTGATGATCGCGACGTTGATGCCGCGCATCGCCGCGACGGCCCGCTCGGCGTCGATCCGGTCGAGCCCGGGCACGATCGAGTTCGAATACGTGAAGAAGACGCCGAAGACCGCGCCGAGCAGGACGAGGTTCACGAACGCGACGACGAGGGTCAGGACCACCATGACATCACGCTAGCCCTGGGAACCCCAGTGAGGGTACGGGTTTGGACCCCTGGGCGGGTTGTCGCCCAGGAGACGTCGCGGGCATGATCGCCGCATGTTCCCGCACCTGGTGACCGGCAACGACCGAGAGGCGCTGCGCTTCGGCGAGCACACGCTCACCTACGGCGAGCTGTCGCTGCTGGCGGCGCGGCTCGCGGACGACCTGCGTGGCCGCACGCGTGTGGCGGTGTGGGCGACCAACACGATGGACACGTGCGTCGCGGTGGTCGGCGCGCTGGTCGCAGGGGTGCCGGTGGTGCCGGTCAACCCCAAGGTCGGCGAGCGGGAGCTGACCCACATCCTCACCGACAGCAGCCCCGACCTGCTGCTGGCCGCGTCGGACGCGGAACTGCCGCCGGGGCTGGCCGCCCTGCCGAGGCTGCCGATCCCGCTCACGCCCAGCGACGCGACGCCCGTGCCCTCGGTGGCGCCGTCGCAGGAGACGCCGGCGTTCGTGGTGTACACCTCCGGCACGACGGGCCCGCCGAAGGGCGTGGTGCTGCCCCGCCGCGCGGTGACGTCGAACCTGGACGCGCTGGCGGAGGTGTGGGAGTGGACCGGCGAGGACGTGCTGGTGCACGGGCTGCCGCTGTTCCACGTGCACGGGCTGATCGTCGGCGTGGTCGGCGTGCTGCGCCGCGGTGGCACGCTGCACCACCTTGGCCGCTTCTCGTCGCGGGCCGCGGCGGCCGAGCTGGCCGGCGAGGCGACGATGATGTTCGGCGTCCCGACCATGTACCACCGGCTGGCGCTGGACTGCGAGGCCGACCCGGCGCTGGCGCGGGCCATCGGCGGCGCGCGGCTGCTGGTGTCCGGCTCGGCGGCCCTGCCCGCGACCGACCACGAACGGCTGGCCGCGACCACCGGGCAGCGGGTCGTCGAGCGCTACGGCATGACGGAGACGCTGATGAACTGCAGCGTCCGCGCGTCGGGCGACCGCAGGCCGGGCGCGGTCGGCCCGCCGCTGCCGGGGGTGTCGCTCCGCCTGGTCGACGACGCGGGCGAGGTGCTGGCGGCCCAGGACGGCGAGACGGTGGGCGAGATCGAGGTCCGGGGCGAGAACCTCTTCCTGGGATACCTGAACCGCCAGGATGCGACGGACGCCGTGCTGCGTGACGGCTGGTTCCGCACGGGTGACATGGCGGTCCGCGACCAGGACGGGTACGTGCGCATCGTCGGCCGCCGGGCCACGGACCTGATCAAGAGCGGCGGCTACAAGATCGGCGCGGGGGAGATCGAGAACGCGCTGCTGGAACACCCTTCGGTCGCGGAGGTGGCGGTGACCGGTGAACCGGACGAGGACCTGGGCGAACGGATCGTCGCGTGGGTGGTCCCGTCCGGCGAGGCGCCGGACCCGGCGGAACTGGCCGACCACGTGGCACGCCTCCTGGCCCCGCACAAGCGCCCCAGGGTGGTGCGGTTCATGGAGTCCTTGCCCCGCAACGAGATGGGCAAGATCCTCAAGCGAGCACTGAACGGCTGACGACCCGGGCGTCACCCCTGGGGAGTACGGCGGCGGGTTGGTCTACGTCCGGTGGGGCTGGTCGGAAGCCGCTCCATGAGGGACGCGGGCACCAGGCAGACCAGACAACATTTGTGGCGTCACCGAAACAGGGGGAAGCCACAATGACCACCACGCAACAAGTCCTGATCGAGCCCAAGGAACCGGTCGGACTCACCCAGCGCGTCGAGGACTCGTTCGTCCGCGCCGCCCGGCGCCACCGCACTGCGCGTCACCCTCGCGATCACCTTCCTGTGGTTCGGCGCGCTCAAGGTCACCAACGACACACCCGTCGGGGACTTCGTCGCCAGGACCGTCGACTGGCTCCCTGGCGTGTCCGGGGCCTGGTTCGTGCCGTTCCTCGGGCTCGTCGAGGTGCTGCTCGGCGCCGCGTTGCTGTTCGGGCGTGGGCTGCGGATCGTCCTGCCGCTGCTCTTCGCGCACCTCGTCGGCACGTTCCTGGCCCTGGTCACGCAGCCGAACGTCACCTTCCAGGATGACAACCCCCTCATGTTGACCACTGAGGGTGAGTTCGTCATCAAGAACCTCATCCTGCTCAGCGCCGTACTGGTGCTCTACGGCCTCCAGCGCGTCTCGACCGCCCGTCATTGAACGCGCTGGTGGAATGAGGGGGAGAAAGGCCGTGCGCCGGTGGTTTCCGAACCACCGGCG
>NZ_JBARWZ010000139.1:0-21245 GCF_049647105.1 Actinophytocola sp.
TGGATCCAGGTTTCTGCCGGCAAGGCGCCGATCCTCTCTCGTACCGGGTTGTACTTGGGTGGATCGGCAACGCCGCCAGAAGGAAGCTGGGCCGCCGAATCAGGTGCCAGATTTCCGGTTCGGGACATTAGCAGCGGGATCTCCGTTGCCGGGCCTGGGAAAGGTCGTCGCGGACTAAGGTGTCATGGGCGAAACGGGACCTGACAGAGGAGCACCAGATGATCGCAACGGACCCATTGCGGCTCGCGTGGCGCAAGAGCAGCCGGAGTTCCGGCCTGTGTGTCGAGGTCGCGTCCATCGAGGGAGTGCTCGCGATGGTCAGGGACTCGAAGGACCCCGCGGGCCCCGTGCTGGCGTTCCCGGCGTCCTCGTGGCTCTCGTTCCTGCCGCGATGAGCACCTGGCTTCTCGGGGACCGGCTCGTCAACCGCGTCGGGTTCGGGGCCATGCGGCTGCCGCAGACCGGCGCCGCGTTGGATCCAGGCAGTCCGCCACGCGACCGGGACCAGGCGATCACCGTGTTACGCAAGGCAGTCGAGCTCGGGGTCAACCACATCGACACCGCGGCGTTCTACTTCTCGTCGCTGCGGTCGGCCAACGAGCTGATCAACTCCGCGTTGTCGCCCTACCCGGACGACCTGGTGATCGCCACCAAGGTCGGGCCGAGCCGGGATCCGTCCGGCGAATGGCGGCCACCGGCACGCCCCGGTGACCTGCGTGGACAGGTCGAGGAGAACCTGCGTCAGCTCGGGCGTGACCACCTCGACCTGGTCTACCTCCGCGCCGAGGGGCCGGGCGACATCACGGACCGGTTCGCCGCACTCGCCGAACTGCGCGAGGCCGGGCTGATCCGGCACCTTGGCATCTCCGCCGTCGGGCCGGACCGCCTCGCGGAGGCGCAGGCGGTCGCGCCAGTGGTGGCCGTGCAGAACTCCTACGGCCTTGGCTACCGCGCACAGCAGGACGAGTTCATCCGTCTGTGCGGCGAGCAAGGCGTGGCGTTCGTGCCGTACTTCTCCATCGCCGGCGCCGCCCGCGAGGCCGGTGGCGGTGGCACGGACGCACAGGTCCGCCTCGCCTGGACGCTCGCACGGGGGCCGCACGTCCTCGTCATCCCGGGCACCGGGGATCCCGGTCACCTGGCGGAGAACGTCGCGGCGGGTGACCTGCGGTTGTCCGACGACGAGCTGGCCAGGCTCGACGCGGTGCACCGCGCGGCGGCCGCATAGGTCAAGCGGCCGCGTCGAACGGCTGGGTGCGGTATCGCCTGGTGTCACAGCGCCGCGAGCCGGTCGAGCACCTCCTGCCGCACGGCGGGCGGTGCCCACGACGCCTCGATCGCGTTGCGTTGCAGCGTGACCATCTCCTCGCGCGTCAGGTCCAGCTCCCGTTGCACGGTGATCAGGTTCTCCAGCACGTACGCGGCGAAGTAGGCGGGGTCGTCGGAGTTCACGGTCACCCGCACGCCATCGTCGAGCAGGCGCCGGAGCTCTGCGGACTTCGTGCCGTCGGTGACGAACCGGTTGGACACCGGGCACATCGTCAGGCCGATGCCCTTGCGCTTCACCTCGGCCACGAGCTCGGGGTCCTCGAGGATGTTGACGCCGTGGTCGACGCGGTCGACGCCGATGTCCACCACCGCCTGCCGGATGTGCTGGATCGAGTTCTGCTGGTCGACGTCGCAGTGCATGGTGAGCAGGTAGCCCTCCCGCCGCGCCCGCGCGAACACGGCGGCGAACTTCGACGGCGGGTTGCCGCGCTCGTCGGAGTCCAGCCCGACGCCGACGATCCAGTCCTTGTACGGCAACGATTCGAGGAGCGTGGCCATCGCGTACTCGGCCTGGAAGTCCCGCAGGAAACACATGATCAGCTGTGAGTGGAGGCCGAGGATGCGACGGGCGTCGAGCTGCGCGCGGCGCAGCCCGCGGATCACCGTGCCGAACGGGACACCACGCGACGTGTGGCCCTGCGGGTCGAAGAAGATCTCCGCGTACACGACGCCCTGGGACGCCGCCTTCTCGAAGTAGGCGTAGGCCAGCTCGTAGAAGTCGGGTTCATCCACGAGCACCGACATGCCCTCGTAGTAGCCGACGAGGAACGACGTGAGGTCGTGGAAGTCGTAGGCGGCTCGCGCCGGCAGCGAGACACCGTTGCGGGCGGCGAGCCGATCCCGCAACCCGGGCTCCAAGGTGCCCTCGATGTGCAGGTGCAGCTCACTTTTCGGCATCCGCCGGATGAAGTCCTCCATGGAGGGAGCCTAAGCGCGCGGAGCGGCTGGAGGATGCACACGATCGTGGGCCGTAGCGGCTCTGAACCGTCAAAACCGCCGGATGCCAACCCCCACCCGTTCCCGGGGGCGTCCCGCCATGCCAGTCTACCGGCGTCCACCGACAGGGGGACGGATGTCGATCTTGACTGTGGATAACCGGTACGGCTGTGGACAGACAACGGGCCCCGCACGGCAACCGTGCGGGGCCCGTTGTGGACGTGACTGACTACTTCGTGCCGATCCTGATCTTCATGGACGTGCCGCTCGTCGAGACGACGCGGATGGTCGTCCCGGTGGCCGGGAGGTTCACGCCCGCGTTGGGCTGCTCGGCGTACCAGTACTTCTTGGTGTCGTCGAACAGCGGGACCGCCGCCTGGCCGCGGATGTAGCTCGGCTTGCCGTTCACGTGCAGTGTGAACGACGAGGCCTTGTTCAGCGAGAACGGCGCGTCGTAACCCGCGACCCGCTCACGCCACGGCAGGCCCTCGAGGTTGTAGATCGGCGCGGGGTGCGCGTCGACCGGCAACACGAGGCCACTGCCCTGGTGCTGGCTGGTGTTGTTGTCCGAGTAGGACGTGTCCCAGTACCAGACGCCGAGACCGGTTTCGTACGGGAAGTGCTCCACCCAGTCCGGGTTGGCCGGGTTGACCAGGTTGTACGGGCCGGTCTTCATGTACTGGTCGTACGACTCGTAGGTGCGGTTCGACGCGATGTAGAAGTTGTCGAACATCACCGTCTCGGTGGCCTGCGCGGTGCGGAAGCCGTCCAGCGTCCAGCCGTTGGCGCCTTCCTCGGCGCCGTCGGTGAACACCGGCTGACCGTCCGCGGTGATCGCGATCTCGTCGGCGAAGAAGCCGTCCTCGGCCACGGCACCGTCGGTCTTGTACCGGAACCGCAGCTGCGCCGTCTGGCCCGCGAGCGAGTCGAGCGGCACGTGCATGTCGACCCACTCGCCCTCGGACGTGCCGGTCAGCGCGGGCTGGTTGTCGGCGTCACGCGAGAACGGCTGGCCGTTCACGGTGCCGTCGAGCGTCTGCCACGTCGCGCCTTCGTCGGTCGACGCCTGCACGTACAGGTAGTCGAAGTCCACCTCGATGGCGTACCTGGCCTGCAGGTCGAGCGCGGCGCTCGTCTTGCCGGTCAGGTCGACCGTGCGCGTCATCGTGGTGTCGATGTCGTCGCCCTTGCTGCTCCACCACTGGTTCTCACCGGCGACGGGCGTGCCGTAGTCGAACTCGACCGGCTTGTCCGGCAGCACCACGACGGCAGCCTGCGGCTTGGCCGAGTTGTACTCGTGCGGCCCGAGGTTGAGCGTCTTCGACTGACCGGCCACGGCGACCTCGTAGTCCAGCCAGCCCAGCTGCAGCTTCGACCACGGGTCCATGTCGTTGACCCGCGAGCCAAGCACCTCACCGGGACCGGAGACGCGCTGCTGCGCCATCAGCGACCACCAGTTCACGTGGTTCTGGCCGCCGCTGCCGGAGAAGTCGTACAGGTCCGGCAGACCGAGGTCGTGGCCGTACTCGTGCGCGAACACACCGATGCCGCCGTTCTCCGGCTGCACCGTGTAGTCGCCGACCCAGATGCCGGTGGTGCCGACCTGGGAGCCGCCCTGGAGGTTGCCGTCCGGGCCGGAGGTGGTGTTGGAGAACGCGAAGCTGCGGTGGCTCCAGACCGCGTCCTCACCCTGGATCGGGTCGCCGTCGGCCTGGTCGCCGCCCGCGTGCACGATCTGGAAGTGGTCGATGTAGCCATCGGCCTCGTCGAAGTTGCCGTCACCGTCGTAGTCGGTGCGGTCCCACACGTCGTACTCGGCGAGCTGGGCCTTGACCTCGGCCTCCGTCTTGCCCGCGGCGATCTGGTCGGTGTACCACTGGTTCACACCGTCGGCGACGAGCTGGTAGGAGTTGCTGCAGACGTTGCCGGTGCACGGGTAGCCGTTGGAGCGGCCGTAGCGGGCCTCGTTGTAGCGGACCTTCACCCAGTCGGTGACGTATCCCTCGACGGAGTACCGGCCGGAGGACTGCTTGTCGTAGTAGTTCGCGACCGAGCCCACGCCAGGGTCGGTCGAGAAGTACAGCTCCTGGAAATGCTCGCGGCCGTAGTCGGCCTGCCAGATCGTCGAGTTGTCCTTCGAGCGGTCCGGCTCGGGGATCTCGTTGTGCAGCGGGCCGTCGAACTTGACCGGGCCGACCGTGTTGGGGTCGGTGTCCTGGTCGGGGTAGTTCGGGTGCCGTTCGTTGCCGAACTCGGCGAGCACGACGAAGATTTTGTCGGTCTTCTCGCGGCCGAGCTCGACGTACTGGTCGACTTTGCCCTTCTTCGACCGGTTCTTGGTCTTCGCCGCGGGCTTCTCGCCCATCTTGACGACGGTGCTGGAGCCGCGTTTCTCGGCTTTCTTCTCACCGCTGAGCACGTCGGAAAGCGCTTCCTGGCGCAGGGCGCGGCGCTTTTCCTCAGCGGGGCTTGGCAGGTCGTCCACCGGCGCGGCGACGGCGTTCGCCTGGTCTCCAGTCGGTGGCGCCGCTTGCGCGGTCGGTCCGAGTGCCGTCAGCCCGGCCGCCACCATGGCGACGCTCGTCAGGCCGACGAGAATTCTTCGTTGCAACGCTTCCTCCATCAGCTCTGCGCCGGCCACCCGATGGACTGACCACGCGCGAAGCGAGATATTACGTACAGCGAATATCTTTCGGACCCGACGAAAGGAGTAATCCAAAAGGAGCAGGCGGTCCAGGTGGTCCAAGGGAACGGCCCTCACGGCCGCCGTGCCGCCGATCGGGTGAAGCCCCGGCCCAGTGCCCCGTCCAGGCGGATCGGCACGCTTCTCGACGGCCCCGCCGCCCGCTGGCCGCGTTGCCGAAAGGCCCAAGTACAACCCGGTACGAGGGCCTTCCGGCGCCTTGCCGGCGAACACCGGGATCCGCCGATAACCACCCCGATCCACCTGGACGGGGCACTAGGCTCAGCGGCGTGACCCAGGTGACCGACGGCCGGAAGCCGCTGCTGCGCCGGTGGGTGACGCGCGGCCTGCTGGCGCTCGGCGGGATCCTCACGTTCCTTGGCGTCGTGCTCGTGGTCGCCGCGTGGACCGAGGACATCTCGATCGACGGCGACCTCGGCGTCGCGAACGCGGAGGTCGTCTCGGACGACTTCTCCCGCACCCTCGTCCGCTTCTACACCTCCGACGGCGCCGAGCACATCCCGCAGGTCGGCGTGCTGTACCCGTCCGGACTGAAGGTCGGCGACGTCGTCGAGGTCGAGTTCAGCAAGGAGAACCCCGAGCTGGTCCGTGTCGCGGGCCGTGGTGCCGTCGTCACGCTCCTGCCGGTCTGCATCACGCTGCTCGTCGTATGGGCGGTGCTGATCCCGGTGGTGTGGTGGCTCCGCCGCCGTTTGTAACACTTCTCCTCAACCAACGCATCCACGTGTAACATCGGGTCGTGAGTGAGGACGACTTCACGCGTCTGGTGGAAGCCGAGCAGCGGGTCGAACCGAGGGACTGGATGCCCGACGGTTACCGGCGCACGCTGATCCGCCAGATCGCCCAGCACGCGCATTCCGAGATCATCGGCATGCAGCCGGAAGCCAACTGGATCAGCCGCGCGCCGTCACTGCGCCGCAAGGCGATCCTCCTGGCGAAGGTGCAGGACGAGGCCGGACACGGCCTGTACCTGTACGCGGCGACCGAGACCCTCGGCGCCGACCGCGAGGACCTCACGACCAAGCTCGTCGAGGGCCGCCAGAAGTACTCGTCGATCTTCAACTACCCGACGCTGAGCTTCGCGGACGTCGGCGTGATCGGCTGGCTGGTCGACGGCGCCGCGATCTGCAACCAGGTGCCGCTGTGCCGCACGTCGTACGGGCCGTACGCGCGCGCCATGATCCGCGTCTGCAAGGAGGAGTCGTTCCACCAGCGGCAGGGCTACGAGCTGCTGATGACGATGATGCGTGGCACCAAGGCGCAGCGGCGCATGGTGCAGGACTCGGTGAACCGCTGGTGGTGGCCGTCGCTGATGATGTTCGGCCCGTCCGACGCTGAGTCGTCGAACACGGCGCAGTCGATGGCGTGGCGGATCAAGCGGCACACCAACGACGAGCTGCGGCAGAAGTTCGTGGACATGTCCGTTCCGCAGGCCGAGTCGCTGGGCGTGACACTGCCCGACCCGTCGCTGAGGTGGAACCCTGACCGCGGCCACCACGACTTCGGCGAGATCGACTGGGACGAGTTCTGGCGCGTCGTGAACGGGAACGGGCCGTCCAGCAGACAGCGGGTCGAGCATCGGCGCAAGGCGCACGAGGACGGCGAGTGGGTGCGGGAGGCCGCGACCGCGTACGCCGCCCGTGCCGCGTCGTCGGAGGAGGTCGCATGACCAGGTCGGCTTGGCCGCTGTACGAGGTGTTCGTGCGGAGCAAGCGCGGGCTGAACCACGTGCACGTCGGCTCACTGCACGCGCCGGACGCCGAGATGGCGTTGCGCAACGCCCGTGACCTGTACACGCGGCGCAACGAGGGCGTGTCGATCTGGGTCGTGCCCGCCGCGTCGATCACCGCGTCGTCGCCGGACGAGAAGGACGCGTTCTTCGCGCCGAGCGGCGACAAGGTGTACCGGCACCCGACGTTCTACGCGATCCCCGAGGACGTGCCGCACCTGTGAACGAAGCTTGCGGAGTGAACCATCCAACACAGGGCGACCGCGAGCGGCGGCACGGAGCCTGCGAGAGGCCGACGTGAGTTTCGACAACGCGTACGACGCCATCACCGACTCGGGCGACGACCAGCACTGGGCGTTCGGCACGGGGTTCGACGACCCGCTGTCCGGGGTGGACAGGGCGGTGCCCGCCGGTGCGTCCGCCGAGGACCTGACGGCCTACTGCCTGATGCTGGCCGACGACGCGTTGATCCTTTCGCAGCGGCTGGCGGAGTGGTGCTCGCGCGCGCCGGAGCTGGAGGAGGACGTCGCGCTGGCGAACATCGCGCTGGACCTGCTTGGTCAGGCGCGGCTGCTGCTGACGCGTGCCGGTGAGGTCGAGGGCGCGGGGCGGGACGAGGACACGCTCGCGTACCTGCGGGACGAGCACGAGTTCCGCAACGTGCGGCTGGTCGAGATCGACTGCGGCCCCGGCCCCGGCGGCGACTTCGCGGCGACGATCGCGCGGCTGCTGGTGTTCTCGACGTGGCGGCTGGCGGTGCTCGGCAGGCTGGTGTCGTCGAAGGACCCGGTGCTGGCGGCGATCGCGGAGAAGGGCGTCAAGGAGCTGGCGTACCACCGGGACCACGCTGCGCAGTGGACGCTGCGGCTGGCGGGCGGGACGGAGTTCTCGCGGGAGCGGATGGTCGCCGGGCTGGCGCTGGTGTGGCCGCTGGTCGACGAGCTGTTCACGACGCACGCGGTGGAGAAGGCGCTGCCAGGCGTCGCGGTGCCGCCGGAGGACGTGCGAGCGGAGGTCGACGAGGTGCTGGACCAGGTCTTCGTTGCCTCGACCCTGGACCGCCCTGACGCGCAGCCGATGTCGTCGGTGGCGGGAAAGACCGGCCGCGACGGCGTCCACACGGAGGCGATGGGCTACCTGCTGGCGGAAATGCAGCACCTGGCCCGCTCCCTGCCAGGAGCAAAATGGTGAATCACCGACCTGAAACCGCCGAAACCGCCGGATGCCAACCCCCACCCGTTCCCGGGGGCGTCCCGCCATGCCAGTCTACCGGTGCCCACCGACGGTGGGGGTGCTGATGGCCGTGCCTGTGGACAACTCACCGACCTGTGGACAAGCCAGGACGATCGCCGAGCAGGTGCTCGATCCCGAGCTGCCCGTGCTCACGCTCGCCGACCTCGGCGTGCTCCGCGACGTGCGTGAGGACGGCGGCCGCGTGACCGTCACCATCACGCCCACCTACTCCGGCTGCCCCGCGCTCGACGAGATGCGTGCCGACCTGCGCCGCGCGCTGCTCGCCGCGGGCTACGAGCGCGTCGAGATCCACACCGCGCTCACCCCCGCCTGGACCACCGACTGGATCAGCGACGACGGCCGCCGCAAGCTCGTCGAGCACGGCATCGCGCCGCCGCAACGGAAGGCCGGGCCGGTCACGCTGAACCTCGTGCCGCCGAAGTCCAGGGTCCGCTGCCCCCGTTGCGAATCCTGGAACACCACCGAGCTGTCCCGCTTCTCGTCCACCGCATGCAAGGCCCTCCGCCGCTGCCGGGACTGCAGCGAGCCGTTCGAGCACGTCAAGGAGATCTGAATGGCCCGCCCTGCCTTCCACGAGCTGCCGGTCGCGCGCGTTGACCGCCTCTGTGCGGACGCGGTCGCCGTCACCTTCGACGTCCCGCCGCACCTCAGGGACGCCTTCGCCTTCCTGCCCGGCCAGTACCTCACCCTCCGCCAGGACGTCGACGGCGCAGAGGAACGCCGCTCCTACTCCATCTGCGCGCCTGCGGGCGCCGCGCCCCGCATCGGTGTCCGCCGCGTCGAGAACGGGCTCTTCTCCGAGCAGCTCGTGGACCGCCTCTCCCAAGGCGACACCCTCGAAGTCCTTCCGCCGCAAGGGAAGTTCACGCCGGACGAGACGGACGGGCATCACGGCTTCATCGTCGCGGGGTCCGGCATCACGCCGGCGCTGTCCATCATGGACACCGTGCTGGCGGCGGGTGGGCAGGTGACCCTGCTCTACGGCAACCGCCGCACCGACACCGTGATGTTCGCCGACGACCTCGCCGACCTCAAAGACCGTTACCCGCAACGGTTCCAGCTCGTGCACGTCCTCTCCCGCGAGCCGCGCGACGTCGAGCTGTTCTCCGGTCGCCTCGACGCGGACCGCCTCCACACGCTGCTCGGCACCGTCGTCCCGACGTCCGATGTGGACCACTGGTGGGTGTGCGGGCCCTTCGGCATGCTGCAGGACGCGGACGTCGCGCTCACCGCGTACGACGTCCCCCGCGACCGGATCCACCGCGAGCTGTTCTACGTCGACGAGCCGCCGCCCGTGCCCAAGCGCGCCGACGAGTCGACGGTGGAAGGCCCGGTCGCCGTGGTGACCGTCGTGCTCGACGGCCGCGAGACCACGCTGAACCTGTCCGCGGAGACCCCGATCCTCGACGCGGCTCAACGAGTGCGGGCCGACCTGCCGTTCGCCTGCAAGGGCGGCGTCTGCGGCACGTGCCGTGCCAGGGTCACCGAGGGCGAGGTCGAGATGCGCCGCAACTACGCCCTCGAGGAACACGAGGTCGCGGAGGGTTTCGTGCTCACCTGCCAGGCGCTGCCGCTGTCCGCCGAGGTCACCGTCGACTACGACGCATAACTCTTGGCACAACGTTCGCCGGGGCGACACGTGCGCGTTCTCCCCACGGCAGCGCGGGTTGCGACAGTCGGACGGTGCGCGTAGCAATCGTCACGGAGAGCTTTCTACCGCAGGTCAACGGCGTGACGAACTCGGTCCTCCGCGTCGTCGAGCACCTGCTGCCGCGGGGTCACGACGCCATGGTCGTGGCGCCGGGGCCGGGCCAGGAACGGTACCGGCACGCGGAGGTCCACCGCGTCCGCGCGGTCGACCTGCCCGCCATCAGCTCGCTGCCGATCGGCGTGCCGTCGCCGAGGGTGCATGCCGCGCTGTCGGAGTTCGAACCCGACATCGTCCACCTCGCGTCGCCGTTCGTGCTCGGTGCCGCAGGCCTGAGATCCGCCCGGCGCCTCGGCGTGCCGACCGTCGCCGTGTACCAGACCGACGTCGCCGGGTTCGCCGCCGCGTACGGCCTCAAGCACGGCGCGCGGGCGGCGTGGCGGTGGATCCGCAAGCTGCACGCCGGCGCCGACCGCACGCTGGCGCCGTCGCACGCTTCGGTGCGTGCGCTGACCGAACACGGCGTGCCGCGTGTGCACCGCTGGGCGCGGGGCGTCGACACCGAACTGTTCGCACCGCACCGCGCCGACCTGCGGCTCAAAGCCAGGCTGGCGCCGAACAACGAGCTGCTCGTCGGCTACGTCGGCAGGCTCGCGCCGGAGAAGCAGGTGCACCGGCTCGCGACGCTGAACGGGCTGCCTGGCGTGCGGGTCGTGGTCGTCGGCGACGGTCCCGAGGAGGAGAACCTGCGGCGGCTGCTGCCGGACGCGGCGTTCCTCGGTTTCCGCACCGGCACGGAGCTCGCGACCGCGTACGCGTCGCTGGACGTGTTCGTCCACACCGGGCCGTACGAGACGTTCTGCCAGGCGGCACAGGAGGCGCTCGCCTCCGGTCTGCCGGTGCTGGCGCCGGACGCGGGCGGCCCGCGTGACCTCGTGGCACACGACCGCACCGGTTACCTGCTGGAGCCCTACGACGACCACCGGTTCGCCGGTGAGTTGTGGTCGTATGTGGAGCTGTTGCGGGAAAGGGGGTTGCGCAGACGGCTCGGCGTGGCGGCCAGGGAGTCGGTGCTGCCGAGGACATGGGCGGCCGTGTGCGACGAGTTGCTGGGGCACTACGAGCAGGTGAGCGCCAGCGTGCTGGCGGCGCAGGGGGTGTCGTAGGGTTCGGGCATGTCACGTGCCGGCCTGGACAAGAACCCCCGCGACGTGGCCGAGATGTTCGACGGAGTGGCCGAGGGCTACGACCGGACCAACTCGGTGATGACGCTCGGGTTCGACCGTCGCTGGCGCTGGCTGACCAGAAGGGTGCTGGACGCGGGTCCCGGCGAGCGAATCCTGGACCTGGCGGCCGGCACCGCGGTGTCGACCACCGAGTACGCGAAGTCCGGCGCGTGGTGCGTCGCGGCGGACTTCTCGCTCGGCATGCTGCGTGGCGGCGCGCACCGCGAGGTGCCCAAGGTCGCGGCCGACGCGTTGCACCTGCCGTTCGCCACCGGCTCGTTCGACGCGGTCACGGTGTCCTTCGGGCTGCGGAACATGGCCGATACGGTCGCCGCGCTGCGCGAGATGTGCCGTGTCGTGCGGCCCGGCGGGCGACTGGTGATCTGCGAGGTGTCGCAGCCGCCGTTCCGGCCGATCCGGTGGCTGCACTACAACGTGGTGCTGCGGCTGCTGCCGAGGATCACGCGCCCGTTCTCGTCGAACAAGGACGCGTACACCTACCTCGCCGAGTCCATGCGTGACTGGCACGACCAGCGCGAGCTGGCCCTGCTGATCGCGGAGGCGGGCTGGGACGAGGTGGAGTGGCTCAACCTGACGTTCGGCGTGGTGGCACTGCACAGGGCGGTAAAATAGTCCGCCTCCCCGAATTTAGACGTGTTGGTCTCACCCATCCATCGGGCAGGCCCTAGTGTTCTCGCTGGTCAGCGCGGGTACTGCGAAGAGGATTGCCATCTGGTGATCTGGCGGATGACCTGGGTCAGGAAGATCGCGGCGACCACCAGCAGCAGTGTGCTGACCGAGCCGTAGAGCGCCGCCGACCTCAGGACCTCGACCGTCACCTCGCCGCTGGTCTCGATGCGCAGCGCGAGCACCACGAGCACGTTCGCGAGGATCGCGTACCACCACGCGCGCACCAGCGGGCTCTGCTCGAGACCGTCGACCCGGTACGTGTCGGCGGGCACGTCCGGCCTGCTGGCCCGCCAGATGTCGTCCACGATCTGGCGCGGGAACCACAGGTTCACGACCGGCACGAACCAGGCGCCGATCGTCCAGCCGCGTGACCAGCGGTGCTCGGCCGGGCAGAGGCGTTCCGCGTTCATCCGTGCCCGCCACAGCCACGTCAGGAACACCGTCGCGGCCGCCGCCAGCGCGAGGAACGTCAGCCACACCGCACCCATCGCCACGTTGTCCGCGCCCACCAGGTCCGCGACGCCGATCCCCGGTTCACCGGCGACGTAGTCGGACGCGACCTGGTAGCGGTGCCAGTCGGTCCACGTCGCGAACAGGTTCGCCGCGCAGCTCGCGAACAGCATCGTGATCGCGACTGTCGCGGTCGGCCGCACGGCGATCAGAGCCGGTGCCCTGGCTGGGGACCTCGGGTCATGGCTCGTCAAATGCGCCCCCCAGGTGTGCGTTGTGACACTCTGAAATCGTTTCCCGACAGGTGACTGTTTCGGTGGGGCGCTGGGATTGTTCCGCTCGGGATAAAATGCACCGAGTTCGTGAACGTTTTCACAAGCACGAGGGAGCCGTCATGGGAACGCCCAGCCGACGCAAGCCGGCCGAGGACGCCGACGTCATCGTGGTCGGTGCCGGTCCGGCCGGCTCGACAGCGGCGACCTACCTCGCCCGCGCGGGCCTCGACGTGCTGCTCCTCGAGAAGAGCACGTTCCCCCGGGAGAAGGTCTGCGGCGACGGCCTCACCCCGCGCGGGGTGAAACAACTCATCGACCTCGGCATCGACACGCGCGAGGAGGCGGGCTGGCTGCACAACAAGGGCCTGCGCGTCGTCGGCGGTGGCGTCACCCTCGAGCTGGACTGGCCCGACCTCGCGACCTTCCCGCCCTACGGCGTGGTCCGCCCGCGCCAGGACTTCGACGAGATGCTGGCCCGCACCGCCCAGAGCGCGGGCGCCCGCCTGCTCGAGCAGACCAACGTGACCGGCGCCGTCACCGACGAGCGCGACGGCCGGGTCGTCGGCGTCACCGCGAAGGCCGGGCCGGAGCGCACGCCCGTCACCTACCGTGCGCCGATCGTCCTCGCCTGCGACGGCGTGTCCGCGCGGCTCGCGCTGTCCGTCGGCATCGAGAAGGTCGAGAACAGGCCGATGGGCGTCGCCGTCCGCCGGTACTACGCGTCGCCGCGCAGCAAGGACGACTTTCTCGAGTCGCACCTGGAACTGTGGGACCGGTCCAACGCGGACGACCCACGGCTGCTGCCCGGTTACGGCTGGATCTTCGGCATGGGCGACGGCACCGTGAACGTCGGTCTCGGGATCCTGTCCACCTCCAAGGCGTTCGGCAAGACCGACTACCGCCAGCTCATGCGCTCGTGGCTCGACGGCACCCCGGAGGAATGGGGTTTCCGCGAGCACAACGCGATCGGCAAGATCGGCGGCGCCGCGCTGCCGATGGGGTTCAACCGCACCCCGCACTACTCGCGCGGCCTGCTGCTCGTCGGCGACGCGGGCGGCATGGTCAACCCGTTCAACGGCGAGGGCATCGGCTACGCCATGGAGTCCGCGAAGATCGCGGCCGAGGT
Source organism: Actinophytocola sp. (assembly GCF_049647105.1). GTDB lineage: Bacteria > Actinomycetota > Actinomycetes > Mycobacteriales > Pseudonocardiaceae > Actinophytocola. Next base: position 13,368 of record NZ_JBARWZ010000139.1, read on the forward strand.
CGTCGTGCAGGCACTCGCGCGGGCGGAGGGCCCGGCGCGGGAGAAGGCGCTGCACGGGTACCCGGTCGCGATGAAGCAGGCGCTCGGCAGCTACTACCGGCTCGGCAACATCTTCTCGCGGCTGATCGGCAACCCGCTCGTGATGCGTACCGCCACCAAGTACGGGCTGCCGCGCCAGACGCTCATGAAGCTCGTGCTGAAGCTGCTCGCCGGCCTGTACGACCCGAAGGACGGCGACGCGTTCGACCGCATGATCACCGCTGCCACCCGGATGGCGCCGAGCGCGTGAGGACCCTCTACCTCGCCCGGCACGGTGAAGCCGCCGAGGCGGCGCTGACCCCTGCCGGGCGGGAACAGGCGCGGCTGCTGGCGAAGCGGGTCGCGTCGCTGCCGCTGGACGGTGTGTTCCACAGCCCGGTGCGGCGAGCCGCGGAGACGGCCGCGCTGGTGTCGGCCGAGCTGCCGGACGTGCCGGTCACGGTGTCGCCGCTGGTCGGGGACTACCTGCCGTACGCGCCGACCGCGGGTGAGCTGGCGCCGGAGTTCGCGCCGGTCGCGCTCACGCACGTGGCGGCCTACACCACGCTGCAGCACGAGACCGGTCCCGTACTCGCGGAACGCGCGCTGGCGGAGCTCACCGCACCGGTGCCGAGGGCGGACCTGCTGATCACACACAGCCAGATCGTGACCTGGTTCGTGCGGGCCGCGCTTGGCGCGCCCGCCGCGCGGTGGGTCGGCATCAACGCGGCGAACGCGGCGCTGACGGTGATCCAGTACCGGCAGGGCTGGCCGCCGAACCTGGTGGCGTTCAACGACCAGTCACATCTGCCGGACTCGTTGCGGTGGACCGGTTTCCCGGCGGAGCGCAGCGAGCTGTGGTGACCGGGCGCCGTGGCCGCCCGTCGCCTGCGGCATCGGGCTCGTCGTGATGACGGCCGGAGCCAGCGGCGTGACTTACTCGAAGATGCGCCTGCTCGTGCATGCGTGCACTCTGATGTTGCCCGTCGCGGCCGGGCTGGCGCGGCGGCGGACCAGCACAGTGCTTGCTGTCCTGGCCGCCACCGCGCTGCTTTCCGGGTGGTTCGGCGGCTACGCGCTCACCGCCTGGCCCTACGCGATCTAGTTGAGGCGCTCCAGCACCATCGCCATGCCCTGGCCGCCGCCGACGCACATGGTCTCGAGCCCGAACTGCTTGTCGTGGTACTGCAGGGAGTTGATCAGCGTGGTGGCGATGCGGGCGCCGGTCATGCCGAACGGGTGCCCCACCGCGATGGCGCCGCCGTTGACGTTCAGCTTGTCCAGGTCGATGCCGAGGTCCTGGTAGGACGGGATGACCTGCGCCGCGAACGCCTCGTTGATCTCCACGAGGTCGATGTCGTCGATGGTCAGGCCCGCCTTGGCGAGCGCGCGCGTCGACGCCTCGACCGGCCCGAGGCCCATGATCTCCGGCGACAGCCCGGAAACACCCGTCGACACGATGCGTGCCAGCGGCGTGAGGCCCAGCTCCGCCGCCTTGGTGTCGGACATGATCACCAGTGCCGCCGCGCCGTCGTTGAGCGGGCAGCAGTTGCCCGCCGTCACGCGGCCGTCCGGGCGGAAGACCGGCTTCAGCGTCGCGGTCTTCTCGTAGGTGATACCCGGCCGGGGGCCGTCGTCGGTGTCGACGACGCGGCCGTCCGGCAACGTCACCGGCGTGATCTCCCGCGCCCAGAAACCGTCCTTGATGGCCTGCTCGGCGAGGTTCTGCGACCGGACGCCGAACTCGTCCATCTCCTGGCGGGTCACGCCCTTCGAGAGCGCCAGGTTCTCCGCGGTCTGGCCCATCGCGATGTAGACGTCCGGGACGTCACCGCCGCGCCGAGGGTCGTGCCACTCGTCGGCACCCTTCTCGGCGACGGTCGCGGTGCGCGCGGTCGCATCGCCGAACACCGGGTTGTGCGTGTCCGGCCAGCTGTCCGAGCTGCCCTTCGCGAACCGCGACACGGTCTCCACACCGGCGCTGATGAACACGTCACCCTCGCCCGCCTTGATCGCGTGGAACGCCATCCGCGTGCTCTGCAGGCTCGACGCGCAGTATCGCGTCACCGTGCAGCCGGGCAGCTGGTCGTAGCCGAGCAGCACCGCGACCACGCGGCCCATGTTGAAACCCTGTTCGCCACCCGGCAGGCCACAGCCGAGCATCAGGTCGTCGATGTCCGCCGGGTCGAGGGCCGGGACCTTGTCCAGCGCCGCGCGGACCATCTGCGCGGCCAGGTCGTCCGGCCGGATGTCGATCAGGGAACCTTTCCCGGCCCGCCCGATCGGCGAACGGACCGCGGAAACGATGACGGCCTCTGGCATGCCAACTCCTTCGTCAGGTACCTGACTCAGGAGGCTACGCGGCCTGCCCCGGTGGCACCTTGTGCTTGCCGCACAGCATCACACAACGGGGCGAGCAGGACGTTCGCCGCGAGCTCGTAGCCAGCGCCGTTGGGATGGAAGCGGTCCCCGCTGAACAGGTCGTGCGGGCGGGCGAGGAACTCCGGTGACAGCAGTGCGGCGATCGACACCGCACGTGCGCCGATCCGGTCCAGCTCGCGGCGCTGCGCACGGGCCAGTGACAGTCCGTAGCGGCTCGCGATCGTCCGTAGCGGCTGCGGGATCGGCCGGATGATGCTCAGGTCGGGGCAGGTGCCGACGACCACCGTCGTGCCCGCCGCCATCAGCCGCGCCACCTGCCCGGCCAGCAGCTCGGCGGACGTGCCGATGCTGGTCCGCGTGGTCACGTCGTTGCCGCCGATGATGATCAGCGCCAGGTCCGGCGGATCGATCAGCGCGCGGTCCACCTGCGGCTCCAGCTCCACCGTGCGTGAGCCGCTGATCGCGTGCGTCACCAGCCGCACCGGCCGGTCCAGCTCGTCGGCCATCGTCCTGGCGAGACGGACGCCGGGCAGCCGGTCCGGCGACTCCGCACCGAGGCCGGCGGCCAGGGAGTCACCCAGCACGGCGAATGACAGAGCGTCACCGCTTGCCGGAGCGAGTGGTCCGGTGCCGTCCGAGAGGTACCGGCCGTCCGCGTTCAGCGGCAGGTTCACCAGCATGCCGATGATCGTCCGCGCACGCCTGGACTGGCCCGTGAGCAGGCCGTATGCCGCGCCTGACAGTCCGCCGATCGACCCGGCGGCGAAGATCAGCGTCTTGAGTGCTCGCGCTAAAGCCATCGCCGTCCTCCCAACTACCAGTGTCGCAGCCCGTAACCACTTCTGCGTGGTATATCGCTCGGTCCTTCTCGAGTGTGTGCCCGGTCACTCGGGTGTAACTGGAAGGAGACTTGATTCCCCTAGGTGAACGGATGCACCCGTGGTAATGCGAGCTAGGCTCGCTGCCGGGCAACAAGTTCTCACGAGGAGCGCAGGTGGAGTACGTCGAGCACGTGACCGATCTGGTGGGCAACACGCCCCTGGTCAAGCTGGGTTCGCTGGCGGAGGGGGTGTCGGCGACAGTGCTCGCGAAAATCGAGTACTTCAACCCCGGAGGCAGCGTCAAGGACCGCATCGCGGTGCGGATGATCGAGGCCGCCGAGAAGTCCGGCGAGCTGAAGCCCGGCGGCACGATCGTCGAGCCGACCTCCGGCAACACCGGTGTCGGTCTCGCCATGGTTGCGCAGCGCAAGGGCTACAAGTGTGTGTTCGTGTGCCCGGACAAGGTGTCCGAGGACAAGCGGAACACGCTCAAGGCCTACGGCGCGGAGGTCGTGGTGTGCCCGACCGCTGTCGCGCCGGAGCACCCCAACTCCTACTACAACGTGTCCGACCGGCTCGTGAATGAGATCGAGGGCGCCTGGAAGCCCGACCAGTACTCCAACCCGGAGAACCCGCAGAGCCACTACCTGCAGACCGGTCCCGAGCTCTGGCGGCAGACCGAGGGCAGGATCACGCACTTCGTCGCCGGTGTCGGCACCGGCGGCACGATCTCCGGCACCGGCCGCTACCTCAAGGAGATCTCGGAGGGCCGCGTCAAGGTCATCGGCGCGGACCCTGAGGGCTCGGTGTACTCCGGCGGCACCGGCCGCCCGTACCTGGTCGAGGGTGTCGGTGAGGACTTCTGGCCCACCACCTACGACCGCGACATCGCCGACGAGATCATCGCGATCTCCGACAGCGAGTCGTTCGAGGTCACCCGCCGCCTCGCCCGCGAGGAGGGCCTGCTGGTCGGCGGCTCGTGTGGCATGGCGGCCGCCGCCGCGGTCAAGCTCGCCAAGCGGCTCGGCCCCGATGACGTGGTGGTCGTGCTGCTGCCCGACGGCGGCCGGGGCTACCTGTCGAAGGTCTTCAACGACGATTGGATGGCCTCCTATGGCTTCCTGCCGCCGGAGCACTCCGGCGCGACCGTCGGCGACGTGCTGCGGCGCAAGGGAACCGGCGGCGTCATGCCGGACCTCGTGCACGTTCACCCGACCGAGACCGTGGCGGACGCGGTGACGATCCTGCGCGAGTTCGGTGTGTCCCAGATGCCGGTCGTGAACGCCGAGCCACCGGTGATGGCGGCCGAGGTCGTCGGCGCCGTCAACGAGCGCGACCTCCTCGACGCGCTGTTCACCGGCAAGGCGGCGCTCGCGGACCGGCTCGACCTGCACATGTCGCCGCCGCTGCCTACCATTGGTGCAGGTGAGCAGGTCAGCTCGGCCATGGGTGCGTTGTCGGCGGCCGACGGCGCGCTGGTGCTCGTGGACGGCAAACCGGCCGGGGTGGTGACCAGGCAGGACCTGCTGGGCTTCCTGGCGGGCCGCTAGCGCGGCTTCCGGGGCGTTACAGGCAAAGCCTCGGACCATGCACTAGCGTTGGCGCGCACGCAAGTCGACATCCGGTTGATGTGAAGTTGAAGTGAAGAGGGGTTGTACCCGATGAGCGCTCCGCAGCCGCCGAACCAACCGTGGCAGGGCGGCCAGCCACCGCAGCAGGGGGAGGGTGGGGAGTCACAGGACTCCGGCCAGAACCCGGCCCTGACAAACGCGGGCCCGACGCAGGCGATTCAGCCTGGTCAGCCGTTGCCGCCTCCCGGCGGCCAGACCGGCGCTGACGGTGTGGAGCGCACGCAGCACATCCAGCCCGGCCAGCCGCTGCCCGGCGACCAGGGTGACTCGGGTGCGACGCAGGTCGTGTCCCCCAACACCTTCGGGCAGCAGGCGCAGCCTGGTCAGATGCCGGACGCGACGCAGATGGTGCCGCCGGGGTCCCTTCCTCCCCAGCAGCCGCCGTACGCCCCGCCGCCCGGTGCGGACGCCTCGCCGCCCGGGGGGTTCCCCGGCCAGCAGCCTCCGCCCGGGTACGGCCAGCAGCAGGGCTTCCCCGGCCAGCAGCCGCCGCCGGGTTATGGGCAGCAGCCGCAGGGATTCGGTCAGCAGCAAGGGTTCCCAGGTCAGCAGCCGCCGCCCGGCTACCCGCCGCAGGGCGGGTTCGCGCAGCAGCAGGGGCTGGGCCACGGCCCGTCGTTCGGCGGCCAGGGCCAGAACACGCAGCTGATCTCCTGGGGGATCGCGGGCATCGCCGCGGTCTTCGGCCTGATCGTCGCGATCCTCGCCCTCACCGACTTCGGTGACCTCGGCGACTACGGCGACCTGTACGACACCATCCCCGAGGAGGCGGCGGACGAGTTCGGCCTGCCTTCGCCGGGCATGTTGTGGCTCACCTCGATCGCGATGCTGCTCGGTGCCCTCGGCGCGATCGGCGGGGGCGTCCTGGTGTACCTGAAGCACAAGCTGGCGCCGCTCGTCCTCGCGGTGAGCGGTGGCGTGATGGTGGTCTTCGCGATCTTCCAGATGGTCCTCTTCGGCGGCATCGACGGCGCTGCCGCGGTCGAGATGCCGGGCGGGACGGTCTTCGCCCTCATCGCGGGCATCGTGGTCGGCGCTGCCGGTGCGCTGGGTTTCTTCCCGCAGACCAAGCATTTCCTCGGTTCCGGGTCGGCGCTGGGTGGCCCCGGTGGCGGCGGGGGCTTCGGTCCGCCGCCCGGTGGCGGCTTCGGCCAGCCGCCGCAGCAGGGTTTCGGCCAGCCCCAGCAGGGCTTTGGCCAGCCGCCGCAGCAGGGCTTCGGGCAGCAGCCGCCGCCGCAGCAGGGTGGTTACGGCCAGCCTCCGCAGGGTGGTCAGCCCCCGCAGTGGTGACGTGAAGCGAACGAACGCCGGTCGGCCCTCGGGCCGACCGGCGTTTTCGTTCGTGGTGCCCCATCACTCGACCGGCTGGGCGGTCCTCGCCGAACAACTACAACGCGTATCAGCAGCGCTGGCGCGTATTCCCCCAACAGTGTTCCAGTCCCAGATGCTGGGCGGGTGACCATGGCGTCGTAGTCTTGCGGCATGGCAGAGGACACGAGTCGATGGGGATTCGATACGCGCGCTATCCACGCTGGTCAGCGGCCTGATCCGCGGACCGGTTCGGTCATCGTCCCGATCTACGCGACGTCCACCTTCGCCCAGGACGGCGTCGGCGGGCTGCGCGAGGGTGGCTACGAGTACTCGCGTACCGCGAACCCCACCCGCACCGCTCTCGAGGAGGCACTGGCCTCGCTCGAGGGTGGCAGACACGGGCTCGCGTTCGGCTCCGGCATGGCCGCCGCGGACATCGCTCTGCGCGCCATCACCCGGCCGGGCGACCACGTGATCCTCGGCGGCGACGCGTACGGCGGCACGTTCCGCCTCCTCGACAAGGTCATGGCGCTCTGGGGCGTCGAGTACACGACCGTGGACCTCGCGGACGTCGAGGCCGCGCGCAACGCGGTCCGCCCCAACACCAAGGTCATCTGGACCGAGACGCCCACCAACCCGCTGCTGGGCATCGCCGACATCGCCGCGCTGGCGCAGGTCGCGGCAGGCGCGGGTGCGCGGCTGGTCGTGGACAACACGTTCGCCACCCCGTACCTGCAGTCGCCGCTCGGCCTCGGCGCCGACGTCGTGCTGCACTCCACCACCAAGTACCTCGGCGGGCACTCCGACGTCGTCGGCGGTGCGCTCATCACCTCCGATGACACCCTGCAGGAGCAGTTCGCCTTCCTGCGCAACACGGTCGGCGCGGTGCCGGGCCCGTTCGACGCGTTCCTCACGATGCGTGGCGCGAAGACCCTTGGCCTGCGGATGGAGCGGCACAGCGACAACGCGGAGCGGGTCGTCGAGGCGCTGCTCGGGCACCGGAAGGTCACGAAGGTCTACTACCCGGGCCTCGCCGACCACCCCGGCCACGAGATCGCCGCGAAGCAGATGCGCCGGTTCGGCGGCATGGTGTCGTTCGAGGTCACCGGCGGGGAGGAGGCGGCGCTGGCGGTCGCGGCCCGCACGAAGCTGTTCATCCTCGGCGAGTCGCTCGGCGGTGTGGAGTCGCTGATCGAGCACCCCGGCAAGATGACGCACGCCAGCACGGTCGGCTCGCCGCTGCAGGTGCCGAACGACCTGCTGCGCCTCTCCGTCGGCATCGAAGAGGCCACTGACCTGGTCCAGGACCTGCTGCAAGCCCTCGACTGACGGGTCGATCCGCACATCGGCCGACACTCTGTTCGATCGCCGGGTATTCTCGATTGCAACAAGATGGCTGGGATCGCGGACGCAGGAGACGAGCATGGCGGTCGGGGCACGGGTCGCGGGTGCGCTTCCGTTGGCGGGGGCGACGCTGGCCGCTGTCGCGCTGGCCGGGGTCGCGGTGTTCACCGTGCAACAGGCGGGCTGCCAGGACCCGGGCCACTACATCCAGCACGACGACGGACAGGTGGAGCTGGTCGGCAGCTGCGTCGACCCTGAGCAGCTCCCGCCCGCCCCGGACACGGCCGACGACCGCGAGGTCCCCCCGGAGCTGAACAACCTCGGCCGGGTCGAGCAGGCCCCTTAGAACGCACAGTGGCGGTGGCCTGAAC
>NZ_JBARWZ010000140.1:0-21601 GCF_049647105.1 Actinophytocola sp.
GCTCGGGAGTGTGCCCGCGACGAACGTGCCGCCGTACCGGCCGCGGCGGGACTCGACGTAACCCGCGTCGGCGATCGCGCGGATCGCGTCGCGCAGCGTCACCCGGCTCACGCCGAGCCGTGCGGCCAGCTCCCGTTCCGACGGCAGCCGCTCCCCCGGCCCGGCGACGCCGAGCCGGATCGCCTGCAACAGCCGTTCCACCGTCTCCTCGAAGGCGTTGCGGGTCCGCACCGGACGGAACAGTGCGGCGGCAACTCCCTTGTGGACGGCCACAGTGGACACCTACATCGGCGTGACGTACGCGCCCGAGATCCCGCCGTCCACGAGGAAGGTCGACGCGGTCATGTAGGACGAGTCGTCACTGGCGAGAAACGCCGCGGCGGCGGCGATCTCCGACGCCTCCGCGAACCGGCCCATCGGCACGTGCACCAGCCGCCGCTGCGCGCGCTCGGCATCGGCCGCGAACAGCTCCTGCAACAGCGGGGTGTTCACGGGTCCTGGGCACAACGCGTTGACCCGGATGCCCTCACGCGCGAACTGCACCCCGAGCTCGCGGGTCATCGACAGCACGCCGCCCTTCGAGGCGGAGTAGGAGATCTGCGAGGTCGCCGCGCCCATCACCGCGACGAACGACGCCGTGTTGATGATCGAGCCCTTGCCCTTGGCCCGCATGTACGGCAGGGCGTACTTGCAGCACAGGTACACCGACGTGAGGTTGACCTTCTGGACCTTGTCCCACGCGTCGAGGCCGGTCTCCAGGATCGAGTCGTCCTCCGGCGGGGAGATGCCCGCGTTGTTGAACGCGATGTCCACGCCGCCGTGGTCGGCGGCCACCTGCGCGTACATCGCCTCGACCGCGTGTTCGTCGGTGACATCGCAGGTGATCGCGGCACCACCGGTCTCCTTCGCGAGCGCCTCGATGGCGTCGGTGTTCAGGTCGACCCCGACCACGACGGCGCCCTCCTGCGCGAACCTCTTCGCCGAGGCGAGCCCGATGCCGCTGGCCGCCCCGGTGATCACCGCGACCCGGTCCCGCAGGCGTTTCACGACAGCTCCTCGCAGGCTCCGAGCTGCCGCTCACGGTCGCCCTGTGTCTTCTGGTTCGCTCCGCAAGCTCCGCTCACGCCCGATCCCCCTCTGTCGCGATGAACACGTTCTTGGTCTCGGTGAAGGCAGCCAACGCGTCCGGCCCCAGCTCCCGGCCGAGCCCGGACTGCTTCATGCCGCCGAACGGCGTCCAGTACCGCACCGACGAGTGCGAGTTGACCGACAGGTTCCCCGCCTCCACCCCGCGCGCGACCCGCATGGCGCGGCCAAGGTTCTCGGTCCAGATCGACCCGGACAGGCCGTACTCGGTGTCGTTGGCCATCCGGATCGCCTCGGCCTCGTCGTCGAAGGTCTGCACGGTGACGACCGGGCCGAACACCTCCTCGACGACCGTCCGGTCGGTGACCGCACGCGGTGTGACCACGGTCGGCGGGAACCAGAACCCGGGCCCGTCAGGTGCACTCCCCCGGAACGCGACCTGCGTCGTGTCCTCCACATAGGACCGCACGGTGGCGCGGTGCGCGGCGGAGATCAGCGGGCCCATCTCGGTCTTCTCGTCGGCGGGATCGCCGACCACCACCCCACCCACCGCGGGTTCGAGCAGCGCCATGAACCGGTCGAACACGCCGCGCTGCACGAGGATCCGCGACCGGGCGCAGCAGTCCTGGCCCGCGTTGTCGAACACCCCGTACGGCGCGGTCGCGGCCGCCTTCTCCAGGTCGGCGTCGGCGAACACGATGTTGGCGTTCTTGCCGCCCAGCTCCAGCGTCACCCGCTTGACCTGCGCCGCGCAGCCCGCCATGACCTGCTTGCCGACCTCGGTGGACCCGGTGAAGACCACCTTGCGCACCAACGGGTTGTCGACGAACCGCTGCCCGACGACCGACCCCTTGCCGGGCAGGACCTGGAACACGTCCTCGGGAATCCCGGCCGCGCGGGCCAGTTCGCCGAGGCGGATCGCGGTCAGCGGGGTCAGCTCGGCGGGCTTGAGCACGACCGTGTTGCCCGCGGCGAGTGCCGGTGCGAACCCCCAGCCCGCGATCGGCATCGGGAAGTTCCACGGCACGATCACGCCGACCACCCCGAGCGGCTCGGCGAACGTGATGTTCACCCCGCCCGGTACCGGGATCTGCCTGCCGAACAACCGCTCCGGCGCGGCCGAGTAGTACTGCAGCACGTCGCGGACGTTGCCTGCCTCCCAGCGGGCGTTGCCGATGGTGTGACCGGAGTTCTCGACCTCCAGCCGCGCCAGGTGCTCGAGGTCGCCGTCGACGGCCTCAGCGAACCGGCGCAGCAGCCGCGCCCGGTCGGCGGGTGCGACGGCCCGCCACGCGGCCAGCGCGTGGTGCGCCCGCCCGATCGCGGCGTCGGCCTCGTCGGCGGAGGTCAGCTCGATCCGGGTGACCACCGCCTCGGTGGCCGGGTTGATCACTTCGGTGACGCTCATCCGTTCTCCTTGGCGGCGCTGACAAGCGCGGCGAAAAGCCTGCTGTCGGCGCCGTTCTCCTCCGGGTGCCACTGCACACCGAGCACGAACTCGGGCTCGGCCAGCTCGACCGCCTCGATGACGCCGTCGCCCGCCCACGCCACCGAGACCAGCCCGGCACCGAGCGTGTCGAGAGCCTGGTGATGGTGGCAGTGGACGTCCACTTCGGACCCCAGGATCGCCGACAACCTGCTGTCCGGCAACACCTTCACCGGCACGCGGCCGTAGACGCCGGGTGTTGGCAGGTGGTCGGTGTTGCCGACCAGGTCGGGCAGGTGCTGGTGCAGGGTGCCGCCGAGCACGACGTTCAGCAGCTGCATGCCGCGGCACACGGCCAGCAGCGGCACCCCGTTCGCGAGCGCCGCCTCGATCAGCACGTGCTCGCTGTGGTCGCGGTCGGGGCGGGCGGGTCCGGTCTCTGGCGCGCGGTCGGCGCCGTAGTGCACCGGGTCGATGTCCGCGCCACCCGCGACGATCAGACCGTCCACACGCGACAGGAGGTCCGCGGTGACATGACCGGCGGGCGGCAACAGCACGGGCACCCCGCCGCCGTTGACGACGCCGTCAAGGTAGCCGCGCGCCAGCACCGCGGCGGGGGTGTCCCAGAGCCCGAACCTGCTTTGCTCCAGATACGTCGTGATGCCGATGACCGGGCCGCTAGAGGCGTTCAAAACCACGAACCCGCTCCCAGTCGGTCACCGCGGCGTTGTACGCGGCCTGCTCGACGCGCGCGTTGTTGAGGTAGTGCTCGACCACCTCGTCGCCGAACGCGGTGCGCGCGAGCTTGCTCTCCGCGAGCAGCTCGGCCGCATCCCGCATGGTCGCGGGCACCTGCGGCTTGTCGACGCCGTAGGCGTTGCCGGTGAGCTCCGGCTCCAGCGGCAGCTCGTTGTCGATGCCGTGCAGCCCGGCGGCGATCAGCGCGGCCACCGCGAGGTAGGGGTTCACGTCCCCGCCCGGCACCCGGTTCTCGACACGCAACGACTCGCCGTGGCCGACCACACGCAGCGCGCACGTCCGGTTGTCGATACCCCACGCGACGGTCGTCGGCGCGAAACTACCCGGCGCGAACCGCTTGTAGGAGTTGATGTTCGGCGCGAAGAGGTAGGTCAGCTCACGCAGCGCGGCCTGCTGTCCGGCGAGGAAGTGCGTCATCAGCTTCGAGAAGCCGTGCTCGCCGTCGCCTGCGAGCACGGCCGAGCCGTCGGTGCCGCGCAGGCTGATATGGATGTGGCAGGAGTTGCCCTCACGCTCGTTGAACTTGGCCATGAACGTGAGGCTCTTGCCGTGCCGCGCGGCGATCTCCTTGGCACCGGTCTTGTAGATGCTGTGGTTGTCGCACGTGGTCAGCGCGGTGTCGTACCGGAACGCGATCTCGTGCTGGCCCGGGTTGCACTCGCCCTTCGCGGACTCGACGTACATGCCGGCGCCGGTCATGCCGTTGCGGATGTCGCGCAGCAGCGGCTCCAGCCTGCCGGTGCCGAGCATCGAGTAGTCGACGTTGTACTGGTTGCCGGGGGTGAGGTCGCGGTAGCCGGAGCGCCATGCCTGTTCGTAGCTGTCCTCGAAGACGATGAACTCCAGCTCGGTGCCGACGTAGGCGGCGAGGTCGCGCTCGGCGAGCCGGTCGAGCTGGCGGCGCAGCACCTGCCGGGGCGAGGGGGCCACGGGACCGCCCTCCACCCACTCGACGTCGGCGAGCACCAGCGCGGTGCCATCGAGCCACGGCACGAGCCGCAGCGTCTCGAAGTCGGGACGCATGACGAAGTCGCCGTAGCCCCGCTCCCAGGAGGACATGGCGTAGCCGTCGACGGTGTTCATCTCGACGTCGACGGCCAGCAGGTAGTTGCATGCCTCGGTCGCGTGCGGGACGACCTCGTTGAGGAAGTACTCGGCGGCACAGCGTTTGCCCTGGAGGCGGCCCTGCATGTCGGTGATCGCGACGAGCACGGTGTCGATCGTGCCGCCCGCGACCAGCTCACGGAGCCGGTCGAGCGTGAGCATACCGTCGCGGTGTCCCATGCCTGCCTCCCCAAAGGATCAGACCTGACCCATTGCGGCCATTCCACACGCCCCTACCTGAGGTGTCAACGCGGGGCGGGCTTGACAGCACAGGTGAACAGGATCACTCTCATGCGAAACTCAAAGGACTGATGCTGGCCCATTGGACCCGAGGGAGCATCCGGTGTCGAAGTCGTCGAAGTCGCAGCGCGCCGTCGAGTACCAGACCGTCTCCGCCGACTACCTCGAACAGCGTCAGCTCCGCAGAGGCGCGGCGGGCTGGGTGCTGCTCGCCGGCCTCGGGGTCGCGTACGTCATCTCCGGCGACTTCGCGGGCTGGAACTTCGGGCTCGCCGAGGGCGGCTGGGGCGGACTGCTGATCGCGACCGCGCTCATGGCCGTGATGTACACCTGCATGGTGTTCGGCCTGGCCGAGATGGCATCGGCGATGCCGGTCGCGGGTGCGGGCTACGGTTTCGCCCGGCGCGCGCTCGGCCCCACCGGCGGGTTCGCCACCGGCACCGCGATCCTCATCGAGTACGCCATCGCACCCGCCGCCATCGCGGTGTTCATCGGCGGCTACGTCGAGTCGCTCGGCCTGTTCGGCCTGACGAGCGGCTGGCCGGTGTTCCTGGTCTGCTACCTGATCTTCATCGGCGTACACGTCTGGGGCGTCGGCGAGGCACTGCGCGTGATGTTCGTGATCACCGCGATCGCCGTGATCGCGCTGGTCGTGTTCGTGGTGGGCATGGTCGGCAAGTTCGACGCCGACAAGCTCTTCGACATCCCGATGACCGACGCGTTCGGCGCGAGCACGTTCCTGCCGTTCGGGATAGCGGGCGTGCTGGCCGCGTTCGTGTACGGCATCTGGTTCTTCCTGGCGGTCGAGGGCGTGCCGCTGGCCGCGGAGGAGGCGAGCGATCCCCGCCGGGACCTCCCGCGCGGCATCATCGCCGCGATGGCGGCACTGCTGGTGTTCGCGGCTCTGATGCTGCTGGTCGCCCCGGGCGCGGCGGGGTCGAACACGATCGCCGGCTCGGACAACCCGCTGCCGGACGCGATCCGCGCGGCCTACGGCGGCGACAACTTCCTCGCCCAGTTCGTGAACTATGTCGGGCTCGCCGGCCTGGTGGCGAGCTTCTTCTCGATCATCTACGCGTACTCGCGGCAGCTGTTCGCGCTGTCCCGCGCCGGTTACCTGCCGCGCTGGCTGTCGAAGACCGGCCGGCGCAAGACCCCGGTGCTCGCACTGATCGTCCCCGGCACGATCGGCTTCCTGCTGGCGGCGTTCACCATGGACGGCGCGAAGCTGATCAACATCGCGGTCTTCGGCGCGACGGTGTCGTACGTGCTGCTCAACGTGTCACACATCGTGCTGCGCTACCGCGAACCGGACATGGAGCGCCCGTACCGCACCCCGGGCGGCGTGGTGACGACGGGCATCGCGGCGGTCCTCGCGGTGGCCGCGGTGGTGGCGACGTTCTTCGTCGACGAGGTCGCGGCCGCCATCACGGCCGGGATCCTGCTGGTGGCCCTGGCGTACTTCTTCCTCCACAGCCGCCACCACCTGGTCGCGAACGCTCCGGAGGAGGAGTTCGCGGCGATCAAGGCGGCGGAGTCGGAACTGGCGGACTGACGCACCCGGGTCGATCGCGAGCGCGTCACGGGCACCAGACTGACCGCATGATCGTGTGGCTCAACGGGACCTTCGGCGCGGGCAAGACGACCACCGCCGCGAAGCTGGTCGGGCTGCTGCCCTCGGCGCGCTTCTTCGACCCAGAACAGGTCGGATTCATGCTGCGCCACGTGTTGCGCGAGCCGGTCCACGACTTCCAGGACCTGCCGCCGTGGCGTGGTCTGGTCCGGGAGACGGCACGTCAGGTCCTCGCGCACACGGGCGGGACGCTGGTCGCACCGCAGACGATCCTCGCGGAGGACTACGCGCGGGAGATCTTCGACGGGCTCGCCGCCGACAGTGTGCCGGTCCACCATTTCGTCCTGCACACGAACGAGGACGAGCTGGTGCACCGCATCGAGCACGACACCGCCGACCCCGGCGCGCGGCAGTGGCGGCTCGACCACGTGAAGGCGTACTTCGCCGCGGTGCCGTGGCTGCACGCGTCCGGCACGGTCGTCGACACGACCGGCCGGACGCCGGACGAGGTGGCCCACGCGATCGTGAGCCACCTCGCCTAAGCCTGTCGTGACGGCAAGCGGGTCGGCAGGTCCTCCCACGGCGCGGCCGCCGGGCGCGGTGTCACACCCGTGGCACGGATCACTTGCGTGGCAAGGATTCCGCTGACCGTGGCGCCGTTCACGATCTCGCCCGCCACCGCCATCCGCACGGCTTCGGTGAGCGGGACCTTGCGCGCCACCAGGTCAGCCTCCTCGTCGCCGAGCAGCTCGCGATCAACCGCGGACAGCCCGGTGGCCAGGAAGACACGCACGACCTCGTCGGTGAACCCTGGTGACGCGGCGACGTCGACCAGCACCGACCAGTGCTCCGCGGCGAGCCCGACCTCCTCGACCAGCTCACGCTTGGCCGACTCGAGCGGGTCCTCGCCGAGGTTGTCGATCAACCCGGCCGGCAGCTCCCAGATCCGCCTGCCCAGCGGGTGGCGGTACTGGTGGATCAGGGTCACCTGATCGTCGTCGTCCAGCGCGACGATCGCGACCGCCCCGTGGTGCTCGACGATCTCGCGGCTGGCATGACCACCGCCCGGCATCGCGACTTCGTCGATACGCAACGCGACGATGCGTCCGGCGTAGACATCCTTTGTGGACAGAACGGTGAACTCGTGCCGACCAGGTTCGGTCACGAACGCGCTCCAGCGCCGGAGGGCTCTGGCAACTCCACCGGCAACCGCTCCGCCACCTTGCGTGCCAGCGCGGCGCGCACGAAACCGGCGAACAACGGGTGCGGCCGCGTCGGACGGCTCTTCAGCTCGGGGTGCGCCTGCGTGCCGACGAAGAACGGGTGCACGTCGGCGGGCAGCTCAACGTACTCGACGAGATGACCGTCCGGCGAGAGCCCGGAGAACTGGAGACCGGCCTTGGACAGCTTGTCGCGGTAGGCGTTGTTGACCTCGTAGCGGTGGCGATGCCGCTCGGAGACCTCCTTCTCCCCGTAGGCATTCGCGACCATCGAGCCCGCCGTCAGCTTCGCTGGGTACGCGCCGAGCCGCATGGTGCCGCCCATGTCCCGCTCCCCCGCGACGACGTCCTCCTGGTCGGCCATCGTGGAGATCACCGGGTGCTTGGTGGCCTCGTCGAACTCCGAGGAGTTCGCGTCCGTGATGTTCGCGAGGTGCCGTGCTGCCTCGATCACCATGCACTGCAGGCCGAGGCACAGCCCGAGCACCGGGATCTTGCTGACGCGTGCGTACTCGATCGCGCCGATCTTGCCCTCGATGCCGCGCACACCGAACCCGCCGGGGATCAGCACCCCGTCCAGGCCGGACAGCGCGGCCGCGGCGCCCGCCGGGGTCTCGCACTCGTCGGACGCGACCCACACGATGTCGACCTTGGCGCGGTGCGCGAACCCACCGGCCCGCAAGGCTTCCGTCACCGACAGGTACGCGTCGGGCAGGTCGACGTACTTGCCGACGATCGCGATGCGCACCGTCTCCTTGGGATCGTGCACGCGGGTCAGCAGGTCACCCCACACCGTCCAGTCCACGTCCCGGAACGGCAGTCCCAGCCTGCGGACGACGTACGCGTCGAGGCCCTCGGTGTGCAGCACCTTCGGGATGTCGTAGATCGACGGCGCGTCCGGCGCGGCGACGACCGCGTCGATGTCCACGTCGCACATCAGCGCGATCTTCCGCTTGAGGCCGCTGGGGATCTCGCGGTCCGCGCGGCACACGACCGCGTCGGGCTGGATGCCGATGTTGCGCAGCGCGGCGACGGAGTGCTGCGTCGGCTTGGTCTTCAGCTCGCCGGACGGCGCCAGGTAGGGCACGAGCGACACGTGCAGGAAGAAGCAGTTGTCACGGCCGACGTCGTGGCGGACCTGCCGCGCGGCCTCCAGGAACGGCAGCGACTCGATGTCACCGACGGTGCCGCCGATCTCGGTGATGACCACGTCAGGCGCGTTGCCGTCCTCGCCGGGCACGGCCATATCGCGGATGCGCCGCTTGATCTCGTCGGTGATGTGCGGGATGACCTGCACGGTGTCGCCGAGATACTCACCGCGCCGCTCCTTGGCGATGACTGTCGAGTAGACCTGCCCGGTCGTCACGTTCGCCGCGCCGACCAGGTCCCGGTCGAGGAACCGTTCGTAGTGCCCGACGTCGAGGTCGGTCTCCGCACCGTCCTCGGTGATGAACACCTCACCGTGCTGGAACGGGTTCATCGTTCCGGGGTCCACATTGAGGTAGGGATCGAGCTTCTGCATCGTGACCCACAGACCACGGGACGTGAGCAGTTGGCCGAGGCTCGAGGCCGTCAGGCCCTTGCCGAGGGACGAGGCGACCCCACCGGTGACGAACACATACTTGGTCGTACGCGAGTGTTGCACCAGGGACGCCCCCCGTGGCGTTGCCTTCGGTCCATATCCGTTATTGGCGATACCGTTCGCAGCGGGGCTGCCCGCCTGACTCTCCACGGGTTTTCACCGTATCACCTGCTCCGACGATCCGAACCCGACACACCGTTCAGGGTCCCCGGTAGGTTCGTTTGGTGCCGGAACTCGCGTGGCTCACCACCCGCCCGATCGCGCATCGCGGCCTGTACGACGAGGCAGAAGGCCGTCCGGAGAACTCCATGGCCGCGTTCGAACACGCCGTGTCGCAGGGGGTGCCGTTCGAGTTCGACGTGCAGCTCACCAGCGACGGTCACCCGGTCGTGTTGCACGACGCCGCGATCCCGGGCACCGCCGCCGTGCGGGACCTGGACGCACGCGCGGTGAGCAGGCTGCGACTCTCCGCTGATCAGTCGGTGCCGACCCTCGACCAGGTCCTGTCGGCCGTCGACGGCCGCGTACCGATCGTCGTCGACGTGCGCCGCTGGACGCTCGGCCACTCCCCCGGCCTCGAGCAGACGGTCGCCGACCGGCTCGCCGGCTACCGGGGCCCCGCGGTCACGCAGTCGTTCGACCCGTTCGCCGTCCGCAAGCTGCGCGGGCTGCTGCCGGACCTGGCCGTCGGGCAGGCGTCCGGCTCCCTGATGTCGGTGGGGCGGGCGCTGCGGGCGGTCGGCAGGTCGATGGTGACGAACGCCCTCACCCGGCCGGATTTCCTGACCTACGAGCTGACCGAGCTGCCGGACCCGTTCGTTTCCTTCTGGCGCAACGAGAAGCGTCCGGTGATCGCGTACACCGCGCACTCCGTCGCGGAGGAGACGATGGCCCGCGACCTCGCGGACGGGTTCTTCTTCTCCGGCTACCTGCCGACCGTCTACCGCTGAGCGGGCAGTCCACCCCGACCGGCGACCGAACCCCACACTTCAGGAACCGACCCGGGTACACCACAGCGCCCCCGAGAACCCACCTCATCGAGCGCAAATCCCGAAAACCGGCCGGATGCCAACCCCCACCCGTTCCCGGGGGCGTCCCGCCATGCCAGTCTACCGGTACCCACCGACAGAGCCGGTGATGTCGATCTTGCCTGTGGGTAACTCCCCGCGCTGTGGACTACTCCGTCGGCGAGCCCGGTGCGGGGCGTTCCGCGTTGCCCGCGTCGCCGTAGCGGCCAGCCTTGCCCTCCAGCTGTTCGACGAGCGCCAGCACGGTCACCACGCGCCCCGAGGACGTCTGCAGGTTGTCCACAGTGGACAGAATGCTCGTGGCGGCGGTGTCCGCGCGCACGACGCCGACCGGCCCGGTGCCGGACGCGGAACCCGCGTCACCTGCCAGCACGGTGCCCGCGCCGGAGCGGTCGACCTGGGTGGCGAACCGCGCGACGGTCGCGGCCCGGTCCCCCGCCCCGTCACCGGAAGCGGCGCCGCCGGTCAGCACGATCGCGAGCTGCGCGGGCTGAAGTCCCTGGCTCGCCTTGACGAACCCGCCCTCGGTAAGTCCGGACAGCGCGGCGGCGGTCTCGTCGGCGGACGCCTGCGGCTTGTTGGTGTCCTTGTTGATCAACATGAGCGGCCCGAGCAGACCGCCCGCGAGCGTGCCGGGGTCGGACGCGGTGGGCAGCTGAACACCGGCAGGAAGGAGCCGCACGACGATGTCCTTGAGCTGGTCGGCGTGGCGCGGATCGCTGAAGGACGTGGTGAGCTGCAGCTCGCCGGTGACGGTGCCACCCGCGTTCGCGACGAGGGCCTTCAGCGCGTCGCGGTCGGCGGGCTTGGCGTCGGCGGTGGCGACGAGCACGACGGTGCGCTGCGCGAGCTGACCCTGCACCG
The DNA here is from genome assembly GCF_049647105.1 of Actinophytocola sp. Classification (GTDB taxonomy): domain Bacteria; phylum Actinomycetota; class Actinomycetes; order Mycobacteriales; family Pseudonocardiaceae; genus Actinophytocola. The sequence goes on from NZ_JBARWZ010000140.1 coordinate 10,883, forward strand.
CCTTCGGACCGACGGCCGCGGCGAAGCTGTCGGCGTCGGCAAGGCGTGCGTCCTGGGCGTTCTTCTCGGTCTGCAGGTTGTTGACCTGTGCGGCCAGGTCCTCGTTTTCGTTGTTCAGTCCCGAAAGCAGCGAACGCGACAACGTCGTCGACCCGAGCACGACGCCGACGGCGAGCGCGAGGAAGACCGCGGAGATCGAGATGATGTGGTACCGCAACGAGATCACGAGAAGACGCCCCCAACCCAGTTCGTGAAGGTGTGCCAGGTGTTGACCGCCCAGTCGAGGTAGGCGCCGCCGACTCCCGACATGGCGAGGCCCACGGCGACCGCGACGAACGCCGCGAGCACGAGCAGGACGACCGCGCCGACGGAGACGCGACTGCGGTGCAGGGTGGCGACCGCCTTGCCGTCGACGACCTTGCTGCCGAGCTTGAGCCTGGTCAGGAAGGTGGACGGGTTCGAGCCGGAGCGGCCACGGTCGAGGAACTCGTGCAGCGTGGCCTGGAACCCGACGGTGACGACGAGTTCGGCGCCGTGGGTGTCGGCGAGCAGCAGTGCGAGATCCTCCGCGTTGCCGGAGGCGGGGAAGGTGACGGCACCGATGCCCAGGTCCTGGACGCGTTCGAGCCCCGGCGCGTGCCCGTCCATGTGCGCGGGGACCACGACCTCGGCACCACTACGCAGCGTTTCCGTGGACAACCTGTCCGGGTCACCCACGATCACGTTCGGGCGATAACCGAGGTGGTGCAGTGTGTCGGCGCCGCCGTCGACGCCGATGAGCACGGGCCGGTGCTCCGCGATGTACCGCTTGAGGCGGCGAAGGTCCTCCTCGTGGTCAAGGCCGGGGGCCACGATGAGCACCTGCTGATCTCGGATGGTGGCGTTCAGTTCTGGCACGCCGACGCCGTCGAGGATGAGGGTCCGCTCGCGCCGGAGGAACTCGATCGTGTTGGCGGAGAATGCCTCCAGCTGCGCGGACATGCCGGCCTTTGCGTCGATCATGAGGTCCGCGATGGTCTCGACGGACTGCTCGGCGCCGCGCCCGACCTCCTCTTCGCCGACGAACACGCCGCCCTCGAGAAGCCGCACCCTGCTGCCTTCTTTGATGGCACGCAGCACCTCGGGCCCGGCGTCGTCGATGAGCACGATCCCCGCGCCGACGATGATCTCCGGCCCCAGGTTCGGGAACCGTCCGGAGATCGACGGCGAGGCGTTGACGACACCGGTGACCTCGGCGTCGACCAGTGCATCCGCGGTGGCGCGGTCGAGGTCGACCTGGTCGAGGATGACGACGTCGCCGTGCCCGATCCGGCGCAGCAGGTCGCCCGTTCGCCGGTCGACCCGCCCGATCCCGGTGACCCCAGGTCGAGCCGGACGCGATCGGGCAAGGAGACCGATGAGCTTCATGTGACTGATGGTGTCAAATGGACACGTGATATTCCGTCCGCCACGCCGGGAAATTCACCCGACCGGGTCAACGCGGTCCACTCTGGAATGATCACTGAGGACTGTGCACAATGGACGGACGCCACCCGTCGACCATCGCGCGCAACGCATCCTCGTACCCCGAGGCGATGTCCAGCCCCGGCGGCATCGAGCCGGCGAACTCCAGCGAGACAAGCCCGTGCGCGACTCCCCAACAGGCGAGCGCGACCAGCTCAGGGGCAACTTTTCGCAACGCGCCCGCCGTCTGCCCCCGCCGCACGGCGTCGACGAGTGGCGCGAGTGTCGCGGCCGCCTCCTCCCGCGCGCAGTCGTCGATCCGGGCGTCCTGCTGGGTGAACATGATCGCGTAGAGGTGCGGTTCACGCAGGGCGTAGTCCCGGTAGGCGATGCCGAGCCGCACGATGTCGCCGACCGGGTCGCCAGTCACCGCGACGTCTCCGAGCCGCGCCCCGAACCGCCGGGCCGCCTCGCGGTAGAGGCTCTCGAGCAGCCCGGCCTTGTTCCCGAAGAGCGAGTAGACAGCGGACGTCGAGGTGCCGGCATCGGCGGCGAGCCGCCGGAGGTTCAGCGCGTCGACGCCGTCGTCGAAGACGAGGGCGGCGGCCCGGTCGATGAGACGCCCTCGGAGAGCGTCGTCGTGAATCTTCGGTCTCCCCATACTTGACAAGTGTATCGTAACGTTGTTTCGTAACGACGTTACTAAACTTCGATGGGGAGCCGAGATGCAAACGCTGATGCTGAGCCCGGAGTCGAGATACATCGCGGGCGCCGTACTGCTGACGATCGTCGGCATCGAGTTCGGCGGCTGGTTCATGACCCGGATCGTGGGCGGCAAGGTGCCGATGACGCCGTTCCAGAAGTCGTTCGCCAGGGCGGGGCACGCGCACGCGGGTGTGCTGGTGACGCTGGGTCTGGTGACACTGATCCTGGCCGACGCCGCGGCACTGGACGGTATTCTGGGCTGGCTGGCGAGGGTCGGCACCCCGACGGCGGCGGCCCTGATCTCGGCCGGCTTCTTCTTATCGTCGATGGGACGCGGTGAGGTGACCCGCCCGAACAAGCTCATCTGGCTGGTGTGGCTCGGCGCCCTGTCACTGGCGGTGGGCGTGGTGACGCTGGGGCTGGGCCTGCTGACTACGAGCTGAGGACAGCCCCGGCAGCGGCCAGGTGGCAGTTCCGAACCACCAACTCGCGGGTCCCGAACGGCAACCTCGCGAGTTCTGAACCGCAGACTCGCGCGTCCCGAACCGTGGACTCGCGGGTCCCGAACCACAGACTCGCGCGTCCCGAACCGTGGACTCGCGGGTCCCCAACGACAGACTCGCGGGTTCCGAACCGTGGACTCGCGGGTTCCGAACTGTGGACTCGCGCGTTCTGGAGTGGGGGGGGACCCTGTTGTGCATGAGCCAGCCAGTGTGCAGTCCACCCGGGGCCGTTCGGCTCCCGGGTGGGTTGTTGGTGGCTGTTTAGTGCTTCTTTCGGCTCTTTCCTCGGGTTGCCTTCTTGTCGGCGTCCGCTACGGCTAGCAGCTCTTCGGCATGCGCTCGGCCGGTTTCCGTGGAGTCCATGCCAGCCAGCATGCGAGCAAGTTCCCGCACCCGGTTCTGGTCGTCCACGCGGCGCACGTCGCTGCGGGTGACGCCGCCCTGGGCTTGCTTGTCGACCACCAGGTGGCGGTCGGCGAACGCGGCCACCTGCGGCAGGTGGGTCACCACGATCACCTGGTGGCTTGCCGCCAGTCGGGCCAGGCGGCGGCCGATCTCCACCGCGGCGCGGCCACCTACGCCGGCGTCGACCTCGTCGAAGACCAGGGTCGGGACCGGGTCGGAGTGGGCAAGTACCACCTCGATCGCCAGCATCACGCGGGAAAGCTCGCCACCCGAAGCGGCCTTGTGCACGGGCAGGGGCACAGCGCCGTCGTGGGCACGCAGGCGGATCTCCACCTCGTCCACACCGTCCGGGCCCGCGTGCACCAACGCCTCGCGGTCCTTGCCGCCCGCGACACGCAACGACTGCGGGTCGTTCGGCTCGGCCCAGCGGGTGCTGACGATGACCTCGATCGCCGCCTGGCCCATGGCCAGGCCCCCCAGTTCGACGGTCACCGCCTGCGCCAGCTTGTCGGCGGCCTCGACGCGGAGCACCGTCACACGCTTCGCGCACTCCGCGAGCGCCGACGCGAGCTCTTCGCGTTGCCTGGCCAGCTCGGCCAGCGCCTCCTCCGACGTGTCCAGACCCGCCAGCTGCCGGGACGCCGTGTCAGCCCACTCCAGCACACCGTTGACGTCCGCCGCGTACTTGCGGGTCAGCTGCTTCAGCTCGGCCTGCCGCGCAAGCACCTGTTCGAGCACCTGCGGGTCCGCGTCCAGCGAGTCGAGGTAGCTGCTCAGCTCGGCGCCGACGTCGACCAGCAGCGCCTCCGCCTCCGCGAGCCTCGGCTCCAGCTCCCGTAGCCGCGGGTCGTCCGAACCGGACAGGCGGTGCCGCGCGTCGGCGATCAACCCGAGTGCCCCCGGCGCGTCCGCATCACCGTCCGGCGCACCCGACACCGCGTACGCGGCACCGGTCGCCGACTCACGCAGCTGGTCCGCGTCCGCGAGCCGCTTCGCCCGTTCCTGCAGCTCGTCGTCCTCGCCGGGCTGGGGGCTCACCGCCTCGATCTCCGCGAGGCCGTGCTTGAGCATCTCGGCCTCGCGCGTCATCTCACGGGACCGGGCGCTGCGGTCGGTCAGCTCGGTGCTGACGCGCACCCACTCCTCGCGCACCTTGCGGTACTCGGAGAGCGCGCCGGCCAGCTCCTCACCGGCGAACCGGTCGAGCACGGACCGCTGCTCGGTCGGGCGCATCAGCTTGAGCTGGTCGTTCTGCCCGTGCACGGCGATGAGCTGCTCGGACAGCTCGGACAGCACACCGACGGGCACGGACCGCCCGCCGAGGTGCGCTCTGGAGCGCCCGTCCGGGTTGACACTGCGTAACGCGATCAGCGTGCCGTCATCGTCGGGTTCCGCGCCCGCGTCGCTCGCGACCTTCGCCGCCGCACTGCCTGGCGGAGCGGTGAAACGGCCCTCCACCACCGCCTTCGCCGCGCCGCTACGGATTCTGGACACCTCGGCACGGCCACCGGACAGCAAGTGCAGTCCGGTGACGACCATGGTCTTGCCCGCACCCGTCTCACCGGTCACCACGGTGAGTCCCGGGTCGAGTTCGAGGGTGGCCTCGTCGATCACGCCGAGGCCCTCGATGCGCATCTCGGCCAACACAGCGCGCACTTTATCGGCTCGCACCGACAAAAGCTCGCACCACCCGCAAGTGTGTTCGATTCATGGCGATGTCCGCGTCACAAAGTTCCGCACTCACACCCGTGGGCTGCGCCAACCCTGCACCGGCAGCGCGAACTTCTCCACGAGCCGGTCGGTGAACGGGCCCTGCCGCAGCTTCACGAGCCGCGCCGGGATCTCCCCGCCCGCCACCTCGACCCGGGCGCCAGGAGGCAATACGAACGTACGGCGACCGTCGCAGCACAGGACCGCGGGATGACCGGACGGGTCCACCTCGACCGCGATCCGCGAGTCCGGCGACACCACCAGCGGCCGCGCGAACATCGCGTGCGCGTTGCTCGGCACCACCAGCAGCGCCTGCACATCCGGCCACACCACGGGGCCGCCGGCGGAGAACGCGTACGCGGTGGAGCCGGTCGGCGTCGCGCACAGCACGCCGTCGCAGCCGAACGACGACACGGGCCGGTTGTCGACCTCTATACGCACGTCCAGAATCCGCTCACGGCTGCTCTTCTCGACGCTGGCCTCGTTGAGCGCCCACGTCTTCGCCAGCCGCCGGTCCCCCAGCGACGCCGTGACGTCGACGGTCATGCGGTCGACGACCTCGTACCGCTGCGCGATGACCTGCGACACCGCCTCGTCGAGCATGTCCGAGTCGGCCTCGGCGAGGAACCCGACACGGCCCATGTTCACCGCGAGCACCGGCACCCCGGCGGGCCGGGCCAGCTCGGCGGCACGCAGCAGGGTGCCGTCGCCGCCGAGGACGAACACCAGCTCGGTGCCTTCCGCGGCCTTCACGTCGACCGGCACGACCCGCTGGTAGCCGGACGCGTCCAGGTCCGGCGCCTCGCGTTCCAATACGCGCAACCTGATATCGGCGTCGGCGAACCAGCCCGCGACCTTCTCCGCGGCGCGGCGGGTGTCCTGCCTGCCGGTATGCACGACGAGGAGCACTTCACGGGCGGTCATTGCGGCCCCTCTCGAACGGCGGTCTCCACGAGCGCGGCCGCCGCCTGGTCGTCCAGGGGCGCGCCGCGACGCAGCCATGCGAAGTATTCGACATTCCCGGACGGACCGGGAAGCGGGCTGGCGACCACACCGTGGGGGCGCAAACCCAGCTCCCCGGCCACCTTCAGCACGTCCAGCACCGCCGCGGCGCGCAGCGCGGGGTCGCGGACCACACCACCGGAGCCGAGCCGCTCCTTGCCGACCTCGAACTGCGGTTTCACCATCGGCAGTAGGTCGGCGTCGTCGGTCACACACGCGAGCAGCGCGGGCAGCACGATGCGCAGGGAGATGAAGGATAGGTCGGCGACGACCAGGTCGACCGGCCCCCCGGTCTGTTCCGGGGTGAGAGCGCGGACGTTGGTCCTGTCGAGCACGACCACGCGGTCGTCGGTCTGCAACCGCCACACCAGCAGGCCGCGCCCGACGTCGGCGGCTACGACCTCCCGCGCGCCGCGGCGCAGCAGGACGTCGGTGAAGCCACCCGTGGACGCGCCCGCGTCCAGGCAGCGGCGCCCCTCGACGCCGACGGAGAACTTCTCCAGCGCGCCGACGAGTTTGTGCGCGCCGCGGGACGCCCAGTCCGGGTCGTTGCCGAGATCCCGGACCACGACGGCCGCGTCCGTCTCGACGGCCGTGGCCGGCTTGCCCGCGACCGTGCCGCGCACGGTCACGCGGCCGTCGGCGATGAGCTGTGAGGCGTGCTCGCGGGAGCGGGCGAGGCCACGACGCACCAGCTCGGCGTCGAGCCGGGTCCTCCTGGGCACCGTCAGTCCGAGTCGATACTGGTGAGGGCCTCGTTGAGGGCCACATGCACGGCGTCGAACCGGCCGACATGCTCGGTCAGCGGGACGGCGTCGAGGTTCTCGGTGCCGGCGATCGCCTCGTCGATGTCGCTCGTGTCGACGTCGGCGGGCTGGTCGGTGTCGAACTGCACCCTGTCACGCTACTTCATGCTCGAGGCCGAGGCGGGCAAGCGCCTCGCGCACCGTCGCCTGCCAGTCGTCGCCCGCCAGCCGCACCCCGTCCTCGGCGACGGCCTCGACGTCGTGGGCGACGAAGGTCGGCCGCATGTCCTCCGGCGCGTCGAGCAGGTCCTGCGCGGTCGCGACGCCGGTCAGGACCAGCAGCGAGTCCATCCCCGCTGCGACCGCGCCCGCGATGTCGGTGTCGAGACGGTCGCCGATGACCAGCGGGTTCCGCGCGTCGGCTGACTTCTGCGCCTCGTCCAGCAGCGGGGTGGCCGGCTTGCCAGCGATCACCGGCTCACTGCTGGTCGCGGCCCGCAGCGCCGTGACGAGCGAGCCGTTGCCCGGCAACGGACCGCGTTCGGTGGGCAGGGTGGGGTCGACGTTGCACGCGACCCACAGCGCACCCGCCCGGATGGCGACACACGCCTCGGCGAGGTCACGCCAGCCGGTGTCCTTGCTCAGGCCCTGGACCACGGCCTGGACGTCGTCGCTGTGGGTGCGGGTGGCGGTGAGGCCCCTGATCTCGACCTCGTGCACGAGTGCGGCCGAGCCGACCACCAATACCGTTGTATTGGGCAACAGCTTGCCTGCGAGCACGGACGCGGCGGCCTGCGCACTGGTGCTGACTTCCGCAGGCACCGCCCGCACCCCGATGCGAGTCAGATGACTTGCCACCTCGTCGGGCCCGCGAGACGCGTTGTTGGTGACGAACCGGACCTTTGTGCCCGCGGCGTGTGCCGCCTCGACGGCGCGGTCGGCCCCGGGGACAACTTCCTCGCCCCGGTAGATGGTGCCGTCGAGGTCGAACAGGAGGGCGTCGTAGTCGTCGAGGAGGCTCACGACGCACTCAGGGAGGTGGCGCGCTCGGCGGCGTCGGTCTCGTCCTCGAGGTCGGCGTCCGCGGCGTTGAGGAACCAGCGGATCGCATCGTCGTGGCGGCCCGCGGCCTCGAGGTTGTCGGCGTAGGCGTAGAACAGGCGCGCGCTCCACGGGTCACGGCGCTTGGCGTCGAGATCGGGCCCTTGCAGGGCCACGACCGCGGCGTCGACCTGCCCGAGGTCCCGCCGCGCCCCGGCGGCGACGATCTTGAGCTCGACCGCGACCTCCGACGGGAGGTCCGTGCCCTCGGCGGCCAGTTCCAGCGCCCGCTCCGGCCGGCCGAGCGCACGTTCGCAGTCGACCATCACCGGGAGGTGGTTCTGCGACCCGGTCATGCGGCGGACGGCGCGGAACTCGCCGAGCGCCTCGGCCCACTCACCAGCGTGGTAAGCCGTGATACCAGCAGCCTCACGAACAACCGCGACGCGGGAGGCGCGGGTGCGGGCGAAGCGGGCGTGCGCGAGCGCCAGCTCGGGATCCTCGTCGATGAGGAGGCCCGCCGCGACCAGGTGCTTGCCGACCAGTTCGGCCACGGCCTTCGAGAGGCTCTTCAGCTCACGCCGTGCGTCGGCGTCGAGGTCGCTGAACGCGATATCCGCGGACAGTTCTGGTTCACCATCGCGGCGACGCGGGTCGTGCTGCTGCTCGGCGGGTTCCGGGGTGCGCTCGCCGTCCTCGGGCGTCTCGTCCGAGTCATCGGTGGCCGTGGCTTCGGCTGCGGCCGGCTCGGAGGTGTCCGGGGCATCGGAGGTTGAGTCCTCGGGTGCGATCCGCTCGGGTGTGTCGTCCCGGTCTTCGGAGGCTGAGTCCTCGGATGCGGCCGACTCGGACGTGTCGTCAACACCATCAGCGGCTGCGTCCTCGAGTGCGGCCAGCTCGGACGTGTCGTCAACACCATCAGCGGCTGCGTCCTCGAGTGCGGCCGACTCGGACGTGTCGTCAACACCATCAGCGGCTGCGTCCTCGAGTGCGGCCAGCTCGGGCGTCTCGTCTGCGGCTGGTTCGGGTGTCTCGGCCGAGTCCTCGGAGGTGGCCTGCTCGGGCTTGTCGTCTGTCGACTCGGTTGGCTCATCGGTGGCCGGGTGCGGCTCGTCCGAAGGGTGGTCGGTGGCTGCCGGGCCGGGAAGCTCGGTTGGCTCGTCCTCGGTAATCGCGCCGGAGTTGAACTCGCCGGTCGCCGTGACGTCCTCGTAGGCCGAGTCTTCGCGGGTGCGGTAGCCGGAGGCGTGGCTTTCGCCGCCGGTGGTGGACGTGTAGTGGTTGCGGCGGGCAAAGCCGCTGGTCGGTTCCTGCGGGGCTTCGGCAGGCGGGGTGTCGTTGGCCGGGGTTCGGCCGGTGTCCCTGGTTCGCCGGTCGTCGCGGTTCTGGCGGTTGCCCCGGTCGTCGCTTCGGAAGCCACGGTTGTCCTGGGACGGGCGGCCGCCGCGGTCGTCGCGGTTGCCGCTTCGGAAGCCTCGGTCATCGTGGCTTTGCCGGTTGCCCCGGTCGTCGCGGGACGGGCGGGTGCCACGGTCATCGCGGTCTCCGCTGCGGAAACCGCGGTCATCACGAGATGGGCGGGTGCTTCGGTCGCCGCGGTCGTCACGCGAAGGGCGGGTACCGCGGTCGTCACGATCGCCGCTGCGGAAACCACGATCGTCGCGAGACGGCCTGCTTCGGTCAACCCGGTCACCACCACGGGAACCACGGTCGTCGCGAGATAAGCGGGTACCGCGGTCGTCACGATCTCCACTGCGGAAGCCGCGATCGTCACGAGATGGACGGGTGCCGCGGTCGTCACGGTCTCCGCTGCGGAAACCGCGATCGTCGCGTGACGGCCTGCCGCGATCGTCACGGTCCCCACTGCGGAAACCACGATCGTCACGAGATGGCCGAGTGCCGCGATCGTCACGATCCCCACTGCGGAAACCACGATCGTCGCGAGACGGCCGAGTGCCGCGATCGTCACGATCCCCACTGCGGAAACCACGATCGTCGCGAGACGGCCGGGTGCCGCGATCGTCACGATCGCCGCCGCGGGAACCACGGTCGTCGCGAGATGGGCGGGTGCCGCGGTCGTTGCGGTCTCCGCCTCGGAAACCGCGGTCATCGCGGAAGTTGCGGCTGCCCCGGTCGTCACGGTTGTGGCCGCGGTCGTCGCGGGCCGGGCGGCCGCCGCGATCGTCACGGTCGCTGCTGCGGAAGGCGCGGTCATCGCGAGATGGGCGGGTGCCGCGGTCGCCACCGCGGTCGTCGCGGAAGGAGCGGTTGCCTCGGTCGTCGCGGTCCCGACTGCGGTCGTCGCGGAACGGACGGTTTCCTCGCTCGTCGCGGCCACCCTTGTTGTGGCCACGGTCGTCGTGGGATGGGCGGTTGGGGCGATCGTCTCGGTCGCCGCCTCGGTAACCGCGGTCGTCGCGGGACGGGCGCGTGCCTCGGTCGTCGCGGTTTCCGCCGCCGTAGCTGCGAGAGTTGCGGTCGCCACCTCGGTAGCCGCCGTCTTCGCGGGACGGGCGGCTGGGGCGGTCGTCGCGGTTTCCGCCGCCGTAGCTCCGGGAGCCGCGGTCGTCTCGGGGCTGGCGGGACTCGCCGCCGCGGGAGGGGCGGTCGTCGCGGTACGGGCGGTTGCCGCTGTTGTCGCGGGAGGCGCCTCGGTGACCGCGGTCGTCGTTGTGGCGGGGCTGACCTGCGGTTCCGCTGTTGTCGTGACGGGGGCGGTAGCCACGGTTCTCGTCGCGGTCGCGGTTGGGGCGATAGCTGCCCCGGTCTGCGCCCCGGCCACCATCGTTACGGTCGCGGGTGGGGCGGTAGCCGCCCCTGTCCCGGTTCTGGTTGTTCCGATAAGGGCGACTGCCCTGGTCACTGCGGTTGGAGTCGCGGTCTCGGTTGCGCGCGCCACCGCTCTCTGACTCGTCGCGGTTGCGGTCCGACACTGTTCCTCCTGCACTACGGGGCCTGCGGTACTTGCGGGGCTCCGACACCTATTGAACATGCAAGAGGCCCCCCGGGGTGCGGAGGGCCTCTTGTGAAGGGTGTTCGGCGGTGTCCTACTCTCCCACACCCTGGCGAGTGCAGTACCATCGGCGCTGGTGGGCTTAGCTTCCGGGTTCGGAATGGGACCGGGCGTTTCCCCACCGCTATGGCCGCCGTAACTCTATGAAACT
>NZ_JBARWZ010000141.1:0-55664 GCF_049647105.1 Actinophytocola sp.
GCCTACTACGCCTGGCCGGCATCACCCAAATCACCCGCACCCTGCAACGCAACGCCGCCGACCGAACCCGAATCATCCCCATCATCACCGCCGCTACCAGCACAAACCGACTTTGACGTTCACCTGATGTCGAGTATGCCCTTGGCGGTCTTGAATGGATCTTCCCGCATGTCCAACGAGAAGACATCGCTCGCGAGGTACGTGACTGGCTGGAGTATCGAGGCAAATTGTAACGTTGAGTTGATCCGAGAAGGTTCGGACAAGTTTGACCCGGTCTGTAATGATCGGCGGCGGCGCTATGGAAATTACGTTCCGTATTGATCTCCATGGTGCGTTGATCGCGCTTGTCCGGTACGTCAACGGTTCTTGCCGCTAATCAATAGACGTGAGTGAGTCGCGTGTCAGTCGCTCCAGAGTTGCGTACCGCGCTGCAGAGATTGCGAGAAGTGCGATCAGAACAACCCTCTAGTGACCAGGATGCCGAATCCTTTGCTGATTGGCGCGAAAGGATTGCGGATGCGCTGGACTCGCTGGCTCTAGTCCTGGTTTATCAGGAAGATCGGCAGAGGGCGGCCGCTGAAGCGGGGGCCGCTCGTGCTGAAGCCGCACGAATCCGTGCCGAATTAGCAATCAACGATGATGAATCTGCGGATTGACGCCGCATTTATGGCGGCGATCGGTAGACCGAGAAACATCGCCCCCGGCCTGAGGGGATTTTCGGGCGTCTCTTGCGGTCCACATCGGCACGGAGATAGACGCTGCTGCCTTTCTTGGTGGTCGAGGTTGATCGATCCGCTGATCGTCGTCGACGCCTTGGACCTATTGCACTGTGGTCTGGTCAAGTCAGGGCATGGCTGTCTCGCCCCGGACTTGATGGAGACATCGAACACCCGGAGGATTCGCACTCATGGCGACACCACGGGAGTACCCCGACGAGTTGCGTGAACGAGCGACACGTTTGGCAGTCGAGACCAGAGAGACCCCGCGACGGCTGGTGCAGTCGATCGAAGGGTCAGACTCGGTGCTGGCGTCCGACCCCAAGACGGGCCGGACCGAGGCGCGCAAGGTGGCCGGAACCGACTGACACTGAATCAAGACTATCCAACCTGCATCACGCACTGTGTGGATGTGCAACGCGGATGGGCGGGACTTCCCGATGTGATCGGGCGAAGCAGCGCATATGATTCCGGAAACGCTCGAACAGTGACGAAGTGGGTGGTGAGGGCTGGCAATGGGAGACTATTTGGATGGTCTCGGCTGGCTTCGGTTCGTGCCGAGGTCTTCGTGGCCGATTCCGGAGGACATCAAGGGTCCTACGCGCGTGCCCACCACCAACCTACTGGTCGCGATCCTGACAGAGGAACGAATCGGGAATGACGTGCTTGAGGCGGTTGGTGAACTTCTCGCGGAGGAGGCACGTTACAACGTGTGGTATGCGACGCGGGTGAACGGTCGAGTTCCGCCGGAGGTGCAGGGCGCCCTGCATACGGGCTAAGGAAATGTCGTGCGGCGGGCCTATGAGCCGTGGGCTGCGTACCGGGCTGCACTGATCGCCGAGACGGAGGCAACGAGACGCAATGGTGAGTTGGTTCCTCTCTCCGATGCGGAGTATGACGCCTTACTCAACGCGCTGCGAACGGTGCGCCAAGACCTCGTCGAAGCCCGGCACAGCCTCGACGACGAGGGGTGACGAACGGGCCCTGTCGGTCAGCATCAGTGCCGCCGGACTGGTCTCCATCGGCGCATGTGAACCTGTCCGACGGCCAAGCTGATCAAGTCGGCGGGACATCATGCGAGGTGATCGTTTACCTGGCCCCCAGAAGGAATGGCTGCACGCTCCATGGTGGAAGCTCCGGACCTACATGTCTCCCGGTATCTCGATGGGGGATATGGACCCTCGCTTGGTCGGTCACGTGGTTGAAGTGGAAATTGTCTGCGTCCACGCGTTCGGGGTGGGTGTCAGATGACACCTCAGGGCGTGTACGGGCATGTGGACGCTCATCATGTGACAGACAGTCGATTCGCAGTGGAGGAGGCCTTGAGGCGTGTCGGCGAAGTTCGGACGGGTCTCGTGCTCGCGGTAACGCCAGGGCGGCAGCCGACGCTAACGATCCGTCCTTCCGAAATGTCGGACTCCTGACGCTCTCGGCGCAGTGAGTCTTTCATCCGGTGGCGATCTCGTATGCGTTGTGCTGCATCGTATATCGAGCGTAACTGGTCAGGCCGCTCGTAAGTCTTGATCGTCTGCGTGGGGTGATCATGGTGTGTCAGTTGGTCGTGTTCCGTCCTATGAGGATCTTGTCGCTTTGGTGGTGCGGCAGGCTGAGCGGATTGATCAGTTGGAGGCCGAGGTCGCGGAGTTGAAGCGGCGGTTGGGGCAGAACAGTCGGAACTCGTCGCGCCCGCCGTCGTCGGACTCGCCGTTCACCAAGCCGGCGCCGAAGTCGTTGCGGCGCGAGAGCGGTAAGAATCCGGGTGGACAGCCTGGGCATCCCGGGTCGACGTTGGCGCTGGTCGAGGACCCGAACGAGCGAAAGCGGCACGAGCCCGGCGCGTGTCGCGGGTGTGGGGCAGGTCTGGCGGACGCACCGGAGGTGGGTATGGAGCGCCGACAGGTGTTCGACTTGCCGCCGGTGACGGTGCAAGTGACTGAGCATCAACTCATCGCGCGCCGCTGCTCGTGTGGGACCACCACCTGCGGTACCGCCCCGGATGGGGTGACCGCACCGACGCAGTACGGGTCGCGGATCACCGCGATCATCCTCTACTTGTATGTCGGGCAGTTCCTGTCCAAGAAGCGCACCGCGCAGGCGCTGGCCGAGTTGTTCGGCACCCCAGTCTCCGAGGGCACCGTGGCCGCGGTGACGCGCCGGGCCGCTGACAGGCTGGACGACTTCCTCGATGTCGTGCGTGATCGGATCGTTGAGGCGGAGGTGGCCGGGTTCGACGAGACCGCTCTGCGCGTGGCCGGCGAACTACACTGGGTGCACTGCGCCCGCACCGACCGCTACACCCTGATCACCTGCCACCGCGGACGCGGCCAGGAAGGCATCGACCACGCCGGTGTCCTCACCCGCTTCCGCGGGGTGGCGGTGCACGACGCGTGGGCGCCGTATGACACCTACGTCAACGCCGACCACCAGCTGTGTTGCGCGCATGCCCTACGGGAACTCCAGGCCGTCGCCGACACCGCCGCCCAAACTGACCCAGACGCGCGGTGGCACTGGGCCACCCAGGCCGCCGACGCGCTGGTGGCGATGCAGAAACTCGTCGACGACGCAATCATGGCCGGTGCTGACACTATCGCCCCCGACCTCCTCGGCACCCAGGTTGGGCTCTACCACTCGGCCGTGCAGATCGGCTACAACCAGACCACCGCACCCTCCACCAAGACCATGCAGAAGCACAACGCGTTGGCCCGCAGACTGCTCGACCGCCAAGACGACTACCTCCGCTTCACCCAAGACTGGCGAATACCACCAGACAACAACGGATCCGACGCGACATCCGCATGATCAACTCCGGCAGAAAGTGTCCGGCTGCCTCCGCAACCCTCACCGGCGCCCGACAGTTCTGCGCGATACGCAGCTACCTCTCCACCGCCGCGAAACACGGCAAACAATTCTTCGAAGTCCTCGTCATGCTCACCGACGGCCACCCCTGGACACCCGCAACCAGCTAATCCTCCGCAACGACCTGACCAGTTACAATCGGACGGTCTGGTAACTATCATCCAGATTGGCGAAACTGTGTTACGCACTGCGGCGACATCTGACGACTGGTGGTCGGGCTGATGTGCAGATGGAGTCGACAGCCATTGTAAGCTGGCTTAAGGAGACAACCAACTTCTAGTTGTGGAGTGAGCAGAATCGTGAGCGATGATCGGGAGAGAAAAGGTTGGGAATGGGTTCGGCTCGTGGCCCCGTCTGTGTGGGTCATTCCGGACGACATCAGGAGTCCGACGGCTGTGCCCCCCACTAACCTTTGCATTGCGATCCTTGCGAGTGAGAAGGTCGGCAACGACGTGGTTGAATCGGTGGGTGAGTTGATAGCTGAGCAAGCGCGGTTCAATGTGTGGTATGCGACGGCGGTAAACGGCCGACTTCCTTCTGAGAAGCAGGCCGCTGTTCATACGTTTTCGCGCGATATTGTGCAGCGTGTCTATGAGGTCCGAGTTCAGTCTGGAGGCCGCCGACCTCGTGGCGTGGGGTGGCACGGACAATGGGGACATGTTGCTGTGGCTGCCGACGGGGACGCCGGAGAAGTGGCCGACGTGGATCGGTGCGGCACGGCAGTTCTCGCATCGGGTGGTGCACGCGTCGTCGACGAGGGTCGTGTTCGACCTGTTGACCGGGCGGTTGCGCACGAACATCTTCCCGGACGACTTCCCCAGTGACCGGCCGGAGTTTCATACGGTGTTCCGCCCCTTGTGGTGAATGAAGGAGATCCGAGTCGGTGCTTGTCAGGCGCGGTGCAGCTGATCTGGTGAGAGGAAGGTGAACGTGGGAATCGTGATCGGCGGCCGGGGTCGCCAGTTGGCTGAAGAGGTGGGTTGGCAGCCGGAACGTGCTATGGATGTCAGCGTAATCGTTCATGAGATGATCTCGGTCGGCTTCGATGTGTCGCCTGCTGCTTTGCGATTTCTGACGGCGTTTTCAGGGCTGCGAATCGTGCATTCGCCCAGTATTATGTTGAATGACCGAAGAGTCTGGTCCTGGACCGAGTTCGATCCGAAGCAGGTGCGCACGGAGCGCGGCTCAATAATTGCTTGTCGGTGTGCGGAAATCGTGGACGAGTCGTCGTTGTGTCCGGTAGGAATCAACAGTTTTCATTTTACCATTTACATATCGCCTGCGATGAGATTCTTTGCGGGAATGGATTCCTCGGTGTACGGGTACGGTGACTCGGTCGACGAGTTTTTCGCGAGGCTCGTTGACGAGGAAAAGCCGGTGTTTCTGGGGAGTTGGGCGCTATAGTGGCGTCGGATGTTGGACTGCTGTTGAGATGAGGATGCAGGACGCAACACTAGTGTCGCGTGTCGCCAATCTTCCGCCTGTGGTTGCGGCGGAATTACCTTCGCCCACAACAACGGCCCTGTACATGACGCCGAGAACGCGATTGCCGCCCATGTGGAGCCACTGGGAACCTGGTGTTAATGAGCGTTTCGCCGCAGTACGCGGGCAGTGGCCCGATCCCCACGCGCGTCTTGTTTGAGGCCTGGACGACTTCGGCTGGTCGTTCATGCAAAGGCTGCCGAACATCTTGAGGATGACATGAGTGTGCTTGACGATCTGCGGTGGTTGTGCCCCCTCACGGTGCGCGGGCGATGCAAACGAACTGCGCGGAGATCCGAGTCGGTGCTTGTCAGGCGCGGTGCAGCTGATCTGGTGATCGGGGATCTCCTTCGCCAGTGTCGCGGCTGCATGGACCTGGCGGATGAGGTCGGTCATCACGGCGAACCGGGCTTTGGGCGCACCGCCTCCTTGGAGTGCGGTAACCCGACTCCGCAAACCCAGGCACATCAAACTTTCCACCAAAACCGGAGCTTGACAGGCTGCGACCCGACGTCTTCGGCCGGTAACGCCCACGGGTCGGTCACAAAGAGCCACAATTGGCGGGGCTCGGATACTGGGAGGGATGTCGTGACGCTCGGAGCGCCGATGATGCACTGGTCGATCGTCCTGGTCGAGGTCGTCAAGTTCACCAACCCTGGTCGGACAATCGGCGACCAGCGGGAGATCCGGGACGGCATGTACGACGTGCTGCGACAGGCGTTCGACGAGTCCGGCATCGACTGGGCGCAATGTGAGCACGAGGAGCGCGGCGACTGCGTGCTGGTGCTGGTGCCTGCGAGCGTGCCGAAGGTGGTCCTGGCCGATCCGTTCGTGACGCGGCTGCTGGCCGCTCTGCGCCGGTACAACGCGGTCCGGGTCGCCGAGGCGTCGATCGGCATGCGTATCGTGCTGCATTCCGGTGAAATCACCCGGAACTCTCCGAGCGGGGGCGGGGACGCGCTGAACAGCGCGTTTCGTCTGCTGGTGGCCAGTGACGAGAAGGCCGAGTTGAGGGATTCAGGCGGAATGCTCGCGGTGATTGCGTCACCGGAGTTCTACCGTGACGTGATCAAGCACGAACCGGCGGCGGAACCGGGTTCCTACCAGGCAGTTTCCGTCGAAGTTGGCGAATTCTCGAGTGAGGTGTGGTTGCGGATACTGGGCCTCGGCGCGTCGCAGACGACCGCCTCGTCCGCGCTGAATCCAACCGGCGAGAAACCTCGGATGGTCGAGGACCCCGCTGAGGCCGTGAGCCTTCTGGGTACGGCCGGGCAGGTCAGGGTGTCAGTCGCTCGAACGTCCGAACCATGGCTGCTGGACATCGACACGATCGTGCTCTCGGTTGGCTCGTCGTTGGGTGCCCTCGGCCTCGCGGTGCGCGGCGAGTACCCGGAACCGGACTGGAATTCGATCGACTACGGCAGGATCTCGCCCCAGGAACCGGTCTTGATCGACCTTGGCGGCAGCGGCAGACATGGCGGACGTCTCCGGCGCGCGATCTTGGCGTCACCGCATTCGGGCGGCATGGGGCAGGTCACGCTGGACGCCATCCGGGACGCCACGCACGAAGCCGTCGAGTTCGCGGATCGGTTGGGCTGCACCAGGCTGGGGCTACCACTGCTGGCCACCGGGGTGCTGGGGTTCAATCCACTGGACGTGGCCAGGACCGTCTGCGACGAGACCTCCCTGGCACGTCTTCGGGCCGCCACGGCGCTGCGGGAGGTCGTGCTCCTCTGCCGGGACACCCGGACCCAGGCGGCGATCCGGGCCGCGTGGCGGGACGCCACCGTCGACACCGCTACGCCGGAACCGGTGTACTCGGATGGGTTCGACAGTGACCGGGTGGCTCCAGACTCGGGGATGCCGCGGTACTCGGATGATCTCGCGGGTGGGTTCGACAGCGATCGGGTGGATCCGAACTTGGGGATCCCGCTGTACAAGGATCAGCTTGGGCTGGCGCCGTACGTGTCCATGCTGGCGGCGGTGGTCGCGGACCGGACAACGCCGCTGCCGTTGTCTGTGGGGATCTTCGGTGAGTGGGGCGCCGGAAAGAGCTACTTCATGGGCCTGCTGCGCCAGCGGATCGACGACCTCGCCGGGTCCGGAACGTACTGCGGCTCGATCATGCAGATCGGGTTCAACGCATGGCACTACGCGGACAGCAACCTGTGGGCAAGCCTCGGTGACGAGATCTTCCGCCAGCTCGCAGGCCCCGGACCCGACGTCGCGCACGACAGGCGCCGGCTGCGCGACGAGCTGAGCCAGGTACTGAGCCAGCGCGACGTCCTGAAGGCGGCGACCGAACACGCCGAGACCGAGGTCGCCGTGCTGCGTGCTCGCGTGGACGAGGCTGCCCGGCAGCGCACGATCAGCATTCGGGATCTCCTTGGGTCACCATCGTTCCGGGACGAGGTCGGTGGCATCTGGCGCCATCTGGGCATCGACGACGAGGAGGAGCAGGGCCGGCTGTTCGTCGAGCAGCTACACGGCAGTGTCGATGAAGCTCATGCGTTGCGACGCCTGCCGTGGGTTGGCCGGGTCAGGACAGTGCTCGCGGTGGCCGCGGTCCTCGTCTTCGTGGTGCTGGTCGCGGCGTTGCAGGTACCGCAGTTGCGCAGTTGGCTGGCCACGATCGGCGGTGGTTTGCTCGCCACGGCCCTCGCCGTGTGCGTCGCGGTGACGGGTGCCGCCAGGTCAGGGCTGCGCAAGCTCCGCCGAATCGTGGGCGAGGTGACCTCGGCGACGCCGGAGTTGCTCGACGGGCTGCGCCGGGCGGAGGCGGAGCAGCAGGTGGCGCAGGCCCAGCTGGACGAGGTGGTGTCCCGGGTCGGTGAGCTGGGCAGGCAGCTGGCCGAGCTGAATCCCGGTCAGCGGCTGTACTCCTTCCTCGTCGACCGGGCGCGTGGTGACGCCTACGCAGGCAGCCTCGGGCTGATCTCCACCATCCGCAAGGACTTCGAGCAGCTGATCCGGCTGCTCAAGGAATGGCGGGACCACCCGACCCCGGAACATCAGCCGATTGACCGGATCGTGCTCTACATCGACGACCTCGACCGATGCGACCCGGAGCAGGTGGTCAACGTGCTCCAGGCCGTCCACCTGCTTCTCGCCCTGGACCTGTTCGTTGTGGTCGTCGGCGTGGATCCGCGCTGGCTGGCACGTTCGGTCGGCTCGCACTACCGGCAGCTGCTCGACGAGCATCCCGGCACAGATGGGCAGGCCACCCCGACGGACTACCTGGAGAAGATCTTCAACATCCCCATGTTGCTTCCCCGGATGTCCCCCGACTCGCTGCACGACCTGCTGCGCTCGATGGCAGGCGAACACCGGGTCGCTCCTTCGGCACCACCAGCCGCACACGAACCCGCCGACCCGCCACCACCCTCGCAGCCCCTTGGTCAAGTGTCCAAGATGGACGTCGAAGAAGGCTCCGAAGTAGACACTCAGGATGCGGGGCGGCCGGTGCTTCCCAGGCCGCTGACAGATCGCGAGCTCACTCTGCTGGCGGCGCTGGACCCGCTCATCGAGACCCCGCGCGCAGGCAAGCGCCTGATGAACCTGTACCGGATGGTGCGTGCCACCCGCGACTTGTCCGATTCCTCCCGCTTCATCGGCACCGCCGACGAGCCTGGCGAGCACGAAGCGGTCGCGTTGCTGCTCGGTGTCCTGACCGCGCACGCCCACCTGCTCGGCCGGCTACTGGACGCCCAGCCGGACGACCGGTGCAAGGGCGGCCTGCTGCGCTGCCGGACACGCACCTCATGGGGCGAGTTCGTCAACGACCTCGAACCCACCCCTCATGAGGACGGCTGGCGCAACCTGGTGCGCGGACCGCTGGAGGGGTGGGAGGTCGCTACCTGGACCCGCCTGCACACCGCGCTGACCCGGATCAGGCCGCTCGTCCGGCTCGACGACATCGCCACCTTCCAGGCCTGGGCACCGCGCATCCGGTGGTTCTGCTACGTCCTTCCGCGCGAACAGTCCGGGTAAACGACAGCCCAGCGGGGGCGTCAGTGCACCCGCTGGGCCGTCTCGACCGCCTGTGTCAGCGGCTTCAACACTCTGGCGTCTGAGTGCGGCTCAGACTCCTTTGGTTCGTTCGACGAGTTCGTCGCGGTATTCCCGCGCCGCCTGAAACTCCGGTTCGTCGCCGGTCGCCCGCTTCAGCGCGCCTTCCAGGATCTTCAGCCCCTGGCGTTCGTCGCCGTGTGCGTCCGCCTGTCTCGCGGCGTTCTCCATGGCTTTGGCGAGCTTGGTCAGCGCCTCGGGTTCCTTGGCGGCCTTGTTGATCCGGATCCAGTTGCCGCCCGGATCGACGACGGTGAACCCGGTGTACCGGTCGTTGCGCAGCCGCGGCCGGGTCATGCGCGGGATGCCGGAGATGAGTAGTTTGCCGTGCACGGCCCGCATCCCCGCCGCGAAGGCCTCGAACAGCTCGCTGGTGTCCGCCACGATGATCAGGCACGTGCTGTACGACTGCGCCGGGTCGTAGCCGTCCATCCCGAAGAAGTGCAGGTTGATGTCTTCCCGTCGCACCGCGACGTGCGGGTTCGGCCGCGTCTGCCGATAGGTGATCTCGAAGCCGAGCATCTCGTAGAACGACGCGATCTCGTCGATGGATGGACAGGGCAGGAGCGGGATGGTCAGTTCGTTCGCCACCGCCAGAAGCTAAGCCCGGACCCGCCGAAACGACACGGAGCTATTCGCTTATGCGAACAGCGCTGCCGTCCGCCCCGCTGTCCTCGGCGGCCAGCGCGGCGCCGGAGCAGTCCGCGCGACGACCCGGTCGGGGCGCAGCACTGACACCCGGACGCCGGTGCCCCGCTGGTCGGCGCGCAGAACCGCTGCGACCGCGAGGTCCGCGTGTCTGGAGGCGGCGTAGTCGGCACTGCCCGTTCCGACGGCGAAGGCGGATACCGAGGCGGCGTGGATCAGATGCGCTGGCCGACCGCGCTCCGGCAGCCGGGAGACGTTGTTGGCGGTCGCATGCGCTCGAATTCAATTGTCTCTGGATCGATCGGACCGATCCATCGCGGACGTGCGCGATAATATTGGAGCTTCGCTCCCTGCTGATCGAGCGGGTGGAGAACAAGAGACAGGTGAGACATGGTAGATATGCGAGTTACCTATGACAAGGTCGCAAATGCGGCATATCTTTATTTCGAATCCGGGATGTCAAGCAGGGTAGAGCGTGTTGATGTGGACAGGACGTGAATGTAGGTGGGCGGCGGTCGACGATGCCGCGATCAGCAAACACAACCCAACCCGAAGGTGGCTGCCTGCTGCGTCGAAATCGGTGCCTGTGCGCCTGTCGATCAAATTCGATCCAGGAAACTCCGCCAGGTCGATGCGGTCACCGTGCAAGGTGTACGTGATGCGTGCATTGTTGACTTTATTCTGTGATGTCTTCTCTGTGGTACTGCGGCAATACTGAGGGTGTCGCTGTTGGTCACTCGAATGGACCTGTCCGGGGATGATGTCGAACCGTAACGTGTGATGACAGCCGACACGGGGTATTGCGCGGAGCCGCGTTCCCCGCAAATACTGTTGGAGAGTTCTCGAACGTTACCGGAAAGGATATCGGGAATCATGGGCTGGACGAAAATTCCGGGTGAGATGGTGACGAATATCCCCGTCGCGGCGGCGGTCGGCCGTGACGAGGAACTGTTCGTGTTCGCTGTGGGGACCGACCAGCGCATCAACGTCAATCGCCGGACGGCCGACGTGTGGTCGGGATGGGAGAAGCTGCCGGGGGAGACGAAGTGTGCCGTTACGGCGTTCGCTCAGCCAGGGGGCACGGTGATCGTGATCCATACCGGCATGAATGGCAAGCTTTACCAGTCCTGGTGGAACGCGGGTTCCTGGGCACCGTGGGAGTCCTTCGACGGTGGTGCGGGTTCCACCACCATGCCCATTGGCGTCGCAGGCGGCAGCACCAGTCGTTTCTGGTTCCTCACCGGGAACGACAGGAATGTCTATATGGACAGTGCGCGGTACGTGTCCGAGTAACCGGCACATGGGACACCAGCGCTCAGCGCAGTACGGCCGCCAGCAGGTCTGTCCCCAGCGTTGTCAGGTCGGGCAGGTTGAGGGTGTAGCGGACGTACCGGCCATGCCGCTGGGTCGTGAGCAGGCCCGCGCGGCGCAGGGCGGCGAGGTGACGGGAGACCTCCGGGGGTGAGAGTTCCCAGGCGCTGGCGAGTTCGCCGGTGGTGTGCGGGCCGCGGGCGAGGGTGCGCAGGAGCCGCAGCCGTACCGGATGTGCGAGTGCCTCCAGTCGTTGTGTGACCGTTTCCAGCGATACCGGCTCTGATGGACTCGGCTCGGCGACGGGGTACTGCACCACCGGCTGCCATCCTGGTGCGTGGATCACCACCAGGTGCGGGCTGCCGAAGACGCTGGGGATGAAGGTGACCCCGGTGCCGTGTGCGGTGGTCGCGTTGTCCTGCAGTTTGTCCACGATGATGCGGTCGCCGTCCGGCGCCAGGGTCACGGCGCCGGAAACCGCCGCGAGTGCCGGGCCGATGCCCTGACGTTTGTGCAGGTCGTTCTTCATGCGCAGGTCGGCGCCGAGTCGCGTGGCGACGCTCGTCCATGCGGTGTCGAAGAAGGCCTCCGCGCATTGTTCGAGGGTGTTGCGCACCCGCGCCCGCACGGCCGCGGGGTCCGTGAGCAGCCGTTCGGCGAAGGCTTCCTGGAGCGCGCCTCGGGCCTGGGCGAGGTCCAGTGCCCGCTCGCGTGCGGTCGCGTCGGTCAGTGGTGACGGCGCGGCGAAGTGGACCCGGTTGCTGCCGCACGTGGTGATGAGTGCGGCGGTCACATAGGTTTCGTCGTCGAGCCGGTCCACGTCGTCCAGCTCCTCGGTGAGGGTCGGGCGGGGACGAGCGGGGACCAGGAAGTCGGCCCGCGAGGAACGCCAGAGGAACTCCGCTTCCCTGAGCCGCTCGGCCAGTTCCGGCGCCAACCCGGCCCAGACGTCCCCTGCCCAGCCTGCGAACCGCGGGTGATGGCCGGGTTCGGCCAGCACGTGCAGCATCGCGGTCAGCTCTGCCAGCGGGGACGCGGCGAACCGCAGTCGCCCGGAGGGCAGGCCGCTGATGTCGATCCTCAACGTCATCCCCTCATCATCGCTGGTCGGATGGCCGGCGACCTTCTCGATTGACGGTGTCGGTCAATCGAGAAGGCAAGCGGGGTGTCCAGCCGCACCGTTGACGCCATGGCAACCACCACCAAGATCCGGCCCCGCGCCCTTGTCCGCGCCTCCGGAGGTCCCCGCTATGCGGTCGCCCTGGCCGTGGACGCCCTCGGCACCGGCATGATGCGGCCCTTTCTGCTGCTCTACGGGGTGATGGTGCTGAGGCTGTCCGCGTCGGTCACCGGCATCGCCATGACGGCCGGTGTCGTCACGGGTCTGGTGTGCATGCCCGCCGTCGGCCGTTGGCTGGACCGGGGTGCGCGCAGCACGGTCGTGGCGGCGTCGATGCTCGTGCGGGTGCTGGGTGTGGCGCTGCTGCTGGCCGCCCCCGCGGGGCACGTCGGGCTGTTCGCGACCGCGGCGCTCTTCCTCGGCATCGGCAACCAGGCATGGCCCGCCGCCCATGCGGCCCTGGTGGCCACGGTCGCCCACGGCCAGGAACGCGATGCCGCGCTCGCGGGTGGTCGCGCGCTGCGCAACGCCGGCCTTGGGGTGGGTGCGCTCGTCGCCACCGCATGCCTGGCGGGCGGCACCACCGCGTTGCAGGTGCTGGCGGCCTTCACCGGGCTCGCCTATCTCGCCGCTGCGGCCCTGGCGTGGTCGGTCCACCTCCGCACCCACCCGGCCGCTGCCCCGGCCGAGGACAGCGACGGCGGGCCCGCACCTCGGATGCGCGCGCTACTGGCCGCCAACGTGATCTACGTCTTCTGCCTCAACGTCCCCGAAATCGCGCTGCCCCTGATCCTGGTGACCCAGTTGCACGCGTCCCCGGTGTGGTCGGCAGCCATCTTCGTGGCCAACACGGTGCTGGTGGTCACCCTGCAGGTGCCGGTCACCGTGCTGATGTCCCGCTTTGCCCGGCGGACCGTGCTGGCTGTTGCCGGGGTGGTACTCGCCGTGTCCTACCTCGGTTTCCTCGCGGCCACCGCGCTGGGACATGGCTGGGGTGCCCCGGCCGTCGCCGCGGTGTCCGTGGTCTGCACCATCGGCGAGATCATCTATGCCGGTAGCGCCACAGCACTGGTCACCGTCCTCGCGCCGACTCATGTCCTTGGCCGTGCCCTCGCCCGTTTCCAGCTCTCCACGGGCTTCGGCCTCGCCGTCTCCCCGGCGGTCATCACCGCTCTCGCCTCCCGCGGCCCGGCCGCCCTGTGGGGCAGCCTCGCCGCCGCGACGCTCCTCTCCGCATCGGCGGTGGCCACCGAGAAGGACCGGCGGGCGGTCAGCCGGTGATGGCTTCGAGAGTCGGGAGGTAGCCGTAGCGGTAGCCGTCGTCGTCAGGGTGGTAGGCGAAGACGAGTCCGCTGAGGTCGTGGATCCAGGGGCTTGTGTTGCAGATGCGGTGGCCGTTGAAGGCGGGCACCGCATCGCCGTAGACAGCGCCGTTGGCGCTGGCCCTGGCCGAGGAGATGCCGCGGAACACGGCACCCGCGTCCGCGATGGCGGTCCGCTTGGCCAGGCTGAGGCCGAGCAGGCCGCAACCGGAACTGAGGGCGAACAGTCCTGGCGGGCCCATCAGGACGACCTCGGCATTGGGTGCCGCGGTGGTGATGGCCGCCAGCATCGCGTCCAGCAGATCGCCGAGGTCGGCCGTGTAGGCGTCGGACAGGTCCTCCCACGCGTTCTCGCACGCCGCGTCGCTCTGTGTGTGGCAGGTGAAGATGGCCTGCACCGAGGCGAAGTCGTTGGCGCCTGCGGTGACGGTGACCAGGGTGGTGGCGGAGCTGAGTCCGCCGAGCTGGTTGTTGATGACATCGACGGTGGTCGCGCCGCTGCAGGCGGCGAAGTCGAACGACGACACGTCGTGGTTGTTCACCCACAGCACGGGGTAACTTCCCGTGTTGCGCGTGCAGAGCAGGTTCAGGTCGTACGGGAGGGCGAGCAACGCGCCCGCCCCGGCCGACAACGAATCTCCGAGGGCGGAGTACACGATCGGCGGGTCATCGGCCTGCGCGGGTGCCGCCGCGACCAGCGTCGCGGTACACACCCCCACCACGGTCAGGGCAGCAGCCACGCCGCGCCGGATCGGTCCAGAGCTACGCATCCGGATATCCTTGCTATGTGAGGGAATTCGAGTGGATGAGACTTCATCCCGGGTCGGCTATGCCGGGGCCGACAGGTGGCTGTAGCTGACCGTCCCGTCCCTCAGCCGGAGCCCCAGGTGCAGACCCCCCATGAAGGACGGCGCTGCTGCGGGCGCCTCGGCGATCACGGAGCAGTCCAGATCCTGGCAGTCCCATGGCGCGTTCTCCACTGTGGACTGATTGGCCGACACGAGCTGGTTCTTGGGGGCAGCGCCCCACCGAGTGGGCCGCCACCCGGCGGCTCGGCCCGGAGTTGGACCGCACCGTTGGCGTCGGTGAACATCACGGCCAGCCTGTCCCTGGAGCGCCCCACCGCCGACAGCTCGGCGGAGATGTCCTTGGCCGAGTCGCTGAATTCCGACCAGATTCTGCATCGTCGACTCCGCCATGACTGGACTCCTCCCGGCTGGGCACCGCGCTCCTCCTCTTTTGGAGCGGGCGACACCCGGCCCATCGGAGTCCAATGGAGAGGGAATCAGCAGGCCAGGCGCCCAGCATGCGACGCACCTTTCCCCGCAGGCAAGGAAGTGTTCCGCTACGTGGCACAGACCATCAGCACGTACGGAGCCGACCGGCACCCGCGCCCATCGCGGGCGGCGGTGTTGTGATTGCGGGGTACGGCGGCGGTCATCAGCTGGACGCGGTCATGAGGTGGCTCATGGCGAGCAACGCGAAGCAGTCGGCGAGCACTGGTGCGTCGTGCGGAAGGGGGCGCGGTCCGGCGGAGTCGGGTGGGGCGCTGAACCCTCCGTTGGCTTCCTGTTGGGAGAGCAGGTATTCCAGGCCCGCACGCAGGGTTGCGGCTTCGCTGGATCCGCCGAGAGCGATGAGCGAGTACGCCGTGCTCAGCACATCGATGGGATCTCCCGCACGATGTCCCCAACCGCCGCCGGTGTCCTGCGATTCGACCAGGAACCGGGTCGATGCCGCGACAGCTGTCGTGATCCGCGTGCCCAGTTCGCCGCTCGGTGGCTCCGGGTAGTGGGCGAACGCGATGAGCGCTCGCATGATGGCGTTGGCCTCACTGAGGCTCCAGCCCCGTTCGAAGGTGCCGTCCGGCTGTTGCCTGTCCAGCAGGTATCGCACCGCCGCGTCGCGGATCCCGGTGAACCTGTCAGCGGTTGCGAGCGCGGCGACGGCACTGCCGGTGACGCCGATTTCCGCGGTGTTGCCGTGGTAGTAGGTGGCAAAGCCGCCCGTGTCGTTCGACAGTGTTTCGAGGTACGTGTCACCGCGATCGATCGACTCCGCGAAACGCCGTTCTCCCGCTCCTCGGAGGAACTCCAGGCAGTAAGGGCTGCAGTCCGCGTCGCTCTGCCGGACGCGGGGGGCGAACGGCCATCCGCCGTCCGGTCCCTGATGACGAGCGACATAGTCGCCCATCGATTCGATGACGTCTGTGGGTGCTCCGGCCTCGACCAGTGCGATGCCCGCGACGGCCGTCAGGAACGGCTCCCAGCCGGCGATGAATGGAAACCCGCCGTCCTGGTTCTGGCACCGCAGCAGCGCCTCGATCCCGTCGGCGATCAGTGGCGACTCCGGCCGCGTCCGCCGCACGGCCAGCAACCCAAGGACATGTGCGAAGACATCCGCCTCGAAGACGGACCGATCGCTGCCGGAGGCGAGCGTTTCGTGCAGGTACGCTCGGTCGGTGTCGGTCGCGAGCGCCGGTTCGGCGCGGTGGTGGGCGGCCAGCACCTTGAGCGCGCACATCTCGAGGTTCACCCACGTCGCGTACTCGTCGTAGTTCACGGCGGCCAGGTCGAGGGATTGATCGGCGTCATCAACACCGAGTTCGGTGAGAATCACGCGGAACATGAATCTCTTGCGCGGCGAGGTGAAGTGATCGAAATCGTCGAGGAATCCCAGTGGGCGCACGGCGGTCCCGGACTTCTCGCCGAGTACCGCACTGATCAAAGCGAGTTCAAGCTGCGCCACGGAATCCTGGCGCGATCCCAGGCTTTCTCTGCAACGAACCAGGTATCCCGACACGGCGTCGCGCACCGCGGGTCGCACCCGCTGCACCCGCAGGAGGTGCAACATCAACGCGGACTCGAGAACCCTGCTGGCACAACGGTCCCGAAGGCCTCCGTCATCCGACACGCTGCCGATGACATGGGCACGAAGCCAGGACCGCGCTTCCGAGGTCCGCTTCAGGAGATCGCCTGTCAACCAGGAGTGGTTTTCGACGATCAATGTAAAGTGACGGGTGCGCGACAGCATGTTTTCTCTTATCTACTCCCCGCAAATGGCGAGTACGGCCACGCTATCAGAAGAAGTCGATTCATGACGTGCGGTGATCTTCGACCTCGACGGCTTTGATCGACTCCGGACCTGCGAGGGAGGTGCTGCGGTATCTCGCCGTCGTCTGCACCCGGATCTGGCTGGCGGTTCAGCTGGAGTAATCGATCGTCCATTCCGGGCGGCTGCCGGGTAACGGGCAACGTGTTGGTGTCGATGATCGAACTGACACGACGAACAGGGCTCGTCGCTGGGGATCGGAGTATTGATGGGTAACAAGCTGGTCGGGCGGCTCGGCGCTGCCTTGATGATCGTGGCGGGCGTGGCCGTGTTCGCGCCGGTCGCCGCCGCCGAGGAGGCGAACTGGACCGCCGTCGCACTGGAGGTGCCTGCGGACGTGTTCTCCGTCCGGGTCAACGGGACCGACGGTGTGGACAAGATCGTCGGCTCGTACGACGGGTTCGGGGAGGGCGGGCAGATCCGGCCGGGTGTTGTCTGGCATGGCACGGCGTTGACCGTGCTCGGCGAGGCGTTCGACGACCTCACCGACCTCACCGCGATCAACGGGGGCGGTGTGGCGGTCGGCTCGCACGCGTCGATCGATGAGCAGTCGCAGGCGGTCAAGTGGACCGGCGGCCACTACGAGGACCTGCCGGCGCCTGCCGGGTCGGCCAGCGTGGCGACCTCGGTCAACGAACGCGGTGACATCGTCGGCACCGCCGACGGCCAGGTGATCCTCTGGCCGGTGTCGGCCCCCGGCACGTACCGGCTGCTGCCCATGCCCTACCCCACCTTCGCCACGGGTGTCTCGATCGGCAACGGCGGCACCGTCGCCGCCGGCGTGCTCGAACCAGTCGGCTCCGGGCCGAACCGGGCCTTCCGCTGGGACAGCGCAGGACAGCCGCACGAGTTGCGGCGGGTCGAGCAGAATTACGGGCACAGCGTGCTGACCA
This sequence comes from Actinophytocola sp., assembly GCF_049647105.1. Lineage (GTDB taxonomy): Bacteria > Actinomycetota > Actinomycetes > Mycobacteriales > Pseudonocardiaceae > Actinophytocola. The sequence goes on from NZ_JBARWZ010000141.1 coordinate 17,528, forward strand.
TCGAGAACGGCACGATCGCCGGCTCGGCAAACCTGCTGGGCGCCGTGATCTGGAAGGCCGGCGGCAAGATCCAGCGGTTCCTCCCTGGCATCCAGCTGTACGGCATGAACGCGAACGGGGACCTGCTCGCCCGCGGCGACGAAGGCGGCTCGTGGTTCGTCGAGGAGAACGGCGTCCGCACCGACTTGCCGACGACGTTCCTGCCGTCCTACCCGACCACCCTGTTCACCAACGGCACGGTCGCCGGTTACTCCTACGACGAGACCACCTTCGAGCAGACCGCCGTCGTGTGGCAGCGCACCTGAAACCCCGGCGTTCTGGGGTGGATGGTCGACGGTCAGGCGAGCGAGGTGGCGAGCACGTTGTCGATCGACCTCAACCGGGCCGGGTCACCGCCGACGACCGGGAGCATGCGCGTCGCGTGGGCGTGCAGAGCCGTGTCGTAGTCCAGCTCACCGGACACCAGGGTGGCCGCGGCCTCGACCAGTTCGTCGAGATCAGCTTCGATCCTGGTGCGGGACATGCTCGGTGAACGTTCCCCGTCGTCGTCGATCATCGGCGGTTCGGCCGAGAGCATCGTGTAGGCGGGGAAGCGGGACACGTCGGGGACGACCGTGTAGAAGGGCACGCCGTTGAAGAAGTACTCCGGCCAGCGGTTGCCCCCGATCGTCAGCCACGGGGTCCCGGCCGCGAGCGCGACCATGCCGAAGCCGGAGTGCGGGGAGACCAACACGTCACAGGCGGCCACCGCGGCGACCTGGTCGACCAGCGGCTCGTCCACCACGTCGAGGTGGCGGGGCATGGCTGCGCGAACGCGGTCCAGCTCCTCGGCCGTGAAGGTGGTCGAGGTTCGCGTGTCCGCACGTAGCTTGCCGACCAGGCAGAACGTGGCGGTGGGAAACTGCTCGGCCAGCGCGTCGACGATCAGCTCCCATGAACGGGTTGACGGATAGAACGGGCGGGGCGCGCTTCCGCCGGGCAGTACGGCAATTCGGGGTCCGGTACCGGGAAACCGGTTGCCGGTCGGTGGTATCGACAACCGCCAGTGCTCGCCGGGCGAGTACGGGACGGGTGTGGGAAAGCCCGCGAAGCCCTGCTGGCCGACGAAGTGCGCCGAGCTCGCGTCGAACCAGGACGCGATGCCAGGGAACAGGCTCCGCTGTGACGGTTCGTAGCCGCGGAAGTCCGAGACCACCGCGTCCCATGTGGACGGTAGTGCGGACAGCGTCCGCGAGTGGTCGGCCGCATTGTCGAGGGCGTCCATCGGGACGGAGTAGACGCGCTCGACGAACGACACGTGGTCGGCGAGCTCGGTGGCGGTGTTCTCGTTGAGCGTCACCGACACCCGCCGCGACGGATCCGCCGCCCGATAACCGTTGGCGTAGTGCAGGGCCTCGATGACGTGGCCGACCGGGTGGCAGTACACGAAGTTGACCAGCAAGGAGGACGCCACCAGGCGAGATTTGCACGCCGAGCCCCGAGAGACAAACGTATGCGGGACGTCAGCCGTTCAGCGCCTGTTCGATCGGGGTGTCGCCACCGATCACCACGTAGATGCGCCCGGCGGTCTCCGGGCGGTCGAGGAGCGCCGCGAGCACGGCGGCGACGTCCTCCCTGGCGACCGTGTCGAACCTCGCGCCCGTTGGCCCGACCCTGTTCCCGGCCGTGAGTTCGACGGTGCCGGTGCCGAGGTCCTCGGTGAGCACGCCGGGCCGCAGCACCGTCCAGTCGAGCCCGTCACGGTCGAAGATGTGCTCTTCGGCGGCGCGCTTGGCCCGTAGGTAGGCGGCGTACCCCTCGCCGATGTCGCGGTCGTCGGCACAGCCCACGTTGATGGAGCTGACATGCACGAACCGTCTTACGCCTGCCCGTTCCGCCGCGTCCATGACCAGCACGACGGCGGCCCGGTCCATCTTGTCGCGGCGTGCGGCGGTGGCGCCGCTGCCGGAGCCCGCCGAGAAGACGGCGGCGTCGGCGCCGGCGAGGGTTTTGGCCACCTCGTCGACGGTCGCCTGCTCGAGATCGAGCACGACGGCCTCGCCGCCTGCCCGCCTGATGTCATCCACGTGCCGGGGGTTGCGCACGATGCCCACGACGGAGTCGCCGCGGTCGGCGAGGCGCCGGACCAACCGGAGGGCGACCTTGCCGTGGCCGCCGACGATGACAATCTTCATCACGCCCAGTATCCCGGCCACCAACCCCCTATCGCAGCCAGGCGGGCATCTCACCCCGGTCGGGCGAGGCGCCGGGCGGGATCGATCGGGCAGAGTCACATATCCGCGGGGTTCGGGAGGTGCACCGTGGCGGCCCTGACCGCAATGGACCAGTACGCGTTCGGGCTGTTCACCGGAGCCGGCCATGCCCCGGCCGGCTCCGGTGACCCGGTGGCGGACGCTCCCGGTGCGACGCGGTGCCGATGAACGCACGCGCCGGCACCAGGGAGCAGTCCGCGCTCCGGTTGTCCATCGTGGTGTCCGCTGTGATGACGGTGGTCGCCGTGGCGTGGGGACTGGCCAGCGGATCGCGCGTGGTGCTCTTCGACGGGGTCTACATCCTCATCGGCACGGCCCTCTCGGGCCTCGGGCTGGCCGCCGCCCGCGCCGTCGAGGCGGGCGCGAGCCGGCGGTTCCCGTTCGGCCGTGAGGCGCTCACCCCGCTGGTCATCGGTGTCCAGGGACTGGCGTTGCTGGGCACCTGCGCCTACGCGGTGCTCGACTCCATCCGGGTCATCGCCTCCGGCGGGGTCGACGTGGCGCCGGGCGCGGTCGCCGGGTACGCGGTCGTGTCGGCCGTCGTCTCATGGGGCTTCGCGGTCCATCTCCGGAAGGGGGACCACGCGTCCGAGCTGCTGGACGCCGAGGCCCGGCAGTGGATGGCAGGCGCCGTCCTCAGCCTGGTCGTCGGCGTGGGTGCCGTTGCGGCGCTGGTCCTCCAGCGCACCGCCTGGTCCGGCGTGGAGGCGTACGTCGACCCGGTTCTCGTCATCGTCGCCTGCGTCCTCATCGCGCCTCATCCCGTGCGGATGGTGCGCACCATGATGACCGAACTGCTCGAAGGCGCACCCCCGGTGCCGGTGCAGGAGCCGGTGCGCGCTGCCGTGGCCGCCGTCCGGGCCGAGCACGGTCTCGGCGAGCCCGACGTCCGTGTCGGCAAGGTCGGCCGCAAGCTCTACGTCGAGGTCGACTTCGTGGTCCGGCCGGGGGAGTGGGACGTCGCCGACGAGGACCGGGTCCGGCGGGCCGTCGCCGAGCGGCTGTCCCATCTGCCCTACGACGTCTGGCTCAACGTGGAGTTGACGACCGACGCCCAGCTCCTGGCCTGAGCCCTGAGTTCCCTAGAGTCGCGGCTGTGAATTCCGTGCCTCAGCCTGCCGATCTCGAGGTCGTCCGCGACTCCTACGACCGCGTGGCCGACAACTACGTCGACATGGTGACGACGACGGGCCTCGGTGAGATCCGCACCAACCCGTGGCTGCGTGCCGCGATGGACGTGTTCGCCGACGCGGTCGGCGGGCTCGGCCCCGTGCTCGACATCGGCTGTGGACCGGGCACGGTCACCGCCTATCTGGCCGAGCGCGGCGTCGACGTCGCCGGGGTGGACCTGTCGCCCCGCATGATCGAGCACGCGCGCCGCCTTCATCCGGAGTGCGGGTTCAGCGTCGGGTCGTCGACCGACCTCGAGCTGGGCGAGGCGTCGTGGGGCGGGCTGCTGGGCTGGTGGTCGTTGTTCAACCTGCCACGGCACATCCTGCCGCGCGTGCTGTCGTCCTTCGCCAGGGCGTTGATGCCGCGGGGGGAGCTGATGATCGCGACGCACGTCGGCGACGGCGACCTGCCGCGCACCGAGGCCTACGGTGGGGTCCCGGTCCGCTGGACGACCTACCGGTGGCAGCCCGACCAGCTCGCCGCGCTGGTCGAGGAGGCCGGGCTGCGGCTCAAGGCCGAGCTGCGGCTTCCCCCCGACGGGCCGATCGGCCCCGCCGTGGTTCTCGTCGCACAGCGCGAACACTGACCCGGCGGTTCGTCTCCCATCGGCACCCGACCGCGAGGCGGAGTCAGGGTCTGTCCCATGGATCTTTGTGCGAAGGTCGGCGCTTGATCAACAGTTACCTCAGGGGAACGTGATGGCACTCGACCACTAACCACTTTGGTAACCGTGCTTGCGCTGGAACGCAACCCACACTTGAAAATCCGGGGAGGCGGACTAGTTTTTGCGGGTGGACTGGAAGGACTGGCACGACGAGTACGACCTGCCCGGTTCGTGGATGGCGCGGCGGTTGCGGGTCGTGCGGCAACAGATCAGGGCCGTCCTGGACGACGGCAAGCCGGGCCCGTTGCGGGTGATCAGCCTCTGCGCGGGCCAGGGCCGCGACCTGCTCGGGGTACTGGCCGACCACCCTCGTCGTGACGACGTCCTGGCGCGCCTGGTCGAGCTGAACGAGCGGAACGCCATGCTCGCCGACGATGCGGCGCGAGCCGCCGGTCTCTCCGGTGTGGAGGTGGTGACGGCCGACGCGTCGGTCACCGATCACTACGCGGGCATGGCACCCGCGGACCTCGTGCTGGTGTGCGGGGTGTTCGGCAACATCACCGACGCGGACATCCGGCGGACCGTCGGTTTCTGCGCCCAGTTGTGCGCCGCCGGTGGCACCGTCGTCTGGACCCGCCACCGGGAGGAACCAGACCTCGTGCCGGTGATCTGCGCATGGTTCGAGGACAGCGGCTTCGAACGCCGGTGGCTGTCCGCGCCCGACGCGGGCTTCGGCGTCGGCGTGCACCGCTTCACCGGCCAACCGAGGGAACTCGCCCGGGGTGAGCGCATGTTCACCTTCGTCGGCTACGACGTGCTGAGCAACGCGAAGCCAGACCAGACCTAGAGATCAGAGGCCCAGGGCGCCCATGAGCAAGGCGGCGACGGCGTCGCGGTTGGCGGGGTTGTCCTGCCACCGCAGTCTGCGGCCGGCCTCGACCACCACGCCGAGCCCGGCGTGGACGAGCACCCTGGCCTGACGCGAGTCGAGCTCAGGGCGGGCCAGCCGCAGTTGCTGTTCCCAGACGAGGATGTGCTCACGCTGCGCGATGACCAGGGGCCGCTGGAGGTTGGCGGGCAAGCCGATGAGCTCGGCGTTCGCGACGCTGGTCAGTGCGGTGTGCTCGAAGCTGTAGGCCACGTAGGTCGCCGCCAGCGCGGCCACGGCCTCGTGCGGGTCGTCGACCCCGCGAAGGTTCTGTTCCACCGCCTGGTTCAGCAGCGCCGCGGCCTGGAGGCAGGCCGAGGCGAGGATGTCGGCCTTGCCGGGGAAGTAGCGGTAGATCGCGGACGGGACCAGCCCAACGGCCTCGGCGATCTTGCTGTTCGTGACGTTGACGAAGCCGTCCTGTTCGAACAGCGGGATGGCGGCCGCGAGGATCTCCGAGCGCCGGGTGCGTGCCACGGGCTGGGTCGGCAGTTCGACGAAGTGCGCGCTTCCCGTGGCCGCCGTGGGGTCGGTCCCGACCACGCGCATGGCGGACGCCAGCAGCACCTCTTCCACCCGGCGTTGCGCGATCGAGGTGCGGTGCATCGTGAGGGACCCGATCGCACCCAGGGCCGCCGCGGCGCGCAGGTGCTCGTCGGGTAGCGGATGGTCGCGTCGTACGACGTCGGTCACCCGCCCGACGATGAGCGCGAACTTGGTCCTGAGCACCCGTCGGTCCTCGCGGTTGAGGTACCGGGCCTCCCATCGGTACAGGCCACTCGACGCACGATGGGTGACGGTGACCTGGGTGAGGGCGGCGAGCACGTCGGTCAGGGGTGCTTCCGGTGGCACGTCGCCGAGCGCGGCGACGAGGCGGTCCACCATGACATTGGCGCACTCGGCGAACAACGCGTACTTGTTCGGGAAGTGCCGGTACAGGGCCGCCGCGGTGATGCCGACGTTGGCCGCGATCTCCTCCATGGACGCCGCGTGGTAGCCGTGCTGGCTGAACACCCGGCCGGCCGCTTCGACGATGAGCTGCTTGCGGTTACGCGGTCGAACGGCCGCGGCCGGCTCGGCGGTCACAGCGGCACCCGGGCGGACGTACACGGGGACAGGGCCATACGCGCCAGTCAACCACGAAACGGACCACGGCTCCGAGACCATCCCGGCGCGGGCGTGCCCGCTCGGCCATCGTGTGACTTTTGATTAACTTACTCCTTCTCAACCGGCCGTGTGTGCGGTCATAATGACGCGTCCCCCGCACGATTCGGCACCCCGAGGAAGTGGTCAATGCCAACCGAAGCGGTTCCCGCCTGGTCCTTCCGGCACCACTGGATGGCGCACGCGGCCACCCACGCGATGATGCGACCGGACAAGCCCGCGCTGCGTTACCTCGGGGAGACGACGACCTGGGCCCAGTTGTCGGAGCGGTCGCTTCGCCTCGCCGCCGCGCTCGCCGACCGAGGCGTCACCGAGGGTGACCGCGTGGCCCTGCTCACCCTGAACCACCCGTGGTTCGTGGAAAGCGTGTTCGCGGCGAACAGCCTGGGGGCCATGGCCGTCCCGCTCAGCTTCCGGCTCGCGCCGATGGAACTCGACTACATCCTGGCCGACAGCGCGCCATCGGCCGTCGTCGTCGACGCGCGGCTGCTGCCGCTGCTCAAGGCCGCGCCGAATGCCGCGTCGATCGGCACGGTGATCGTCATCGGCGCGTCGGAGGACCACCTCGCGTACGAGGAGTTCCTGGCCGCACACGAGGCGATGGAGCTGCCAGACGTCAGCGAGGAGTCGACGGCGCTGATCATGTACACCTCGGGCACCACCGGCAGGCCGAAGGGGGTGATGCTGTCCCACCGCAACATGCAGCTGCAGGCGCTCACCTGCGTCCGGGCGATGGAGATGTTCGACGACTCCGACGTCGGCTTCCTGACCGCGCCCTTCTTCCACATCGCGGGCCTTGGTTCGATCGTGGCGAACATCCTGGTCGGTGGCACGGTCGTGATCCACCCGCTTGGTGCCTTCGACCCGAAGGCGGTGCTCGACGCCTACGAGCGCGAGGGTGCCACCGTGGTGTTCAACGTGCCGCAGCAGTGGGACCTGATCTGCGCCCAGCCGGACATCGGCGAGCGTGACCTGAAGCTGCGGATCATCAGCTGGGGTGCCGCCCCCGCGAGCGACGCGACGCTGCGCGCCATGGCCGAGAAGTTCCCCGGCGCACTGAACGTGGCCGTGTTCGGCCAGACCGAGACCTCGCCGATCACCTGCGTGCTCAGCGGCGAGGACTCGCTGCGCAAGCTCGGCTCCGTCGGCAGGCCGATCCCGACCATCCAGTACCGCATCGTGGACGACGCCATGAACGACGTCGCCACGGGCGAGGTGGGCGAGATCGTCTACCGGGGGCCCACCGTGACCAAGGGCTACTGGCGCAAGCCGCAGGAGACCGCCGAGGCGTTCGCTGGCGGCTGGTTCCACTCCGGCGACCTGGTCAAGCGGGACGAGGAGGGCTTCGTCTGGGTGGTCGACCGCAAGAAGGACATGATCATCAGCGGCGGCGAGAACATCTACTGCGCCGAGCTGGAGAACGTCATCGCCGCGCACCCGTCGGTGCGGGAGGTCGCGGTGATCGGCAGGGCCGACGAGCGCTGGGGCCAGGTGCCGGTCGCGTTCGTCACCGCCGCACCCGGCGCCGAGCCGTCACTGGGGGAGCTGACCGGGTTCCTCGACGGACGGCTCGCCTCCTTCAAGATGCCCAAGGACCTGGTGGTGGTCACCGAGCTGCCGCGCAACGCGGGCGGCAAGGTGATCAAGGGCGCGCTTCGCGCCATGGACGAGGAGCAGGTACGGGTCTGAGGCTCCGTCACGGAGACGGCAGGAGCACCGGCTTCAGTGCCAGGCCTGCCCGCTGGTCGGCGACCGCCCGGTCGAACTCGGCCAGCGGGTAGGTCGTCACCAGGCGGTCGATGGGCAGGCGGCCCTGCCGGTACCGCCGCACCAGTTCGGGCACGAGCACCAAAGGCTCGGCGTCGCCTTCGACGCACCCGCGCACCTGGAGTCCCCGCAGCAGCAGGGTCCGCACGTCGAGCCTCGCTTCCGAGGGTCCGAGCCCGACGAGGACCAGCACCCCGCGCGGTTCGAGCAGTGCGAGCGCGCGGGAGATCAGCTCGGGACGCCCAGTGGTGTCCAGCGCGTGGGTCACCGCCGGTATCGGGTCGTCCAGTGAGGCGACGGCCTTGGCGCCGAACCCGGCCGCGAGTTCGCGGCGCGCCGCGACGGGCTCCACCACGACGACCTCGACGCCGTCGGACAGGGCGGTCAGCACCGCGGCGGCACCGACCCCGCCGCAGCCGACCACCAGCAACCGGTCGCCGAGCCCGGGGCGCAGGGTGTTGAGCACCGCGCCGGCGCCGGTCAGGAAGCCACACCCCAGCGGCGCGGCGACCTCCGGTGCCACGTCGCCGATCCGGACGCAGGACCGGGCGTCGGCCAGCGCCGCCATGGCGAACGACGACTGCCCGAAGAACGCCCCGAACACTGGTTCGCCGCCGACCCGGATCGTCGGCGACCCGTCCAGCCGCCGCCCCGAACTGTTCAGCGCGGCCGCCGAAGCGCAGTACGCGGGCTGGCCCGCCCGGCACTGCCCGCACCCGCCGCAGGACGCGAACGAGAGCACGACCCGGTCGCCGACGGCCAGGGTGCCGACCTCGGTGCCGAGCCGCTCGACGATGCCGCAGCCCTCGTGGCCGAGCACCGAGGGCCGGTCCCCGAGCGACTGCCGGGTGACGAGGTCCGTGTGGCACACCCCGGCCGCCTCGATCCGGACGATCACCTCGTGCCGCCGGGGGTCGTCCAGCTCGGCCTCGACGATCTCGCTTGGCGCGGCGCCACGCGAGAGCAGCACCGAGGTCCTCAATCGCGCTCCAGGCCGAAGTAGAAGTGGCGGCCGTTCGCGAGCACGACGCCCGGCTTGCCGTTCATCACGCCCATCAGGGTGTCGTCGTCCACGCGCTTGAAGTGGTCGAAGACCGGCATGCCGTCGTACACCATCGTGGCGGTGACCTCACCTCGGAACTCGACCTGCCACAGGCTGGCCTCCCCATTGCCAGAGGCGGTGTCGGAGTAGAGGCTGCCGTCCTGCGCCCGGCAGATCAGCGGCTTGGCGTCGTCCAGCGCGACGAACCGCTTGCCGTGCCACCGGGTCTTGGCCAGCCTCCTCTCGATGGGATGGCCGGTCGGGAAGGCGAAGCCCCGCCAGGAGCCGAGGATCGCCGACGCCTCGACGACCTCGAGGTCCGCCCACATGGCGTCGAGCTCATCCGGGTCGACCAGGTCCGGCGCGGCGCGGAGTGCCGCCCACCGCTCGATGACGTCGCTCATCGGACCCTCAGCCTGCGCAGCAGGCCCAGCTGCCGGTTGGTGCTGTGGACGAACTTCTCCGCGGTCGACTTCGGCGGCGGGCCCAGCGGCATGAGCCGTTGTTCCGCGATCGTCTGGCTTTCGGTGTACTTGCGGATTCCCTCGGCGCCGTGCCGCCTGCCGAGCCCGCTGTCGCCCATGCCACCCATCCCCGCCTCGATGCTGCCCGCCGCGGCCGCCGCGCCGTCGTTGATGTTGACCGAGCCTGCGCGGACCCGCTCGGCCATCCGCTGTGCCGTGCGGCTGTCCTTCGACCAGATCGACGCCGAAAGGCCGTAGGTCCCCTGGTTGGCCAGTTCGACGGGGTCGCTGCCATCGGCGTAGGAGTACAGCGAGATCACCGGGCCGAAGGTCTCCTCCGCGCACACGGTCATGTCGGGGGTGACGCCCTCGAGGATCGTCGGCTCGTAGAACAGCGGGCCGAGGTCGGGGCGGGCCCTGCCGCCCGCGAGCACGGTCGCGCCCTTGCCGACCGCGTCGGCGAGGTGCACCTCGACGGCCGCGAGCTGCGCGGGTGAGACCAGTGAACCGATGTCGGACGAGTAGTCGTAGGCCGGTCCGAGCCGCAGCGCCCTGGTCACCCGCGCGAGCTCGTCGCGGAACGCGTCGTAGACCTTCTCGTGCACGTAGACGCGCTCGATGTGGATGCACATCTGCCCGGTGTTGGCGAAGGCGGCGGCCGCCGTGCCCGTCGCCGCGGCGGTGATGTCGGCGTCCTCGCGCACGATGAGCGGGTTCTTGCCGCCGAGTTCGAGGGAGGCACCGACGAGCCTGCGCGCGGCACGCTCCGCCACCGTGCGACCGGTGGCGGTCGAACCGGTGAAGCAGACGAAGTCGACGGTGTCGACCAGTGCGGTCCCCACCACGGACCCGGAACCGGTCACGATCTGCCACAGGTCGTCCGGCAGGCCGGCCTCGGCCATCAGGGCGCGGGTCCACAGCATGGTCAGCGGGGTCTGGGAGTCCGCCTTCGAGACGACGGCGTTGCCCGCGAGGAGCGCTGGCAGCACGTCGCCGACGCCGAGGTAGAGCGGATAGTTCCAGGGCGAGATGATGCCGACGACTCCCTTCGGCACCCGCACCTCCCTGACCTTCGTCAGGCCGGGCACCATGCCGCGCACGCGGTTGGGCGCGAGGTAGTGCCGTGCGCGCCGCGCGTAGTGCCGGGCGATGGTCGCGACCTGGGCCACCTCCTGCCAGGCGTGGAACCGCGCCTTGCCCGTCTCCCACTGGATCAGGTCGAGCACCTGCTCCTGCCGCGCCAGCAGCAGGTCGTGGAAGGCGAGCACGACCTCGCCCCGGCGCGCGGCCGACGTCCCCGCCCATTCCCGCTGGGCCTGCATGGCCGCCACGACCGCGGCCGCGACGTCCTCCTGGGCACACGCGGGGACCGGCGCCGTCGGCGACTGGTCGAAGGGCGCCACCGGGGCCACCGGCTCCAGCACGGAGTCCCCGTGCCGCGTCACGTCTCGGCGCACCCACTCACACCACTGCGCGACCAACTCGTCGCTCACCCAGGCGGGTCGGGAACTCGCGGCCGTGGTGATCGTCGGAGGCGCCGGTGTCCGGCCCTGTTCCCTGGTCATGCTTGCTCCTCTTGGGTGGCGGACCGATTCAGGTGGTGATTCCCTTGCCGACCGGCGGCTCGGTCGATATGTTAACGAAGAATCTCACATCGGATCAAGTGTGAGGGTAGCTGGTTTGCTACCGCGAGACCCTGGAAAAAGCGGCGTCTCATGCCTACCGAGGAAGCTAGGTAAGTGAATGAGCAATCTCAGCAGAAGGAACGTCCTGTCGCTCGGCGTTGCGCTGGGCTTGGTGAGCGTGGCGGGCGCCGCCCAGGCAGCGGCATCGACGGGTTCGGCGGCCGCGGGCACCGACCCGTGGTGGGCCTGGGACGACGAAGTCGACAGCTTGCTGGTGGGACTTCTCCAGAACGGTCAGGTCCCGGCGGTCAACACCGCGATGCGGTCCTGGGTGAACAACAGGGACGCACTGCCCAGCGGCCTGCCCGCCAACCTCGCCACCTACCTCCAGAAGGTCAACAAGCTGCCCTCCTGGGCCAACCGTGACAAGCTGCGGCTCGCCGCCGACTTCAACCGGCGCAAGGACACCTACCTGTTCATGCTGTACGGCCTCGGCAGCGGCATCATGAGCACGGTGATCCCGCGTGAGGCCAAGTCGGTCTACTGGTCCGCGGGCGGCGCCGACATGCAGGACCGCGCGGCCAAGACGTTCACCTTCGGCTACGACCTGAGCGAACTGAACGCCTTCGAGCCCTCCGGTCAGTTCGTGGTCACCGCCAACAAGACGCGCCTGGTCCACGCCGCGGTGCGCCACCTGCTGCCGCAGTCACCGCACTGGTCGGCGGTCGCGGACGAGCCGAACAGGATCCCGATCAGCAACGGCGACATCCTGGTCACGTTCCACAGCCTCGGCACCTTCGTGCACAAGAAGCTGAAGGACTGGCGCGTCCCGATGACGGCCGCTGAGGAGGACGCCTTCCTGCACTCGTGGCAGGTCGCCATCTACCTGCTCGGCGTGCGGGAGGAGTTCATCCCCCAGACGTGGGCCGCCGCGCACGCGCAGTCGGCGCAGGTACTCACCCCGATCCTCGCCCCGTCGACCGAGGGCAGGGACCTCGCGGAGGACCTGCTCGGGCTGACCGCGCAGATCGACCTCGGCGTCACTCGCGGATTCCTCAACGAGTTCGTGCGTTACGTGCTCAGCGACGAGATCGGCGACTGGCTCGGGCTGCGGCGCGACTACGCGGCGGCGGCCCTCGTCCGCACCGGGTGGCCCACCTACATCGCGTTCCGGGAGGGACTGCTGCCCATCATGCCGGTCGGGTTCTACATGTTCGACCAGTTCATCCGCGCGATCGCGATGCTGTTCCTCAACGGCGTCAACTCGCCGACGACCACCCCGATCACGATCCCCACGGGGAACCGCGCCTGAGGCTGACAGCCTGTTGGTGGTTCGCGAATGCCCTCTCGCTCAAGGTGAGCGAGGGGGCATTTCGTTTGGGTGGCGGGCTTTGCCTCCGGCAGCGGCCAGTCAGGTCGCCTCTTCCGCCTGCCGCGAGCGGCCCAGGGTGATGAAGAAGCACTCATGGCACTCGAACCAGATGTTGTGGTAGGAGTCGACGAGGACTCCCGTCAGGTGACTGGTTGAACCGGACGCGAACCGGTCATACGCGCGAGTGAACCGCGCGCTGTACTCGGCGAAATGTGGCGCTCCTGGCGTGATCTCCGCCAGGAGTTGCTGAACTCCCTTGTCTATCACAGAAAGTGGGGCGACGAAGTCCGCGGTTCCCTGGGACTCGGTGCGGCCCTGCCAGTCCGCGCACAACTGCTTCAGCTCGTCATTCAGTCTCCGGAAGGTCTCGTAGCGGTCGGCGACCAGGACCTGGGCACTCGGGCTGATCTCCGTCATTCGCCTGTCCGAGGAGAGTCTGCCGTTCGTGGTGATCTTCCACCCCAGACGTGGCTTTCCAGTGTTCTCGGCCAGGCCGCTGGACTCGAGGTCCAGCAGAGCAGCCGAAACCCGCTCCGGAGTGGAGTCGAGTACCTCGACGAGCGACTCGGGTGTGGCACGTCCCCTGATGCGGAGAACGTGCAGCATCGGGTCCGTGACATCGGCGGGCATCGGTGGTTCCTCCTCGGTCTCTGAGCGAGTACGCTCCCGCACTTTCCTTGTGGCGAGCAGGATTCTGGCCACCCGAGCACAGGAGCAGACATGAACGTGGCAGGCGTGGAAGCGACGAGGATACTGATCCTCGACGGCTCGGTCGACGCGGACCCGGTGGTCGTCGGTGGCAAGGCGGCCGGTATCGCGAGCATGATCTCCTCGGGGTTCCCGGTGCCGCCCGCGTTCGCCTTGTCCACCTCGGTGTGTCGCGAGTTCCTGGTTGCCGGCGACGGCGTGCTGGACGCGGTGTGGGCCGGGATCCGTGCCGGAATGAGCCATCTGGAGCGGCAGACCGGCAAGGGATTCGGCTCGGTCGACGCGCCGTTGCTCGTCTCCGTGCGCAGCGGTGCGGCCACGAGCATGCCCGGCATGATGGACACGGTCCTCAACCTGGGGCTGAACCAGGAGATCGCGGATGGCCTGGCGCGCACCCGCGGCGCGGAGTTCGCACGCGACACCAGACGCCGCTTCGAGGAGCTCTTCTCCGAGGTCGTCGGCGACGAGGACATCCCGGCCGATCCGTGGCGCCAGCTGCGTCTCGCGGTCGCGGCCGTCTTCCGGTCCTGGCGCTCGCCCAGGGCGGTGGCCTACCGGCGCAGGTACGGGCTCGACGACGAGGCCGGCACTGCCGTGACCGTGCAGGCGATGGTGTTCGGCAACGTCGACGAGCGCTCAGGGACCGGCGTCCTGTTCACCAGGAACCCGTCCACGGGTGAGCCGGAACCGTTTGGCGAGTGGCTGACCCGCGCCCAGGGCGAGGACGTGGTGTCCGGTACTCGCGCGCCGCAGCCGCTGGACGCGCTCGCCCGGCTCCTGCCCGAGGTCCATACCGAACTCATTGACCACGCTCGACGTCTGGAACAGCAGAATCGCGACGTGCAGGACGTCGAGTTCACAGTGGAGAGCGGCCGGCTATGGCTGCTGCAGACGCGCTCGGCGAAACGTTCCCCGCGAGGCGCGGTCGCCTTCGCCGCGGCACTCGGTCGGGAAGGTCTCATCTCGACGGCGGAAGCCGTCTCCCGGGTGACCGCCGACCAGGTGCGAGCCGTGCTGGTGCCCGGCCTGGATCCCCGCGCACGCGTTGCGGCCGCCCTGGTGGCGCAGGGCACGCCGGCGTGCCCTGGCGTGGGCACCGGGGTCGTCGTGACCGACCCGGACGAGGCCGAGCTCCGTGCCGCCGACGGTGCCGCGGTGGTGCTCGCACGCCGGACGACGAGCCCGCGCGACCTGCACGGAATGCTTGCCGCTGCCGCGATCGTGACCGAGATCGGCGGTGCGACCTCGCACGCGGCCGTGGTCAGCAGGGAACTCGGGGTGCCATGTGTGGTCGGTTGTGGTGACGGCACCGTGACCGCCCTCGACGGTGGGACGGTCACCGTGTGCGGCGACACCGGTGAGGTGCGGCAGGGAGAGCTCCCGCTCCGTGTGGTGTCCGAAGCGGACGACGAGGACCTGCGGCTTCTCACACTGTGGGCGCGTGCGGTATCGCCGATGGCGGCGTGGCGTCCGGACGAGGTACCGGCGGAGATCGAGGTCGTCCCCGGTGTCGACGTCTCGTCCGACGCGGCTGTCGCGAACGCGTTGAGTGACAAGGTTCGCGACGTTGTCACCGACCATCCACTGCCGGTGATGCTGGCCGCGATCCACGTGCGACACTGACCTCGATGCTGGAGCCGAACAGTGTTTGGCTCCAGCATGGCTGGCTCTACCTGTGACAATGCCTTCCCTTGCAGTGGAACAATTTCGCTGAACCAGTACCTAGGTTTTGTAACCGATCGGTGTGTGATTTGATTTGCCGTCACCGGGGCCGGGACATGCCGATGCCACGAATTCAGCGGACAGGGCGAAACGTTGCACGTATCAACCGCAGAGGAATCCCACGCGGGCTCACAGTCGCGGTGGGTGCTCAAGCGCAGGAGATCGAAGAAGAAGAGCATCCGCAACCGCGTCCTTGCGATCGTGCTCATCCCCAGCGCCGCCCTGCTGGTCACGGGCGCCTCGGTCGCCGGTTACCTGATCTCCGAGGGCGTGGAGGCGCGGGACTTCTCCGGCTACCTCGGGCAGGCGATCGACCCGCTGGTCGAGTTCGCGTCCGTGGTTCAGCAGGAGCGCACGATCTCACTGCGTGCCCTTGGTGGTGACCAGGACGCACGGGCCGGTCTCGAAGCGCAGCGGAACACCACGAACGCGGTGCTCGCCAAGATCGCCGGGCTCGCCGAGGTGGTGCAGAACCTGAACCCGGACGCGGTCTCCCAGTCCAACGCCGCGTTCGCCGAGCTGTCCACCCAGATGACGTTGTTGCGCCAGGGCGTCGACGCTGGTCAGGTCGGCCCCGCCGACGTCGACGCCTTCTACACCGGGCTCGCCGGCGTGCTCATCACCGGGTTGGAAGGGACGGCGCGCACCAGCCCGG
Source organism: Actinophytocola sp. (assembly GCF_049647105.1). Taxonomy (GTDB): domain Bacteria; phylum Actinomycetota; class Actinomycetes; order Mycobacteriales; family Pseudonocardiaceae; genus Actinophytocola. Next base: position 33,004 of record NZ_JBARWZ010000141.1, read on the forward strand.
ACGCGGCGACCGCTGCCGAGGAGACGACCACGGTCGACCTGTTCTGGGTGACCGACCTGCATTCCCGGGCGGTCGGTCTGGCCGCGGGTGGTGTGCCCCAAGGGCGACTGGGTGTGCCAGAACGAATGGTCGTCGCCCAGCTGACCGGCGCCTACCGCAACCAGCTTCTGGCACTGAGCAGCCGCCTGACCGACGCGGAGGAGGCACGCTACAAACGCCTGGTCGCCTCCGACGCGTGGCGCATCGCCACGGTCGTGCAGGACGACCTCGCCCAGCGCGGCAGTACCGACGTCCCGCTCGGCGACTGGATCGCCGCCGAGGAGGAGGTTTCCGCCGAGCTGCTCGGCCTGTGGGGTGATCACTTCCGCCACGCGGAGGGCCTCGCCGAGGACGCGGCGAACACGTTGCTGACGCAGGCGATCATCGCCGGTTCGCTCGTGCTCGTGTTGTCCGTCACGGCGTTCGTCATCGCCGTCTACATGGCCAACGCGCTCGTGCGCCGGCTGCGGAGACTGCGTACGAACACCCTCGAGCTGGCCGACGAGAAGCTCCCCGCGATGGTGGCGCGCATCGCCGAGGGCCACGAGGTCGATGTCGACGCCGAGCTGACCAGGGTCGACCACGGCACCGACGAGATCGGACAGGTCGCCGAGGCCTTCGAGACCGCGCAGCGCACCGCGGTCGCCGCGGCCGCGGCCGAGGCGAAGACCCGAGGTGGCTTCAACAAGGTCTTCCTGGACATCGCGCACCGCAGCCAGGTCGTCGTGCGCAAGCAGCTGGAGGTGCTCGACGTGGCGGAGTCCAAGCAGGGCGACCCGGAACACCTCGAGCTGCTGTTCCAGCTTGACCATCTCGCCACGCATGCCCGGCGGAACGCGGAGAGCCTCCTGATCCTTGGCGGTGGACAGCCAGGGCGGAGGTGGCGCACCCCGGTGCGGCTGGAGGAGATCGTGCGGAGCGCGATCTCCGAGACCGAGGACTTCGTGCGGGTCAGCGCGGTCCGGCTGCCCGATGTGAAGCTCCTCGGTGTCGTGGTGGCCGACCTCATCCACCTCCTGGCCGAGCTCATCGACAACGCGACGTCGTTCTCGCCGCCGGACTCCCCGGTGACCGTGCGCGGCAACGTTGTCGGCAAGGGCGTGGTGGTCGAGGTCGAGGACCAGGGACTCGGCATCGGTTTCGAGGAGCGTGACCGTCTCAACGAGACCCTGCGCAACCCGCCGGACTTCCAGGCCATGGCACTGGCGGGGCAGCGGCACCTCGGTCTGTTCGTGACCGGTCAGCTGGCCAAGCGGCACGAGATCTCGGTCAGCCTGCAGGAGTCGGCCTACGGCGGGATCAAGGCGATCGTGCTCATCCCGTTGTCGGCGGCCGAGAACGAGGACCGGGAGTCGCCTGCGCAGCAGCAGCGGCAGGAGCAGCTGATGTCGTCCGGGTCGTCGCGCACCGGCAGGCACCAGGCGGTACAGCCGAGTTTCGTACCGCAGCCGACGCAGGATCCCGTCCCTCGGCTGCCCCGCAAGGCTGACGGCGGTCACCGGCACTGGCCAGGGGAAGAGCCGGAGACGATCTCGCTGCCGCAGGCCGTGTCGAGTTTCGAGGCGTTCGAACCGGTGACGCCGGTCGAGCTGCCGGTCGAGCTGTCCGTCGAGCGGCCACCGAGTCCGCCATCGCGCGAGCGGTCACCGGGTTCGGCATCGCGCGAGCGGCCACCGGGTTCGCCTCGGCGCGATCGGCCCCAGTTGCCGCGTCGTCAGCGTCAGGCGAACCTCGTGCCGCAGCTCCAGCTGGAGGCCCAGGACACCCAGATGATCAGCAAACCCAGGCCTGCCCGCACCCCTGACGAGGCCAAGAACTCGATGTCGTCCTTCCAGCGAGGAACGCGCCAGGGGCGCGCCAATCCGTCTGAGCACAACCGATGAACATGAATGGTCAGGTAATGAACGAAAATGTGGTCAGAGGCAATGCGCGCGGCCTGGACTGGTTGCTCGACGATCTGGTGAAGCGCCTGGCTGGGGCCGAGAGAGCTGTCGCACTGTCCGCCGACGGCCTGCTGCTGGGCCGGTCCACGAGCCTCGACCGGGAGCAGGGCGAACACCTCGCGGCGATGGCGTCGGCGTTCCGAAGCCTGGCGCGCGGGGTGGGTACCCAGTTCGACAAGGGACTGGTCCAGCAGACCGTGGTCGAGCTCGAGTACGGCTACCTCGTGGTCACCGAGGCGGGCGAGGGCGCCTGCCTCGCACTGCTGGCTTCGGCCACCGCCGACCTCGGCATGCTCGCCTACGAGATGAATGTGATCGTGCAACAGGTCGGCAAAGTCCTGGCGGTGACCCCCAGAGGCATGGTCACGGAGATGCCGGTTCCGCACGCACCATGAAACACGCGAGTGACGACGAGTCCTTCGAGTTCGATCCAGGGCCGCTCATCCGCCCGTTCGCGGTGACCCGCGGGCGTGCCGGGAAGGACCTGCACGAACTCGACATCATCACGTTGGTCGTCGCCGTCCGCCCCGATGCGGACGTCGCCTCGCTGGACCGGGAGTACGGGGACATCCTGCGCCTGTGCCACCGCCGGCCGCTCTCGATCGCCGAGATCTCGGCCAAGATGGGCCTGTTGCTGGCTGCGGTGAAGGTGCTCGTCAGCGACCTCATCAGTTCCGGTCACCTCATTTTCCGGTCGCCGCCTCCGCCCGTCTCGGGCAGGCCCGACATCAAACTGTTGCAGGCGGTGCTTGATGGCGTTCGAAACCTCTGACCGGAGTGTCGGCTCCCCGGAACTGGCCGGGGTGCGGGCGGTCAAACTCCTCGTCGCCGGTGGGTTCGGGGTTGGCAAGACGACCCTGGTCACCTCGGTGAGCGAGATCAAACCCCTGCGCACCGAGGAGCGGTTGTCCTCGATCGGGGCGGGGGTCGACAACCTGACCGGTGTCGAGCGCAAGACCACGACCACGGTGGCGCTCGACTTCGGCCGGATCACGATCAACTCCGAAGTGGTGCTCTACCTGTTCGGGACTCCTGGGCAGGACCGCTTCTGGTTCATGTGGAAGGAACTGTCGGTCGGCGCGCTCGGTGCCGTCGTGCTGGCCGACACCCGGCGCATCGCGGACTCCTTCGGGTCGATCGACTTCTTCGAGTCACGGGGGATCCCGTTCATCGTGGCGGTGAACTGCTTCGACGGAGCGGAGATCTACGACGAGGACGAGGTGCGCCAGGCGCTCGACATCTCCGAGCACGTGCCGGTTCAGCTGTGCGATGTGCGGGACCGCGACTCCGCCAAGCGCGTCCTCGTGCGCCTGATGGAGTACCTGATGACCGTTGCGACAGCCGGGGTAGCAGCCGGGACCTGGTGACACGGGCGAAACGACGCCGGCACCCCCTCGGGGGTGCCGGCGTCGTTCGTCAACGGTGGTCGCGCCCGCTGGTGTCGGTGCTCACCGGGTGGCGCGCTCAGTCGCGGTCACGGGCGCGAGGACCTCGACCACGCCGCGGTCGCCGTCGACGCGGATCCGCTGGCCGTCCCGGATTTGGCGGCTGCCCTCCTCGGTCCCGCACACGCACGGCAGGCCCAGCTCCCTGGCGACGATCGGGCCGTGGCTGAGCAGACCGCCGAAGTCGGTCACGACGGCCCCGGCGACCAGGAACAGGGAGACCCAGCTGGGATCGGTGGTCTCGCAGACGAGGATGTCGCCGTCGTCCAGTTCGGTGGTCGCCGGGTCACGGACCACCCTGGCGCGCCCTTCGACGACGCCGCCGCTGGCCGCCACCCCGGTGATCGTGGTGCCCACCGGGGCGTCCGCCACGGCGTCACCGCCGATCTTGATCAGCTCGGGCATCCCGGCCCACGCCTGCGGAAGCCGGTAGCCCAACCGGTCCTCGTACTGGGCGCGTCGTTGCCGCACCAGCTCGCGGCGGTCGGTCGCGTCCCCGGAGACCAGCTCGTCGAAGGTGAGGTGGAAGACGTCCGCGGCGTCGTCCAGAAGTCCTCGGCCGGCCAGGTCCGCGCCGACCCGGCGGGCAGCGGCGCGGGCGACGTCGAAGGTGAGGAGGTAGCCGGCCTTGCCCTGCTCGCGCAGCGCGAGGAAGCGGGCCGCGAGGTTGGTCAGCAGCGTGATGGACCGGCGCTGGATCGGCGACACCGCCTTCTTGAGCTCCGCCGCGGCCTCGTGCCGGATGCGGGTCTGTTCGGCGGCGCGGTTGCGGGGCGCCCTCGGATCGTCGGCGGACACCGCGCGGTAGTCGGCGAGCCGGGCCAGGATCGGCGCCGGATCCTCACGCCACGAGATGCTGTGCAGCTGGCCCTCGTGCGGGCCGTGGTAGCCGTGCCGGTCAAGGAAGGTCGCCAGGTCGAGTCGCTCGTGTGCGAGCAGCCACAGGTCCTGGGCGACCTCGTTCTCGTCCGACCCGACACCCGACAGCAGCCGGGACTCCAGGCCGGGCACGTTCGCGGCGGCGACCATGGGGGCGAGCCGGTCGGTCAGGCCCGAGCTGACGAACGCCACCAGCAGGTGGAGGATCATCATCCGCTCGAAGCGTTCCCTGGCGTCGAGCAGGATCGCCAGGCTGTCGGCGACGGGCTGGCCGGGGATCGTGGGCAGGGTGCGCAGGCGCCACTCGCGAAGGTCGGCGAACATGCGGTCGTGTCGTTTGGGCAGGGTGATGACGGCGCGTGGCGCCTTCACCCCGATGATCGGGTACCGACGCATCGAGTTGTCGTCGACGGTGCCTTCCCGCACGTAACCGAACAGCTGTTGCTCGATGGCGGTCGCCGAGGTGCCAGGGAGGTAGCGCGCGACAGCGCGGAACTGGTTGATGTTGGCCGCCGCGCGTCCGGCGAAGGCGGTCCAGAACTGGTCCTCGATCCGCTCTGGTACGGCCAGCTCGGCCTTTCCGAACACGCCCATGCCGAGGAACATCTTGCGGAACGCCAGCTCCATCGGGAGGTGGATGAAGCTGAAGCCGAGTGCGGTGGAGACACCGGGGAAGGCTTCGGCGACGTTGCCGGTGGTCCAGGTCACGCCGGGATCGCATGCCGCGTTGTCGAGCGGGTCGGATCCTGGTGTGGGAGGAAGCATGAGCAACACCAATCACTGTTTGGTTTTGGTAGGGACCGACGGATCCTAGACCCGCACGCGACGGCCGCATAGAAGCAAGAGGGCCTGTCAGTAAGCGAAGCGTGAAAAAGAATCGCTGTTGACGACGCGGTCGGCAACCACCTGGCAACGCACGGTGAAGTTGTTCGCGACGCAGCGCCATCAATCCTGGTCAGCGGGGTGAACTTGTTAGGCTGGCGGTGAGGTGACCCGGGAAGGCGGCTGGGAGCGTGGCAGGCAAGCGTCGACGGGGAAGGCCGCTTGGATCCGACGGCGCGAACACCCGCGAGGAGATCCTGCGGGTCGCTCGTCAGGTGTTCAGCGAGCTGGGCTACGAGCGCACCACGTTCCAGGAGATCGCGACCCGAGTGGGTGTCACGAGGCCCGCGGTCAACCACTACTTCCGCGACAAGGCCGCTCTGTACAGTGCGCTGTTCGATTCCGTACGCGACAGCGTAATGGGCGCCAGTGTCAACCAGGCGACCGCGCAGGAGACCCTGCCGGGGCGGCTGTCGGCGTACCTCGAGGCGGCCGTGCGGATCGACTCGCGGGACCGGTCGTTCGCGCGGTTCATTGCCGCCTCGGTGCTCGACGGGTACCGGCACGAGCACCTCCTCGGCAGCACGGGGGAACAGGTCGAGCAGGTTCGCGGGTTCGTGCGGCAGGCGTTGGGTGCCGCCGTCGAATCGGGTGAGATACGCGACGATATCGACATTCCGGCGGTCACCGAAATGCTGATCGCTGTTATGTGGGGAATAGCCTGGTATGCGGGATTCATCGGCACCCATGATCAGTTGGAGGAGGTCGTGGAACAATTCTCCCGGTTGATCGCCGGTATTCTGTGGTGAGTTTCCCGAGGTGGCGGCCCCAGGTCGAGGGCCGAGCGTAATTGACGTTGGCGTCAATTTTGACGGCTGGACGTCGATCGGCGTTGGTTTATAGTCACGGCGTGGTGAGGCCCAAGGTTCCGTTGATCTCGAGACGAAAGGTGCTGGAGGTCGCGCTCGAGATCGTCGACCGCGACGGGCTCGAAGCGCTGAGTATCCGGCGCCTCGCGGCCACGTTGGGTGTCAACGGTGCCTCGCTGTACCACCACTTCAGGAGCAAGGAGGACATCCTCGTCGGCGTGGCGGACGTGGTGCTGGCGGAGGTGCGCGGCGTCGAGGAACCCGGCGCGTCCTGGCGGGAGTGGCTGCCGGAGAACGCTCGCGCCATGCGCCGTGCCCTGCTCGCCCATCCCGCGTTGCTGCCGATTCTCGTCGCGTCGCGGTCACACGGATTCGGCGCGCACCTGCTCGACACCTCCGCTGCCCGGCTCATGTGCGAAGGTGTTCCGAGTGCCGTGGTGATGCCACTGCTCGACGCGCTCGCGGCGTTCGCCGTCAGCAGCGCTCTGCACGAGACCCTGAGCGGTGGTCCCGGCGAAGGCGCCGCCGAGGAGTACCCGGCGCTGGCGAAGGCCGTGGCCGAGCGCGGCCTGAGCGCGGACCAGATCTACGACCTCGTCATCGCGAGCATCCTGCAGGCCATCGACACCGCGGTCGAGCAGCAGCGCGCACGATGGATGTCCTCGATCCCGGTACCCGTCGACGAATCCCGGTAGCGCGGCGCACGCGCGTGGCCCGCACCAGGTCAGGCGCTCGCCGTCTGTGCGTAGCGGGCAGTCGTGGCCATCCAGTGCATCAGCCCGGAAGCCAGTGCACGCACGCCTTTTGCGTAGCGGGTCGCCGGATCCGGCAGGGCAGCCGCCGCGTCACACAGGAAGTCCAGGGTGAGCAGCTCGGCGTTGACCAGGTCGACGATCTTGGTCACCGCTGTGTCCTCGGTCAGGCCCTCGTGCGTCGTCAGCACCACCGCCAGGTTGGCGCCGGTGCCGTGGGCGGCTTCTCGCTGGTAGGAGAACAGGTCATTGGCCCACGTGCTCGCGTTGCTGAGCCGCAGCGCCAGGTCGGTGATCTCCACGCGGCTGGACACCTGCTCCGGCAGCCAGGCTCCGTTCGCCAGCTCGATGAGCGCGGCAGCGTAGAACATTCCGCCGTTGTAGTGGCGGGACGTCACGTACTGCGCCGTCGTCGGCACCGAACTCGCCGCCCGGTGCAGGCGCTCGTCCATGCTCGTTTCCAGATAGGCCAAATGGATCCGCGCTGTTCGGTCCAGCCAGTGGTCCGGTGCGACCGACTGGGTCTCTGTCCACAGCGAGTCCAGAAGTACCGCCAGCGGCTCGGCTGCCACGTCGGCCGGGGTGGCCTTGCCGGTGAGGATGTCGGTGATGAGCCCTACGACATGGGCGGCGTGTTCGTCCTGGTCGGGGCCCCAGATCTCGTCGAGAAAGTCATCCAGGCACGACATGTGCGTCAATAATCGGCCGGCCAGCCAGAGACCGGGATAGTCGGCGTCGGGCCACATCCGTGCGTGCTCTTCCGCACCCTGGAAGTTGAGGAACTGGCTGGTAAGGCGGTCGGCGTCCTCGTGGCCGGAGAAAAGATCCTGTTCGACGAACCACCGCTCGGTGTCGACGACGAGTTGGTCGAAGTGCGGGTTCACGCGGGCGGGGAACGGGCATCTGATCACGAGGTCCGAGTCCGGTGCCTGCTCGCCGAGCCAGTGCACCGCAGGAGTCCAGCGGGTTGCCTTCACAATGAGATCCCGTCCGTCGCCGGGCATCTGTCAAGACGCCCGATGCTCGATCGAAGTGGTCCAAAAGGCTTACGGGGCAGTATGTCCGTTCAGTCGACGGTCAACTTGATCACTTGACCCTAGCGGGCACCGGTGGAGTGGATCAAGCCGCAGTTGGACTGTCCACATAGGACTCAAGGGGTGGAGCGCCTGGCGACCGAGATCGCCATCGCAGAAGTCGAAGCCGAGGTCGGCCGGTGGGAGCAAACCGACCGGCCTCCCCGGACACCGACACGACCTCAGGGTTGGCGGACACCCCTCCGGCAGACCGAATGCCGCGATGTGATCTTGTTCGAGTTTCCACCTCGTTCGACGTGAGCTTGGAGATCCTGAATGCGCGTGCTCATGACGTGCCAGCCGTTCTACTCACACCTCGTGCCGGTGCTGGTACCAGCGGCGAAGGCGCTGCAACGCGCCGGGCACCAAGTGGCCGTCGCCACGGCGCCTGCCATGGCGCCCCACCTCGCCCGCGCCGGTATCGAGCACCTGCCGCTGCCGAACGTGCTGACCCTGACCGAACTGGTGGCCAATCCCGCGGCGGTGCCGGAGGGTGACGTGCGAGAGGCGTCCAGCGCGCTCACGATCGCCTTCGCGGGGTCGCTGGCCGGGGCCTTCGCGCGGGATGTCCTGAAAGCAGCCGAGTCCTGGCGGCCCGACGTGCTGGTACGGGAGTGCAAGGAGTTCGGCGGTTACCTCGCCGCCGAGAAGCTGGGGCTGCCGCAGGCGATCGTGGACACTTCTCCTTACTCGGCACTGAATCTGCCGATGGTGCGGGACGCACTGAACGGTCAGCGGGCCGAGTTCGGGCTGGACACCGTCGACGAGCCGGGGCACCCGGAGGGCTTCCTGCTCGCCGGGGTGGTGCCTGCCGCCTGGTACCCGGACGAGCTGCGGGTGTCCTCGGCCCGCTACTACCGGCCGGATCCCCTTCCGGGCCCGCTGGACGCGTCCCTGCTCGACCTTCCCGACGACCGGCCCCTGGTCGTCGCGGGGCTCGGCAGCGTAGCGCAGACCTTCGTGCCGGAGACGCCGAAAGTGCTGGAGATGATGATCACCGCGCTGGGCGATCTGCCGTGCACCGCGGTGGTCGCACTGGGCAGTGACCCCGGCGAGTGGGCCGGGTCGCGGCCCGGCAACGTGCGGCTCATGTCGTTCGTCCCGCAACCGCTGCTGCTGGAGTCCGCGGACCTTATCCTTACCCACGGCGGTTTCGGCAGCATCGCCGAGGCGATCCGCACCGGCACGCCGATGGTGCTCCTTCCGATGTTCTCCGACCAGTCACACAACGCGGCGCGCACCGCGCAACTTGGCCTCGGCGTCCAGCTCGACGTCGAGTCCGCCACCCCGGCTTCTCTCACCGAGAACTGCGCACGGGCGCTGCAGGGCCGCTACCGCCACCGGGCCGCGGCGATGTCCAGGCAGGCCCGCGCCTGCCCCGGCTTCGAGGTACTCGCCGAAGACGTGGCCGCACTGGCCTGAGGGGTCCTGACAGAGTCGTGCGATGTGTCGCCACGTGACCGGCAGCGCGTGGACGCCGAAAGGGTCGTCCGGCCCAACGCATAGAAGAAGGCCCCCAGTCGTTGCCGGGGGCCTTCTTCGTGTTCAGCGGTCGAATCGACCGGCCTTGACCTCGGTCATGAGGCGGTCCAGGCTCAGTCCCAGGGCCGGGCCGGTGGGGTGCTTGCTGTCGCGGAGAGCGGTCAGGTCGCTGCGCACTTCGACGCACTGACCGGCCGATTCGGACTTCGAAGACTTACGCCAAGTGATCATTAGCCCTCCATCAGTTCCCTGACCAGCTTACGGTTCCGTCAGGTGACCGGCAGCGCGTGGACGCCGTAGACGTGGCCCGCGCATAGAGAAGGCCCCCAGCCGTAGCCGGGGGCCTTCTTCGTGTTCAGCGGTCGAATCGACCGGCCTTGACCTCGGTCAACAGTCGGCCCAAGGCTAGTCCCAGGGCAGGACCCGTTGGGTGTTTGCTGTCTCGGAGAGCGGCCAGGTCGCTACGCACCTCAACGCACTGACCACCCGTGTCTGACCTCGAAGACTTACGCCAAGTGATCATTACCCCTCCATCAATTCCCTGATCAGCTTACGCGTTCCGTCCCTCGGAACGGCTACCCGGTCGAGCCGTTCCAGTACCTCCGTGTACCAGTCGGCCTCGTGGATGTAGGTCACGCCGGAGCCAAGCTCGACGTGGACCACGGGGGGAGTTTGAGGGAACCGCATCCAAAGCCAGGTATTCAGCAGCAAGACGCTGGTCTGGGTGTGTGGGATGATCCGAATCTGGGCAAGACCCAGCTCGTCGCATCGCAGCAGGTGCCCAAGCTGCGCCCGCCACACCTCCGGTCCACCCCATGGGGTCCGCACGGCCGACTCCGCGATGTACGTCGTGTATTCGATCCTGGTGAGGATCTGCTGGCGCTGTAGTCGTGCCATCCAGCGCCTGTCGACATCTTCGGGAGGAACGCCGTCCGCCGCCATGACCGCTGCGGCTGTTTCGCGGGTATGTAGCAACCCCGGCACGGCGGCGACAGCGACGTTGACCAGCCCGTTCGCCTCTGCCTCGTAGGCGGCGAGGGTGCCGACGTCGATCGGCACGCCCGAGATGGGGCGGTCCCACCATCCGCTCGACGACCCCTGGGCCAGTTCTTCGAGGATCTGGTCCCGCTCATCGGCGGGTAAATCCCACGCAGTGAGAAGCATCGCAAAGTCCTGGATGGTCACTGCGCGTAGGCCGCGTTCCGTTCGGCTGAGCTTCGAGCCGTGCCATCCGACTGAATCCGCCGCCTGTTTCAGGCCCAGGCCGAGACGCTGAGTACGTATCGCACGCAGTCGCATCCCTCTGAACCGGTCGCGTGCCTCTGGGTTCCGTTCGGACATCCCCGCCCTTTCCCTTTCCGCACCTCGGAACGCGAACCGCGTTCCGGGAACCGAGAGTACCGTCCGGAAAAGTCAAGGACAGTTGAGGGACAACGGGGAGGGCGGGGCGATGCACACAACCGAGGAAGCCGGTCACCCGAGACCTACCCTGCCGTTGACGTTCGATGACCTGTTGAGAGAGCTGCGTTATCGCCGCTGGACGCTCTTTCGGTGGGGTGACCCTAACGACCCAGCGTTGCTCGCGGGGGTTTTCCAGTGGCATGACGCCCATGTGGTTGACGTTCTGCTGCTCCGGCCCGACGGGTCGGCCACCGCGTATCGGGCACCGACGTATCACCCGGAGGACTTGTTCCGGCCGCCGTCGGTCTTGTGGGAGTACCACAACGGGGACGCGGTGTGGTGTCTCCGGGCGATCCTGACTCTGCCGCCGCCGTGGGCACCGGAGGCGCCGATGTCCATGTACGGCCCGCGCGGGCCATGCCGGATACCCGACGATCTGCCAGCGCCCACGGTGGTCCGCCCCCTCGGTATCAGCTGACTGAGCTTTCCGTCCAGGTGACCGGCAGCGCGTGGACGCCGTAGATGTTCATGTCGGTCCTGAGTTCCACCTCGCCTGCGGGGACAGCGAGCGCAAGGGTAGGGAAGCGGCGCAGCAGTCCCTCGAAACCGGCGCGCATCTCGATGCGGGCCAGTTGCTGGCCGAGGCACTGGTGGATGCCGTGGCCGAAGGACAGGTGCCCGCGGGCCTTGCGGTGGATGTCCAGGGTGTCGGGGTTGCCGAAGCGCTCCGGGTCGTGGTTGGCGGCCAGCAGCGAGACGATGACCGTCGATCCCGCCGGGATGGTTTCGCCGCCGAGTTCGATGTCCTCCGTGGCGTAGCGGAAGAAGATGTCGGCGATGGACAGGTAACGCAGCAGTTCCTCGACGGCGTCGGGCACCAGCTCCGGGTCGGCGCGCAGCTCGGCCAGCTGCGCAGGGTGTTCCAGGAGCGCGAAGGTGCCCAGCGCCAGCATGTTGGCGGTGGTCTCGTGGCCCGCGAGCAGCAGCAGGAACGCGACGCTGGTCAGCTCCTCGATGGTGAGGTCGTCCTGGCGGGCCAGGTCGGACAGGATGTCGTCGCCGGGGGCGGTGCGTTTGCTCGTGACCAGTTCGGACAGGTACGTGGTCAGCGCGCCGTACGCGGCCATCTTCTCCTCGAGCGACTGGTCCTTGACGAGGAACCTGGCGGAGTTGGCCTGGAAGGTCTCCCGGTCCGCGTAGGGGACGCCGAGCAGTTCGCAGATCACCAGTGACGGCACCGGCAGCGCGAACTCCTTCACCAGGTCTACCGGCGGGGTGAGGCGCGCCAGTTCGTCCAGTTGCCGCTCGACGACGTCGACGATGTGCTCTTCGAGCTGCTTCATGCGTTTCACGGTGAAGGCGCCGGTGAGCCTCTTCCGCAGCCGGGTGTGGTCCGGCGGGTCCATGGCGATGAACATGCCCGGGATCTGCGGGGACGGTTCGGTGGGCGTTGGCATGCCGGGGGTCTCGTACGGCATGTGGAGAACGCCGATGTCCTGGCGGGAGCTGAACCGGGTGTCGGCCATGAGCCCGCGGACCGCGTCGTAGCCGGTGACGAGCCAGCCCTCGTGACCGTCGGGGAAGACCATGGGGCTGACCGGGCGGGCCGCACGCAGCCGGGTGATCGCGCTGGGCGGGTCGAAGGGGCCCGCGTCGCGCTCCATGGGAAGGCCGTGCGGGATGGGAACCGTCTGAGTCATCGGTGTTCCTTCGTCGTGCGGTTGGTAGGACCACGATCGCCGACGGACCTGACACGCCACCGCCACGGCTCTGACACGGCCGGTGTCAGAGCCGTGGCGGGGCCGTGTCAGGCCGGGCGCCGATGGTGGTCACATGACAAGTTCAGCGATTGCGGTTTCAGGGCTGCGGAAGGCCTTCGGGGACAAGGTCGTGCTCGACGGCATCGATCTCGAGGTTGCTTCTGGCACGGTGTTCTCCCTGCTCGGCCCGAACGGCGCGGGCAAGACGACGACGGTGAACGTGCTGACCACGTTGATGAACGCCGACGGTGGGACGGTGCGCGTCGCCGGGCACGACATCGGCACCGAGGCCAGGGCGGTGCGGGCGGCAATCGGGGTCACCGGTCAGTTCGCGGCCGTGGACGAACTGCTGACGGGGCAGGAGAACCTGCGGCTGATGGTGGACCTCAGTCCGGTGCCCGCCAGCGACGGCAAGCGGATCGTCCAGGAGCTGCTGGCACGGTTCGACCTGGTCGAGTCGGCGCACAAGCCCGCGTCGACCTACTCCGGGGGGATGCGCAGGAAGCTGGATCTGGCGATGACGCTCGTCGGCAACCCGAGGATCATCTTCCTCGACGAGCCGACGACGGGGCTGGACCCGCGCAGCCGTCGCACGATGTGGTCGATCATCCGTGAGCTGGTGGCCGACGGCGTGACCATCTTCCTCACCACCCAGTACCTCGAGGAAGCCGACCAGCTCGCCGACCGGATCGCGGTGCTCGACAACGGCCGCCTGGTGGCGCAGGGCACGCCCGACGAGCTCAAGCGCCGGATCCCCGGGACGCACGTCCGGCTCCGGTTCACCACCCTCGCCGAGCTCGACGCGGCGGCACGGGTCCTCACCGGCTCCACCCGGGACGACGAGGCACTTGCCCTGCGGGTGCCCGGCGACGGCGGCACGAAGTCGTTGCGGGGCCTGCTGGACAGGCTCGACGAGTACTCGATCAGTGCCGAGGAGTTCTCCGTCCACACCCCCGATCTCGATGACGTCTTCCTCGCCCTGACGGGCCACGACACGGAGGTTCTGTCCGCATGAGCACCAAGTCCCACTCGCTGGTCATGTTGCGGCGCAACACCAAGCACATCGCGAGGAACCCGACCTCGGTGTTCAACGCGGTACTGATGCCGATCGTGATCATGCTGATGTTCGTCTACATGATGGGAGACGCGTTCGACGTCGGGGTCGACTACATCGACTACGCGACGCCAGGGCTGATGCTGCTGGCCGTCTGCTACGGGCTGGGAGCGGCCGCGACGTCGGTCAACTCCGACATGACCAAGGGCATCATCAACCGGTTCAAGGTCATGGACGTCTCCCGTGGCGCGGTGCTGACCGGTCACGTCGTCGCCAGTGTGCTGACCAACCTGGTCGCCATCGCGGCCCTCGTCGGGGTGGCCTTCCTGCTGGGCTTCAGCCCGGCGGCGGGTTTCCTCGACTGGCTCGGCGTGCTCGGCATGGTCGTGCTGCTCGGTTTCGCGACCGCCTGGTTCACCGTCGCGTTGGGACTGGCGGCGAAATCCCCGGAGACGGCGGGTCTCGCCTCCGTGCCGCTGATCATGCTGCCGTTCTTCAGCAGCGCGATCGTGCCGGCGGACAAGATGGGGCCGGGCCTGCGGCAGTTCGCGGAGTACCAGCCCTTCACACCGATCATCGAGACGATGCGCGGGTTGCTGCGCGGCACACCGGACACCGGTGACGCGGTCACCGCCATCGCCTGGTGTGCCGGGATCGCGCTCGTCGGGTACCTGTGGGCGCGTGCCACGTTCAAGAAGCGAGCGTGACCGCGACCAACTCGTCCCAGCTCGCGTCCGTACCCTCCCGAGCCGCCTCGGCGTACCCCGCGTCGCCGAGGCGGCTTCGCGCCGCCTGCTCGATCCGGGCCATGTCCGGGTTGGCCCGGTCCGCCAGTCCGCGCACGGCGGTGCTCGCCGCCAGCAACCGCGCGGCCTGCTCGGGCTGGTCGCGGCGCAGTGCCAGGTCCGCGACCCCGACGAGCACCTGCGCGATCATGGGCGCGTACCCCACCTCGCCGGCCGCCTCGCAGGCCGCGGCGAGGTACCGGGTCTCGTCGACCCCCTCGGCGAGGTAGGCGAGCAGCTCGTGTGTCTTGGCGCGGATGCCCGCCTGCTCAGCGTCGTCGCCCCACAGGGTTGTCGCGACGCCGAGTTGTCTGCGTGCCTCGTCGGTGTCGCCGCGCCACCTGGCGAGCTCCGCCTTCGAGAGCGCCAGCATGGCCAGCGCATCCGGCCAGGTGACCCGTTCCGCGAGCCGCTCGGCCTCGGCGATGGCGGCCGCGCCGGCGTCCTTGTCGCCCAGCAGCCAGTACAGCTGAGCCTGTCGCGACCGCATCCGGATGACATCGTCGATGGCACCGACTTCGGTGACGATCGCGACCGCCTGTTCGTAGTGCTCGCACGCGCGGGCGAACTCGCCGCGGGTCGCGATGCGGTCCGCCAGCTCGGTCAGGGCGAACGAGATCCCGAACCGCTCGCCGATCGCGCGGAAGTCGGCGAGCGCCGTCTCGAAGTACGCGTCCGCCTCCCGCCCGTCCTGGCCGAGCCCGATCCGCAGCTTGCCGATGTGCAGCCGGGCCAGCGCGCGTACCCAGGGATCCTCGCTGGAAAGCGATTCCTCCCAGGCGGACAGGGCCGCGTCCGGCTCCGCCAGCATGCGTTCCAGCGGGATGACCAACCCCAGCAACGGGTTGCGGAACCGGCTGCGCAGGCCGAACTCGTATGCCTTGTGGATCCACTCCGCCGCCTGGTGTTCGTCGCCGAGCCCGGCGCTCGCGAACGTCACGAGCAGGCCGTACACCCAGGCGCGGGTCCCGTCGGCCACCTCGCCCGGCACCTCGGCGGCCGAGGTGAGCAGCTCCATGCCCTCGGCCTTGTGCCCGGCGAGCCACCAGTACCAGCCAGCACCCGCCGCGAGCCGCATCGCCGCCTGCGCCTCACCGGCCGCGAGCGCGCCACGCATCGCGGAGCTGATGTTGTCGTGCTCGACCTTGAGTGTGGCGAGCCATGCCAGCTGTTCCGCGCGGCGAAGATGCGGGTCCGCGGTCTCGGCTAGCTCGGTGAAGTAGGCGAGATGCGCGTGCCGCGCCGCCGAGGACTCGCCTGCCTCCGCGAGGCGGTGCGCGGCGTACTCCTTGATCGTGCCGAGCATCCGGTAGCGCGGCGCGTTGTCACCTTCGGCGACCAGCAGCGACTTCTCGGTCAGCGCGGTGAGCAGCTCGAGCACCTGCTCCTGCTCGACCCCGTTCCCGGCACAGACCCGCTCGGCCGCGTCAAGGCTCGCCCCGCCCCAGAACACCGAGAGCCTGCACAGGACCGTCCGTTCCTCGTCGGTCAGCAGCTCCCAGCTCCAGTCGACCATCGCGCGCAGCGTCCGGTGCCGGGGCAACGCGGTGCGGCTACCGCCGGTCAGCAGCCGGAACCGGTCGTCGAGCCGGTTGGCGAGCTGATCGATGGACATGGTGCGCAACCTGGCCGCGGCCAGCTCGATCGCCAGCGGCATCCCGTCCAGCGCCCGGCAGATTCGCACCATCGTCGACAACGTGCCCGCGTCGAGGTCGAGATCCTTGCGCACCGCGCCCGCCCGGTCCCGCAGCAGCCGGACGGCGGGCGCGGACTCGATCTCGCCGGGAGTGGCGCCCGCCGGCAGTGCCAGCGGCGCGACCGGCCACAGCGTCTCACCGGTGATGCCGAGCGGTTCCCTGCTCGTCGCGAGGATCCGCAGCCGCCCGCACTCCCCGAGCACCCGATGGGCGAACGCCGCGGCCGCCTCGATCACGTGCTCGCAGTTGTCCAGGATCAGCAGCGTCTCCCGGTCGCGGATCGCGGCGACGAACCGGTCCGTCGGCTCCGCGTTCGGTGTCTCGCCGAGCAGGGCATCCCGGAGGCCGAGCCCGGCGAGCGAGGCCTGCGCGACGTCACCGTCCGCACCGATGGCCGCGAGTTCCACCAGCCATGCGCCGTCCGGCAGGTCGCCGAGCAGGGTGCGCGCGGTTTCCGTGGCCAGCCTGGTCTTCCCGGCGCCGCCCGGCCCGATCAGGGTGGTCAGCCGGTGGTCCGCGATGAGCTCGCGGACCGTGGCGACGTCGGCGTCCTTGCCGACGAAGCTGGTCAGCTCGGCACGCAGGTTGGTCTTCCTGTGCTCCTCCCGCCGTCCCAGCTCGCCCCGCATCAGCGCGACGTGCAACGCGGACAGTTCCGGTGACGGGTCGACGCCAAGCGTGTCGGCCAGTGCCTCTCTCGTGCGCTGGTACACGAGCAGCGCCTCGGTGTCGCGGCCGGTCGCGACGAGGGCACGCATCAGCGCGGAGACAAGCCGTTCCCGCATCGGGTGCGCGGCCACCAGGTCGGTCAGTTCCGTGACGAGCGTGGCGCCGTGACCAAGACCGATCTCGGCGTCGAACCGGTCCTCCATGACCGTCAGGCGCAGCGCCTCGAGCCGGGTGACCGCCGCGTCGAACGCCGCGCTCTCCTGCAGACCGACGTCCTGCAGGGCCGCGCCGCGCCACAGCGCGACGGCCTCGCGCAACAGCCGAACCCGCCGGGGATCCTCGTCGTCGCGGGCCTTGGCGACGAGCCGTTCGAACCGCACGGCGTCGACGGCGTCGGGTGCCACCCGGAGCCGGTAGCCGTCCTGCTGCCCTTCGACCAGGCCCTCCGGCAGCACCTTACGCAGGCGGGAAACCAAGCGCTGCAAGGCATTCGCCGCGTCGGAGGGCGGGTGCTCACCCCAGATCCAGTCGACGAGAGCCGACTTCGAGACCACGCGACCAGGTTCGAGCGCGAGGGCGATCAACAGCCCACGCAGCCGGGCGCCCGGCACGTCGGCGAACGTGTCGCCGTCCGTGCGGACCTCGAACGGTCCCAGCATCCCGATCTGCACCTGGCCGAGTTTGCCATGGGCGACCGGCAGGCCTTCGCGAGCGTCGTCGCAGGCCAGGGTGTCCGAGATGCGCTGATCCGCGGCGAGTCGCGGATCAGCGCACCCAGGTCGGTCAGTGCGGCGCGTTGGCGCGGCCCAAGCAGGTCCGATGGCACGGCGTTGGTCGCGTCCGTGCGCTTCCTGGTCGTGCTGGACCGGCCGGTCGGGGCGTTGCCGCCTGCCTGCCGAGGTGCGGCGGCCTGCCCGCCCATCGGCGGCGGGCAACTTCCTAGATCTTCGGGCGGGCCAGGTCCATGTAGTCCAGTTCCTCGTCGACGTCGAAGCCGAGTTCTTCTGCCCTGGCGAAGAAGGTGGCCGCGCGGGCCTCGTCGACGGGGAGGCCGCCGTCGCCGGTCAGGCACATGACGCCCGCGGTGAACGCGCTGTTCGGGTGCCCCGCGTCGGCGGCCTTCGCGTACCAGTCGAGTGCGATGGCCGGGTCCTTGTCGACGCCCTGGCCGGTCGCGTGGAAGACGCCGAGGTTTCCCATTGCCCGCACGCTGCCCAGCTCCGCGGCGCGGAACGTCCACCGCAGTGACTCGTCCTGGTCGCCGGGTACGCCACTGCCCGTCGCGTACAGCACGCTCATCTCGAACGCGGCGTCGGCGCTGCCCCGCTCGGCGGCCGCCAGGTGGAACCGCGCGGCGGCCTCCTGGTCGACGGGGTACCCGTAGCCCTGGAACCGCAGGTATCCGGACAGCAGCAGCACCGTCGGGTCGTCCGGGTGCGCGGCCAGCAGCTCGTCGAGCCGCCGGGCCGCGTCCGACTCGTGGTCGGCACTGCTGGCGAAGTAGGCGATCCTGACCCAGCTGAGCGCACCCGTGAGCGAGCCCGCCCGGTCGGCCTCCTGGTAGGCCGCGATGGACGCGGCGACGTCCCGCTCCGGGTAGGGCGCCCACGGTGCCGCGCCGTAAGCGAGCAGGCGGCCCAGCTCGAGCCACGCGTCCACCACGCCCGCCTGCCCCGCCCGTTCGAGCGCCGCGACGAGCAGCTCGGGTGCGTCCCCTGGCAGCAGCCCGATGAGGTGCTCACTGCGGACGAAGCTGTCCCGCAGCTCCCCAGCTGCGGCGAACAGGTCCGTGCCGCTCGCTTCGGGGTCGTTTCGCAGCCGGACCAGCGTCTCGTAGCTCATGGCGCGCATGTTTTCACACCCGGGTTGTGGGTCCGCGAAGACACGGGCCCGAACTGTTCTTCGGTGTCAAATGCATTCCGTCTTACGGCGTGGTGCCATGCGGCATCGCGCCAGTTGTTGTGTTGCACAATTTCGGTGGAGTCTTGTCCGGAATAGCTGCCCGAATTCTGGTCCGGGCTCGATATGCCGGATCATAGTCCCCCTTGGTTTCTGAGTTACTTGCTATCCCTGAATTCCGTGGCCAGTTCGGCCAGGAAATCCCGAGTCTCGTCGCCCCAGAAAGCGTGTGCAGCGAAAAAATCAAATAACGCACGATAGTGAGCAATGTCTTTGGGATCGCGCAGTACCAACTGGCCCGTAAAAAGCTCGATAGTTACCAGGCGGGCGTCGTAGGTCACGAAGGTGCGGTAAGCGCCGTCCGGGATATCTGCCGACAAGGGAAGTACGCCTATGTGCACATTCGGCATCTTCGATAGCGATATCAGCCGGTCGACTTGTGTCGCCATGACCGACGGTCCGCACAGCCGCCACCTAAGGGCGGACTCGGTAAGAAGGAATTCAAAACACTTGCTGTCATCGTGCAACACGGCCTGTCGACGGAGTTTGATTGCAATTGCCGGACCTGTATCTGCGGTGGCTGGTTCTACCGGAGTATTCATTGCCGCGTGCATGTACTCCGGCATCTGCAGAAGCCCGGCAATGAGGGCGGGTAGAAAATAGCAGATCCGGGTGGCGTTGTTTTCCAGAGATGCAAGCTCGCGCTGCCGATGGTGCAAGCCGCGACGCACTGATGCTCTCACGTCCTGATACTCGGCATTAGCTACGCGTGCCAGCGCTAGAAGCTCTTCACGCGTAACCTCGTCTACTCCCAGGCCGGTAAGGATCTGCTCCACATCCGTGACGGACGGCAATGAGCGGCCGGTTTCGATTCGGGATACTTTGCTTTGACTCATGCCACAGCGCCGGGCCAGGCGCTCGCCGGACAGGCCCGACGCATCCCGCAGGCTTCGGAGAGCGCTCGTCAAACTCTGGCGGTCGCGTCCGGCCTGCTTTGGGTCAAGTTTCATACAACAGACTATTTCAAGTCATAGGCAGAAAAGGGCTTGCTGTGCAATAGGGCCAGCTCCTTCCATGCGATATAAGTTGCGGGGTCGATATTTTCGAGCAGTTCCCGGCCAAGCTGTGTTCCGTCGGTGGAGTAATCCATCCTGACTACTGCCTCATTGTCGAACAGCCAATAATCGTGGTCGGGCAGTCGGACGTCCGGGTGGTTGGTGGTATCCATAATCCGTACGTCTTCGCCGGCTGCCACCGTGTACCGATATACCGAAAACTCATACCGCAGATAATCAGTCAACGGCCAACTGATCAGATGAACACGTCTGACAGTCCGGCCTGTTTTGCGAAAATGGCGGACCCGCGTCAGCCAAGCATCATCGTCAGGAATGTTCAGTTCCCCAGTTCGCAGAAATTTTTCGTACTCACCTTGTTCGCTTCCTACCCTATATGCGGGCAGGGTCTCCAGTCGGAAGGCCTCCTGGGTAAACGAGTCGAAAAACTCTCGCCACGCGTCACCATCCAAGCGCACGCGCGGCCTCCCTGAGCACGTTCGCCGGAATCTTGACGACAGCCTCATCGTCTGGAGTCTGCTTATCTACTACGTAGCCTTGTACAACAATGTCACCGGTGTCAGCTGTGAACACCGTGGGGCAGTCGTCGCGGCCACAGTCACCGCCAGCGATCATCGTCAGCTTCATGGCAACTCCCTGTTCTATGCGGTTACGTTACGTGACGCTGACAGCGTGGCCATGCGGCCGTCAAGCGCCATGCACGTACCCGCATAGACAGGGCATGCCACGTGAACAAGGCAGCCAGCCGCCGAGCCTTGCTCGCGGCGGCAGCGCGCTACAAGATCAGCATGCGAGAGGGGCTTGCGTCGCACGGTTGAATTGGGGTCTCGTGGATCAACGTCGATCCGTTGGAGGGCCCGTGTCGGACGAACAGACCAGTAACCGGACGGACGTGGACAAGGCGCTGCTTGGGCATGCGACCTATCGCAGCCTCGGCGAACAGCGGCTCACGCCGGCCGAGGAGAGATTCGAGAAGGCCAGGCGCACTACGGGCCTGTGGCTCGCGCCGCTGGTCACCGTCGTTTTCCTCGCGCTGCCACTGGACCTGCCCGGTGACCAGCAGACGCTCGCGGGTGTGCTGCTCGGCGTCATCGTCCTGTGGATCACCGAGGCGGTGCCGATCCCGATCGGCGGGCTGATCGGCACCGCGGTCGTCGTGGTACTGAACGTCGCGCCGGTCGACGACGTGCTCGGGCCGTTCGGCTCGTCGACGATCTTCACGTTCATCGGCGCGTTCATCCTCGCGCAGGCGATGCTCAAACACGGCCTCGCGCGGCGGTTCGCGTTCCGCATCCTCGCCCTGCCGAGGGTGGGGAGCTCGACCACCGGCGTGATCGTCGCGTTCGGCGTCATCACCTGTCTCCTCTCGGCGTTCGTGTCCAACACCGCGACCGTCGCCATGCTGTTGCCGACCGCGATCGGCATCCTCTCCGTGATCGCGAAACTGTTGCAGGAGAGGGGAATCGTCGCCGAGAACTTCGACCCGCTGCGGCTGAGGGTCGGTGCGGCGATCATGCTGATGCTGGCGTACGGCGCGAGCGTCGGCGGCCTGCTGACCCCGGTCGGCAGCCCGCCCAACCTGATCGGGCGCGCGCAGATCGAGGAGGCCACCGGCGAACGCATCTCCTTCGCGCAGTGGGTCGGTGCGGCGCTGCCGATCTGCCTGTTCATGTTCGTCGTGCTCGCGGTGGTCCTGCTCCTGCTCAACCGCCCGGAGATCCGGCGCATCGACGGGGTCGCGGACTACGTCGCGAGCGAACGCGAGGCCATGGGCCCGCTGTCCCGCGCGGAGAAGAACACGCTGGTCGCGTTCGGGATCACGGTCGCGCTGTGGATCACGCCCGGCATCGTGGCCCTGATAGCGGGCAACGACTCGGCGACCTACATCATGATCAGCGAGCGGCTCGACGAGGGCATCGTCGCGGTGCTCGGCGCGAGCCTGCTGTTCCTGCTGCCCACCGACTGGGCACAGCGCGAGTACACGCTGCGCTGGCGGGACGCCGCCCAGATCGACTGGGGCACCATCGTCCTGTTCGGCACCGGCATCATCTTCGGCTCGCTGCTGCGCTCCACCGGCCTCGCCGAGACGCTTGGCACCTCCGCGTCGGAGGCGCTCGGCCTCAGCACGGGCGTCACCATCACGATCTTCGCCGTGGTGCTCGCGGTCATCGTCTCGGAGACGACGAGCAACACGGCGTCCGCGTCGGTCGTCGTGCCGATCGTCATCTCCGTCGCCGCCGGGGCGGGGGTGGATCCGATCGTGCCTGCGCTGGCGGCGACGTTCGCGGCGTCGTTCGGGTTCATGCTGCCGGTCTCCACGCCGCAGAACGCGGTCGTGTACGGCTCCGGCGCCGTGTCGATCACGAACATGATCCGGTCGGGCATCTCGTTCGACGTGCTCGGCTCGGTGCTGATCCTGCTCGCGCTCCCGGTGATGGTCGCCGTGGTCGGGATCGGCGGCTGAGCACAGACCGGTTCAGGACACTGGCGGCGGCCGCCCTCTCCTCCGCACGCGGTGGAGAGGGCGACCGCCGCCGGCAGCGTGAGCCATCGGCCCGCCTGCTGGGGATCCCCGGGATCGGTGTGGTTTCCTTTGCGATACCTACATCTCTGGGGGAAGTCATGGACACACCAGAAAGACCCTCGGCGCCCGACCAGGCGCCGGTCGACGAGCCGATCGAACTCGACCAGCTTGTCGCGATCGTCCCCGATGTCCCGTACGAACCGGCCGTCGAGCCGTTCACCTACGCCCAGCCAGAGCCGCCCAAGCCCGCGGGGCCGCCGAAGTCGGTCTCCGGCGCCGCCCTCCTGAACCTCACCGGTCTCGGCCTCGGCTACGCGTACCTGCGCAACCGTGTGCTCCTGATCGGCACGCTCGTGGTCACGGCCGGCATGATCACCGTCGCGTTCCTGACCGACGCCGCCACCCAGCCCGGCTTGTGGCGCGCCGCCGCGCTCGCCTGGCTGGTGCTCCCCGCCGCGCACGCCGCGTTCCTCGCGAGCCGCCGCGCACCCGGCC
>NZ_JBARWZ010000142.1:0-16207 GCF_049647105.1 Actinophytocola sp.
CGAGTCCACCGTTCAGAACCCGCGAGTCCACCGTTCAGAACCCGCGAGTCCACCGTTCAGAACCCGCGAGTCCACCGTTCAGAACCCGCGAGTCCACCGTTCAGAACCCGCGAGTCCACGGTTCAGGACCCGCGAGGACCCCGGCGACAGCCACGGGTCCTGACCGGCGACGAGCGCACCCGGTTGTGGGCGGAGATCACGGCGGCCAACCCGTTCTTCCTCGACCACGAGAAGAGGGCGAACCGAGAGATCCCGGTCGTGGCCCTGACGCGCGCATGACGCCGAGTGGGTGTCGGCGCACGACGTGCTGCCGCCCGGTTCGCTCGACGTGGCGATCCGCGCACTCGTCGACCGGATGAGATCACGGCCGCTTCCTCCCGCGTTACCTCTCCGCTGGGACAGCGACGGCGAGGTGCGGCCAGCCTTCGAGGCCGAATGGCTCGCCGCGCTGGAACTGTTCGATCGCGGCGCGACTGTAGGGCACCGTGTCGGCGGGGAGCTGGTCCAGGGGGACCACGTGATGCGAGCGCACTTATGGGGTTCGGCGTTGCGCGGCACGCCGATACCAACAACTTTGATGTCCGGGGAGACGGACTAGGCCACCCGGCCGCCGAAGGCGGCGAGCCGGTCGTACAGTGGCGCGTCCGCTGCGATCGCCACCTCGGGACCGACGTGCTCACCCCGGATCTCGGGCACGAGGTTGGCGTGTGCCCACTCGAGCGCCGCGGCGCCGACGGCCGGGTCGAGGTCGGTCGGCTGTCCGGTCGCGGTCGCGATGTCCCAGGTGTGCACGGCGATCTCGGTCACGTGCTGCCCGAGTGTCCAGCTCGCGGGCACCTCGCCACCGGGCAGGCGGGTGGTCCGGTCGAGCGCACCGGGCGCACGCCACGCGGCGAGCAGCGCGGCGGCGGCGTGCTGGAACGCCGCGGCCCAGTCGTCGCCGAGCACGTCGCCTTCGCTGGTGCCGCGCTGCCCGGTCGCGGTCGACTCCGCGAACCGCGCCACCTCGTCGACGAGGTGGCGCACCAGTCTCCGCACGTCCCACTCCGCGCACGGCGTCGGCAGGCCGGCCTGCTCCGGCGCCACCTTCGCGACGACCGTGCCCGCCTGGTCCAGCGCCCGTGCCACCAGCTCGATCATGACCGCTCCTCGTAGTCGGCGGCGCCCCTGCCGGGCGCCGGTCCGCTGCTACGTCGGAGCCGGTCGCGGTTTCTCTACTGCCGCACGGGGCGATCCGGGAGGTGCGGCACCTCCGGGGTGTCGGTGTCCAGCGGCACCTGCGGCGCACGGACCAGGCCCAGTTGCACCGACTGCCGCCCGATCACCGTGTCCAGCAGCCAGTCGACGGCCGTGCGGACGCGGTTGCCGGGCATGGCGACCAGGTGGTAGCCGCGGGTGACGACCTTCGCCGGGAAGCCGCCGAGCGGGATCTTCAGCGGGTTGGCCGCCGCCTGCTTGCCGCCGAGGTCGACGACGAAGCCCAGGTCGTGGTGCTTGTAGCGGCCCAGCTTCCGGCCGGTGAGCGACGCGAGGACGTTGCGGCCCGCGAGCTTGCCCTGCCGGGACGCGTGCTGCGCGGTCATCGCGGTGCACTCGCCGGGCCGGGTCAGGTCGGGGACGGCGGCGACGTCACCGCACGCGAAGACCTCGGGGTGGCCCGGCACGACCAAGGTCGACTCGACGATGAGCCTGCCCTTCTGCGTCGGCAAGCCAACCGACTCGACCACCGGGTCCGGCCGCACACCGACGCACCACACCAGCGACCGCGTGGGTACGACGTCACCACTCTTCAACTTCACGCCGTCGGCGGTGGCCTCCTCGACCGTGTCGCCCATGCGGACCTCGACACCGCGGGCACGGAGCACCTTGTCGGCGGTCTTCGACAGCCTCGGGTTCAGCTCGGGCAGCACCCTCGGCGCGATGTCGAGCAGCAGCCAGCGGATCTTCTGGTCGCGCAGCACGGGGTGCAGCGCGGCGATGGCGGTGGTGAACAGCGGCCCCTGCGCGGCGACCTCGGTCCCGGTGTAACCGGCGCCGACGACCACGAACGTGCAGCGGGCCTCGCGCTCGGCGAGGTCGTCGGTCGAGGCGGCCAGTTCGATCTGGCGGATGATGTGGTCCCGCAGGTAGAGCGCCTCCGGCACCCCGCGGAAACCGTGCGCGTGCTCGGCGATGCCCGGGATGGGCAGGAGCTTGTTGACGCTGCCCGCGGCGAGGACGAGCCTGTCGTAGCCGAGTTCGTGGTCGCGGCCCTCCGGGTCGGTGAACGTGACGGCGCGGCCGTCGAGGTCGATCGTGTGGACGGAGCCGAGCGCCAGCCGGACACCGGGCAGCGCGGCCGGGAGCGACACGGTCACGCGCCGGGGGTCGATGACGGCGGCGGCGACCTCGGGGAGGAGCGGCAGGTAGAGGAAGTAGTCGGTCGGGTTGACCAGGACGATCTCGATGTCGTCCTCCGGGGTTCTCGCCCTGAGCAGGGAGCGAGCCGTCTCGAACCCGGCGAACCCTCCTCCGACGATCACGACGCGCTTGGGTGCCATCCCCTCATCGTTCTCCGGATCTCCCGCCCGCGAAACTCGACGCACCCCTGAGACACCGCACCCTGCGGGGGTGGGCTGGGCTAGTAGGTCTGCCAGGGGCCGCGTGGGTCGCGTTCGCTGACGCCCTTGCGGGAGTAGTCGCAGACGCCGGTCGGGAAGGCCTTGCGCAGCAACGCCTTCTCCTCGTCGGTGAACGTGACCGGGTAGTCGTCGAAGTCAAGGCGCTGCAGGCGGCACTTGGCCGTCGTCATCGACAGGTTCGCCCCGGCGACCAGGCGGGGGTTCGCGGCGATCGGGTACAGCTGCCCGCACCGGCCGCCAGACGGGTAGGTCAGCGGCTCGGTGATGCGTTCGGTCGCCGACACGTAGCACCCGTCGGCGAGGTCGGCCGGCTTGTTCGCGATCACCTTTCTGGCCTTGTCGCGGCGGGAGCCGTCGTCGCCGATGGCGGTCAGCCAGCGGTCCATGGCGTCGAGCTGGTACCGCGCCGCCGCGGCGGTCTGGGCCGGGTCCGGTGCCGACTCGATGATCACCTGGTTCGCGTGCGTGCCGTTCGCCCGGCTCAGGCGGTCCCGCATGATGTAGGACATCTCGGCCGTGTGGATGTCCGCCCCCGGCGTGACCAGGTCCAGGTAGGTGCGCTGGTCGATGATCGGCGTGTACCGCAGGCCGAGGCCGGCGCTGTTGACCAGGTCGGCGGCGTACGCGGCGGACAGGCCGCGGGGGTCGGCGGTCGTGCGGGTCGCGATCGGGCGGCCCGCGTAGTCGTAGCCGCCGACGCCGGAGTTCAGCGCCGCGAACTGCGCCGCGGTGATCGTGCCGTCCTCCAGTGCCGCCAGGCCGTACTGCACGCCGGCGTTGTCGAGCACCGCGCGGACGAAACCGTTGCGCGGATCGCGGCCAAGCTGGTTGACCCACTGCTCCGCCGCGCCGCAGCGCAGCCCGTCGGGGTTGGTCGCCTCGTCCCACCGGATCTCGACGGGGATGATCGGGTCGCAGCTGCCGGTCGCGGTGGCCCGGCTCAGGAACGTGGCCTGCCACGAAAGGCAGGTGTTGTAGGAGTTGTAGCCGGACACCACCCGCTGCTGCTCCGGCGTGAACCCGCCCTTGGCGAAGAACGCGTTGAGCAGGCCGCAGTCGGTGACCGGGCCCATGGTGGTGAGCGGGTCAGGGAACGAGACGCCGGGGATGATGCCGTCGAGGATGCCGGGGTAGGCATCGGCGATGTCGTACTGCTGGATGGCGCCACCGGAGCCGCCCCAGCCGATGGTGTGGCGCGCCGGACCGTACGTCTCGAGGAAGTGCTCCTTGACCATCATCGCGGCCTCGGCGGAGATGATCGGGCTGCAGTTGTTGTCCAGCACGTTCAGCGACGACGACGCGACCGCGTAACCCTGTGACAGGAACAGGTTGTCCACCACGCCCGCGGTGCCGCCGCCCTGCCGGTAGCCGCTGTTGCAGCCGCCGCCGAAGTTGTAGACGAGCCTGCCGTTCCAACCGGTCTCCGGCTTGACCGGCGACGGGTCGGTGCCGTCGTGGAGCGCGGCGAGCTGGTACACCGCGCGGTCGATCACGCCGGTCTCGACCCGCACGACGTAGGGCACCGCGCGGCCTTCGACCGTCGCGGTCGCGAGGTCGGCAGGCCGGTCCGCGGGGTTGGCCAGTGGTGCGAACCGGCCGCCGGTCGTCCGGTACGCGTAGGTGACCACGGTCGGCGCCTCACACAGCGGCTGCTGCGCGGGCGCCAGCCCGAACACCTCGGTCTGGCAGAAGAACGGCCGCTGCTGCTGGCCGGAGAACACCGGTCCCGACCGGGGGTGGTTCACCACGCGCAGGCTCGCGTGCCCGCCACGGCTCGCGGTGGCGGTGATCGTGTTGCGGCCCTCGCGCAGGCCGCTGACCACGCCGAGCAGTGAGCCGTCGGGCTGCGGGGTGAACGAGCCGGTGACGTCGCGGCCGTTGGCGCGGACGTGGACCCGGTCGCCGTGCTCGACGCGGAGCAGCACGTCGCCGCCGCTGACGAACTCCGGTTTGGTGTTCGACTCCACGGTCAGCGTGAGGTCGGGACGGCCTTCGGCGGTGGCGGCCGTCAGTCCTGTCACCGCCAGCGCGGCGGTGCACAGGATGGTGGCGACGCGAGCTGGGATCCGGGTCACCCGCCGATCCTATTCGGCGATCAACCGCTCCGGTAGTACGACAGCGACGGGTCACCACGCACGCACGGTGAATCCCCTTCCACGGCGGTCATGTGCGACCTTGACGGCGTGAACGTCGCAATCGGATGGTCCCTGGCCGGGGTCCTGGTTCTCCTGACGGTCGTCGCGGCCGTCGCTGTGGGTGTCGGCAGACTGGGGCCGTGGTGGCCGGTGGCGCTGGCCGCGTGCCGTGCCGTCGGGCAGCTGGCGGCCGTCAGCCTGGTCATCGTGCTGGTGCTGCACAGCGGCTGGCTCACGGCGGCGTTCGTGCTGCTGATGTTCGGCATCGCGGCGCTGACATCGGCGCGCCGCATCACGAAGGCCCGCGGCGGCCGGTGGGCGGCGGCCGCCATCGCGAGCGGCGTGGCGCCGATCCTCGGGTTGCTGCTGGCAACACACCTGGTGCCTGCCGAGCCGGTGGCGATCATCCCGATCGCGGGCATCCTCATCGGCGGCGCCATGACCGCGACGTCGCTGGCGGGCAGACGCGCACTCGACGAACTCACCACCCGGCGCGGCGAATACGAGGCCGCACTCGCACTGGGGCTGACCAACCCGGACGC
This sequence comes from Actinophytocola sp., assembly GCF_049647105.1. Taxonomy (GTDB): domain Bacteria; phylum Actinomycetota; class Actinomycetes; order Mycobacteriales; family Pseudonocardiaceae; genus Actinophytocola. The sequence goes on from NZ_JBARWZ010000142.1 coordinate 5,299, forward strand.
GGCGCGCCTGATCGTCCGGCCCACGGCGGGGCAGGCGCTGGTGCCCGCGCTGGACCAGACCCGCACGGTCGGGCTGGTGACCCTGCCGGGCACGTTCGTCGGCATCCTGCTTGGCGGCGGCACCCCGGTCCAGGCGGGTGCGACGCAACTGCTCGTGCTGATCGCGCTGCTGGCGATCGAGGGGATCGCGGTACTGGTGACGGTGGAACTGGTGGCGGCGGAGAAGCTCAGCTGAAGACTCAGCCTCGACCAGCGGAGAGCGTGTCGAAATCGGGGAAGATGTCCGCCGGGCGGGCGCCGGTGAAGTTGCCTACCCAGCCGTCCTCGTCGTGGAAGAAGCGGATCGCCACGTAGTCGGGGCGGGTGCCCATGTCGAACCAGTGGGTGGTGTTCGCCGGGACGCTCAGCAGGTCTCCCGCTTCGCACAGGACCGCATGGACCTTGTCGTTGGCGTGCAGGTAGAACACACCGGCGCCGCGGGCGAAGAAGCGGTCCTCGTCGTCGTCATGGGTGTGCTCGTTCAGGAACTTCTGGCGGGCCTCCGCTGCCTTCGTGCGCCATTCCTCCGTGTCCTCCGGGGTCATGTGCAGGGCGTCGACCAGGAGGTAGCCCTCGTTCTCCACGACTCTCGCCACGTATGGCTCGTAGGCGGCCAGCACCTCCTCCGACGTGGGGGCCGCTGGCAGGTTCTCGACCACCGGCCAGCGTTCGAAGCGCACGCCAAGCTGCTTCAGTTCGTCCGCGATCGTCTCGCCATCCTCGGTCCTGGTCAGGACGGTCGCCGGGTCGTCGTCGGGCCAGATCGTCAGCAGTGTCATGAAGGTTCTCCTTCTCGCTTCACCAGACTATGCCGAACACGTCCCGCTCAGCCGACCACGAACCGCAGCAGCCATTCCAGGCACTCCAGCCGGTGCCGTGCCTGACGCAGGTCGTCACCCCACACGTAGACACCGTGGCGGGCAACGATCAGTGCGGGGGTGTCGGCGCGGTACCCGCGCTCGAACGCGTCGCCCAGCACCCGCATGTCCTGACCGTTGGGGATGACCGGGATGGTGACCAGGTCGTCGTGTGCCCGGCGGCCGAAGCCCTTCAGCATCTCCAGGTCCCGCAGCGGCACGCCGCCCGGCCAGCGTTGCGCCGCGAGCACCGGTGCGAGCGCGTGGACGTGCACGACCGCGCCCGCACCCGACACCGCCGCGATCCGTGCGTGCAGGCCCGCCTCCGCCGACGGCACACCGTCGCCGACCGGCAGCCCCAGCGCGTCGACCGTCACGTGGTCGGACGCCGTCAGCTCACCCTTGTCGAGGCCGCTCGCCGTGACCGCGAGCCGCAGCGGGTCGCGGCCCAGCACCACGGACAGGTTGCCGGACGTGCCCCGCATCCAGCCCATCGACGCGTAGCGGGCGGCCTCGTCGGCCAGCTGCTGCCCGGCATTCACCGCGACACCTCGACCTCGTCGAACGATCCGATCGTGGGGTGGGGGCCGAAGTCGGCGTCACCGAACGGTTCGCCGTCGCGGGCGACGCCCACGGTCTGCCACCCGGCGGCACGGGCGGCGTCCAGCTCGGCGGGCACGTCGGAGAAGAACACGATCCGCGCGGGGTCACCACCCAATGCGGCCGCGATCGCCTGGTACGACGGCTCTTCCCGCTTCGGCCCAGCGTTGACCGTGTCGAAGTGCCCGCTGAACAACCCGGTGATGTCGCCGTCGGTGGTGCGGGAGAACGACGCGACCTGGCCTGCGACCGAGCCGGACGAGAACACCGCGAGCCGCAGCCCGGACCCGTGCCACCACCGCAGTTTCGGTGCCACGTCGGGGAAGAACTCGGTGATCAGGTCGCCGTCGGCGTAGCCATGCTGCCAGATCAGGCCCTGCAACGTCTTGAGCGGCGCGATCTTCTGGTCCGCGTTCATCCAGCCGTGCAGGACCGCGACGAGGTCCTCGGTGGTCGCGGCGGGTGGCAGCTCGCCGAGCTTCCTGATCTGCGCCACGGCATCCGCGACCACCGGGTCGTCGCCGTGCGCGTCGATCCACGGGCCGAGCCTCGGCCGCGCGTAGTCGTACAGCACGACGTGGACCTGGCTGGTCGCGGTGAGTGTGCCCTCGATGTCGAGCACGACCCAGTCGGCGTTCACGGAGCCTCCCGGTAGTAGTCGGCGAGCTGGTGTGGGGAGAACGGGCCTCGGTCGGTGACCACGGTCGTGACGAACCGCGGTGGGGTGATGTCGAAGGCCGGGTAGTGGCCGCGGATCCCGGGCCGGTTCACGACCTCCGTGCCGTCGCGGTACTCGATGGGGACCTCTGCGGCGGTCGGCGCGAGCCGGTCCGGCGCCTGCACCATCGCGTGGAACGGCACGCCGAACGCGGACGCCGCGACCGCGAGCCCGAGGGTGCCGATCTTGTTGACGACGTGGCCGTCCATGGTGACCCGGTCGGCCGCCGTGACGAGCGCGGCCACCTCGCCGCTCGACAGCACCGCGGCACCCATGCCGTCGGTGATCACGGTGGTGTCGACGCCCATCTCGGCGAGCGTCTCCGCGGTCAGCCTGGCGCCCTGGAGGTACGGCCGGGTCTCGGTGCAGACGAACGCCAGGTTCTTGTCCGCCGCGGCCAGCACCAGCTCGACCAGGTACAGGTCGGCCCAGCAGTGCGTGAGTACGGTCGCGTTGTCCGGCAACAGGTCAGCTGTATGGCGACCGAGTGCGGCGCTGCGAGACCGGTAGCGCTCGTCACCGGCGCGGGCCCCCGCGAGCACAGCGGCGACCAGTTCCCCACCTGTCTGCCCGTCCACCTGGGACAACGTGGCGGTGACCGCCTTGCGCAGGTGGTTGTTGGTGCGGCGGGTGGCGGCGAGCCGCGCCCCGGCCGCGTCGAGGCGCGCACGGGCGGCGGGCGCGTCGAGACCGGCGGCCTCGCGGGCGGCGAGGACCATCCCCCACAGCGCGGCGAAGTACGGACCGGACGACTGGGTGACCATGTCCTCGATGGCCTTCGCCACCTCCTCGACCGACGCGCAGTGCACCCACACGCGCCGCTCCGGGAACACGCGGCGGTCGAGGATCTCGACGCCGTCGTCGGTGAGGCGGACGCTGTCGGCGAGGATCGGCGTCATCACGTGTACCCCGTGAACGGCGGGAGGTCGCCGGTGAGGAAGTGCGTGCCGACCTCGCGTGCCTTGTACACCACGGGATCGTGCAGGGTGAGCGTGCGCGCGTTGCGCCAGAAGCGGTCGAACGCGTACTTCCTGGCCGTCCCCCTGGCGCCGACGAACTCGAACACCTTCGACGTGGTCTCGTTGACCGCCATGGTCGCGACGACCTTGGCGGCGGAGATGGTCACGGCCGCCTCGCCGCGTTCCCCCTCGGTCAGGTCGGCGCCGCGGTCGAAGGCCGCACCGAGCGCGCGGGCCGCGTCGTCGGTCAGCGCACCGGCGGCCCGCACCTGGGACACGAGCTCGCCGTAGCCCGCCACGATGTGCGGGTCCTCCACCGCGCTGTCCACTCCGGACAGGAACCACGGCCTGCTGCGGTGCCGGGTGTAGTCGGCGGCCTCGATCAGCGCACCCTCCGCGATGCCGAGGTAGATCTGGGTGAGGAACAGCTGGAACCCGATCGCCGCGAGCGACAGGCGCGGTGACTGGTCCGCGGGCTGGCGCCCGAGCACGTCGTCGGCGGGCAGGAACACGTCGGTGAACACGACGCCGCCGCTCGCGGTGAGCCGCTGCCCGATGTTGTCCCAGTCGCCAAGGTAGCTGATGCCGCCCGCGTGCGCGTCGAGCACGAACGTGAGCTTCTCGTCGTTGTCCGTGCGGGTCGCGCTGACCACGAGCCGGTCGGCGACGGCGGCGCCGGTCGCGAACGTCTTGCGGCCGTTGACACGAAACCCGCCGTCGACGGGCGTCAGTTCGAGCGCGGCGTCGAGCGGGTTGCTGACCCCGGCCCAGAAGTGGTTGCCGGTCACGGTTTCCCGCCGCAGCCGGGCCACCAGGTCCGGCTGGTCGAACAGCTCACCGCGCCACAACTGCAGGTAGTGGTAGCCGAGCAGGTGCCCCACGTTCGGGTCGGCGGCCGACACCGTGCGAGTGACGGCGTTCGCGGTCAGCCAGCTCTCCCCCACACCACCGAGGTCGGCGGGAATCAACAGCGTGAGCAGGCCGGATTCCCTGAGCAGGCCCACTTCCCGGGTCGGGTCCGCGCCGGCGAGGTCGCGTCCGGCCGCGTCCGCACGCAGGGTGTCGACGAGCTTGTCCACCGCTTCACGCCACGTCATGCCAGTGCCACCAATGCGTCGAGTGCGACCGCGCTGCCAAGGGCCACCCCTTCTTGGACGACCTGCCGGTGCGGGTCGTACGAAGTCGGGTCGGTGTTGTCGACGGTAGCGTTCCCGTCGACGACGAGCACCCCACCCGCACGCAGGCCCTTCAGCGCGGCGAACACGCGCGCGGCGAGGTACTCGCTTTTTCGCCGACCGGATTGGGTGTCACCAGCACGAGCGACGGCCCGTCACCGCCAGTGGCGCCTGGCGAAGTGGCCGCCGCGTCGCACCCGGTTGCCGGCCCTCCGGCGACCAGTAGCAAGATCCACAGTCGCGCCCTCATGCGCACGTCCCTTCCGCGCGTCACCCGACCGGAGCAAACCGTATGCATCGTGCCCACCAGCCGACCACCGTGTCCATGGATTGGGACGCTGACCACGGGAAACGCCACGGCACCGGTCACGCCCGACCGAGGAGAGCGTCGCGAGGGCGTTCACCCATTGGAATGTCTTCAGGTTTTGCCCCATCCTGCCGAGGAAGTCGGTGGCAGACCTCAACGACGAGGAGGACCGCATGGCCACCAAGGCCGCCAAGGCCGTACCGATGACCGCCACGACAATGATCCCGGGTCAACGGACGGAAACCGCCACCCCGGACATCCGGCCACGGGCGGGCCATGATCTGTTCGTGAGGGTTGACATGGTGCTCGCCCTGCTCGCGGAGCCGGGCGAGACCATCGGCACCATCGGCCTCGCCGACGACCTGCGCACCGCCCTGGCCCGCACAGCGGCCATGGGCGACAGCTGCCGGATCCGGCCCCAGTGTGACGCTGTCCGCCTGGCCGCCGACCTGCTGCTGGCGGGTGAGGTGCTCGAAGCACACGCCATCCTGGCAAGCCTGCAAATCGGACTAGGCCGCCTCCCCGGATTTTAAAGTGTTGGTTCCGGCCCAGCGACGCCTGCGGATCGCGGATGGTTGGTGGCTGAGTGCCATCACGTTCCCCTGAGGTAACTGCTGATCGGGCTGAGGCTTTCCATCAAAGATCCAAAACACCACCGGCCACACCATGCGGGTGATTCCGGTCCGCGCTTGGCGCGCGAACCGGAATCACTCTCCCCTGGTTTTACTCGTCGGCCAGTGGTTCCGCGCGTACTCGTTTCAGTGCGGGTGAGCACACCGATGCCGCCAGCAGCGCGACCAGTGCCCCGAGCACGATCGGCGCCGCGAGCCACGGGCTGAACACCGGCACGCTCTCCGACACCAGCCCGAACAACCCCACCCCGACGGCCGTGCCGAGCGCGCCCGCCCCGATCGTCGCGACCAGTGCGGGCAGCGCCGCCTCCGCACGCAATGCCCGCGCGAGCGTGTGCACCGGGGTGCCCGCCGCCATCAGCGCGCCGAACGTGCGGCGCCGGTCCATCACCGAACCCGCCGTCGCGATCGCCGCGGAGAGCCCGCCGAGCACGGACGCCGTCACCAGGCCGATCACCGTCACCCTGCGCAGGTCCGCGAGCTCGGTGTTCTGAGCGCCGAGCTTCATCTCCTTGCTGATCACCTGTTCACCGCCCGATGCGGCGAGCAGCGCGGTCCGCGCCGTCTCCCGCGACGCGCCGTCGGCGTACACCGCGACGTCCACGTTCGTCAGCTCGGTGCCGGCGGGCAGCAGCGACGGGTCGATCAGCGCGACGTCCGACAACGACGACGCCGCGACCGGCGTGACGCCGAGCGGTTCCCGCCGCTGCGACGCGGACCCGTCGGGCGTCGACTCCGTGGACCACGACAGGATGTCGAGCGCGGTGCCCGACGGTGCGTACACCGAGGGTCCGGCCCCGCATTCGACCGACACCGGCAGCAGCACCCGAGCGTCCTCACAGGACACCACGTACCCCTCCAGGTAGGTCTCGCCCTGCCACAGCTGGAGCTGCCCCACCTGCGCGGCCCGCGCCGCGATCCCGTACCGCTCGAGCTCCTCGTCCGCCTTCCCGACGATGGACGGCGCGCGCTCGGTGTCAGTGCTCAGGTACAGGACGGAGTCCCGGTAGGCGCTGTAGTACCCCGACTCGGACTCGAGGCTCGGCATCAGCGTCAACGCCATCGAGCCGGCGAACACCGCCAGCACCACACCGGCCGACGCCCGGTAGGCCGCCTTCGGGTCGTCCCGCAGCCGCCGCCCGGCCAGCAGCGCCGACGGCTTGCGCCACACCTTCGTGAACACCCCACCGAGCGCCGAGGTCACCCACGGTCCCACCACGGTCGGCGACCACATGAGGAACCCGAGCGACGCCAGCAACGGCAGCAGGGCGGCGGAGGACTCCCGCGCCATCGCCAACGACAGGAAGAACAGCACGACCGCCACGGGCACGATCAGCAGACGTCCCTTGCTGAGCGGCTTGCGGGTGTGGCCGCCGGTCGCCATCAGCGGCGTGTTGACAACGCGCCGCAGGCCGGCCACCGCCGCGGCCACCACCAGCACCGGCACGGCGAGCGCCACCAGCACCACCACCGGCCACGGCAGCATGAAGTCGCTCGCGAGCCACGTGCCGCCGCCCCACGGCACCCACGTCGCCAGCGAGTGCAGCACCGGACTGATCGCCACACCCAGCACCGCACCCGCCGCCGCCGCGAGCCCGGTCTCGGCCGCGACCATGGCGGTGACCTGCGCGGGGGTCGCACCCGCGAGCCGCAGTGCCGCCAGGCGACGTTCCCGCCGCGCGGCCGTCAGCCGGGACGCGGACGCCACGAGCACCAGGCTCGGTACCAGCAGCACGACGACCCCGACCCCGGCGAGCAGCGACAGCAACCCGTCCGGCGCCGCCCTGCCCGACGCCAGCGCGGCCAGCTCGTACGCGTCCGCCGGCATGGTCTCCGGCGTGTGCCCCACGAGCAGCACCAGCTGCTCTGGGTACATCAGCGCGTCCTCGCCGAGCAGCCCGGCGGGTTTCGCGCCGAACCGGTCCGCCAGTTCCTCGGCGGGATTGGCCGCGGCCAGGTACGCCAGCTCCGGCGACCGCAGCATCTCGCCGGGCGCAGGCAACGCGTCGATACCCCTCGGCAGCGGGATCTCGGCCGGGTCGACGAGCGGCGCGACATCCACCCGCGTGATGACCTGCCCGTCGAACTGGTCCTCGCTCGAGGCGTAGCTGAGCCGCCCACCGGACTCGCTGAAGCTCGTCGGGGCCTGCCACAGCGTCCGTTCCGCCCGTGCCTGTGTCGCGTACGGGAGGCTCGTCAGGAGCAGCACAAGCCCGGTGGCCACCGCGACCCCCAGTGCGGTCAGCACGGTGGACACCTGGGTGCGCCGGTCGACCCGCAGCACCCGCAGAGCCAGCTGCACCGGATTCATCGGGCGGCCACCGGCTGCTCGATACGCCCGTCGCGGATGGCGACCGTGCGCGGCATCATCGCGGCGATCTCCCTGTCGTGGGTCACGACGATCACCGCGGCGCCGGTCTCCCGTGCGGTGTCGATCAGCGCGCCGATCGTCGCGTGCCCGGTCCTGGTGTCGAGCGCGCCGGTCGGCTCGTCCGCGAAGATCACCTTCGGCCGGTGGGCGATGGCCCGCGCGATCGCGACCCGCTGCGCCTCGCCACCGGACAGCTCACCAGGGCGGCGGGTCTCCTTGCCCGCCAGCCCGAGCCTGCCCAGCCACGTGCGTGCGTTGTCGATCGCCATGGCGCGGTCCCGGCCGCCGAGCAGCAGCGGCAGTGCCACGTTCTCCTCGGCGGTCAGCTCGGCGACCAGCATCCCGGACTGGAAGACGAACCCGAACTCGGTGCGCCGCAGCTCGCTGCGCTTGGTCTCCGACAGCTGGTCGATCCGCTGCCCGCCAAGGACGATCTCGCCCTCGTCCGACTTGAGGATGCCGGCCATCACGTGCAGCAGCGAGGTCTTGCCCGACCCCGACGGCCCCACGATCGCGATGGCCTCCCCCGCTGCGATGTCGATGTCCACCCCGGCGAGCGCGTACGCGGCGCCGTACCGCTTCACCAGCCCCCGACCGGACAACAGCGATGTCATGTCTGCCCCTTCTCCGTGGTGCGTGCCGGGAGAACCCTCGCGGAGAACTGCTGCCCAGCACGTCGGGCAGATGGCCATGACCCGGTGGGGGGCACCGGCCGATCGGCCGACCCTCGGGTGGCCGATCGGCCAAGTGGTGCCTCGCCACCTACTTTGGTGACGTGACTCGATCAAGGCAGGCGGCAGGCGCGGCGGTGGCCGTGATCGTGCTGGGCCTGGCCGCGATCGTGCTGACGCAGGCCGTCGTGCACCACGGCGCGCTCGCGACCCTGGACGGTCCGTTCCGGGACTGGGTGATCGACCACCGGAACTGGTTCCTGACCGAGGTCATGGTCGCCGCGAGCCGGTTCGGGAGCGTGCCGTCACTGATCGTCATCGCGCTGGCCGCCGCCGCGTGGCTCGCGTTGCGGGGCAGGAAGGACGCCGCGCTGCTGGTCATCGGCGGGTCGGCGGGTGCGTTCGCGCTCGGCCCGGTGCTCAAGGCGATCGTCGAGCGGCCGAGGCCCGCCCTGTCCGACCATGTGGTGTTCGTCGACAGCTGGTCCTACCCGTCGGGGCACAGCCTCAACTCGATGGCGGTGCTCGGGCTGCTCACCGTGCTGGCCGTGCGTGCGCGGCCCGGCCGCGTGCGAAGGACGCTGATCATCGTGCTCGGCGTGTTCCTCGTGGCCGTGGTCGGGTTCAGCCGCGTCTACCTGGGCGTGCACTGGCCGTCCGACGTGCTCGCGGGCTGGCTGATCGGTGTCCTGTGGCTCACGATCTGCTTCGCGATCGCGCACCTGACCCGAGGGAATACCCGGACGTCGGGTACTGTTCGAGACAGTAGTTGAATTCGCAACTACTTGGGAGGATGAGCGTGATGCAGTTCGGGATCTTCTCGGTCGGGGACGTCACCATGGACCCGACCACCGGCGTGACGCCGAGTGAACACGAGCGGATCAAGGCCATGGTCACGATCGCGCTCAAGGCCGAGGAGGTCGGGCTCGACGTGTTCGCGACCGGCGAGCACCACAACCCGCCGTTCGTGCCGTCCTCGCCGACCACCATGCTCGGCTACATCGCGGCCAGGACCGAGAGGCTGATCCTGTCCACCGCGACCACGCTGATCACCACGAACGACCCGGTGAAGATCGCCGAGGACTACGCGATGCTGCAGCACCTCGCGGACGGGCGCGTGGACCTGATGATGGGCCGGGGCAACACCGGCCCCGTGTACCCGTGGTTCGGGCAGGACATCCGCCAGGGCATCCCGCTCGCCATCGAGAACTACGCGCTGCTGCACGAGCTGTGGCGCAAGGACGTCGTCGACTGGGAAGGCCGGTTCCGCACACCGCTGCAGGGCTTCACGTCCACCCCTCGGCCGCTCGACGGGGTGCCCCCGTTCGTGTGGCACGGGTCCATCCGCAGCCCGGAGATCGCGGAGCAGGCCGCCTACTACGGCGACGGGTTCTTCGCCAACCACATCTTCTGGCCCACCTACCACTTCCAGCGGCTGATCAGCCTGTACCGGGAGCGGTTCGCGCACTACGGGCACGGCACGCCGGAGCAGGCGCACGTCGGCCTCGGCGGGCAGGTGTTCGTGCGGAAGAACTCGCAGGACGCGGTGAACGAGTTCCGGCCGTACTTCGACAACGCGCCGGTGTACGGGCACGGACCCTCGCTGGAGGACTTCACGGAGCAGACGCCGCTGACCGTCGGGTCGCCACAGCAGGTGATCGACCGGACGCTGACGTTCCGCGAGCACTTCGGCGACTACCAGCGCCAGCTGTTCCTGCTGGACCACGCCGGCCTGCCACTGAAGACCGTGCTGGAGCAGTTGGACCACCTCGGTGAGATCGTTCCGGTGCTGCGCAAGGAGTTCGGTGACCGGCGCGCCGATGGCGTCGCGGACGCGCCGACGCACGAGTCGCTCGTCGCGGCGGCAAGGGAGAAGGTGGGAGCATGAAGCTCGTCGTCGTGTCGGCGGGCCTGACCCAGCCGTCGTCGACGAGGCTGCTCGCCGACCGGCTGGCGACGGCCGTCGCCGACAGCGCGGATGTCACCACACGGGTGGTCGAGCTGCGGGAGCTGGCGGTCGGCATCGCCAACAACCTGGTCACCGGCTTCCCGGCGCCCGCACTGGGCGACGCGCTGGCGGCGGTGGAGGAGGCGGACGGCCTGATCGTCGCCACGCCGATCTTCACCGCCTCCTACAGCGGCCTGTTCAAGTCGTTCTTCGACCTGGTCGACCACGAGGCACTGACCGGCAAGCCGGTGCTGATCGCGGCGACCGGCGGCACCGCGCGGCACTCGCTCGCCCTGGAGCACGCCATGCGGCCGATGTTCGCCTACCTGCACGCGCTGGTCGTCCCGACGGCCGTGTACGCGGCGACGGAGGACTGGGCCGGCACGGACCTCGCGCAGCGGATCGACCGCGCGGCCGGTGAGCTGGCCGACCTGATGGTGCGCACCCCCGCGCCGGCCAAGGAGGAGTTCGTACCGTTCGCCGACCTGCTGAAGGGGAACTAGTCCCAAGGCCGTGAAGTTAAGGGGTGGGTGCGGCTGTCCAGCCGGCTGAAACTAGCAACGGAGTTCCTGCTAGAACGGTGTCGACCAAGATCACCAGATAGCAGAAACTCCGTTGGTTACCCAGTCTGT
>NZ_JBARWZ010000143.1:0-12513 GCF_049647105.1 Actinophytocola sp.
AAGGCGTGTACGAAGTGGTCCCACGGGGACTGCCGCCACAGCAGGTCACCAGGCCAGGCAGGGTCGGAGTGTCTACCCATCACGCACCTCCGTGAGGTGGCCTGACGGGCGCGGCACGTCGGGGGCACACCGCGCCCGTCAGGGCAGAGGGGGCCGGGGGTGATGTGGCGGGTACGACGCGGCCGCCGACATCACCCCCGGCCCGTTGGGGCAGCGCGCGAGGGGGAGTTGCGCTGCCCGCTTCGGGGCGGCCGGGGGCGACACGGCTGTCCCGAAGTTCAAGTGCCCGCTGCTGGCGCATCTTCTTCAGCCACCGCCTGTTGCGGCGCCGGTAGTGCCTGACACGCGGACGCGGAGGATGAAGCACCATCCGCACGGCGAGCGTCAGCCCCCCGAGGATCACGATCCACATGAGGTTCATGGCTGCCGCCTCGCCGCGTAGACGACCAGGCCGATCAGTCCGAAGACCACCCCGGCCAGGAGCACGAACGGCAGCCACCACATGGTCACGACCCCGGCTGCTGATTGGAGTGCCGACGCTGCTCGTCGACCGCCGCCTGCATGTCCACTGCCCGCTGGTAGACACCCGTCCGGGCGAACGTGATCTGCATGAAGGTGTCCGGGTCAGTGGTCCAGTAGTCCGGACCGACACCGACGATCACGACGTTGCCGTCCGTGTCGAGGTCCGTGCCGTAGCCGAGAGGACGCTTCCGCCCAGCCCGGTCGTGGACCTGCCACTGCCACGGGTAGCGCGTGCTGTCGAGACGCCGCTCCTCGGGGATGGCCTCGCTCGGTCGTGCTGGCGGGCGGTCCTCACGCTCGGTTGGGCGGTCTCCGTTTCCCTGCACAGCGGCTCCCCGTGATCGCAACGTTTCATTCGAGGACCCGACGCCGCCCCTCACAGACCTGGGCAACAGGAAGGGAGAGGCGACGCGGGCCGCCGGCCGAAATCGACGACACGAATGTACGCCACGTAAGTACGTGACGGGAATACGCCTATCGGGGGAACCACGTAAGTACGTGGCGCATGTGCGGCACACTATGCCCCATGGACGACATGGACGACCTGAGCCCCGGCTCACTCGTGCGCCGCTGGCGACTCGGCAAACACCTCCGCGACCTCCGCGCAGCCGCAGGCAAATCACAAGAAGAGGCTGGCGCGTACGCCGGGATCCGTGCCGCCACCATCAGCCGTATCGAGAACGGCAAGCACGCCATTCTCGCCAAGAACGTCCGTGCCCTCTGCCAGCTCTACGACGTCGGAGCACCGCTCGTCGACACGCTGGTCCGGCAGGCTGAGGAGTCCAACGAACGCGGCTGGTGGCTGTCCTACTCCGACACCATGCCCGACTGGTTCGCGACCTGGGTCGGGTTCGAAGCCGACGCCGAAGAGATCCGCGTCTACCAGTCCGAAATGGTCCCTGGTCTGCTCCAAACCGCTGACTACACGCGTGCGCTCCGCGCCTCGTACGGGCCGGGCGCGACCGAGGACGAGCTGGCGAAGAGTGTCGCGTTCCGCCTCGAACGACAGAAGCGGTTCGCCGCCCGGCCGCCGATCTACCGGGTCGTCCTGAACGAGGCCGTGATCCGCCGCCCCATCGGGGAGATGCACACCCAGCTGCAGCACCTCGCGGACCTCTCGCTCCGCGACAACATCACCCTGCAGATCCTGCCGTTCGAGGTCGGCCCGCACGCGGCGATGAAGGGCGCGTTCTCCCTCCTCACCCTGCCGGGCGAACCGGCACCCAACTTTGTGTACCTCGAGCACGACGACGGCGCGGTCTACCTCGAACGTCCATCCGACCTGGCCCGCTACACCCGCACGTTCGACTCCCTGACCAGGCACGCGTTGTCACCAGGCGACTCCCGAGCGCTGCTAGCTAGCCTGGTGAACGCATAGACCTGGGCATAGCAGGAAGGGGAGCAACCATGACAGATACGTCCGGCGCCACGGTGCGCTGGAAGAAGTCGAGCTTCAGCGGCGGAGACAACGGAGACTGCGTCGAACTCGGGAACACGGGCGGTGTCCGGGACAGCAAGAACCCGGATGGGCCGCGGTTGCGCGTCGACCTCGGCGGCCTGCTGGCCGCGGTGAAGGGCAACCGCCTGACCCGCTGACCCACTGCACGACCTGCGCCCCCAGAGCCTGTCCGGTTCTGGGGGCGCACTGCTGCGTCAAGCTACTCGACCGCCATGTCCACGCCTGCGTCCTGGCAGGCAGTGACAACCGGTGTGATCGCGTCCCGGAACTGCTCGACGTCGAACTCGGCGCCGTCCGCGCGTTCAACGTTCATGTCGCCCACAGCGGTCACCGCAGACTCCATCGCGTCAGCCACGGCCGGATCTAGGTCGGGGTCGGACGTGAACTTCCCGAGCCGCATCACCGCCATCCCGGCCAGCATCCCCTGAGCGCCGGTCGTGACGCCCTGGTTAGCGAGGTCGGACCAGAACTTCTTGAGGTTCTGGTCGTCGGCGAGGCTGCGGCACGCGTCGGTGGTGACGGGGTCGGCAGCCGGCGCGGCACTGGTGTCGGGTGTCGTCGACGTCGACCTCGAGGGCGGCTGTGCCGCTTCGGTGTCGTCGTTGGTTGAGCATCCGGTCACCAACACCGCGGCTGCGGCGATCCCTGCCAGGGTGAGTCGTGTGCGCGTGAGCATGACCTGCATGTCGCACCTGACCTCTCCGAGGTTGCGGTCGGTCAGCAAACCGGTGCCGGCGAGTTGGGGTCCATCGGGTCCCAGTTCTCGTACTGGGCGGCGCACGACTCCAGGTCCTGGTTCAGCTCGGTCTGAAACTGGTCGAGGTCGCGCTGGAGGTCGTCCATCTCGCGTGCCCACTGCGCCTGCAGGGCGAGGGTGATGACGATGCCGGCGACAGCGGCGGCGATCCCGAACACGGGCATCCACCGCCGTGCGGAAAGAAGGAACGGGCGGCGTGAGTCGGGCGGCAAGCGCGGGTATGCGCAGGTGTGGGCCCCGCCGGCCGGGTGGTGCCGGTCGGCGGGGTTACTTCCCCCGGGTGAGTCAGTCCAGGCCCGCTGCCTCGATCAGCTCTTCGGTCAGGGTCGTCGGGTTGGTCTTGTCTTCCGGGAGGCCCTTGGACCTGAACCAGTCCGCCACGTTCGCCACGTCCCTTGCCAGGAACTCCAGGCCTCTCGGGTTCGCCACCATGTCCACGATCTGTGGCAGGTCGATCAGCATGAGCCTGCCCTCGTGGACCAGGAGGTTGTATGCCGACAGGTCGCCGTGGGTGACGCCTTCCGTCGCCAGCAGGGTCAGCACCTCCGTCAGCTGGTGCCACAGGTCTTCCAGCTCCCCGCCCGACGGGCGTAGCTCCGCCAGGCGTGGTGCCGCCGAACCGTCCTCGTCGCCCAGGTACTCCATCAGCAGCTCGGTGCCGTGGCGTTGCACCGGGTACGGGACGGGAGCACCGATCGACCACAGGCGTGACAGCGCGGCGAACTCCGCCACCGCCCACTGTTCCGCGATCAGGTTGCGGCCGAACGACGTCCTGTTCGCCATCGCACGCATCTCGCGGCTGCGGCGCATCCTGCGGCCTTCCAGGTAACCGGCGTCGCGGTGGAACATCCGGTGTTCGTTCGAGCGGTAGCGTTTCGCGGCCATGACGCAGCCTCGGCCGGTGTCCGGCACCGCCCGCTGTATCAGGTGGACATCCGCTTCCTTGCCTGTCTTCAGCACACCCAACTCGCTGTCGGCCGCGGCCAGTTCCGTCACCACCCAGTCCGGCCTCGGGTGCGGGCCCTGTTCGCCGTCGCCCCAGGTGGTCCAGCGGTCGGCGCCGTCGGGCAGCGGTGGGGCCGCGAGCGCGCTCTCGCGTATCGCGGCCAGCCGGATGCGTTCCTGTTCGGTCAGCCTGCCCGCGCGAGTCTGCACCGGGTCGAACTCGGTGTCGTCGCGCCTGGACCTGCGTGGCCTGGACCGGCGTTGTTCGTGCGGGTTGTCGTCGTCAAGAAAGTCTTCGAAATCGTGCGTGCGCACTGGTGGGTTCTCCTCAAGAGAAGATGTGAGCGCCCCACCAAGGCGCGCGTAGCGACGACTCTCAGTGGGACGGGCGGACGAGGGCGTGCCACGTCCAGGCGACCTTGTTAGCCATCTGTCGGCACCTCCCTCACGTCCGCCGGTCACCGACCGGCGCGCTTCAAACGACGGCTCGCAGGATGTCAGCCCCCGCAACCGAGTCGCAACCGATTTATTCAGCCCTGCGACCCCACGCAGAACTCGTTGCCTTCCGGGTCCTGTAAGACCGTCCACGTGAGGCCGGGCATCTCGTGTGTCTCTCCGACCGTGGCGCCGAGCGACGCCAGGCGCTTGACCTCGCCTTCTCTGTCGTCGGTCGCGAGGTCGACGTGCACGCGGTTCTTGCCGGCCCGCTTCTCCGCCACCTTCTGCAGGCCGAGATAGGGCTGAGCCGGGTTGGCGGGGGTGTTCAGCTGCACGAACCAGCCGTCCGCGTCGAACGCGACCTCCAGGCCGAGTGCCTGCTTCCAGAACTCCGCCAGCGTGCGCGGGTCGGTGCTGTCGATGGTGATTCCGCCGATTTTGAGGTTCATGGCGCGCACGCTACGGGCGGGCACCGACAAAATGGGGCTCGTGCGAACCATTGATTGGCGAGATCACCACATCGTGGCGATCGACCAGACGAAGCTACCGAACGACGTCGTCATCCTGGACATCTTCACTGTTGAGGACCTGGTCGACGCCATTCAGCGACTAGCCATCCGGGGGGCTCCCGCACTGGGAGTAGCGGGTGCACTGGGGGCGGCCATGGCGGTCCGGGACGACCCATCCCGCAGGGACCACGACCTCGCCGCGCTCCGTGCCGCGCGGCCGACCGCGGTGAACCTCGCATGGGGTGTCGACCAGGTCCTCGCCAGGCTGCCCGCCGGTGCGGACGCCGTGCTCGCGGCCGCGCTGGAGGTCCTCGAGTCCGACGTCGTACGCAACCGCGCGCTGGGGAACCGGGGCGCGGACTGGTTGTCCGAGCGGTTCGACGGACCCATCGCGATACAGACGCACTGCAACGCGGGCGCGCTCGCGTGTGTCGAGTGGGGCACCGCGCTCGGCGTCGTCCGGTCCCTGCACCTGCGGGGCCGCCTGCGCCACGTCTACGTCGACGAGACCCGCCCGCTGCTGCAGGGCGCACGGCTCACCGCCTGGGAGCTGGCCGACATGGGCGTCGACCACACGCTCGTCGTCGACTCCGCGGGCGCGACCGTGCTGGCCAGGGGTCTCGCGCAGGCCGTGGTGGTCGGTGCGGACCGGATCACCGCGAACGGCGACGTGGTCAACAAGATCGGCACCTACCCGCTCGCACTGGCCGCCGCCCGGGCCGGTGTGCCCTTCCTCGTGGCGGCGCCGGAGTCGACGGTCGACCCGGCGCTGGCGTCCGGCGCGGACGTGGAGATCGAGGTGCGGGACGGCAGGGAGATACTGGGTGGCCTGCCGGACATCCCGACGCTCAACCTCGCGTTCGACGTCACGCCGGCCGACCTCGTCACCGCGATCGTGACCGAGGATCGGCTCGTGCGGCCGGCGGCCGGTGAGCGGCTCGCATAACCCGCCTGCGCTGGCAGGGGGTCGTTCACTACCCTTTGCAGCACGTTTTCCCGCACAAGGAGTATTGCCGTGATCACCAGGATGTCGTCGCTGTTCCTGCGCACGCTGCGTGAGGATCCGGCGGACGCCGAGGTGCCCAGCCACAAGCTGCTGGTGCGCGCCGGGTATGTCCGCCGGGTGGCACCGGGTGGCTACTCCTGGCTGCCGCTGGGCCTGAAGGTGCTGCGGAACATCGAGCGCGTCGTCCGCGAGGAGATGGACGCGATGGGCGCGCAGGAGATCCAGTTCCCCGCGCTGCTGCCCCGCGAGCCCTACGAGGCGACCGGCCGCTGGACCGAGTACGGCCCCAACCTGTTCCGGCTCAAGGACCGCAAGGGCGCGGACTACCTGCTCGGCCCCACCCACGAGGAGCTGTTCACGCTCACCGTGAAGGGCGAGTACACCTCGTACAAGGACTTCCCGGTCACGCTGTACCAGATCCAGACGAAGTACCGGGACGAGGCGCGGCCCAGGGCTGGCATCCTGCGCGGTCGCGAGTTCCTCATGAAGGACTCGTACTCGTTCGACCTGGACGATGACGGGCTCGCGGCGAGCTATCAGAAGCACCGCGACGCCTACATCAGGATCTTCGACCGGCTCGGCCTGTCGTACGTGATCGTGTCGGCCATGTCCGGTGCGATGGGCGGGTCCGCGTCCGAGGAGTTCCTCGCCGAGGCGGAGACCGGTGAGGACACGTTCGTGCGCAGCACCGAGTCCGGTTACGCCGCCAACGTCGAGGCCGTCCACACGCCGGCGCCCCCGGCGCGGTCCGTGGCGGACAAGGCCGCCGCGCAGGTGCACCACACGCCGAACACGCCGACCATCGAGACCCTGGTCGACTTCCTCAACAAGGCGGAGCTGGGGCGCGAGTTCACCGCGGCGGACACGCTCAAGAACGTGCTGCTGAAGACGCGGGCGCCCGGCGAGCACAAGTGGGAGCTGCTCGCGATCGGGCTCCCCGGTGACCGCGCGGTGGACATGAAGCGCCTCGAGGCCGCACTGGAGCCGCGCGAGGCCGCGATCCTCGAGGAGGCCGACTTCGCGGCCAACCCGTTCCTCGTCAAGGGGTACATCGGGCCGAAGGCCTTGCAGGACAACAGGGTTCGCTACCTCGTCGACCCCCGCGTCGTCACCGGCACCGCATGGGTGACGGGGGCCGACAAGCCCGACCACCACGTGGTGGACCTGGTGTGCGGGCGCGACTTCACGCCGGACGGGACGATCGAGGCCGCCGAGGTGCGGGAGGGTGACCCCTCGCCGGACGGGCGGGGCACGCTGGTCGCCGCGCGGGGCATCGAGATCGGGCACATCTTCCAGCTGGGACGCAAGTACGCGGACGCGTTCTCGCTCGACGCGCTCGGTGCGGACAGCAAGCCGATCCGGATCACCATGGGGTCCTACGGCGTCGGGGTGTCGCGGCTCGTCGGCGTGCTCGCCGAGCAGTCGCACGACGAGCACGGGCTGTTGTGGCCGCGTGGCGTCGCGCCTGCCGACGTGCACGTCGTGATCGCGGGCAAGTCCGACGAGATCCGCGCGGGCGGTGAGCGGCTCGCCGCCGATCTCGACGCGGCCGGGCTGACCGTGTTGCTGGACGACCGGACGGCGATGCCCGGGGTGAAGTTCGCGGACGCCGATCTCCTCGGGGTGCCGACGATCGTGGTGGTCGGGCGTGGGCTCGCCAACGGGGTCATCGAGGTGAAGGACCGCAAGTCGGGGGAGCGGACCGAGGTCGCGGTCGGCGACGCGGTGGCGCACCTGACCGCGCTGGTTCGCGACTGACAGGGCTGACAGAGCTGGGAGCGGCCGCCGGGTTTCGACTCGGCGGCCGTTTCGCGTGTGGCGGCGCCTCCCGCTGGGGGCGGGCCTCCGGCCCCGGTTTCCAGCGTACGGGGTGGGGGCGACAGGAATCGTTGGTGCGCGGGCGGTCTGTGGACAACTCGCTCCGCTGTGGACAACCCGCCGTGCGGTGGGCGTCGTTGTCGGTGGTCTCCGGTAGGCTGGGAATCGGGGGGCCGGAGGCCACGAAACCCTTATCCCAGAAGGATTTTCGCCACCTCGGGGGTGTCCGACAGGTCCGCCAGCGCCACGTGTGCGCCGGACTCCGTCAGTTCCTCCACCGTGTAGCGGCCGGTTGCCACACCGACGGTCGTCGTGCCGTGGTGGAGGCCTGCCGCCACGTCGTGTGGGGTGTCGCCGATGACCACCACGGACTCGAAGTGGGTGCCGTGCTTGGTGTTCGCCTGCGTGATCGCGGCTTCGACCAGGTCGTGGCGGTGCTCGGACAGTGAGCCGTAGCCACCGATCTCGAAGTCGATGTGGTGGTGCAGGTCGAACGCCTCCAGCTTGTACGACGCCAGCACCGGCAGGTTGCCCGTCACCAGGGACTGCACCACGTGCTCGCGCGTCGACAGCTCCGCCAGGATCTCCCGCGCGCCCGCCAGCGCGCGGCCCAGGCTGGGCAGTGACTCACGGTCCTGTTCCGCCAGCGCCGTGAGCGCCGCGAAGAACCGCTCCACCTGTTCGTCCGAGTGCTCGAAATCGTGGGCCGCCAGGAACTCGCGGGCGAGCGAACGTTCGGTCCGGCCCGGGAACGACGGCAGGTGCGCCAGCCGCACGCCGGCCACCTCGGCCAGCGCGTCCGCGTACCAGCGTCTGCCGATACCCGAGTAGTCGACGAGGGTCAGGTCGATGTCCCACAACACGAGCGTTCTCACCCCGCCATCGTGACATGGACCACCGACAGCGCCGGAAATTCAACACCAGTTGACCCACGTTGCGGGAAAGGCGTACCGTCGCCCTGAATTCAACGTGTGATGAATGGAGGGGGAGAAATGCGCAACCCGACCACCACGGTCGCGGTGGGGCTGGGCCTTGTGGGGGCGGTGGTCGCCACGGTGCTCGGTTTCCTCACCTTCGGCGTGCAGGCGACCGCCGCGCCCGATCACCTGCCGCTGGCGGTCGCCGTCCCGCAGGACGGTCCACCCCAGCTCGGCGAGGCCGCGGGCCGGATCGCGAGCCAGGGCGGCGACGCTGTCGACTGGCAGGTCACCGGCCTCGCGCACGCCCGCGACCTCCTCGAGGACAAGGAGATCTACGGGATCCTGGAGCTCCACCCCGGTCCCGCGCTCACGATCGTCACCTCCGGCGCCGTCAACCCGCAGGGCACGCAGGTCGCCCAGCAGGTGCTCACCGGTGCCGCGCAAGGGCTCGCCGGCGCGCTGGCGCAGCAGAACCTGCGGGTGGCGCCGCCGAAGGTGGAGACACTCCACGCCGCGAGCACGGCGGGAAGGACCGCGCCACTGGCCGCCAGTGCGCTCCTGTGGATCGGCGGCCTGGTCGCGGCCATGGCGTTCGGGCTGCTGGTGATCCGGTCCGGTGTCCGCGCCCGTACGGGCGCACGGCTGACGCTCGTCGTGTCGGTCAGCGTGCTCGCCACCGGCGCGGTCGCCGGGCTGATGAAGCTGTGGGACTCCTCGCTCGACCTGGGCTGGGACGTCCTCGGCTTCATGCTGCTGACCGCCGTCGCGTTCGCGTCGGTCCAGGGTGCGCTGGTGCGCCTGCTCCACCTGCGTGCGGCCGCGATCCTCGGGCCGATGTACCTGCTCGCCCCCGCGGTCGCGGGCACCGTGCCGGAGATGCTCGACCCGGCCTACCGCACGCTGTTGTGGTCGTGGACCCCGTTCCGCTTCTCGACGGAAGGTCTCCGCAGCCTGTTGCAGGGCGTGCCGGACGCGCCGGACGTGCGGATCGGCGTGATCGTCCTCGTGTCGATGGCCGTCGTCGGGCTCGTGGTGATGGTGTGGCCGGTACGACGGCAGGAGCGGGAGGTCCCGGCGGACACGCGGGAGCTGGTCAGCTCAGGTAGCTGAGCCGCACCTTCCTCGTGTGGTTGTCCACGTTCGTGTCCACCAGGCAGATCGACTGCCAGGTGCCGAGCGCGAGCCGGCCGTCGACGACCGGAACCGTGGTCGATGGCGGGACCAGTGCGGGCAGCACGTGGTCCCGCCCGTGGCCTTTCGAACCGTGCCGGTGCCGCCAGCGGTCGTCGGCGGGCAGCAGGTCACGCAGCGCGGCGAGCAGGTCGTCGTCGCTGCCCGCGCCGGTCTCGATGACCGCGATGCCCGCCGTGGCGTGCGGCACCCACACGTTCAGCAACCCGTCCGCCGCGCCGACCGACGACAGGAACTCCGCGCAGTCCCCGGTGAGGTCGTGCACGACCTCGCTGCCGCCGGTCCGCACCTCGATCTCGGTGGTCTCCATGCCGCCATTAGCTCACGGCGCCGCCGCGCACCGGCGTGCGCCCGAATTTCGCGGGTAGGTTCGAAACCGTGCGAGAGGCGTTCGGTGCGTGGTTCGACGTGCCAACCGGTTACCTGAACACGGCGAGCATCGGTATCCCGTCGACGGCGGTCGCCGATGCGGTGGCCGAGGGCGTCACGGGGTGGCGCACGGGTGCCGCGCGGCCGCCGCAGTACGACGAGTACGTCGCCAGGGCGCGGGCGGCCTGGGCCCGGCTCACCGGGGTCGCGCCGGAACACGTGGCGAGCGGTGCGAGCGTCTCGCAGCTGGTCGGACTGGTCGCCGCCAGCGTGCCGGACGGGACGCGGGTGGTGACCGTGGGAAGCGAGTTCACCAGCGTGACCTTCCCGTTCGCGGTGCAGGAGAAGCGCGGTGTGACCGTGACGGAGGTGCCGCCGGGGAAGCTCGCCGAGGCCGCCGCCGACGCTGATCTCGTCGCGGTGAGCGTGGTGGCGTCCGCCGACGGCGCGCTCGCCGATCTCGACGCGCTGCGGGCCACGGGCACGCCCGTCCTCCTCGACGCCACACAGGCCGTCGGCTGGCTGCCCCTGCGGCTGGACTGGGCGGACTACGTGGTCGGCGGCAGCTACAAATGGCTGTTCGCGCCGCGTGGCGCGGCGTGGCTCGCGGTTCACCCGAACGCGGCGCCACTCGTCCCGCACGTCGCCAACTGGTACGCCGCGCAGGACCCGTGGGACGGCGTCTACGGCCTGCCGCTGCGCCTCGCCGACACCGCACGGCGCCTGGACCTGTCCCCGGTGTGGTTCGCGCAACTGGGTGCGGCCTTCTCGACCGAGTGGCTCGCCGGGCTGGACATGACGCGGGTACGCGACCACTGCACGCGGCTCGCCGACACCGTGCTGACCGAGTTGGGGCTGGAATCCGCCTGCTCGGCGATCACCTCTCTCGAACTCACCGCCGACCAGCGGGACCGGCTGGCCGCCTCGGGCGTCGTGAGCAGCGTTCGTGCAGGCAGGACCCGGCTGTCGTGGCACCTTTACAACACCGAGGACGACGTCGACCGGGTGCTCGGCGCGCTGGCTACCAGACCCTGACAGTGCCCGATAGGGGACCTCGCCCTGGTTAACAAACGTATGTCCGGTTACGGTGCCACCCGTGTCGGCTCCTTACCGCCCCGGGCAACCGCAGTGGCCCGCCAACGGTCCCCAGCGGCCGGATCGCCCACCGCCGATCCAGTTCCGCCAGGACGAACCGCCCCGTCCGCCGGGGAAACCCGGTCTGCAGTGGGCCCTGCGGATCGTGGGCCTCGTCGCGGTCGCGGTCATCTCCGGCGTGGTCTGGTACTACATCACCGACGACGGCAAGTCGCCGGGCACGGGTGCCGACGATGGCGGCACCGAGCAGCAGAACGAGGGCAGGTTCGCCCTCGAGCCGCACCCGGACATGCCGGAGCCCGAGACCGACGAGAACTGCGTTGAGCACGCGTACGGCCGCATCCAGGCCCACCTGCAGGCCACCCCGTGTGACCACCTGTCCCAGCAGTTGTTCGTCACGGAGATCGACGGGCGCACCGTGTACGCGTCGGTCTCGGTGGTCACCATGCCCGACGAGGAGGCGGCCGCCGAGCTGCGGGCGCTGACCGACGAGGACGGTTCCGGCAACATCAACGACGTGGTGCGGGACGGTGGCGTCACGATCGAGGGCATGGACCGGCTGAGCGCGGGTGGTGGCTACGCGGCGAAGCAGAACGGCCGTGAGGTCGTGATCGTCGAGGCCGACCTGGACCCGAAGGACCAGAGCGAGGACGAGCAGACCCAGAAGAAGGACGAGGACGAGATCCTCGACCCCGTCTGCAACGACGCCCTGCGGCTCGCGCAGCAGGTCGACACCAAGTCAGGCTGAGTGATCAGCCTCAGCCGGGAGTGCCGGGCAGCGGAGGCGTCGCGGGCGTGAGACCGGCGGCGCGCCGCCACCGCGTTGCCCGCACCGCCGCGTCGGTGAGCCCGGCCAGACCGGCCGCACGCAGCGTCTTGTCGTCCGTGCGCTCCAGCACCGCACGCCACGCGACCGTCACGTCCGTCTCCGCCACCACCAGCACGGCGATCGCCGTGGCCTGGTCGGTGACCGGCTGCGGCGGCACGTAGGCGGCCTCCGCCGACCTCGGGCTCTGCCCGGCGCCGCTCAGCAGCAGCTCGGTCGCGTCCCGCCGCGCCCGGTGCGCGTTCGAGGCCTCCTGCAGAGCCGTGCCGTAGTCGGCGGGCAGGAACGCGCTCACCAGCCCGTACACCCACAGGGCGGCGTGCTCGGCGCTCAGTGCGTCCTGGGTGGCCTGCGCGGCGTCGTCCGGCAGCGACGTCGGGCCCTGCGAGGGGGGTGGCGTCGGCGAGGTCATGTCAGCACCACCCGGAGACTCGCGCAGCCCGCGGCGACCGAGCCGAGCAGCCCTGCCCGGTAACGCGACACGGACGGGACCAGGTCGGCGGCCTGCTTCTCCGCCGCCGTGAGCGCGTCGGCGAGCGCGGCGACCCCGTCCGATGGCACGTCCGGGGCGGCGGGCGGCCTGGCCGACGACGAGGAAACGGGCGGCCGCTCCCGGTCCACCTCGGCCTGCAGCGCCGTCGCGTGCTCGGTGCGTGCC
>NZ_JBARWZ010000144.1:0-57928 GCF_049647105.1 Actinophytocola sp.
GCGCTACCCCGAGCTCGGGGTAGCGCTTCTCCGAATGCGGATCAGAACCAGTGCGCGCGTCCACCGATCTTGCGACCGGTTCCGCCGACGATGGCCAGCACCGCGCCGATGACGACCAGCACAATGCCGACGGTCCACAGGATCGAGATGTTCGCGATCAGACCAATGACGAGCAGAATGATTCCTAGGATGATCAACAGGGGCCTCTTTTTCTACCCGGAGTACGTTGCCGTACCTGTTCGCGAGAGTTTTTCTCAACGGCGTGGTACCCCTTGCCGGGAGGGCTAAACACGGCTTGTCGAGAATGTGGGTGGCAGACGGCCGTCACGGTCAGGTGTGATGCACCCGCGCCCGGGTACACGGTGGGTCGGGGAGGAAACCCGACATCGGAGGTACGTCATGGGTGTGTTCGACAAGGCCAAGGACAAGGCCGAGCAGGTGACCGGCGCGGCGAAGGAGAAGCTCGGTCGCGCCACCGACAACGAGGAACTGGAGGACGCGGGCCGCCGCGACCAGCTCAGTGGCGAGATGAAGGAGACCGGCCACGACGTCCGGGACAAGGCGGCGGGCGCGGTGCACAAGGTGCGGGAAGACCTGCGCGACGACAAGTGACTTAGAGGGCGCGCCCTCTAACGATCGGTGACCGGCGGCAGCCGGCCACCGATCGCCTATGTCAGCCGCTCACGCGGGTGAAGCCGACCTGGTAGAGCTTGCCGGGCGTCTCCGTCACCACGTAGAACTCGCCGTGGTTGTCGGTGCCGAAGGCCGTCACGTACTCGGGGAAGGTGCCGATCGCGGCGCCGGTGTGGCCGCCGTCGCGGTCGGCGCGCAGGCCCCACGCGGTCATGGCGCAGAAGTCGGCGGCCACGTAGGTGCCGTCGGCCAGGTCGGCGTAGCGCCGGCCGTGGTACACCGCGCCGCCGATGACGGCGCAGCCTTCGGTGCCGGACCGGTAGTGGAAGACCGGGTCGGTGAACGCGGCATCCGGCTCGCAGCGGGTCTCGTCGAACACGATCGGCCCCTCCATACAGGACCAGCCGAAGTTCGCGCCGCCGTCGCGGGCGCCGATGTGGTCGATCTCCTCGTACCGGCCCTGGCCGACGTCCGCGATCCACAGCGAGCCGTCCGTCTTGTCGAACGAGAACTTCCACGGGTTGCGCAGGCCCCACGCCCAGATCTCCGGCCGCGCGCCGCTGGTCCCGGCGAACGGGTTGCTCCTCGGCACGCAGTACGGCAGGGCGCCGCAGGTGCGGCTGACGTCGATGCGCAGGATCTTGCCGAGCAGGGTGTTCAGGTTCTGGCCGCTGCCGAACGGGTCGCCGCCGCTGCCACCGTCCCCGATGCCGAGGTACAGGTAGCCGTCGGGGCCGAACGTGACGTGGCCGCCGTTGTGGTTGCCGAACTCGGCGTGTTCCTGGGTGAGCAGCACCTGCTCGGCGCCGGTGGTCAGCTTCACCCGCGACAGGGTCACCGCGCCGTCCGGGAGGCGGGTGTAGGCGACGTAGACGTTCCTGGTTCTGGCGAAGTCCGGTGCGAGCGCGAGACCCAGCAGTCCGCGCTCGGCTTCCGAGTCGTTGACCCGGTCGGACAGGTCGAGCACGGGCGTGGGTGCCAGGCCGGTGCGTTGGTCGTACACGCGAACGCGGCCCGGCTTCTCGGTGATCAGCAGGCGCCCGTCGGGAAGGCCGGTGATCGAGGTCGGCTTGGTCAGGTCTGCCGCTACTTCCGTTGTGGTGACTCGTAGTTGGTCCAGTGGTACGCCGCTGCCATCTCCGTTCGCAGGCACGGCCAGCCCGATCGCGGTCGCGGCAGTGAGCAGGGGGATGGTGAACATACGACTGCGCCATCGACGTCGTGACATCCGGACTCCCTCGCTGAATGGTCTAGACAACTTGTGTCCTGATTCAACCACCTGCGAGGTGTGCTGGGTAGCTGCCCGATGACGCAACCCGCCTCCCCGGAATTTCTCAGTGTTGGTCTCGACCCAGCGCATCCTCGGATCGCAGGCCAGATCGGCCATGGCGCGAATCGACGGTGTCGCCGTCGGTAGGTCCACAGGACCAAGGCTAGCGACGGTGGGCGCCTCAAACTGCTTGGTACCAACGGGCTTTCGTGTCAGTGCCGGAGCACGCCGGTCAGCGGGTCGTAGCGGAGCACCCTGCGCCGGGACGCGGACCGGTTCGCCAGGCCGTCCACCTCCACCACCAGCACGCCTTCCTTCACCAGGTCCCGGGTGGCCACCCGCAGCCACGGCTGTCCCGCTCGCAGTACCGTCACCTCCTCGACCAGGGTGCCGTTCCGGCCCGCCGCGATGGCGTACGCCGGACCGCTCGCCGGGGCGATGT
Organism: Actinophytocola sp.; assembly: GCF_049647105.1. GTDB lineage: Bacteria > Actinomycetota > Actinomycetes > Mycobacteriales > Pseudonocardiaceae > Actinophytocola. The sequence goes on from NZ_JBARWZ010000144.1 coordinate 2,346, forward strand.
CCAGGCCGCCGTCCCCGCGGATCGTGAACGTGACGACCAGGTTGCCCCTGCCGTTGTTGGCGTCGCCGATGAAGTCGTAGACGGGAGCCGGGTCGCCGACGTAGTGCTTGAAGCGGCCGAGGCCGGTGACGTCCATGCCGTTGTAGAACGTGCCGCCGTCCGCGTTGAGCCAGAAGTGTGGGTTGTGGGTCTTCGCGTTGAAGTCCGCGCCCGAGTTGTAGGAGATGTGCCAGTGCGGTGGGTTGTCGGCGTGCAGGGTGTTGTTGGTCTCGAACCCCATCAGCACGAAGCGGTGCCCCTTGGCCGCGGCGACGCTCGTCATGCCGGAGTCCTGCCAGATCGCGTGTGCCGCGATCAGCTGGTGCACCACCGACCGCACCTGTCCCTCGGGCCACGCCACGGTCGTCCACGGCCCGGCCACGCGGTCGGGGTCGTTGTGCTCGATGCGGAAGTCCATGCCCGGTGAGACATCCGGGAAGCTCCACACCTGCAGCGTCGGCTGGTTCGCGTCGGCCGAGGGCTGGGTCACCGGCAGCGTGAACGCGACGCCGTCGCGATGGCGGCGCAGGTCAAGACGGGTCTCCTGGTGGACCACGGCACGCACCGGCACCCCCGGCCACGTGACGTGGATATCGACGCCGTCCGCCACCGGGCCACGCACGAACGTGTAGTACTCGGCGCGGCTGGCCACGGAGTACTGGTCACCCGGCACGATCTCGTACCCGGCGGGCAGCGTGATCTCCGGCCGTGCTGGCTCGCCCGGCCGCACGCGCACCACGCGGAACGCCGCGTAGCCGAGCTGTTGTGCGGCGGCGGCGCCGGGCAGGGCGACGGCGAGGCCTGCGACGGACGCGCCAAGAAGCAACGTACGACGGCTCAAGTCTGTGGACATATCACAAGCATGTCAGCGATAGGCCGCCGCCTGAAGGGTGTAGAGCTCGGCGTAGAGGCCATCGTGGGACATGAGCTCCTCGTGGGTGCCGTCCTCGGTGATGCTTCCCTTTTCGAGGACGATGATGCGGTCGGCCTGCCGCACATTGGCCAGGCGATGGGTGACGAGCACGGTGGTGCGTTCGCCTCGCTGGTCACGGCCGGCCTGCTGCAGCGCGCTGAACACCTTGGCCTCGGCCCGCGCGTCGAGCGCCGCGGTTGGCTCGTCGGCCACCAGCACCGGCGCGTCCCGGTAGGCGCCTCGGGACACGGACAGCCGCTGCCACTGCCCGCCGGACAGGTCCTTGCCCTCCTCGTACCGCCGCGACAGGATCGTGTTCTCCTTGCGCGGCAGGGCATCGATCACCTCGTCCGCGCCGGACGTGGCCGCGTGCCCGACCCACAGCGTGCCGTCGCGGCCGTCGCGGTCCAGGCGGCCGATCCGGATGTTGTCGGCGGCGGTCACCGGCCAGCGCAGCGGTTCCTGGGTGATCACCGAGACCTGCTCGTGCACGGTGTGCCGGTGCGCGGTGGCGATGTCCGTGCCGTCCCACAGCACCTGGCCCTCGGTCGGCCGGTACAGGCCGGTGATCAGCTTGCCCAGCGTCGACTTGCCAGAGCCGTTCTCCCCGACGAGCGCGACCACCTCGCCCCGCCGGATCTTCAGCGACACCCCGGCCAGGGCGGGGGAGTCCTGGCCGGGGTAGGTGTAGGAGACGTCCCGCAGCTCGATCGTGGCCGGGTTGACCGGGGCGTCCGCGACCGGCTCCGGTCCACGCCGCGTCGTCGCGTCGGTCAGCAGCCTGCGGAACAGGTCGATGTGGAAGCTCTGCTCGTACAACCGGTTCACCTGGTACATCGTGTTGCGCAGGGAGGTGGACCCGGTGCGCATGGCGACGACCGCGGCCCCGGCCAGCGCCAGCGGCATCGCTTCGATGTAGAGCAGCCACCCGAGCACCCCGTAGGCCAGCGCGGTGCCGACCCCGGCCGCTGTCCGGCCGGTGAGCTGGATCCACGTCTGCCGCCGCTCGACCCGGACCGTCTCGGCCGCCAGGATCTCCGCGACCCTCCGGTACTCCGCGAGCAACGTCGGCTGTGCGGTGAACGCCCGCACCTCGAGCGCCGCCTCGCGCCCGGTGATCAGCTCGCCGATCATCCACTGCTGCCGGTCCCGGTTGACCATCTGCAGGAACGACTCGTAGCTCAGCTTGGCCGCACGCATCGCCGCCCAGGCGTCGATGCCCGCGGCGACCAGCATCGCGGGCAGCAGCCAGCCACTGAAGAACGAGACCGTCACCATGGCCGCGACCATCGTCACCACCGACGACATCAGGTCGGCGACTCCCTGCGTGGAGTTGCGGATCGCGTTCGCGCCGCGCTCACCGCCCTGGCGCACCAGCTCCCGGAAGTCGGCGTCGTCGAACGCGGCGGCCTCGACATCGAGCACGGCCCGGTGCATCTGGTCGTAGGCGGCCACCTCGACATACGGCGTGAGCATCCCCTGCACCAGGGCGACGGCCGCGTCCAGTAACGCCCCCAGCGCGAACGCCCCCACCACCAACGCGATCGACGGCAGCGACGCCACGACCCGCTCCGGCGTCGGCCCCTGCTCCAGTAGCTCGGTCAGCACGTCGGCCGTGGCCAGCAGGCCGAACGCCGTGACGCACCCGGACAGCACGTGCAGCACCGCGGCGAGCACGGTCAGCCGCCGGGACGCCTGCCAGGAGTACCGCGTCACGGTGGCCACCGCAGCTGGCACCGAACGGACCGTCTCCCACCAGGTCGCGTCCGCGGCCGCACGGTCGGCCGCCGCCCATTTCGGGGCGGCGATGCCGTCCAAGCCGATCAGCGGCCGCTCCGTGTCCACGTTCTCACCCATACAGGCATGTTCGCGCACACCACCGACAATTCAAGCCGGGACACCGGGATCGTCCGGAAACATCACCGTGATGCGAGCCGTGCCGTGCCAGTGCCGCCGAGGCCGGGGGTCCTCGGTCTGGACATGCCTCATCGCAGGACCGCGAACGCCGGAACACGTCCGGTTCTCGCGCTGTCCGTGCGGTCAGGCCGTCGGGCGCGCCGCGACCGGAGCAGGCTGTTTCCGCGCGGCCCGCGTCCACGTCCACAGCCCGTGGACCACGAGGGCGCCGAACACCACGTACACCAGCGCGCTGAAGTACAGGTGCGACGAGATCTGCAGTGGTACGCCGATCGCGTCCACGAGGAGCCACACGATCCAGAACTCGACCAGACCCAGGCTCTGCAACAGGAACGCCAGGGCGGTGCCGACGAAGATCGCGGCGTCCGGCCACGGAGCCCACGACGCGTCGAACGCGTCAAGGGCCAGGGCGAAGACCACGGTGCCCACGACGAACCCGGCCACGGCGGCCAGTCGTTCCCGTGTCGTGCCGGTGCGCACCGGCACACCGAGGATCGGGTCACGCTTGCGGGCCCACGCCCACCAGCCGTAGACCGCGATCAGGCCGACGATCACCTGCCGCACCGCCAGCCCGCCCAGCTGCGCGGAGGCGTAGACGCCGAACAGGAGCGCCACCGACACCAGTTGCACCGGCCACGTCCACAGCGTGCGTGCGCCGGCGAGGAACACCACCGCGATCGCGAACACCTGGCCGATCACCTCGGCGTAGGACATGGTCTGCCCCAGGAACGGGATTCCGTTGTCGAGCAACACGTGCATGAGAACCCTCTCAGCCAGCGTGCTCCTCCCATCCGGACTCTGACCGTCGGCCCCGGAATCTCACCGGGTCAACCGTCCGCGGGTGCGGACGGGTCGCGGGCTGTACCGCCGGCTCGGAATTTCACCGACCCCGGAACACGCTTCCCGTCCAGCCTGCACCTGTCCCGAATCGCCGACAGCAGCTTGTGACCAACCCCACCGGCCACCGCACCCGCGGGGTGCGATGGCCGGTGGCCCGAGGGGCTCGAGTGCTCTTCCGGGCATCAGTCGTAGGTGTCCTGGTTGAGGAAGCGGGCGAAGGCGCGCCACGAGTTGGGGCCCATGACGCCGTCGACGGGGCCGGTGTAGCCCCACTGCGTGCCCAGCCGCTGCACCGCCGCCCACGTGTTCGTGCCCGGCACGCCGTCGACCGGGCCGGTGTACCCGTGGTCGCGCATGGCGCGTTGCAGTGCCTTGTAGGTGTTGGTCCCGGGTGCGCCGTCGATCGGGCCGGTGTAGGCCCAATCCATCGACAGCCAGTTCTGGGCGCGTTGCCAGAACACCGTGCCGGGTACACCGTCCTGTTCGGTCGTCGTCTTCGGCAACGCGGGTGGCTCGCCAGGCGGGCCGGGTGTGACGACGTCGAACGCGTCGGGGCGGGCCACGTTCACGTCGACCCGGGTCCCGCCGACCGTGCCGTTCGACGTGTACTGGTGCGCGCTCCACGCCGGGTACTTGCCGCCGAGGTTCGGCTCGCCGGGATAGGAGCCGTCGTTCGCGCCCCATGACGCCACCCACAGCTTCGTGCCGGTGGCGATGGTGCGTGGCCACGAACCCGACCGCAGGTCCGCCGCGCCCATGTAGAGCCACGGCACGTGGTCGCCGACGCGGTCGTGCACGCGGGTGAAGAACGCCGCCACGTCACTGTCGTTCCACAGCCGCGTCGAGTCGTCCAGCACCTCGTTGTCCAGCGCGAGCACGTCGCCGAGCCGGTAGTCGTGCAGGTGGCCGACGAAGTAGTCGGCCGCCTGCACGGGGGTCGAGAAGTCGCCGGTCACCCAGTAGTGCCCGACGCGGAGTCCCGCGGCACGTGCCCCGGTGACCTGAGCGGTGTAGTGGGGGCTCGTGTACGGGCCCTCGGTGAGCTGCGAGCCGCCCGCCTTGACGACGGCGAACGCGTGGCCGTCCGCGCGGGCCTGGGTGAAGTCGATCCCGGCCTGCGTGGTGGCGACGTCGAGGCCGGTGACCACGCCGGGCGGTACGGGTACGGGGGCCGCGACGGCGATGACCGCCGCGACCAGAGTCTGTGCGAGCACGGCGTTCCCCTAGTTGTACTTGTCCTGGTTGAGGAAACGGGCGAAGCCGCGCCACGAGTTGGGGCCCATGGCACCGTCGATGGGGCCGGTGTAACCCCAGTGCGAGGCCAGCCGCTGCACACCCGCCCACGAGTTGGGGCCCATGACGCCGTCGATCGGGCCCGTGTAGCCGTAGCCGCGCACACCCCGCTGCAGCGCCGCATAGGTGTTCACGCCGGGAACGCCGTCGATCGGGCCGGTGTAGCCCTGCTCGATGCGCAGCCAGTTCTGTGCGCGCTTCCACATGATCGGGCCGGGGACGCCGTCCTGTTCCGTCGTGGTCTTCGGCAGCCCGCCGCCACCGCCGCCACCGGCCATGAAGTCCAGCGGGTTGATGCGCGTGCCACTCGGGTTGATCATGTGCCAGTGCAGGTGCGGGCCGGTCGAGCTGCCCGATCCCGGCGCGCCGACCGCGCCGCCGGAGAGCCCCACGACGTCGCCCATGCCGACCCGCGTGCCGTTGCCAAGCAGGAACTGCGACAGGTGCATGTACTGGGTGCGGTAGCCGTTGTCGTGCTGGATGGTGACGGTGTGACCGCCGGTGCCGTTGTTCGGGATGTTGGTCACGACCCCGCCGCCGCACGCGGGCAACCGGGTGCCGACGCCCATCCCGAAGTCGATGCCGCCGAGCGAGCCGTCGTTGAGGTGGTCCTGCCACGTCCCGGTGATCGGATAGCCGGTGAAGGGGTGGTAGAACCCCGGGGGCGCGGCCTGCGCGATGCCGGCCCCCACCCCGGCCGCGGTGACGACACCGGCCGCCACCGTTCCCCGCAACAACGTCCGCCTGCTGATGCCATCGCTCGCCATTGGGCCCGACTCCCGAGTTCGAGGGTGTTTCGCACGAACGTAGAACGAGTGACGAGTCGTGCGCATCGGGTGTTCGACCGACGGCCGTTCGGCTCAGTGCGGGCGGCTCACAGGTCGTCGAGCCGGACCAGGCCGTCCTGGATCGCGCGTGCCACCAGCGCCGCCTTCGTCGGCGCCTCCCGGCCGCTCATCGCGTACTTGACGCGGATGTGCTCGAGGTGGGTGTTGACCGTGCTCAGCGAGATCCCCAGGCGCTGGGCCACGAAGTCCTTGGACTCCGACTGGAACCACTCGACGAGCACCTCGGTCTCGCGGGCCGACAACACCGGCCGGTGGGCGGAGCGGTCGCCAGCGAGCGCACCGGCCAGCGACGGCGGCGTGTACGCGCGGCCCTCGGCAGCGGCGACGGTGGCCTGGACGAGGTGGTCGGCGCCCTCGGCCTTCGTCAGGTAGCTCAACGCCCCGAGCTCAAGGCACCGCAGCGCGATCGCGTCGTCCGCGCGCATCGAGTAGACGACGACCCGCCGCCCCGCCTGCACCAGCCTGCGCAGCTCACCCGTCACGGGGGCGGGCCCGCCAAGGTGCAGGTCGAGGATGACCACGTCGGCCGTGGCGCCGTCGCCGACCCACGCGACGCGGACGTCGTCGCCATCGGCCGCCACGCGGATCGCGGGCGTGCCGGAGGAAAGCCAGTGGGCGACCCCGGTCCGCACCGCGGGATGGTCGTCAATGACCACCGCGCTCACCACCGCGCTCAGCCCTTCCTCCGCCATCTGGCCTCCGTTCGCACGTACTCACCATAAGTGCCGCTCTCCACCTCGACTCGTGCCGTGGCGGCGGCGACCGTGTCGGTGCCCGCCTCCGTGCCCGCGTCGGCGACCACGGCGACCCGCACGTCCTCGTCGGTGCGCAGCACGCTCACCCGCGCGCGCACCCGCGTCGCCGACAACGTCGCCACGACCGGGCCGGTGAGCGCACGGCGCACGTCCGCGGGCACCGCCACGGCCGCGCCGCTGACCGCCAGCGACACGTCGACACCGCGGCGCTCCGCCACGTCCACGCACGCGGTGACCTCGTGCACCAGCGGATCGGGGACCTCGTCGTTCTCGGCGAACAACCTGCGCAGCTGGGTCGCCGCGAGCGCGCACCGCCGCCGGGTGCCGCGGTCGCGCGGGTCCAGCACACCGTCGGCCAGGTCCGCGAGCAACGGCAGCGTCGCGCCCATCTGCCCGGCGAAGACGGTCCGCTGCTCGCGTTCCCACTGCTCGGCCGACAGCACCCTGGTCGCCAGCCGGTCCCGTTCCCGCGCCACCGCCATCGCCATGGCGGTGCGGCGGCGCAGCATCCGCGTGATCACCACGACCGCCAGCTGCACGCTGGCCGTGCCGAGCGCGACAGCACCCGCGGCGCCGACCTCGGCGCGTTCCGGCACACCCGCCAGCACGAACTGGCCAGCACTCACCGCCATGTGCGTGGCCATGGCCGCGAGCAACACGGGCACCCGGTCCAGGAGCAGCAGCAACAGATGCCACCCCACCAGGCCGACGGACCAGTCCGGTGGGCGGAGGTGCCCGTCCGGCGGCAGGGCGGCCGTCGCGCAGAACGAGGCGGTCAGCACGATCACCGTGCCACCCACCACGACGGCGGACGGCAGGGGTTTCCTTCGCACGACCCACACCCCGCACGTCGCGGTGACCAGCGCCAGCGCGATGAACGCGGCGACGGCGACCCACGCTGGCCGGTACGCGTGGCCCGTGAGCGTCCACAGGCACAGCGCGAACTGCACGCCGCCCGCGACGCCGAGCAACGCGATCCGCATGGTGGCGTGCACGTGCCCGGCCGCCGCGCGATCCTCAGCCACCCGGCCACTCCAGCCGCACGGTGGTCCCCTCGCCGGGGCGTGAGGTGACGGCGGCGCTGCCACCGACGGCGGTCATGCGCTCGACGACCGAGCCGCGGATGCCGCGCCGGGAGCGCGGCACCTCGTCGGGCCGGAAGCCGGCGCCGTCGTCGGCGACCGTCACGACCACCCGGTCACCGTCGAGGTCCGCGCTCAGCGTCGCGGTGTGCACGCCAGCGTGCCGCTCGACGTTGGCCAGCGTCTCGCGCACCGCACGCACCAGTGCGAGCGCGACCGAAGCGGGCACCGGCAACCCGTCCCGCCACCGGACGTCGACGGTCAGCCCGCTGCGGTCCACGACGGTGCGCAGCGAGGCATTGAGGTCGACCGGACTGTCCTGTGTGGTCGGTCCGCCCGCGGTACCCGTGAGCACGGCGAGGTCGTGCCGTGCGAACCCGGCCACCTGTCCCGGCTCGGTGTCCGCACCGTGCACCGCAACGAGGAGGAAGGTCGACGAGGCCGTGTCGTGCAACAGCGCGAGGTACTCCCGTTCCCGCCTGCGGCGCGCGAGTGACAGCGCCTCGGCCCGCGCCAGTGCCGCCTGGCGTGCACGCAGCAGGTCAACGCGGCGGCTCGACCGGCGCAGCAGCACGAACGCCAGCCGGGACAGCACGCACTCGATCAGCAGCCGCGCGACGATGGCGCCCCCGTCGCCGGTCACGGCGAGGTGGACCGCGAGCAACCCGGCCGTGACCGGCACCGAGACCTTCGGCGACCACTCCCACTGCACGGTGATCGCCGTCGTGGTCAGCACGTTGAGCGCCCACTGGTTGGGCTGCCCGCCGGTCCACTCCTGGGTCACGCAGACCGCGACGACCCGCGCGACGGCGAACGCCAGTGCCAACGGCGCCCAGCGCCCGGAGAGCCCGGTCCAGCAGTCCACCGCGGCGCCGGCCACCACCAGGGCGAACAGAGCGAACCCCAGGGGCAGAGTGTCACCGGGCACCGCCAGGAGTCCGAACGCGCTGATGAGCACCAGCCCGATCCCGCGCAGGGGCCCGGCGAACCGGCGTGCGGAGATCAGGAACTCCGCTTCGACGCTGCCTTGCCGCGGCACCAGGAGACCGTAACAACCCGAGGGGGCGCACATCGGCGAAACGGCACACCCCGTTGCGGCGGCCGACCGACGCCGAGTTGTGACCGTCGCCGGGCCAACGGGTTCGTGCCGTTCGTCCGTCCAGGTGACATCCACAGACGTCAGGGAGGACGTATGAACGGCAGAATCGTCGGCATCGCGATCGTGTTGGGCATCGCGACGGGACTGGTCACGGCGTGCACAGGCGACTCCGGCGGCTCCGCCGACAGCATCGCCGCCCAGCCCTACCAGGCCGAGGACGCGGGCCGCGGTGCCGGTGAGCCGAATGCGACCGGCGAGGGGGAGAAGCCGGAGGCGGTGGGACAGCGGGACATCAGCCAGCCGGGGGTGGACCGGACGCTGGTGCGCACCGCGACCATCGAGCTGACGACCGCCGACGTCGTCGAGACGGTCGACAACGCACGTGACGTCGCGGCGGGCGCGGGCGGTTACGCGGGCCGCGAGGCGGTCCGGGAGGAGTCGGCGACGCTGACCCTGCACATCCCGTCGGACCGGTTCGACGAGACCCTCACCGAGCTGTCCGGGCTGGGCGAGGTGGTGTCGCGGGAGCAGGCCGCGGAGGACGTCACCGAGCAGGTCGTGGACCTGGACAGCCGGATCGCCACCCAGCGCGCCAGCGTGGACCGGGTGCGCGCGTTGCTGGCCAAGGCGACGACGGTGGACGAGATCGTGCGGATCGAGCAGGAGGTGACCAACCGCGAGGCCGACCTCGAGTCGTTGCAGCAGCGCAGGCAGGCACTGGCGGGCCAGGTCGCCATGTCCACGGTGACGATGCGGGTCGACAAGACCGACGCGGTACCCGTGCAGGAGCAGGAGGAGGAACAGGGCGGCTTCTTCGCCGGTCTGTCCGACGGCTGGGGCGCGTTCCTCGACGCGGGGGCAGGCACGCTGCGGGTCGTCGGCGCCATGCTGCCGTTCCTGATCGTGCTCGGCGTGCCAACCGTGCTGGCGATCCGCTGGCGGCGCCGTCGCCGTCCGGCGGCACCGGTGGCGCAGCAGTCCTGACCGCGGGTTTGTCACGAGCGGACAATGCCGGGGTGGCCGATGATTGCGCCGGTGCGCAATTTCGCGGTCAGGGTGGTCGCGGGCGGAACAGCGCTGTTTCATGGACTTTCGGTTCCGACCTGGGGAGAAAGCCATGCGCGGCAAGCTGTTCCGTGCCCTGTTCGCCACGATGACCGTCCTGGTCCTCGGTGCCGGTGTCGCGCAGGCCGCGCCCACGGTGGGGCGGTACGCCGGGTACGGGGGACCGGTCTCCTCGCTGGGCTGTGACACCAACGTGATCGGTGGCAACCAGACGGGCGGCATCCTGGCCGACATCGACGAGTCCACCTACGAGAACTGCGGCCAGTGGGGCTTGATGTGGACGGTGTCCCCGTACCACCCGTGGCAGCTGCACCCGGACAGCCAGTCGGGCACGGTGACGACCTACACCATCACCAACATCGACGCGGACGTCTCCGGGCCCTTTTGCGAGGCGACGATCGTGGGTAGCGCGGGTGCCTCGTACGACAGTGCGCCGGGCGTCCTTACCGTGGACTATCAGGCGACCACGGTGACCTATGTCGACCCGGCCAACGACTGCCTCGGGCTGATCACCCAAGGTGAACAGTTGCCCGTATTGGCGGACTGGTACGACATCGTGTTCTTCGGCTGACTCGCCCGGCGGTCAGGCGAGACCGGCGGCGATGAGCTGCCGCCAGATCTCACCCTGGTCGACGACCTCCACGCCGAACTTCTCGGCCTTGGTGAGCTTGCTCGCGCCGACGTCGGCGCCGGTGATGAGGAAGTCGGTGCTCGCCGAGACCGACGACGCCGGGGTCGCGCCCGCCTTCTCGCACATGCGCTGGAAGGTGGGCCGGGGGACCTTCTCGCCGGAGCGGGGGTCGCTGATCGAGCCGGTGATGACGACCGTCTTGCCCGCGAGCGGCGCGTCCGACGCCACGACCGGCGGGAGGTCCTCGTCGCGGACGTCCAGTGAGACACCGCGCGCACGCAGGCGTGCCAGTTCCGGACGCAGCCGGGTCAGGTGCTCGACGAGCGACGCGGCGACCTTCGGGCCGATGTCCTCGACGGCCACGAGCCGCTCCTCGCCCGCGTCGGCGACCTCCTCGAGCGAGCCGAAACCGGCGCGGCACAGCCGTGCGGCGGTGCCCTCCGACGCCATCGGGATCGCGAGGCCGATCAACCCACGGCGCAGGCCGACACCGCGGCTCGCGTCGATCGACTCGATCATCCTGGCCGCCGAGACCTCGCCGATGCGGTCGAACTCGAGCAGCTGCTCCTTGGTCAGCGCGTAGAGATCCGACGGGTTCTCGAGGATCCCGTGCTCGGCGAGCCGTTCGATCCACACCGGACCGACGGCCTCGATGTCCGCCGCCGCGCGCGATGCCCAGTGCGCCAGCCGTCTTGCGGTCTGGCCGGGACAGGAGACGTTGACGCAGAACAGTTCGCGGCTGTTGCCCTGCTCGATGAGCGGCTGCCCGCACGACGGGCACACGGTGGGCGGCACGATCTCCCGCTCCGCGCCGGTGCGCTTGGACTCGTCGAGCACACCGGCCACGAACGGGATCACGTCGCCCGCGCGGCGCACCAGTACCGTGTCGCCGATCCGGATGCCGCGGGCGCGGATCACCTCCTGGTTCGCCAGCGTCGCCTTCGTGACCGTCGACCCGCCGACGAACACCGGCTCCAGCTTGGCGACCGGCGCGATCTTGCCCGTCTTGCCGACGTCCCATACGACGTCGGCGAGCACCGTCGTCTTCTCCTCGGCGGCGAACTTGTACGCCAGCGCGCCACGCGGCGAGCTCGACCGGGTGCCCGCGGCCGCGTAGGCGTCGCGGTTGGCCAGGCGCAACACCGCACCGTCGAGGTCGTAGTCCAGGTCGGCCCGCTGTGTCTCGATCGCCGAGATCGCCTCCTGCGCGGCGGCCGCGTCCACGCAGTGCCGCATGTCGGCGACGGTGAACCCGAGCGTGCGCAGTGCGTCCTCGAGGTCGGTCTCTGCGCCGCCGCTGGAGGTGTCGAGGTCGAAGGCGAAGAACCGCAGACGCCGCCCGGCGACCGTGGCCGGGTCCTTCGCACGCAGGGTGCCCGCGGCGCCGCCGCGCGGGTTGATCAGCAACCGGTCCGGGTGCGCGGCGTTGTAGGCGGCGAACGTGGAACGCAGCATCACCGCCTCGCCCCGCACCTCGACCCGGCCCGGCGCGTCCACCCGCTCCGGTATCCCGTCGCCCAGCGCCCGGATCAGGACCGTGACGTCCTCGCCCGTCGTCCCGTCTCCCCGGGTGACCGCCCGCGCCAGCCGCCCGTCCTCGTAGACCAGCGCCAGCGACAGCCCGTCCAGCTTCGGCATGACCACCACCGGCTGACCGGGGAACCGGTCGAAGAACGCCGCGACCTGCTCTGGCCGGTTCGCCTTCTCCAGCGACAGCATCGGCCGCGAGTGCCGGACCGGCGCGTGCAGCACCGAGGGCGCGCCGACCTGTTCGAGCGGGTTGGGGTCGGGTGCCAGCTCCGGGTTCGCCTCGATCAGGCCCCGCAGCTCGTCCTCGATCGCGTCGTACTCGGCGTCCGCCACCAGCGGCGCGCCCTGGTAGTAGGCGTCACGCAGCGACGTGATCTGGCCGGCGAGTTCCTGGATGCGTTCCCGAGCGTTCACAGCGCAACACGGTACCGGCGACAGCAGCAGTTCAAGCTCTACCGGCTGGTGTAGTGGGCGCTGTCGTCCTCGGGGTGGTGATCGTCCTGAGTCAGGCTGACAGGAGCGGTAGCCTGGGTGGCGAACCTCTCGCAGAGGTAGCCCCCGGCCGACGGGCCGGGGGCGCGAGGGGTCCAACCTGCGAGAGGTGGAGGCCATGGCCGGCATCAGCGACCCTGGCGTGCCCTTCAAAGACCGGCTGCGACGTCTCCGTGAGCGTGCTGGTCTGTCCCGTCCGGTGCTCGGCGGTCTCGTCGGCCGGTCCGGTGAATGGGTGAAGGCCCTTGAGGGTGGTCGGCTGTTGACCCCGCGACTGCCCTTGCTGCTACGCCTGGCCGAGGTGCTCGGTGTCGACGACCTGGCTGAGCTGACCGGCGATGAGCGTCTTACCACCGCGTCCTACACCAAGGCGGCTCATGAGCAACTGTCCGATGTCGCCCAGGCGCTCGCCACATATCCGATGGTCATCGGCGACGGCCCGGCCGATGTGGACGGAGTAATCAGTCGAGTGCGCCAGATGTGGGAGCTGTGGCACGGCACCCACCGACATCGCACCGCGATCGCCGGTCTGATCCCTGACATCCTGCAAGACGCCCGCCGGGCGGTGCGCCGCGCCGACGGCAACGACCGTCGCGCCGCCTTGGCTGCCGAGGCGCAGGTATACCACCTGACCCAGCTGTTCCTATCGAATCAGCCAGCGTCCGAACAGGTGTGGCTGTCCGGTGACCGAGCGATGACGGCCGCACAGGACGCTGACAGTCCCTACGCGATGGCGGCGGCGGTCTGGTACCTCAACCATGTCTTCAGGGATGCCGGCCAACAGCACGAAGCACGCGTCCAGCTCGCGCTCGACGCCATCCGGTTGCTCGACTTCGAGCGCAGCGAAGAGGACCGCGCCCTCTGGGGACTGCTGTACCTGGCCATTGCGCTGTCGCATGCCAAGATGGGCAGGGAAGGCGATGCGTGGCACTACTGGGATCACGCGGACTATGCCGCCTCTGCGCTCGGTGACCAGTACACACACCCGTGGTTGATGTTTGGCCGGGGCATTGTCGACGGCTACGCCGTTGACATCCTCAACGACTTGATGAAGCCAGGAGACGCGGTGCAACGAGCCGACAGGCTCGACCTGAGCCTCGTCCCCTCGGCCACTCGGCGGTCGCGCCACACGATCCAGATCGCCAGGGCGTTCTACCTTAACCGCGAACCAGTCGCCACGGTCCACCTGCTGCGCAAGGCCGAGGACGAGGCACCGGAGACGATCAAGTTCGACCCGTTCACACGCGGTGCGCTGATCGATCTCGCCGAGAACGGCGGAACAGTTGTCCGCGAGGAAGCGCGGATGCTGGCTCAGCGGATCGGCATTCAACCTGCCTGAAGGGGTACAAGCTGTACCCCTTGATGAGGGGGGTTGCTTTGTGCCCCGCGTACCCATGACCGGCGCATAGCGTCACGTCCCGTCAACGGGAGGTGACTATGGCAGTGATCATGTCGGATCGTCGGCACAGAACGGGCCGGTGCTCGTCACGGGCGGCGTCGGGCTGGTGGGGGTCATGACTCTGGCTGACCCGAGTCCTGCTGTGCGGGCGCTGATGCAGCGGATGCGTGATCGCAGTTGGACGATTCACCGGTGGGCGTCGGGTGTCGGTCAGGTGCCCGAGATTGTGAGTGCGGTGTGGATGTGGGAGGACGGTGCCGCGGATGTGGTGGTGATCCGCAGTCACTTGATGGCCAGTGCGTACCGGGCGATGCCCTGTGTGGACTGCTGGGAGCCGGCGGCTGTCACGCTTTGGGACATGGCGGCGCCCGAGAAGATTCTCCGGGAGGTGCTTGGTTGGGAACCGTATGGCGAGGAGGGGCGGCGGCGGGAGGCTGTGCGTCCTCTTCCTGGGTTGGTGTTGCCGCTCGCGGCACGTCAGCGGCTCACCCAGTACATCGATCTGCCGCACTTGCCAGAACCGATCGTGGTGCCACCGATTCCCGTCTTCTGACTCGACCGCGAACGCACCCCTACGCCTGCGCGAAGGCTGAGCGCCGAGGAGTTGCCTGCCCAGCGGCCCCGCGCCTCGCAGAGACCGCCGGGGTCCGAAAGTTTTGCGGAAGTTTCATTGGTGGTGGCCGAATGCGGTCACGTCAATTCGCAACTTTCGGCGCCCATGGCGCGCACGGTGCCGGGTTCAACTCGTTGAACAGGTGAAATGGTCGACCGGGTATCCGCGCCCTCGGAAGGCATTTCCGAAACATTGACGAAACTTGTTGACAACACGGCGGAGTCGGACCAACACTGCTCGTGTCGACAAAGGCTCACGCCGGTGTCGATCCGGGGTCGGGAGACCTGCTCTCCGGTCGCAAATGGCCGGTCAATCCCGCTGTTGTGCGTCATCGGCGCGTGGCGTCCCGCCCTGCCCCGGGCAACCCTCAACGACGAGGAGGAAGAATGCGTTTCGTTCAGTCGGGGAGTCGCAAGCGCGGGCGGATCAGGGTGCTCGCGGGCAGTGCGTGCGTCGCGCTGGCCATGACCGTGCTGCCCGGTGCCACCGGCGCCACCGCGGCCACGGACGTCGGCATCAACGCCACGTGCTCGAGCCAGACCGGCAACCACAACGGTTACTACTACTCGTTCTGGACCGACGGTGGTGGCTCGGCCTGCATGAACATGGGTTCCGGCGGCAACTACAGCATGCAGTGGAGCAACGTCGGCAACTTCGTCGGCGGCAAGGGATGGACCAACGGTTCGCGGAGAACCGTCAGCTACTCCGGCAGTTTCAACCCGTCCGGCAATGCGTACCTGACCCTGTACGGGTGGACGTCGAACCCGCTCGTCGAGTACTACATCGTCGACAACTGGGGAACCTACCGGCCCACCGGGGAGTACAAGGGCACGGTGACCACTGACGGCGGCACGTACGACATCTACCGGACGATGCGGTACAACGCCCCGTCCGTCGAGGGCACCAAGACCTTCCCGCAGTACTGGAGTGTGCGGCAGCAGAGGCGCACCGGCGGCACGATCACCACCGGCAACCATTTCGACGCGTGGGCCCGTGCGGGAATGAACCTCGGCAGCTTCAACTACTACATGGTTCTCGCGACCGAGGGATATCAGAGCAGCGGTAACTCGAACATCACAGTGGGGTGACCATGCGAACCAGAACGTTCCTCACCGCACTGGCCGCCGCCGCGATGGTCGTGACCGGGATCGTGGCCGCCACGCCGGCGCAGGCGGCCGCCTGCAACGGGTACGTCGGGCTCACGTTCGACGACGGCCCGTCGGGGAACACCGGCGCTCTGCTGAACGCGTTGCGGCAGAACGGGTTGCGGGCCACGATGTTCAACCAGGGGCAGTACGCCGCCGCCAACCCGGGCCAGGTCTCAGCCCAGGTCGGCGCCGGCATGTGGGTCGCCAACCACAGCTACACCCACCCGCACCTGACCCAGTTGAGCGCGGCACAGATCGATTCGGAGGTCTCCCGCACACAGCAGGCGATCGCGAACGCGGGCGGTGGCACACCGAGGTTGTTCCGCCCGCCGTACGGGGAGACCAACTCGACCGTGCAGTCGGTGCTCGGCAGGTACGGTCTGACCCAGATCATCTGGGACGTCGACTCGCAGGACTGGAACAACGCCAGTGTCGACGCGATCGTGGCGGCCAACGCACGGCTCACCAACGGCCAGATCATCCTCATGCACGACTGGCCGGCGAACACGCGCGCCGCGATCCCGCGCATCGCGCAGACCCTGGCGAGCAAGAACCTGTGTGCGGGCATGATCTCGCCGCAGACAGGGCGCGCCGTGGCTCCGGC
The DNA here is from genome assembly GCF_049647105.1 of Actinophytocola sp. Taxonomy (GTDB): domain Bacteria; phylum Actinomycetota; class Actinomycetes; order Mycobacteriales; family Pseudonocardiaceae; genus Actinophytocola. The sequence goes on from NZ_JBARWZ010000144.1 coordinate 18,614, forward strand.
CTGATCCGGGGCGCACAACTGGGCCGGGGGCAACGACGCCCCCGGCCCAGACGTGTCAGTGCGTTGCGTTCATGAGTGCCAGGGCGCTTGCCTGACAGCCAGGCCCCGACGGTTTCGTCCACGCCGACCATGACAGCGAGTACTGGTCGAAAGCGTTGCGGGAACGGGAAAAGGCCGTGTCACCCTGCCGGTCGAGGTAGGCGGCGTACGGGTGACCGGACAACGCGGTGTCCAGTTCGGACAGTCCGCGCAGCAGTCCAGCCTTGAAGTAGGCGCCGTCCTTGAAGCAGTCGTCCCAGCCCTCCGCCGGGTCGTGCAGGATGCCACCGCTGTCGGTGAGTGCGGAGCCCGGCCGGGTGGTCGCGTCGGCGACCTGCCGTGCCCGGTCGCGTGGTGCCGGATCGCCGGTCAGTGCGGACAGTTCCGTGAGCCCGGACATCAGCACGCCCTGGTTGTAGGAGAACACCGTGCCGCCCGGTGCGCAGCCAGCCTCGTCGAGGCCGTCCCGCACGAGCCCGTCGCCGCCGATGAGCCCGCTCGCCGCGAACCACGACCATCCCGTGCTCGCGCGGGTGCGGTAGGTCCCGTCGCCCGTCCGGCTCGCCAGCGTCGCGTTGACCTGGACGTACAGGCTGTTGGAGATCGCCGCCTTGTACGTCCCGCCCTCGCGCCAGCGGATGCCGCCGCCGCACGCACCGGTCCAGAACGTGTGCATGTGGTCCGCGGCGATCCGCGCCGTGTCCAGGTACCGCCGGTCGCCGGTGAGGTCGTAGGCGTCCAGCCACGCCATCGCCCACCAGCCGGTGTCGTCGGAGAACTCGTTGCGGAAGTGGCCCCTGGCGGCGCCGACGTTCCGGTCGTAGGTCGTCGAGATCGCGTACCGGTAGCTCGGCATGCGCGTGACCTCGACGTTGCGGATGACCGAGGACAGCGCGACGGCGCTGCCCCACCAGCCTCCGCCGAGGAAGTTCCCGGCACCGTTGTCGTACAGCGCCATCATCGCGGTCGCCGCCGCCTCGGTGCGGTTCGCCGCGTTCCACCTCGTCCTGGCCCACTCGGTGCACGCGACGGCGCCGGTGTCGGCCGCGCGGCCGCAGGCACGCAGCGCACCGACCCCCAGGTTGTTCCAGTCGTCGTTGTTGTACATCTGGGTCCGCCACCCGCCGACACCGCCCGGCGCGGCGGTCAGGCCGAGACGGCTGCCGTCCGCCCAATTGCCGCCGCCGTCGAACGACCGGTCGAGCCACACCTCGTCACCGGACCGGACCTGGTCGATGGCGGCCCAGCCCATCGCGTCGCCGTCGCTGAGGTGGAGGACGAGCGTCCGGCCGGAGACGCCTGCGGTCACGGATGCGCGGTCACCCGTCGCGGCCGCCGGGTCGCGGGCGTCGCAGTGGAGGTTGCAGATGGTCGCCGCCACGGCAGGCACCTCGGCGGGGGTCGGCGGGCTCGTCGCGGGATCGGCCGCCGCGGGAGCGCCGAGCAGCAACGCGGTTGTCGTGATCAGGACCGGGATATACAAGGGAGATGTACGCACGGAGCTACCTCGCCTTACTTGCAGGGAAATTCCACCGTGACCGATGAGAGCGCTCTCCGAAACGCCCGAAGGGCCTAATCAGGGTCCCGTCGGTGCGCGGAAAAAGGGTAGATTGATGATCGAACATGTGCTTCCGTGAATTACGCGAAATTCCAGCCGATCGGCGTGGGACGTTCGGGCTAACGAAATACGCCGATCGGCCACGGTCGCCGCGATAATTCTCCGCGACCTCGATAGCGTGGTGACACATTTCACCTCACGTATTCGGGGAAACGGAGAGGGCTCCATGGCGAAGAAATCGGGGCATCCACTCGGAGTTACCGGCAGAGTGCTGTTCGGCGCTGCCATCACGACCGTCGGCATGGGATTGTCCGCAGGGGTCGCGGCCGCTGACCCGCAGGCCGCGCAGTCCACAGAGGACTCCCGGCCCGCGCCCGCTGTCGACGTCCGTACCATGACCGACCACGAGTTGCAGACGGAACTCGGCCGGGTGGCCGGGAAGGACTCCCTGCGGCAGCAGGAAGTCGTGACGGAGATGAAGGCGCGCGGCGCACAGTTCTGGGAGGCGGCGCCCGCACCCAACGGGCTTGGCCTCTCCGGCGGCGTGCCGGTCCGGCCGGGGGTGTCGGTGACCGGCACGATCGCGTACGACTCCTACAGCGGCAGCTGGTATGTCAGCGGCGGCGTGCGGGTCGGCAAGCCGACCGGCCCCCAGTTCACGGGTATCGCGCCGAAACCGGACGGCCTCAACGCCACCGGCTCCGTGAAGCTCGACATCGGCAAGGACGGCGAGTTCTCGTCGACGCTGTCGCTCAACCTGTCGCCGGAAGGGGAGGTGACCGGCAGCTACAAGGCGAAGGGCACCGTCACGACGCCGGATGGCCGCAGTTACGAGATGGACGTGACGGTCACCCGCAACGCCGACGGCACGGTGAGTGTCGGGTTGCCGGACGGCTACTCCACCTCCACCCCGCTGCCCGGCGGCGGCACGATCGACACCACCACACCGGTCGATCCCGCCGAGGACGCGAAGCCGCCGGAGGTCAAGGGTCCGGCACCGAAAACCCCGGAGCAGCAACAGAAGAAGCCAACCGGCAGCTGGACGGACTGGTTCGACCTGAGCGGCGGGCTCAGCATCGACAAGGAGATCCGGCCCGCGCCGATGCCGACGCCCACCCAGGAGGAAATCAACCAGGCTCTGGAGAGCTGGGGCGAACAGCAGCGCGCCGCGAAGGAGCAGCAGGACGCGTGGCGGGCGCAGAACCGCCAGGAGTCCCAGTACCGCGAGGCGCTCGAGCGCGCGCAGGAGCGTGCCGACGCCGAGGAGGCCGCGCGCCGCGCCGCGCTGCCGGACCGCGACCACGACGGCGTCCCCGACGAGGAGGACGCCACCTGGAACCAGAACGACACCGACCCGACGAGCACGGACGTCGGTGACGGCCCGGAGGGCGGCAAGGGCTACCCGAGCGACCGCGTCGACACCCCGGCCCCTGCGAGCCCGCCGGACAGCGACGACCCGAACGCCGACCACGACAAGGACGGCGTCCCCGACGAGCAGGACGCCACCTGGAACCAGAACGACACCGACCCGACGAGCACGGACGTCGGCGACGGCCCGGAGGGCGGCGAAGGCTACGGCGGCGATGCCGATGATGGCCGCGGTTCGTTCAGCGGCGACCTCGACGGCGACGGTCTGACCGGTTCGGCGGACGCGACGCCGAACCAGAACGACACGGATCCGTCGAGCACGGACGTCGGTGACGGTCCGGAGGGCGGCGAGGGTTACGGCACCGACGGTGACGCGGATGGTGACGGTCTGACCGGTTCGGCCGATGCGACGCCGAACCAGAACGACACGGATCCGTCGAGCACGGACGTCGGTGACGGTCCGGAGGGCGGCGAAGGCTACGGCGGCAGCGACTTCGGCTCCGGCTCCAGCGACTCCGGTTCGGACTCCGGCATGGGCTCTGGATCGGATTCGGCCGCCGATTCGGGTGGCTACTCAGGTTCGGGTTCGGATACGGGTTCGGACTCTGGCGGCTATTCGGGTTCGGATACGGGTTCGGACTCCGGCGGCTACTCGGGCTCGGACACCGGCACCGACTCCGGTGGCGTGTCGGACTCGTCCGCTTCGGACTCCGGCGGGTTCGGCGACGCCGACGGCGACGGGCTGAGCGGCTCCGCCGACTCCACCCCGAACCAGAACGACACCGACCCGTCCAGCACCGACGTCGGCGACGGCCCAGAAGGCAACGAGGGCTACAGCGGCTCCACCGACTCCGGCACCGACTCCGGCGGCTACGGCACCGACCCTGGCTCCGGCGACTGCGCCTGCGTCTGACCCCCACCCCACTCTGCCCGCGACGTGACCGTCGTCGCGGGCAGAGTGGTCCTCACCCCGGTGGTGGTCAGCACCGCGATGCCGTCCAGCGTCACGCGCACGCGGCGCTCGAGGGGACCGAGCCGCGGCTCGATCGCTATCAGCTGTTTTGCTTCCAGTCGCTCGAGCACACCGTCCCAGGGGATCGGGCCACCACCGGCGAGGCCACGCCAGCGGTAGCCTGCCGGGCCTCCCCAGGCACCGGTGTGGAACTCCACGTCGCCGGATGCGACCAGCGCCAGCGCGTGGAGCGTTCTTTCGTCCATCGCTTACCTCCGAGCCTGCGAGCTCAGAGTGCGCCTGGCGGGACGGCGAGACATCACGCGATGTACGTATTTCGCAATGGACGGTGACACTTTTTCGTGACCGAACTGTGCAGATTCGCAACCAACTTGGCCTCCCATCCGTGATCCTCTGTGTGAGCACGAGATCGCGAGGACGGCTGACTGCCCTGGCCGTCGGTGTCGTCATGGGTGCCGGGGTCGCTTTCGCCTACGTCGGTGCTGGTGAGCCGCGTGCGTCCGGGGTGCCGGACCCCGGCCGGGCGGCCACGACCGTCGGCGTGCCCGCGTCGTCCGGCGCCGCGCAGGCCACGAACACGCCGCCACCCGCGCCACCCCCGGTCCTGCCCTTCAACGCGAAGCTGACCTCGCAGGACATCCCCGTGGCCGGTGGCGGGGTACGCAGCGGCGCCTGCAGCGGCGCGCTGATCGCGCCGGAGTGGGTCGCCACGGCCGGGCACTGCTTCCACGACCTGAACGACAGGCGGATCGGCGGGCCGCCCCGGTACACGATGACGGTGACGATCGGGAAGCTGAAGGACACCGACCCAGGCGGACACGTCGCGAAGGTCGTGGACGTGCGGCAGTCGCCGGTCAACGACCTGGCGGTGGTGAAGCTCAGCGCTCCGGTCACCGGCGTCGAGCCCCTGACCGTGGCCTCGGCACCGCCCTCGGTCGGGGCGCCGCTGCGGTTCGCGGGCTGGGGCTCCCTGTCCGCCACCGTCCCCGGACCGTCCACCTTCCTCAAACGCGGGCGGTTCACGGTCGCGAGCATCGGGCAGAGCACGCTCGAGACCGCGTCGGTTGGGGAGCGCACGGTGGAGAACACCCCGTGTCCTGAGGACTCGGGTGCCCCGTTCTTCGTCTCCACCGATGACCGCACCGGCACGCTGGTGGCGGTCGTGAACACCGGGCCGCCGTGCCCGCAGCCCGGGCTGGAGATCGTCGCGCGCGTCGACGTGGTGGCCGCCTGGATCCACGAGCAGACCGGCGGCACGTCACGGTGAGCGTCGCCGGGAACCGGATATCGGTTGCGTGCCTGCCCGCCCGCGGCCATCGTGCCGGCGTGGACGGTTTGCGTGGTTTCGTGTCCGACGGGCGGCTGGTGCGCCTGCCCGCCCGGCAGTCGCGGCGGCGGGTCGTGCCGGCGCACGTGGTGCTGTCGTTCGAGCCGGGCCGCCGGTGGCCGGAGAAGGAGGTCGGCGTCGTGCTCCGCGCGTGGTGCGCGGGCGGCGGGACCGACCACGTGACACTGCGCCGCCACCTCGTCGACGAGGGCATGCGGAGCCGCGAGGACGGGTCCTACCGGCGCTCGGGCGGCTGGGTGGACGTGCTCGGCTGAGATCCCCGCCGCCACTCGCTGGGCAGCATTCCGTAGGCGGCGCGGAACCGGCGGGTGAAGTGGGTCGGGTCCGTGAAGCCCCACTGCCTGGCGACCGTGGCGATCGAGCGGCGCGCGGCATCCTGGCTCGCCAGCTCGGCCTTGGCGTGCTCGAGCCGCAGATCGATGATCCACTGCTCCAGCCGCAGCCCGGCGGCGGCGCACACGCGGTACAGGTGCCGGGGCGAGATGGCGAGTGCGATCGCGATCGAGGTGGGGGACAGGTCCGGTTCGCGCAGGTGCTGGCGCACGTACGCACGCACCTGGGTGACCAGCGTCTGCTCGACGAGGTCGCGTCCGGCTCCGTCGTCGACGGCGGTGCCGATGAGCGCGCGGGCCAGTTCGATGCTCGCGGCGCCGAGCACGTGCGCCATCGGGCTCTCGCAGAGCGTCTCGGCGTTCCTCGCGAGGTCGACGATGTGGCGGCAGACGAGCCCGTACAACGGGCTGGCGTCGAGCCGGGTGCTCGCGCGCCGCACCAGGTCGGCGGGCAGCCCGAGGTGTGCTACCGGCACGTTGAGTGACCGTGCGGCACCGTGGCCGCGCCACCCGTAGTCGAACGGCCGGGTGACGTCCACGACCAGCGCCTCACCGGGTGGGAGGACCCGTGCCGCGTCGCCGACGCGGTGCCCCGCCACGCCGGACTCGTGCACGCCGATGGCGATGTGCTCGGCGTCGGCCGCCCGCGCGGCCTTCGTGGTGCGGGTCATCGTCACCCCGTTGGACTCCGCCCGGAAGATCGCCGCGGCGCCGAACGACCACAGGTCCAGCCGGGCCCGCACCGGCGCGTCGTCGTCCAGCGCCACCCGCGAGGCGCCGGACACCTCCCGCAGCGTGGTGACCAGCACGTCGCGGCGCTCCCGCGCGGGCAGGTAGGCGGTGTCGAGTAGGACAGCCATCGTGTTCCTCCGCCGGTCCATGGCGTCGCAGGCCGACGGTACGGCGTCGTGAGCCGATCCGGCAGGTTCGGATCTGCCTAGGCTCACAGCACGCCGACAGGCCCCACCAGAGGCGAAATGCCTCTTCAGCCCCCCAGGGAACCCACATGAAAACGATCGTCCTCATCCATGGCTTCTGGGTGACCCCGCGTAGCTGGGAGCACTGGATCGAACGCTACGAGCGGGCCGGCTACCAGGTCATCGCGCCCTCCTACCCCGGGTTCGAGGTGGAGGTCGAGGCGCTCAACGCGGATCCGACGCCGATCGAGCAGGTGACCGCGGCCCAGGTCATCGAGCATCTCGAGTCGGTGGTCGCCGCGCTGGACGAGCCGCCGGTCATCATCGGCCACTCCGCGGGCGGCGCGTTCACGCAGGTCCTGCTCGACCACGGGTACGGCGCTGCGGGCGTGGTGCTGAACTCCGCACCGACCGAAGGGGTGCTCGTCACCCCGCTCTCGCAGGTTCGCTCGACGTTCCCGGTGCTGAGGAACCCCGCCAACCGGCACAAGGCGGTCGGGCTCACCGCGGAGCAGTGGCACTACGCGTTCACCAACACGTTCACCGAGGAGGAGTCGCTCGCGCTGTACGAGCGCTACCACATCCCCGCGTCCGGGCGGATCCTGTGGAACGGCGTGCTCGCCAACATCCAGCCCGGCCCGCAGGACATCCACGTCGACTACCACAACGACAGGCGGGCGCCGCTGCTGTTCGTGTCCGGCAGCGAGGACCACATCATGCCGCCGAAGGTGCAGCGGTCCAACGCCAAGCACTACAAGTCGGCCACCGTGACCGAGGTCGTCGAGTACGAGGGCAAGGCGCACCTGCTGCCCGCGCAGGAGGGCTGGGAGGAGATCGCCGACCACGTGCTGACGTGGGCCGTCGAGCACGCAGGCTGGCCCGCTCCCGAGACCAGCGGCGCGTGAAGGACGCTGGTCCGCCTCCCCGGAATTTCTCAGTGTTGGTCTCGACCCAGCGCATCCTCGGACCGTGGGTGGTTGGTGGCTGGGTGCCGTCACGTTCCCCTGAGGTCACTGTTGGTCAGGCCCGGACCCTCGCGCAAAGATCTATGGGGCAGGCCCTGGACCCCGTGCAGGAAGTCCCGCAGTGGCGGGTTTACCCGGTTACTGTCTGGCGGACTCGGTCGAACACGGTTCGGTCGGACACCAGGTTGGTGTGGCTGACGCAGCCGACGTCGGCGTTGTTCGCGCCGTCCAGGACCGTCCACTCGTTGTCGACCACCGTGTCGCAGCGTGACGAGAACGTCGTGTACGACACCGCGCCAGGGGTCGGGTCGCCGCCGTTGAGCTCGGTGACGAACGCAGAGCCCTTCGTGGCCTGCTCACAGGCGACCGTGCCGGGCGCGGGGCAGGTGCCAGGCTCGCCGCCCTGGTTCGGTCCGCCGAGCGAGATCCAGTCGTCCACGGTTTCCGTGCCACCGAGGAACTTCACGTACCACCGCGACGGCAGTCCGCCGAGCGAGTGGGTGACGACGTCGACCTTCGCGGCGCCCGTCTCCGCCAGTACCCGGTCGACCGTCGCGGCGAACTGGTTCGCGGCGGTGACGAGCGATCCCGTCGAGTCGTACCCGAACGCGACCAGCTCGCTCCTGGCGTAGCCGTTGAGCCGGAACCGCAGCGACATCGTGTCGAAGTTGGCCGTCGAGCCGAACAGGCCGTGTACGAACACGATCGGTTCCCGGCCATCGGGTTCCGCGGTGGCCGGGGCCGGGCTGAGCAGAGCCGCCACCGCGGCCAACGTGATCGGCACCGCACTCCGTCGCATGATCGTGCGCCAGTTCCGACGAGACATGGACTTCTCCTCTGTGGCAGGAAAACCGGGCCATCTCGCATGGTGTCCGGCCGGTCACCGGTGCGGCATCGGTGAAACCGCCGGTCCATCCGGCAAGCTGGACTCATGGCATATCAACGAATCGACGGCGACCCGGACCCCGAAACCGTGCGAGGGCTGACCTTCGTGCCGTTCCTGCCGGACGGCCGGTGCATGGTCGCGCCGGGACCCGCGCTGCCGACGGGCGAGGTACGGCCGGGTGAGTACTACCTGCTCGACACCAGCGCGCGGATCCCCATGGACACAGTGGGTTTCCGGTTCCAGCGCGTGCATCCGTTCGCCGCCGACGGCGACCACGTCTACCTGTGGCTGGACGGCGACCGCTACCGGGCCGACGGGCATCCCGACGCGGTGGTCGCGACCGCGGAGGAACTCGCGGACCGGCTGGACCCCGCGACCGCCGAGGTGGTCCGGGACGCGGCGCACTCGTTCCGCACCCAGACCGACGCGAGCTACTACGCGGACAACGTCCGGGTGCTGGAACCGGCGTACCTGCGCGGCACCACCCCACAGGCGGGCTCCGGCTTCGGTGGCGACGCGGCCGGCTGGCGGGCAAGGCGCGGGATGATCCTCGACGGCGTGCACCGGCCGGGCACGTTCCTGGATATGGGGTGCGCCAACGGTTTGCTCATGGAGTCGGTGCGGAAGTGGGCCGGGGAACGGGACCTGGTGCTCGAGCCGTACGGGGTGGACCTCGCACCCGGCCTGGTCGACCTGGCCCGCCGGCGGCTGCCGGAGTGGGCGGACCGCATCGAGGTCGGCAACGCCATCGACTACACGCCGGCGGACGGCCGCCGCTTCACGTTCGTGCACGTGCTGCTGGACGCGGTGCCACGACACCGCCGCACGGACCTGATCCGGCACCTGCTGACACTCGTCGAACCGGGCGGCCGCCTGCTGGTCAGTCACTACCAGAGCAGAGGCGGCAGCGACCGCTCGGCGGCGGAACACCTGCGCGACCTCGGGTTCCCGGTGGCAGGCACCACAGCCGCGGAAGGCGCGACCACGGCGTGGCTCGACCAGACCGCGTGAACACCGTGCCGGTGGTCAGCCAAGGTCGGCGAGCTTGCCCGCCAGCACCGCTCGTTCGCGTTCGTTGCCGCAGAAGCGAATGGCGGCCTCGAACTCGGTGCGTGCCTCGCCGGTGCGTCCCATGCGGGTGAGCAGTTCCCCGCGCACGGTCGGCAGCAGGTGCGAGTTCGCGAGCGCGTCCTGCGCCACCAGCTCGTCGACGACCTCCAGTGCCGCGGCAGGGCCCTTGGCCATGGAGATCGCCACCGCCCGGTTGAGGTCGACCACCGGGGACGGCGCGAGCCTGCCCAGTGCCTCGTAGAGGAGCACGACGCGTTCCCAGTTCGTCTCCTCGACCGAGGGCGCGACGGCGTGGCATTCGGCGATCGCCGCCTGCAGGCCGTAGGCGCCGAGGCCGCGGCCCGCCTTCTCCGCGCGGGCCAGCGCGGCGCGGCCCCTGCGGATCGCGGCCCGGTCCCAGCGGCGCCGGTTCTGGTGTTCCAGCAGCACCGGCTCACCGCCGGGGCCGGTGCGGGCGGGGAAGCGCGCCGCGGTCAGTTCGAGCAGCGCCAGCAGACCGTGGACCTCGGGCTCGTCCGGCACCAGCCTGGCCAGCACGCGGGCGAGGCGTGTCGCCTCGCCCGCGAGGTCGAACCTGATCAGGTCGCCGCCGGAGCTGGCCGACGACCCCTCGGTGAAGATCACGTAGATCGCGCTGAGCACCGAGCCGAGCCGTTCGGCCCGCTCCTGTCCCACCGGCAGCGCGAACGGCACACGGGCCGCGCCGAGGGTCTTCTTCGCGCGCGTGATGCGGGCCTGCACGGTGGCGGTCGGGACGAGGAACGCCTTGGCGATCTCATCGCTCGTCAGACCGCCGACCACCCGCAGGGTGAGTGCCACCCGTGCCTCCCGCGACAGGACGGGGTGACAGGAGATGAACATCAGCGCGAGCACGTCGTCGTCGATCTGGTCGGGGTCCCACGGCGCGTCGTCGTCCTGTGCCGGTGCGTTCCCCGAGAAGGCGCCGCCCTCGCCAAGGTCGCGGGCGAGCGCGGCGTACCTCTCGTCGAGGGCGGAGCGCCTGCGGAACGCGTCGATCGCGCGCCGCCTGCCGACGGTCAGCAACCACCCAGCGGGATTGCGGGGCACCCCGTCACGCGGCCAGGTCACGAGCGCCTGCGCCAGTGCTTCCTGGGCGAGGTCCTCGGCCAGGGCGAAGTCGCCGGTGTAGCGCGCGAGCGCACCGACGATCCGCGCGGACTCGATCCGCCAGACGGCGGCGACAGCCTTACGGCCCGTGGGATCGGCCACTGGTGCTTCCCCTCAAAGCTGGCCGGTGGACTCGCGCCACGCCCGCTCTTGCCGGATCCACTCGTTGTCCTGCGGGAACTCGTCGATCTCGGTCACGCGGCGGATCTCGGTCTTGAAGCCGGGCCCGCTGATCGGCGTCCGCTTGGCCCACTCGACGGCCTCTTCCTTCGAGGCCACGTTCAGGATGTAGAACCCGCCGAACAGCTCCTTGGTCTCACCGTAGGGCCCGTCGGTGACCACGGGCACCTCGGACGAGTAGTCGACGACCACGCCGTCGTTGGCGTCGTCCAGACCCTCGGCCGCGACCAGCACGCCCGCCCGGATCATCTCCTGGTTGAACCTGCCGACGGTCGCGAGCATCTCGTCGAAGTCGATGTCGCCCATCTTCGCGAAGGCCTCGTCGGTCGCCCGCATGATCAGCATGTACTTCATCGTTCCGTCTCCCTGCTCGTCCGGGTCCGTCTCGGACCCTCTCACCCCTTGGTCGAACGGCGAAGGCACGGGATCGACACGCGCGGGAACTCCTTTCGCGAGTATTTGACAGCGGCCATTGACTCAATGAAAATTGACTCAATGAAGATTGAGTGGTCTTCGTCGTTGGTGGCGCGAGCGCGGGTGTACGCGGCGCTCGGCGAGCCCGCGCGGCTGGCCATCGTCGACCGGCTCTCGCTCGGTGACGCGTCGCCGGGGGAGCTCGGGCGGGCGCTGGGGCTCGCGACGAACCTGCTCGCGCACCACGTGAAGCTGCTGGCCAAGGCGGGGGTGGTCGAGCGGTCCCGGTCGGAGGGCGACCACCGGCGCACCTACCTGCGGCTGCGGCCTGCCGTGCTGACCGGAGCCGGACCGGCGGGCGCGGTGCGCGCGCCGAGGGTGGTGTTCGTCTGCACGCACAACTCGGCGCGGTCCCAGCTGGCCACGGCGTTGTGGCAGCGCGGCAGCGACGTCCCAGCCACGTCCGCGGGCACCGAGCCCGTCGAGGACGTGCACCCCATGGCGGTCGCCGCCGCGCGGGAGCACGGTCTGTCGCTGTCCCACGCCCGCACCGCGCACGTCAGCGACGTGCTGGCGCCCACCGACCTGGTGGTCGCCGTGTGCGACACCGCGCACGAGCACCTCGGTGAGCGGGCTCCCGAACGGCTGCACTGGTCGGTGCCCGACCCGGTCCGTGCGGGCACCCGTGCGGCGTTCGACCACGCGCTGCGCGACCTCGCCGACCGGGTCGGCAGGCTGGCGCCGGTCGTCGACCCCGAACCAGGAGCACCCGATGTCCGACCGTGACGAGAAACCGGCCGTACTGTTCCTGTGCGTGCACAACGCGGGCCGCAGCCAGATGGCGCTCGGCTTCTTCCGGCACCTGGCCGGTGACCGTGCCGTCGCCTGGTCCGGCGGCTCCGAGCCCGGCCACGAGGTCAACCCGTCCTCGGTCGCCGCGATGGCCGAGCGCGGCATCGACATCACCGGCGAGTTCCCCAAGCCGTGGACCGACGGGATGGTCCGCGCCGCCGACGTGGTGGTCACCATGGGCTGTGGCGACACGTGCCCGGTGTTCCCCGGCAAGCGCTACCTCGACTGGGCGCTCGACGACCCGGCGGGCAAGAGCGTCGCGGACGTCCGGCCCGTGCGGGACGAGATCGAGCGCCGGGTTCGCGACCTGCTCGCCGAGCTCGGCGTGTGCTGACGGCAACGTGTTCCGTCACCGCTTCTTCGGCGACGCCAGGGTGAGCAGCTCCGGTTCCCCCGGCGCGCAGCAGCCGCCGGCACCGGTCCCGGCATCGTCGAACACGCCGGCGCCGCCGCAGACCCCGGTCTCGGGCAGGACCAGTTCGACGCGTTCGGCGGCCTCGCGGTCCCCGGCGATGGCGGCGGCGATGGAGCGGACCTGCTCGTAGCCGGTCATCGCGAGGAAGGTCGGCGCGCGGCCGTAGCTCTTCATCCCGGCGAGGTAGACGTCCGGCTCGGGGTGGGCGAGCTCCTTGACGCCGTGCGGGTGGACGGTGCCGCAGGAGTGCACGTTCGGGTCGATCAGCGGGGCGAGTGCGACCGGCGCCTGCAGCGTCGGGTCCAGCGCCAGGCGTAGCTCCGAGAGCCACGACAGGTCCGGCCGGAACCCGGTCAGCACGACCACCTCGTCCACGCCGGACACGCGCTGCCCGTTGTCGGACAACAGGTCCCGCCCGTCGACCCGTTCCGTGCGGAACCCGGTCACCACCGCGACCCGCCCGGCCTCGACCTCGGCCTTCGCGCGCAGGCCGAGCGCGCCACGCGCGGGCAGCTGGTCCGCGTCGCCGCCACCGAAGGCGGACCCGACGCCGCCGCGCCGCAACAACCAGGTGATCCGGGTCGATGGCGCCAGTCCGGCGAACGCGACGAGCGCGGTCAGCGCCGAGTGCCCGCTACCCGCGATCACCACGTGCGCTCCGGTGTACCGGGCCCGGACGGCGTCGTCGGTGAGGTCCGGCACGCGGTAGGAGATGCGGTCCGCCGCCGCGCGCTCACCGAGCGCGGGCAGGCCGTCGCCGCCAAGCGGGTTCGGGCTGCCCCAGGTGCCGGACGCGTCGACCACCGCGCGGGCCGTGATCCGGGTCTCGGTGCCGTCGGCAGCCCGGACGTGCACGGTCAGCGGTTCGGTGTCGCGACCCGCGTCGACCTCCCGGCCCCGGCGGGCGACGCCGACGACCTCCGCGCCGAATCGGACCCGGTCACCGAGCGCGTCGGCCAGTGGCCGCAGGTAGCGGGCCGCCCATTCCTCGCCCGTCGGGTACTCCGCGTCGGCGGGCCGCCGCCAGCCCGTGGCCGACAACAGGCGCGCGGCGGCGGGACCGACCAGCTCCGACCACGGCGAGAACAACCGGACGTGATGCCACTGCGCGACGGCGGCACCCGCCCGGTCCGCTCGCTCCAGCACCAGCGGCGCCAGGCCGCGTTCGGCCAGCTCGGCCGCTGCCGCCAGGCCCACCGGGCCCGCACCGACCACCACCATGGGAAGCTCCGCCATCGCCGCACTCCATTCATCGACACTGTTCGATTGATTGCGTCGACAGTATCGACCGGTATCGATGAAAGCAACGGCGATGGTTTGACGTGTCATCGATCCACATCGATAATCGGCGGCATGACCGCCGCCGTGCTGACCGACCAGGAGGCCGCGACCTACGCCGAGTGGTTCGCGAGCCTCGCCGAACCGACCAGGGTCCGGCTGCTGCACACCGTCGCCACGACGCCTGGCGGCATCACGGTCGGCGCGCTGACCGAGGTGCTCGGCATCAGCCAGTCGACCTGCTCCCACCACGTCCGCAAGCTGGCCGACGTCGGCTTCCTGTTGCTGCACAAGGAAGGCACGAGCACCAGGGTGACGGTGAACCAGGCGTGCTGCGTCGGCCTGCCGCACGCCGCCGACGCGGTGATGGGGCTGCTCGCACCCCGCCCGTGCTGCCCGGCCGACGTGCCGGCGGAGGTGACCGTCCGCCCGCTCGAGACCGGTGACTGGGCGGCCGTGCGCCGCATCCACGGCGAGGGCATCGCGACCGGCATCGCGACGTTCGAGACCTCGGTGCCCAGCCGCGCGTCGCTGGACGCGAAGTGGCTGCGTGGGCACCGGTGGGTCGCCGAACTCGACGGGGACGTCGTCGGCTGGACCGCGCTTACGCCCGCGTCCACCCGGGACTGCTATTCGGGGGTCGCGGAAAGCTCGGTCTACGTGGCGGACGGGCACCGGGGGCGGGGGATCGGCAAGGCACTCGTCCGAAAACAGGTCATGGCCGCGGACGAGGCCGGTCTGTGGACCCTGCAGACCGCGATCTTCACCGAGAACCGTGCCAGCATCGCGTTGCACCACGCGGCGGGCTACCGCACGGTCGGCATCCGCGAACGCATCGCCCAACGCGACGGCACCTGGCACGACACGGTCTTCCTGGAACGCCGCGCAAGTCCGCCTCCCCGGAATTTTTAAGTGTTGGTCTCGACCCAGCGCATCTGCGGACCGCAGGCGGTTGGTGGCTGGTGGCCGTCCCTAGTCCGCCTCCCCGGAATTTTTAGGTGCTGGTCCCGACACAGCGCATCTGCGGACCGCAGACGGTTGGTGGCTGGTGGCCGTCCCTAGTCCGCCTCCCCGGAATTTTTAGGTGCTGGTCCCGACACAGCGCATCTGCGGACCGCAGGTGGTTGGTGGCTGGTGGCCGTCCCTAGTCCGCCTCCCCGGAAATTTTGGGTGTTGGTCTCGACCCAGCGCTTCTGCGGACCGTGGGTGGTTGGTGGCTGGTTGCCGTCACGTTCCCCTGAGGTCACTGTTGGGCAGGCTCGGATCCTCGCACAAAGATCCATGGACTGGCCCTAGCTCGGTGAGGTGGCCGCGCTAGCTGCCCAGTGTGACCAGGTCCTGGATTACCGCGTTGGAGAGGGACCGGCCGTCGCGGCGGACCTCGCGCAGGTACCACTTCTGGACCGGTGTGTGGGTCTTCGGGCCGAACTCCCACTCACCGCGCGGGCTGTCGATCTTGCCGAGCCCTGCGATCGCCTTGTTGATCTCCGAGGGCCCGGCGTCGTCGCCAGCGGCGGCGATGGCGCGGTCGAGCACGGCGCCGGCGTCGTAGGCGGACACCGCGAGGCCGGACGGCACGACGCCGGGGTACTTCGCGTCCCAGGCGGCCACGAACGCGCGGTTCGCCGGGTTGTCCAGGTTCGGCGCGTAGTGGAACGCCGACCGCACCCCGATCGCGGCCTCGCCGATCGCGGGCAGCGCCTTCGTGCCCTCGGTCGCGCCGCTGCCGTACAGCGGCAGCCCGGCCGCGCCCGACGTCGGGTACTGCTTCAGGAAGTCGACGCCCTGCTT
The DNA here is from genome assembly GCF_049647105.1 of Actinophytocola sp. Classification (GTDB taxonomy): domain Bacteria; phylum Actinomycetota; class Actinomycetes; order Mycobacteriales; family Pseudonocardiaceae; genus Actinophytocola. The sequence goes on from NZ_JBARWZ010000144.1 coordinate 34,129, forward strand.
GGCGACGTAGAACCCGTACACGGCCTTCGCGCCGGTCTCCGGGATGCCGTCCAGGTACTGCCGGTAGCCCAGTGTGGACATCGGCGTGAGCGTCGGCTCGCCGCCCGGGTTGGCCAGCACGCCACCCGCCTCGCGGAAGGCACGCAGGAAACCACGCACGCCCTCGTACGCGCCGACGAAGTCCTGGCCCATCACGTACACCGGGCCGTCGATCTCCTCCGCCATGTACCGGCCGAGCGACGCGCCGAAGTCCTCGGTGAGGAAGCTGGTGTGCCACACCCAGGTCGGGTCCTCGATCTTCGGGCGGCCGTTCGCGCCGACGAACGGGATCTTCTCGCGGGTCGCGACCGCCGCGACCCCGCCGGACGCGCCGCTGGAGATCGTGCCCGCCAGCACGTCGACGTTGTCGCGTTGGACCAGCTTCTCCGCCGCGGGCGCCGACGACTCCGCGTTCTCGCCCTCGTCGGCCGTGAACAGCTCGACCTTGCGGCCGCCGAGCGTGTAGTCGTGGGTCTCGAGGTAGAGCAGGAACCCCTGCCGGATGTCGGAGCCCGGCGCCTGCTGGGTGCCGGTCAGCGCGGTGAGCAGGCCGATGCGGATCTCGGCGGGGCCTTCCTCGCTCGTGCACCCGGTCGCCAGCAGCGCCAACGCGGCGCACGCGGCGACGACGCGCCTCACGGGGTGGTCTCCTCGACCGGGGGCGCCGAGGGCGCACGGTTGATGTTGCGGGCGCGGGCCGCCGGGGTCAGCGCAGGACCCACCTTGTTGATCAGCTCCGCCATCTCGAACGACACCTGGCCGATGTCGCACGTGTGGTCCGCGACCACCAGCAGCGACGCGCCGTCGCTCACCGCCATGGAGAACATGAACGCGCCGTTCATCTCCGTGAGGTTGCTGGCCACCGGCTGCGCCGACAGCAGCCGGGACGCCCCGGAGAGCAGGCTGACCAGGCCGGACGCGATCGCCGCGAGCTGTTCGGCGCCACCACCGACCAGTGAGCGGGTCGAGGCGACCAGCAGGCCGTCGGCCGACACTCCCACGGCGTGGGTGACCCCTGTGACCCGCTCGGCGAAGTCGTTCAGCAGCCAGTCGATGTTGGACAGTTCCCTGGTCAACTCTTCTCCACGAGATCTGGGGTCGGCTGGTCCGGTTTGCCGTTCGCAGTGCGGTGGGCGCCGATGCCCCTCGCGAACGCGGTCATGACACCAGATATCTTCGCCGAGTCCCGTTGGTCGGCACCGGCGGAGGGTGCCTGCGCCGCTCGGGTCTGCGTGGTCACGATCGTGCTTGGTGCGGCCGCCTTGGCTTGGCCGTGGAACCAGTCGAAGTCCGCGCGGCGGGTGAACACCCTCGGGGGCAGGCCGACCTTGACCACGGTGCCCTGCTTGGGCGCCGACCGGATCTCGATGCCGATGCCGTACCAGGACGCGATGCGGCCGACGACGGCAAGGCCCATCGCGCGCACCGCGCCGACGTCCCGGTCGGGATCGGCCAGCCGGGCCCGTGCCGCGGCGAGCGCCTCCGGGGTCAGTCCGAGCCCCTTGTCGGTCACGGTGACGACCGCGCCGTCACCGGAGGGCGCCGCGACCACGGTCACCCGGGCGCTCGGCGCCGAGAACGCGGTGGCGTTGTCGATCAGCTCGGCGAACAGGTGCGCGAGGTGGTCGGTCATCTCCGCGGCGATCACCCGGTCGAGGTCCTGCAGGTCCACCTCGCTGTGGAGGTCGACCTGCTGGTACCGCGCGATCTGCGAGACCGCGGCGTTGAGCAGGTCGTGGCAGCTCATCGGCTCCTTGCGCACGCGAGCCGAGCCCTCGCCACCGAGGATGAGCAGGCTGTTGTTGGTGCGGCGCATCCTGGTCGCGAGGTGGTCCAGGGTGAACAGTGCCGCGAGCCGGTCGGGGTCCTGCTCGCCGCGCTCGGTCAGGTCGACCTGCGCGATCAGGGCCGAGGTCAGCCGCTCCGCCCGCCGCGCGAGGGCGACGAACATCGAGTCCATCTGGTCGCGCATCGCGGCCTGCTGCGCCGCGAGGTGGACCGCGGAGTGGTTCAGCTCGTTGAACGCCGTGCCGACCTGGGCGATCTCGTCGGTGCCTCGGACCACCACCGCGTCGTTGGTCGCGTCGGCGTACTCCTTGGGCGTCGCCTTCCCGAGCGCGTTGCGCCCGCGCAGCGCGAAGACCGCGGCGGGCAGGCTCTCGTACGCCGCGGTGTGCGCGGCGCCGCGCAGCTGCCGGAGGCCGCGGATCATCGGCGCGCCGAGCCAGATCGCGACCACGATGGCCGCGGCGAGCGTGGCGACCACGGCGCACGCCTGGATCACGGTGCGTAGCAGCTGGCTGTCCCGGTATTCCTCGACCGACGCGACCACCGCGTCGTCCACCCGCTGCTCGACCGCGCCGAGCTGGTCGAGGTGCGCGTTCATGGCGGAGGTCCACGCCGGCGCGTCGAGCACGACCTTCTGGCCGGGCTGGGTGCGGGCGACGCCGTCGTCCATGACCTGGACCGCCCTGGCCTCCTCGCCGATCCGCGCCCGGTCGTACCAGCCGAGCCAGTCGGCGGGCGCGCCCTGGCTGAAGGTGTAGGCGGCGTCGACGGCCCCGGCCCTTGCGGCGCTCACCTCGTCGCTCATGGCGGGGGAGAGGTACGGGTCCGCCGCGGCGCGTAGCACCGCGATCTGCTGGAGTCCGATGTACTCGGTGATGTGCGAGAGCTGGGCCGCGGCCCGCAGGTCGCCGGTCAGTTCGGCGGGTGCGCCCGCCGACACCTGCTCGCGGAGCGTCGCGAGGTCGGCCGCGGTGATCCGGTACCGGAAGGTGATGGCGGAGAGGTTGGCCCGCTCTCCGGAGAGGACCTGTTCGCGCAGTGCGGGCAGGTCGCCAAGGGCGGTGTCGATCCGCTCGAGCACGTCGACGAAGTGGTCCGGCACGGCGCTCAGCGCGGCCCGCTGAGCGCGGTACTCGGCGGCGTGCGCGTCGGTCCTGCCCGCCAGGCGCCGGAACGCGGTGCGCTGCTCGTCGGTCGGCGGGTTCTGCAGCATCGCGAGCGAGGCGAGCCGTTCCCGGTGGAGGTCACGCGTGAGCACGCCCGCGGTCCTGGCGAGCGACACCTCGTCGGCGAGCCTGCCGCTCTCCACCGCCTGCCCGAAGCTGGTGACGAGTGCCAGCGTGGCGAAGCCGACCACGGCGACCAGCGGGACCGCGACCAGGAGCGCCAGCTTCCGGGCGAGGTTCAACGGTGCTCCCCTCGGTCGCGGCCGGGTGCGGGTTAGGCGAGATCGGCAGGGTTATGGAGTGGTGGGATTTCTACCCGTCAGCGGGGTAGTACGCAACTCTTTCGGGTGAATGGTAACAACGTTGTTGATCAGTGCGGAGTGGACGGTCCGGTGCCCGGAGCCATCGACAGCTGGGCTGAATGGGGGAAGGTGCTGGGCGAGGTGGCCCGATCCGCTTGACAGTGTGATCAGTGCGCGTGTGACATGTTGCCCACTTGTTGTCACAGTTCGGAAACCCCGACCCCGCAGGGAGGATCCACATGGGACAGCGCTTACGGACGGCCATCGGGCTGCTCGCGGCGGCCGTGCCCGCCGTCGCCGTGGTGGTGGTCACAGCGCCGACCGCGTCGGCGGCACCAAGTTTTCAGGTCCCGTTCACCTGTGGGACCACGGTGACCGCCGCGACCTTCAGCGGCCACCGGCCCGCCAACTCCGTCGACTTCCAGAAGTCCGGCATCACCGGGATGCCGGTGCTGGCGTCCGCGGCCGGCACCGTTTCCAGGGTGGACAACGAGGGCGCGGACAGCTACGGCCGCTGGATCGAGATCAACCACGGCGGCGGCTACCGCACGCGCTACGCCCACCTGTCGGCCCAGCAGGTCTCGGTCGGACAGAAGGTCGCGCTGGGTAAGCAGATCGGCAAGGCGGGCGCCACCGGCGGGGTCAGCGGACCGCACCTGCACTACGAGCAGATCCTCAACGGTGCCGTGCGCAAGGCCGTGCTGAACGGCAAGGCCGTGCCGTACAACGGCCACACCGGTTTCACGAGCAGGAATAACTGCGGTGGCGGTGGGGGCAACCCGTACACGGCCAAGGAGGTGTGCGGCTCCGGTTACGCGGTGATCGACTCGCACGCGCTCGGCTCCGCAGGAAAGGTGTACCTGCTGTACAACTCCGGGAACAAGCGCAACTGCGTGGTGACGTTGAAGTCGACCTCACTCGGCAAGGCGTCCTCGGTCTCGGCGCACCTGCAGGTGCAGGGCGGCACGAAGGCCACCGACGCTGGCAAGTTCAGCTACTACGCGGGCCCGGTGTCGAGGGCGGCGGCCGCGAAGTGCGTCCGGTGGGGCGGCTCGGCCGGGTCGACGTCCTACACGAGTTCCTACGAGTACTGCGGTTGAACGGCTTCCGGCTGCTGTTCGCCGCACTCGCCATCGCCCACCTCGCCGCACAGCTCGTCGGCGCGGGCACAGCGGCCACGATCACGCAGTGGCTGGTGATGCCCGCGCTCGCGGCCCTGCTCTGGTCGGCGACGGCGGCACCACGTTCGCGGCTCGTGCGTTTCGTGTTGCTCGCACTGGGTTTCTCGTGGCTCGGCGACAGCCTGCCTGCGCTGTTCGACGGCGACACCCGGTTCCTGTCCATGGTCGGGTTGTTCCTCTGCGCGCAGGTCACCTACGTGGTGGCGTTCTGGCCGTCGCGGCACCGTTCGGTGCTGCGACGGCCCGCGCTCGCCGGTTACGTGCTCGCTTTCGCGGTGCTGCTGGCGCTGTGCGCGCCTGGCGCGGGCGGCCTGCTGGTTCCCGTGGTCTGCTACGGGTTGTGCCTGACGCTCATGGCCGCGCTGGCGACCGGCGTCCACCCGCTGACCGCCGTGGGCGGCGCGGTGTTCTTCGTCTCGGACGGGCTCATCGCGCTGGACGCGTTCGCGGGTTGGTACGCCCCGCCCGTGCCGGGTTTCTGGGTGATGGCGACCTATCTCGCGGGTCAGGCGCTGATCGTGGCCGGTGTGGTCAGCTCGACGAGGAGTCGTCCAGCGCCTGACGGTCCACACCGTTGGCCTCGTCGATCGAGTGGTAGAGGTGCAGCACCTGATCCAGGCCGGTGAGTTCGATGGCCCTGATCACCGGGCGGTTGCCGTCCACCACGATGCGCAGCCGCTCCTGCCGTGCCTCGGCATCGCGGCTGGCTTCGAGCAGCGCGGTGAGTCCAGCGGAGCCGAGATAGGTCACGTCGGTGAGGTCGACGACGCAGTTGTCACCCTCGGCCTCGTCGAGGGCGACGGCGATCGTCTCCCGCAGTCGCGACGCGCTGTCGAGGTCCACTTCGCCCGCCACCTCGACGACCACGGCGCCGTCGAGCCGACGCGTGTCGAAGGTCGGTTTCGCGGGGCGTGGCTGGTCGTTCACGGCTCTGGACCGTACCTCCGTGTGGCGTGCTCAGCTCGGGCGTGGCCATGTCCGCGTGATGGACAGGTGCGGCGCACGTCTTTTGCGCTCCGTGACGTCCATGAGCACTTCGGCCCACACCGTCTTGTGTCCCGGGAACCAGCGCACACCCCACACGTTCGCCAGCCGGTCAACGAGCAGCAGCCCGCGCCCGCCGGAGTTGTCGGGAGTACGGAGGTGCGGCTCACCGCGCCCCGTGTCCGTGACCTCCGTGCGCAGTCCCCACCCGTCGTCGATCAGGGTGAACCGGCAGCTCCTCGGGCCTTCTCCGTGCTGGATGGCGTTGCTGACCAGCTCGTCCGCGACGAGGACGGCGTCATCGAGCAGCACGCCGCGATGGCCGCCGAGCAACGAGCGGACGAGGCGGCGGACACGGCTGACCGGCGTGGTCGCCAGATCGCAGGTGACCCCGGCCATGCTGGATTCTCCGTCCGCGACGTCCTGCGGTTGGATCGACATGGTCCACGCTCCTCACCGGCTGTGTTGACCGAGACGCTGGTGCAGGTCCGAGGTACCCCAGGAGGTACGGGGGCTAAACCCGATGTGGACTATCTGGCATCGGGTGACACGCCGGGGGCGATGAGACGGCGGAGCACGTCGGCGACCTTCGGCGCGGCCTCGTGCAGCGTGTCCACGTCACCCTTGATCAGTGCGGCGGACACCAGGGAACTGATGCCACCGACGACGATGCGGCACGTGAAGCGGGGGTCTGGCAGCTCGCGCCACTCCGGTGAGCCCGCGAACGCCGCGACCATCAGGTCGACGAAGCGTTCCTGGACCTCGACCCGCTTGCGCTGCGCGGGAATCCCCGCCGCGTACGACTCGACGAAGAACACCCGCGCGAACGGCACCTGCTCGGACAACGTCGTGAAGTACGTGGTGAGCACGCGTTCGAGCCGGGGCAGTGCGGGTTCTGCGGACGGGCCGGCACCCGAGGCGAGCGTGCCCGCCATGAGCTTCGCGGACTCGTCCAGCACGGCGAGGAAGCAGTCTTCCTTGTCCGAGAAGTGCTGGTAGAACGTCTCGCGGGAGACGTGGACCCGTTTGAGGACGTCGGCGACGGTGGTCCGGGGGTAGCCGCTCTCCGCGACCGACTCGGCCATCCCGAGCAGCAGGCGGGCCCGCTGGGAGTCGCGGACCTCGTCGCGGGTCAGCCCGTGCCGCCCTCGGGGCAGCGGTTCGTGAGTGCTCACCTCGGCTCGTCTGGCGGGATGCGGAGCGTGCCGATCACCGTGGCCAGCAGGTCGTAGTGCGTCACGAGCAGGCAGAACTCCAGACACTCCACTTCGGACAGTTCCGTGCGCAGCGTACGCCAACCGTCGTCGTCAAGGTCGCGGTCGCGGACCAGCGCGTCGGTGGCCGCGACCAGCACCCGGTCGCGGCCGTGCCACTCGCCGTCGAGGTCCTGGACCCGGTCGATCTCGTCGCGGGACAGCCCGGCGGACCGGCCGATCGCGACGTGCTGCGCCAGTTCGTACGCGCTGGCGCGGAGCGTGGCCACGCGGAGGATGACCAGCTCGGTGTCCCTGCGGGGAAGCCTGCCGCCCGGCATGAGCGCGGACGCGAAGATCAGCCACCGGCGGAACAGCCTGCGATGCCTGCCGAGCACCGTGAACAACGCGGGCGGTGCCGTGCGGGTGCGGAGGCCGGCGAGCCGCGTGAACACCCACCCGAACCAGCCAAGCTGGCGGCGGGTGCCGGGACTGACGCGGGGCCCGGTCACCTCGGTTGCTCGGTGGTGAACGGGACGTCCTCGGTCGCGGCGATCGCCAGTGCCTTCCGCATGCGCGGGCCCCGCGCGCGCAGGCCGATCGCGCGTTGCGCGGGCATGCGGGCCAGCAACACCGGCGCCGCCCACCTCGGCGACCAGATCCGCGCCGCGCGCCTGCGGATGCCGCGTTCGAGCGCGTCGATCGCGACCGGAAGGGGAGTGACGGGACTCAGCGTGCCGCGCGAGCCGAAGAACGCGGCCGCGGCCTTCGTGTCGAAGCCACGCGCGGTCATGTCCGTTGCCAGCTCGGCGAAGTAGGCGACCCCGGCGCGGGCACCCGTCGGCGCGAGCTCGAGGCGCGCGGTGTCGCCGAGCGCCTCGACCGCGGCCTTCGACGCGCTGTAGGCGCCGAGCAGGGGCAGGTGGATGGCCGCCGCCAGCGAGGAGACGGCGAGCACGTACCCGCCGGGGTGGGCGACGTGCCGGGCGGCCGCCTGGATCGTGTGGCACACGCCGAGTGTGTTGACCCGCAGGGTGGTTTCCAGCACGGCGGGGTCGCCGTGCAGCACCGACCACTGCCGGGCGATGCCCGCGTTCGCGACGACCACGTCCAGCCCGCCGAGCGTCCCGGCGAGGTCGTCGACCGCCTCGGTCACGGCGGCGCCGTCGCCGACGTCGCACTCCCGCCACGGCGCGCCGCCGCACTCCCGCGCGACGGCCTCGAGCCCGTCGGGTTCGAGGCCCATCAGCGCGACCCGCGCGCCCTTGCCGTGCAGCCTGCGCGCGAGTGCCGCACCGATGCCGCGTGCGGCACCCGTCACGAGCACCCGGCGGCCGGCGAACGGTTCCTTGTTCCTGCGCCACATGCGGCCACCGTAGCATCTACGAACACGAACGTTCGCAAACTTACCTGGCCGCCAGTACCAGCACGGCGCGTCCGCCGAGCCCGTACGGCGTGCCGTCGAGCGGGTCCTCCGCACCCGGTTGCCGCACCTGGTCCGGTCCCTCCGCCCAGGTCGAGGTGTCGGTGACCCGGTGCCAGGTGGTGCCGGACGGCGGCGACGGCAGCGTGAACGTGACCTCGCCGGACCAGCCGTTGTACGCGACGTAGATCGCCGCCGCCGGGTCGCCCGCCGCGGCGCCGTCGAGCCGCCACGCCAGCGCGTGGTTGCCGGGGTCGTTCCAGTACGCCGCGTCCGGGGTGGTGCCCGAGGGAGTGAACCACTGCAACTGGGCCGCCGTGGGGAAGTTCGCCGGGCGCAGTGCCGGGTGCGCCGCCCGGAACGCCAGCATGCGCTGGGCGAACGTGTGGAACGTGGACTGGTCGGCGGTCGGAGAATGGCCGAGCCAGTTCGCGGACGAGTCCAGGTTGTACGGGTTGTTGTTGCAGTTGATCCTGCGCAGGTACTCGTCACCGCCGGTGATCATGGGCGTGCCCGCCGACAGCGCGAGGAACGCGAACCCGTTGCGCGTGGCCTTGCGCTGCGCCGCGGCCACGCCGCCCTGGTCCCACGAGATGTTGTCGTCGCTGCCGCCGTCCGACGGGCCGTAGGGCCACGGCTGGCTGTTGTTCTTGCCGTTGCACGAGTACAGGTCCGCGAGGGTGAACCCGTCGTGGGCGACCATGAAGTTCACCGAGTGGTAAGGCTTTCTGCCGTCGTCGCCGTACAGGTCCGACGAACCAGCGAACCGGGTCGCCAGTTCGCCGGGCGTGATCGGTGCGACGCCGAGCTTGTTCTGGTCGCGGCGCAGCGAGTCGCGGTAGATGCCGTTCCACTCCGCCCAGCCCGATGGGAAGTTGCCGACCTGGTAGGTGCCGTCGCCGATGGCCCACGGCTCGGCGATCCAGTCCACTCCGGACCCGCCGCCTGCCGGGCGGGGTGGCATCTCGGCCGTGAGCCGGTTCAGCGCGGTGCCGGAGTTCGTTTTGCTGTAGGTGAAACAGCCGTGCTGGCAGGTGTTGCCGAGCACCGAAGCGAGGTCGAACCGGAACCCGTCGACGCCGAGCTTGTCCTTCCAGTACGCCACCGAGTCGACGATCAGGTCCTGCGCGACCGGGTTGGCCGTGTTGTAGTTGCCGCCGACGCCGGTGTTGTCCCACGGCCGCTGCCTGTCGGCGGTCAGCGAGTAGTACGTCGGGTTGTCCAGGCCGCGCCAGGAGTACACGGAGTAGGTGCTCGTGTCGGCCTCGCTCCACGGCCCGCCCTCCGCGGTGTGGTTGTAGACCACGTCGACGAGCACCTTGATCCCGGCCGCGTGGAATGCCGCGACCATCGCCTTGAACTCCTTGGTGGGCCCGCCGGGGGAACGGTCGGCGGCGTAGCGGCGGTCGGGGGCGAAGTAGTTCACCGTCATGTAGCCCCAGTAGTTGTCGCCATCGGTGCCGGTCGCGTCGACGTCGTTGGTGTCGTTCTGCGTCTCCTGCAACGGAAGGAACTCGACCGCGGTCACGCCCAGCTCGCGCAGCCGCTGCGCCTTGAGCCCCGCGCCGCGGTAGGTGCCGCGGTAGGCGGCGGGCACCGACGGGTCGGCCTGGGTCAGCCCGCGCACGTTGACCTCGTACACGACGTCGTCCTTGAGCGCGCGGGCCGGTTTCGTGCCGGTGCCGGTGCCGTCCTCGGCGAGCACGACGCCCTTCGGCGCGGTGGGCCCGGTGTCGGTGGCGCGGTTCGCGGCACCACTGCCGTAACCGGTGCCGTCCGGGTTCGCCGGGGTGAGCGGGTCGTGGCTGATCTCACGCGCGTACGGGTCGAGGAGGAGCTTGTTGGGGTTGAACCGGTTGCCCGACGAGTCAACGTCGCTGACGAACCCGGCCGACGAGCCCGGTGTCCACGACGCCGTGTACGGCCAGTTCGGACCCCACGCGCGGTATCCGTAGTAGACGGTGCCGGTGACACCGGCCGCCCGTAGCGCGGCCACGCTGACCGTGACCGACCAGACGTGGTCGGCGTCCGCCGTCAGCGGGTAGGTCACCGAGGGCGCGCCGGTGGCGGCGGCGTACACGTCGACCCGCATCCGGGTGGCGGCCGCCGAGTAGACCCGGAACGTCACGTTCGACCCGCTGTAGCGCCCGCCGAGCGCGCGCTGGTCGATGCCCTCGGGTGCCGGGGCGTCCGGTGGTGCCGCGCTCGCCGGTGCGGCGAACGCCATGACGAGTGCCGCGACGAATACGGCGATCCAGTGACGTGCAGGCAACATTTTGGGTCCCCCGACCTTTCTTTCAGTGGCACCAACGATTCCAGCGCATGAAACCCGTGGAGAACTGCTCCATTCGGGCGCTTCTTGGTGGAAATTTTCGTGCGACTCTTCCTTCAGGTTCGGGGAAGGACATCCATCGTGCACATCCCTCGTATGAGGCGATGGCCGCTGCTCGCGCCCGTGGTGGGCGCCGCGCTGGCCGTCGTCGCGTTACAGGTTCCGTCCAGCGCGGCCGCGGCCACGCCACTCACCGTCGCCCAGGCGATCGGCCAGCAGGCCGGTGCGTCGGCGACCGTTCGCGGGTACGTCGTCGGGCAGCCGACGGCCACCAGCACCGTTGTCACGTCGGCGTTCCCGTCCGACTACGCCATCGCGCTCGCGGACGCGCCCGGCGAGAGCAGCACGGCCCGGATGATCTACGTGCAGATCTCCGCCGCGTTCCGCGCGGACTACGGCCTCCGGTCCAACCCGGACCTGATGGGCGACCGGCTCGACGTCACCGGGTCGCTCACGGCGTACTTCTCCCACGCCGGGCTCACGTCCCCGACCGCCATCGCGCCATCGGATGGCACCACCCCGCCGCCCGACGACGGTGACGGCGACTACGACGCCACCTACTACCGGACCGCGATCGGCCTCACCGGCACCGCGCTGAAGTCCGCGCTGCACTCGATCATCCGCACCGGCACGAAGCTCAACTACGACCAGGTGTGGAACGCGCTCAAGGCCACCGACCAGGACCCGGCCAACGCGAACAACGTGATCCTGCTGTACTCCGGGCGTTCGCAGTCGAAGACCACGAACGGCGGCAACGCCAACGACTGGAACCGCGAACACGTCTGGGCCAAGTCCCACGGCGACTTCGGCACCGCGACCGGCCCCGGCACCGACGTCCACCACCTGCGGCCGGAGGACGTGAGCGTCAACAGCGCCCGGGGCAACAAGGACTTCGACAACGGCGGTTCGGCCGTCAGCGAGGCCCCTGGCAGCTACACCGACGCCGACTCGTTCGAGCCACGCAACGCCGTCAAGGGCGACGTGGCCAGGATGATCTTCTACATGGCGGTTCGCTACGAGGGTGGCGACGGCTTCGCCAACCTGGAGATGAACAACTCGGTGGCCAACGGCAGCGCCCCATACCTCGGCAAGCTGTCGGTGCTGCTCGCCTGGAGTGCGCAGGACCCGCCGGACGCCTTCGAGAAGCGTCGCAACCAGGTCATCTACGACCAGTTCCAGCACAACCGCAACCCGTTCGTCGACCACCCGGAGTGGGCGCGGGCGATCTGGAACTGAGTCACGCGGCCTCTGCTCCCCGTTGGTCGGCGTACCCTTGGTACGCGCCAGTACCAACGGGGAGGGAGCCGTCGTGACGCTCGCGGGCCGGGTCGGGAACGTGGTCAAACCCGTCGTCCGATGGGGGCTGCTGCACGGGCTGCCCCGGGTCGCGCTGCTGCTCGCCGCGCGGCGGGGTGACCTGCAGGCGCGGCTGTTCGCCGGATCCGGCTCGACGGCCGAGCTGGACGGGCTGTTCGCCGAGATCCGCGACCGCGGCCGGATGCACCGGGGCGCCTTCTCCTACCTCACCGCGAGCCACGCCACCGTGAGGGAAGTGCTGAGCGGCAACGACTTCCGCAGCGGCATCGCCCCGGACTCGAACCGGCTGCCCGGCAGGCTGGCCGACTGGTCGGCTGGCGGGTTCATCCACCCCGTCGCGCCGCCGTCGCTGCTGGTGACCGAGCCGCCGGACCACACGCGCTACCGCAAGCTCGTCACCAGGGTGTTCACCGTGCGCGCGGTCGAGGACCTGCGCGGCCGCGTCGAGGAGATCGCCAACGACCTCCTCGACGCCATCGACCCGGCGCGGCCAGCCGACCTCGTCGAGACCTACTGCGCCAGGCTGCCGGTCACCGTGATCGCCGAGATTCTCGGGGTGCCCGCCGACGAGCGGGAGACGGTGCTGCGGCTGGGTTCCGCCGCGGCGCCGAGCCTCGACATGGGACTGCCCTGGCGGCAGTTCCGCGCGGTGGAGGCGGCGCTCGCCGCCTTCGACGCCTGGCTCACCGGCCACCTCGACCACCTTCGTACCAACCCAGGCGACGACCTGCTGAGCCGGCTGGTCGCGGTCCGCGAGGACGGTGTCGGTCTCAACGATCTGGAGCTGCGCGCCACGGCGGGCCTCGTGCTCGCGGCCGGGTTCGAGACCACGGTGAACCTGCTCGGCAACGGCGTCGCGCTGCTCTGCGACCACCCCGGCCAGCTCGACGTCCTCGCGAACGAACCGGCGTGCTGGCCCAACGCCGTCGACGAGATCCTCCGTGTCGACCCGCCGGTGCTGCTGACCGGCCGGACCTGCCGCCAGGACACCGAGGTCGCCGGGGTGCCGGTGCCGAAGGGCGCGCTGGTGACCACCATCCTCGCGGCCGCGAACCGCGACCCGGCCGTGTTCGCCGACCCGGACCGGTTCGACGTGCGCCGCGACAACGCCCGCGAGCACATCTCGTTCTCCTCTGGCCGCCACTACTGCCTCGGCGCCGCGCTCGCCAGGATGGAAGGCGAGGTCGGCCTGCGAACCCTGTTCGCCCGCTACCCGCGCCTGCGCCGTCTGCCCGGGGCGACCCGCCGCGCCACCCGCATCCTGCGCGGCTTCGAACGGCTGCCGGTGCGCCTCGGCGGCTGAGGTTGACGCAATCGATCGGTTGCAATAATGTCGCAACCGTTGGATTGCTACACGATGGAGGCATGACATGGGATTCCCCGATCGGATCGAACGTGTCGTCGAGATCAGGCAGTCGCGCGAGAAGGTCTGGGCCGCGCTGACGACGGCCGAGGGGCTCGGCGCGTGGTTCGGCAACCAGGCGACGATCGACCTGCGGCCGGGTGGCGCGGCGACGATGGCCTGGGACAGCGGTGACTCGGCCAGCATGCGAGTCGAACGGGTCGATGAGCCGTCGGTGTTCGCGTTCACCTGGCACATCTACGGCCTGCCCGAGGACGACCCGCGCCGCACCTATGTCGAGTTCACGCTCGAACCCGCTGGCGACGGCACCCGGCTGACCGTGGTCGAGACCGGCTTCGCGCAACTGCCGGACGACGCGCACCACACGGCGTTCGACGGCAACACCCGCGGCTGGGCGAGCGAGCTTGGCGAGTTGGTCGCCTACCTCGATGCCGCCTGACGATGTCGCCCGACTCGGAGACGGTCGCCGAACAGGTATTCGTCGCGCTGGCCGACCCGACCCGGCGGAGCATCCTGTCCTCGCTGGCGGCAGGCGGCCCGGCCACGGCCACTGATCTCGCCGGCCGTCTGCCGATCACACGGCAGGCGATCGCCAAACACCTCACCCTGCTCACCGAGACCGGCCTGGTGACCGCCGAGCCGGGGGAGCGGCGGCGGGTGCGCTACCGGCTCCACTCCGCGCCGATGCGGGTGGCACAGCAGTACCTGGCCGCACTGGCCAGCGACTGGGACGGCCGCCTCGACGCACTACGCGAACACCTGGAGGGATGAACCATGAGCTTCACGACCACGTTCACCGTCGACCGACCCCCCGCCGAGCCCTTCGCCGCCATCACCACCGGTGCGGGCAGGCCCAACAGGAACGGCACCCACCAGGTGCCGGAGGAGGCTGTGAGCCGATGAAGACGCCCCCGATCGTCTCGGCGGACGAGTGGACCGCCGAGTGGGAACGCATGCTGGTCAAGGAGAAGGAGTTCACCCGCGCCCGTGACGCGATGGCCGCCGCGCGACGGCGGATGCCGTGGGTGGAGGTGGACAAGGAGTACGCGTTCGAGGGTCCGTCCGGCCGGGTGGACCTGCCCGGCCTGTTCGCGGGGCGGCGGCAGCTGATCGTGTACCGCGCGTTCTTCGAGCCAGGTGTGGAGGGCTGGCCGGACCACGGCTGCCGAGGCTGCTCGCTGGTGGCCGACCAGGTCGCCGACGTCCGGCACCTGAACGCCCGTGACACCACGCTCGTGTTCGCGTCGCGGGCACCGCAGCCCGACATCGAACGCGTGAAGGCCAGGATGGGCTGGACGATGCCGTGGTACTCGCTGCTTGACGACTTCGACGCCGACTTCGGGTGCGCCGAATACCACGGCACCAACGCTTTCATCCAGCACGGTGACCGCGTGTACCGCACGTACTTCGTGAACAACCGCGGCGACGAGGCGATGGGCGGGACATGGTCCTATTTGGACATCACCGCGCTCGGCAGGCAGGAGTCGTGGGAGGACTCGCCTGAGGGCTACCCGCAGACCCCGCCGTACGAGTGGTGGAACTGGCACGACGCGTACGGCACGGCGTGACCATGGCTGTCCGGCTGGCTCAGTTGTAGGGCATGTCGGGGAACCAGCCGAAACCGAAGATCGACGGCACCCGCAGGTCCCAGTAGATGACCGTGAACACGCCGAGGGCCAGCAGCAGCGTCCCGCTGACCAGAGCCGTCCGGCGTGGGTTGCTCGCCAGCCAGGTCAGGAACCGGCCGCGGGTGCCGAGGATCAACAGGGCGAACAACACGGTCACGATCAGGATGTTGCCCGATCGACTGCAACACGAACGTCGCGGCGCCGTACAAGGGGTTGCCGGTCTCGGCCGCCCAGTTGAACAGCTTCACGAACATCCCGTACGGCCTGCCGATGAGGAAGGCGCCCACCAGCGCGCCGAGGGCCACCACCCGCGCCGTCGGCCGGTCAGCGAACACGTCCCGCACGACACCGAGCGCGGCCAGCCCGAGGTAGCCGAACGCGAGTCCGACGAGACCGAACACGACCGACGACTGGATCAGCCGCACCGGCATGTCACCGGCCATCGCAGTGGACAGCTGGGGGAGCGAGTCACCGAGCAGGACACCGACGAAGCCGTACACCGCCGACACGGTGACCATGCCCGCCGTGAACGCGCCGAGCGGGCGGAGCAGCGCCAGCACCGTGTCCCCGCGCTGTCCTTGGCCCGCCTGACTCATCGGCCCGATCGACGCGGCCATCGCGATGTTGCACGCGGTGAAGGTGCCCGCGAACCCGGACACGAACGCGAACAGCAACCCGGCGCCCGCGCCGGTGATCGGCGTGGCCTTGGCCTCATGGCCCAGCAGTGTGTTCGCCACGTTGTCGCCGATCACGCTGTCGACGAACTCGTAGGACCACAGGATCGCGAGCAGGATGCCCGCGGCCACGCTCACCGCGACGGCCATGCCGTTGCGGGTTGCCTGTTTCGGCTCCGTCGCTACCGCTGTCACGGGCGTCTCCGTCTCTGACCGGGATGAGCGCTTCCGTTCAGAGCATTGACGGAAGTGGCCGTGGCCACAATCGGCCGAACAGGTCCAACCACGATGCAACCGGTGACAATGCCGAGCAGCCCGACCGTCCGAAAAGGACAATCAGCGGCTCGGCACCGTCACTGGATGCCTCGGAACTCGACGGCTAGGGCCGCCCCATGGATCTTTGTGCGAGGTCTGGGCCTGACCAACAGCGACCTCAGGGGAACGTGACGGCACCTGGCCACCAACCGTCTGCGGTCCGCACATGCGCTGGGTCGATACCAACACTGTGAATTCCGGGGAGGCGGACTAGGGACGGCACCCGGCCACCAACCGCCTGCGGTCCGCACATGCGCTGGGTCGATACCAACACTGTGAATTCCGGGGGAGGCGGACTAGAACAACCGGTGGACCAGCGT
The DNA here is from genome assembly GCF_049647105.1 of Actinophytocola sp. GTDB lineage: Bacteria > Actinomycetota > Actinomycetes > Mycobacteriales > Pseudonocardiaceae > Actinophytocola. Next base: position 50,154 of record NZ_JBARWZ010000144.1, read on the forward strand.
GGCGGTCCTCGCCTCGGTCACCGACGTGCCGGGGGAGCGAGCCAGGTCGGTGACGACGTTGAGCGCGGCGTGGACCCGGAACCGGATGGCCGCGGGGGATTCTCCGCCTCCCGCCTTGGCGACGAGCCCGACCCACGTGTCGACGTGCCGCCGCTGCGCGACGCGCAGCCGGTGGCGGTCGGCCGGGGACAGGTTCTCGCTCTCGGACACGTACACCGCGGCGAGGTCGGCGCCCTCGAACGTGATCCGCACGTAGGTGTCGACCAGCCTGCGCAACGCCTGCGCCGGGGTCCCCGCGTCGACCAGTGCCGTCGCGGTGGCGAGCTCGAGGCGGCTGGTCGCGCGGTAGAAGGCGGCGGCGAGCAGTTCGGTCTTGCTGGCGAAGTGTGCGTACACGCTGGAGGCGTTGATGCCTGCCGCCTCGCCGATGTCGGCGATCCCCACCTCGTGGTAGCCGCGTTCGTGGAACAGGCGCACCGCCTCGGCGAGGAGTCGTTCCCTGCGGGGGAGCAGTGCGAGCTGCTCCGGCCGGTGGCCGCGGGGCCTGCCCCCGCGCGGGGCGGGCAGGTCGGCGGTGAGCACGGCGCGGACGCAGGCGGTGATGGTGCGCTCCGCGCCCGCCCGCGCGAGGTTCGCCCGGTGCGTTGACGGGCTCGCGACGACGCTCAACGCGGCGGTCGTCAGCGTCGCGACGTCTCGTTTCGGCAGTCCCGGCCGAGTGTCGAGCAGCAGGTCCCGCAGCAGGTGCACGGAGGCGTCGAACCGCTCGGCGAGCCGGGTGCGCTCGTCGTCGGGCAGGTGGCGCCCCTCCCACTGGTAGAGCCGCGCCACCAGCCGCCGGTCGAGGGTGTAGCGCACGATGGCACCCATGGCGGCGTCGAGCCGGGTCGCCGGGTCCTCGCGGTCCTCGGCGGCGGCCACGGTCTCCGCGAACGCGGTGACCAGCTCCTCGACCGCGGCGGTGAGCACGGCCTGCTTGGTGGGGAAGTGCCGGTAGATCGCGGGGCCGGTGATGCCGACCGCCCTGGCGATGTCCTCGATCCCGACGTTGTGGAACCCGCGAGCGCAGAACAGTTCGGCCGCGGCGAGCGCGATGCTCGCCTTGCGGTCCTTCGGCCGTCGGCGCTGACTGGGCTGCATGGCGGGAGTGTATCGCCATATACGGCAGCGGGGATTGTCCAACATGCGATACACCTGCCAAGATGGGTGCATAAGTTAGTGACGATTCGGCAGGGAGCAATGATGGTCACAGCCGGAGAGGTGAACGCGGCGGTCGGCGCGTGGACGGTGCCCAGGCTGCTGCGACGCAACGCGACCGTGCACGGCGACCGGCCCGCGCTGACCAGCGCCGACGGGCACACCCGGACGTGGCGGGAGCTGGGGGAGGAGGTGCTCGCCGCCGCGGGCGGACTGTCCGCGCTTGGCCTGCGGCGTGGCGACCGCATGCTCATCGGCATGTCGAGCCGCCCGGAGCACTGGGTCGCCGACTTCGCCGCGGTCGCGCTCGGCGCGATCCCGTGCACGACCTACGCCACCTTGAGCGAGGAGCAGATCAGGCAGGTCGCGCTGCACAGCGCGGCCACCGTCGTCGTCCTGGAAGGGCAGGCCGAGCTGGCCCGCTGGGGCCCCGCGCTCGCCGAGATGCCATGGCTGAAGGGCGTCGTCGTGGTCGAGGACGCCGGTGGCGGGCACACGAGCTACGCCGACCTGCTCGCGACGGGGCAGGATGCCTCGCTCACCGAGGCCGACCAGCACGACCCGGTCGCGATGATCTACACCTCGGGCACCACCGGCGACCCGAAGGGCGTCGTGCTGTCCCACCGCAACGTGCTCTACCAGTGCGCGCTCCAGGAGCTGGTCCAGCCGGTGCCGGCACATCCGAGGACGGTCGCGTACCTGCCGCTCGCGCACATCGCGGAGCGGGTGCTCGGCATGTACCTGCCGGTCTACGCCGCGGGACACGTGACGATCTGCGCCGATCCCACACGGCTGCTCCCCACGCTGAACTCGGTGCGCCCGCAGGGGTTCTTCGGCGTGCCGAGGGTGTGGGAGAAGTTCGCGGCGGGCGTCCAGCACGTGTTGTCGACGATGGATGACGAACCAGCGGCCGCGATCGGCAAGGCGCGGGAGGTCGCCGCCGAGGTCTACCGGATCCGCGCCACCGGCGACGTGCTGCCGGAGAGGCTGGCGGCGGCGTTCGAACAGGCGGACGGGCTGGTGCTGCGCCCGCTGCGGCAACGGCTCGGTCTCGCGGAGGCCCTCCGGCTGGGCAGCGGCGCGGCGCCGATCCCGGTCGAGGTGCTGGAGTTCTTCGGCAGCCTCGGCATGCCGATCATGGAGGTCTGGGGGCTTTCCGAGACCACCGGGGCGGCGACCAGCACGTTCCCCGGCCGCTACCGGGCAGGCACGGTCGGGGAGCCCATGCCGGGCATGGAAGTCCGGCTCGCCGCCGACGGCGAGATCGAGGTGCGTGGGCCGCTCGTGTTCCTCGGTTACCTGCAGGGGGACGGGCGGATCGAACCGGCCGTGGACGCGGACGGCTGGCTGCCGACCGGCGACATCGGCACCCTCGACGACGACGGGCTCCTGCGGATCACCGACCGCAAGAAGGAGCTCATCATCACCGCGAGCGGGAAGAACATCGCGCCGAGCAAGGTCGAGTCGCTGCTGCGTGCGCATCCGCTGATCGGCTACGCGGTGGTGGTCGGCGACCGCCGCGCGTATCTGACCGCGGTGCTGGTGCTGGACGACGAGGCCGCGCCAGCGTGGGCGGTGGCACGCGGCCTGTCCACTGTGGACTTGCCGGGACTCGCGGCGGAACCGCTGGTCCGCGCGGAGATCGCCGCCGCGGTCGAGCGGGCGAACGCGGCGCTGTCGCGGCCGGAACAGGTGAAGGCGTACCGCGTGCTCGACCGCGCGTGGGGGCCGGAGAGCGGGGAGCTGACCCCGACACTGAAGCTGCGGCGTCGCGTGATCGAACAGCGCTACGCCGGGGAGATCGACGAACTCTACGCTGGAGGACTGACCTCTTGACCGACACGACCCTGACCGATGAACGACGTGACTTCGTGGCCGCGGTCGACGACTTCTGCCGTCGCGAGGTCGGCACCCGCGAGCAGTGGCTCAAGCTGACCGACGGGGGCGAGTCACCGCACAACGCCGAGCTGTACCGGAAGATGGCCGACCTCGGCTGGCTCGGGGTCGCCGTGCCGGAGGAGTACGGCGGCGCGGGCCAGGGCATGGTCGACCTGGTCCTGTTCCTGGAGCGCGCCGCGTACTGGCAGGCACCGATCGGCGGGTTCGCCACGTCGGTGATCACCGCGGCCTCGTACGAGAAGTTCGGCAGCGACGAGCAGAAACGCCGGGTCCTCGGTGACTTCCTGAACGGCGAGGTGCTCGCGGTGTCGATGTCCGAACCCGGCGCCGGGTCCGACGTCGGCGCGCTGACGTGCAAGGCGGCCCGCGTCGACGGCGGGTGGGTGATCAACGGTCAGAAGACGTGGTGTTCCAACGCGCACCTCGCCGAGCACATCCTGCTCGTCGCGCGCACGTCGGCGGACGGGGGCAAACACGACGGGCTGACCATGTTCTCGGTGCCCGAGGGCACCGAAGGGCTCGCCGTGCACGGCATCGACACCATGGGCGGCCGCGAGGTCAACGACCTGTACTTCACCGACTGCTTCCTCCCCGACGACGCGGTGGTCGGCGCGGTCGGTCAGGGCTGGGGCCAGCTGATGGCCGGGCTGAACCTGGAACGCATGATCCTGGCCGGGCTGATGCTGGGCACCGCACGCAGGGCCTTCGACGACACGGTGTCCTACGTGAAGGAGCGGCAGCAGTTCGGCCGCCCGGTCGGCAGCTTCCAGGCGCTGCGGCACCGGCTCGCCGACCACGCGACGGAGCTGGAGTGCACCCGGCTGCTGGTGCACGACGTGGCCCGCCGGATCGACGAGGACCCGGCGCGACTGCTGCCGCGCGAGGCGTCCATGGCCAAGCTGAAGGCCACGGAGTTCGCGAAGACCATGGCACTGGACGGCATGCAGATGCTCGGCGGCTACGGCTACGCCACCGAGTACGGCATGGAACGCCTGCTGCGCTCCACCGTGGTGTCCACTGTGTACGGCGGCACGAGCGAGATCCAGCGCGACATCATCGGCAAGACGTTCGGGCTCTGACCGGGGTCGCTGGTCAGGTGGCGCGACGGCGGCGTGCCGCGGCGGCGATCGTGGGGCCGGCCAGCAGCAGGGCCGCCGCCTGACGAACTGGAGGTCGGCCCGGGTGGTGCGACTGGGCCCCGCACCACCCGGGCCGACGGGGAGTTCCCTGCCCGTCGGTGCTCAGGCCGGGAAGATGGTGAGCGTGATGAACGAGTCCTTCGTCGTCGTGTCGGGCTCGCCCGCGTTGGCGGCCACGAACACGATGTCCCCGAACGCCACGTACGGCAGGTAGGGCAGCCCGCAGTAGCAGTCGTAGACGAACCACCGGTCGAACGGCAGCAGGAGATCCGTGGTCGGGTAGCCGTACAGCGGGTACTCGAAGATGGCGCCGTCGGCGACGAACACGCAGCCCGCGTTGACGTCGGTGGTCGCGTTGACGTTGCGCGAGTCCAGGTAGACGTAGCCGAAGCTGGTCAGGATGACCGGGTCGTCATTGTCGAGCGGGCAGTTCGCCATCATGCCGTTCGCGGCCGAGGGCTTGGCCTCCCGGTAACCGGCGGGCACCTCGAACAGTTCCGCCGCGGGCTCGGTGCCTGCCTTGATGTTGGTGTAGGTCTGCGTGTTGACCGCGCCGGAGGGCTCCGCCACCCGGGTCTGCACCGGCAGCTGCAGGTCGGTGGAGAGCCACAGTGTGACCTCCTTCTGCCGGGCCGGGATCAGCTTGCCGTGCGCGGGGAGCGACACGTCGTACACCCTGCCCTCGGCCCGCACGCCGGAAACCGTTGACGTGCCGAGGGAGCGTGGCGCGGCCGCGAGCTTCTGGTGGTCCCGCACGTCGCGGGTGGCCGAGTCGGCCGACCGCGGCGACTGGCTCGCCGTGCGCTGGTAGGTGCGGGACGCGGTGTCCAGCACGAGGTTGGTCCTGGCGACCGGATCGGTGATCGTCACCGTCGAACCGGCCTCGGTGCGGGTGCGGCCCTGGCCGTCCCGGTACAGGTGCTGGGTCTCCTTCTCTGTCTGCCGCTGCCCGGATGCCTCGACGGTCAACCGGTTGATCTCCAGATCGGCGCGGAGCGGCACCACTTTGCTCTCGCCAGAGGCCGGCCTGCCGGACGCGGCCTGGTCGGACTGGGCGAGCCCGGGTGTGCTCACGGTCAGCGCTGTCGCCAGCAGGATCCCCGCCGCGGCCGCGAGCGACCGGCGGGATCGGCGGAAGTGCTTGTGGAACATCGGCTTTCCTCCGTTTCACCGCGATGTCGACGCGGCGCGTTCGACAGGTTCACAGATTCCCGGCACCGGTGCCGGGAATCGTGGACAGGGGTGGACAAGGTTGGACAGGCGCGGAACTACGCCGAGTAGCGGTTTCTCCTGTGGCACACCGTGGTTACGATGCCGATGCCCGAGCCTGAGGAGGCGCGGTGGTCAGGTCACGTGACGACGCCGGCGACCCCACCGGGAACCTGCTCGACCGCGCGGCGACGATCACCGCCGTCGGCGAGCTCTCCGTGCTGCTGCGGGAACTCCGAAGGCGGCACGCCCGCACGAGCGGCAACACCCCGCTGACCTACCGCGAGCTGGCCGGGTCGACCGGCTGGGCGCACGGCATCATCGGCAACTACTTCGCGGGCAAGACCCTGCCGCCCACCGACCGGTTCGACGTGCTGATCAGGCTGCTCGGCGCGTCCGGCGCGGAACAGCGGGCGCTCGCCACGGCCCGCGACCGCGTCGAGGAACACCGCAGGAACACACCCCAGCACGGGTTGCCGCTGCCGAGGGAGCTGCCGAGGGACACCACCATGTTCGTCGGCAGGAAAGCCAACCTGGCCGCGCTGGACACGGTGGCACCCGCGTCGCCCGGCCAGGACACCTCGGCCGTCGTCGTCGTGTCCGGCACCGCTGGCGTCGGCAAGACCGCGCTCGCCGTGCACTGGGCGCACCGGGTCGCCGACCGGTTCCCCGACGGCAGCCTCTACGTCGACCTGCGCGGCTACTCCTACGATGCGCCGATGCGCCCGGAACAGGCGTTGTCCGGGTTCCTGCGCGGACTCGGCTGCCGCGCTGCCGACCTCCCGACGGGCCTGCCGGAACTGGCCGCGCGCTACCGCAGCCTGCTGGCGGGCAGGCGCCTGCTCGTCCTGCTGGACAACGCACACGACGCCGAACAGGTCCGCCCGCTGCTGCCGGGTGCGGCGCACTGCCTGGTGGTGGTGACGAGCCGGGACACGCTGGCGGGGCTCGTCGCGCGGGACGGCGCGACCCGCGTCGTGCTCGGCAGGCTCACCGACCACGAGGCGGAGCTGTTGCTGCGCCGCCTGATCGGCGAGCGGGCGGCGGCCGAGCCATCGGCGCTCGCCGCGCTCGCGAAGCGGTGCGCCCGGCTGCCGCTGGCACTGCGGGTCGCCGCGGAGCTGGCCGCGAACCGTCATGGCGCACCGGTCTCCGAGCTGGTCGACGAGCTCGCCCACGCCCAGCCGCTCGAGGTGCTCACCGCGGGCGGTGACGCCGCATCGGCCGTGCGGGGCGTGTTCTCGTGGTCCTACCAGCACCTGTCCGCACCGGCAGCACGCACGTTCCGGCTGCTCGGCCTGCACCCGGGCGGTGACTTCGACGTCGCGGCCGTCGGGGCGCTCACCGGCGACGGCCGCGTCGAGGCCGCCTGCCTGTTGCGCGACCTGGACCGCGCGCACCTGATCGAGCCGCGTCGCCGCGGCCGGTACGGGCTGCACGACCTGCTCCGCGACTACGCCGCCGAACGGGTCGCCGGGGAACCCGCCGACGACCGGGACGCGGCCATGTCCAGATTGCTGACCTACTACGAGAACACCGCGGCCGCGGCGACCCGCACCCTCTACCAGAACGACGGTGAACGGGCCGCCGCCGACACCGCGGCCGCGCTGGACTGGCTGGACACCGAACGCGCCAACCTCGTCGCCGCGTCGGGGACCGGTGTGCCAGGGTTCGCGAGCACGATGTCGGCGACGCTGTGGCGCTACCTCGACACCGGCGGCGGGCACGCGGACGAGGTCCTGGCGATCCACGGCCACGCCCTGTCGGACGCGCTGCGCAGAGGCGACCTGGCGGATCAGGGCGCCGCACTCGGCAGGCTCGGGCAGGCGCACGGCAGGCTGGCAGGCTACCCGACGGCGATCGACCACATGCGACAGTCGCTCGCGATCAGCAGGGAGATCGGCGATCCCGCGGGGGAGAACGCCATGCTGAACAGTCTCGCGCAGGTGTGCGGCAGGCTGGGCAGGCACGCCGAGGCCATCGAACACCTCGATCGGGCACTGGCCATCGACCGGCGGCTGGGGGACCGGGCGGGGGAGGCCAAGGCGCTCGGCAACCTCGGCATCGTGCACGCGCAGCTTGGCCACTACCGCGAGGCGCGGCAGCGGTTCGCGGACGCGCTGCGGCTGGCGCGGCTGGTCGGCGACGTCAACCGGGAGAGCGAGGCACTGAACAACCTCGGCCTCGTGCACTGCTGGCTCGGCGAGTACGACGAGGCTGTTTCCCTGCTGTGGCGGGGTTTGCGGATCGCCCGCGATGTTGGTGCGAGGAGTGGTGAGGGCAGGCTGCTCGCCAATCTCGGGGTCGCGCATACTGGGCTCGCCGAGTTCG
>NZ_JBARWZ010000145.1:0-63859 GCF_049647105.1 Actinophytocola sp.
CGGGTAAGCAGCCGGGTTCGGCGTCGTTCTCACGGACCCTCGTTGATGATCCTGATGAACGGTTGGAGATCCATCCGGATCACTGCGGGTCCTGTGACGCCTCCCTGCGCGGGGCCGAAGAACACAGCCGTCAGCGGCGTCAGATCGTTGATATCCAGCCGGCGCCGCCACCGAAAGTCACCGAGTATCAACGGATCTCGAAGATGTGTCCGTGTTGCGGGACGGTCACCGTGCCGGGCTGGGACGACAAGGCGGTTCCTGTCGAGCACGCGGATATCGTGGCTGCGCACGGTTCGCCGGTGCGGATCGGTCCGGAAACCCTGGCCCGGGCCGCGTTGTTGACGTGCGCGCACTACCTCCCGATCGGTCGGGCCCGGGAGTTGTTGGAGAAGCTGTGCGCGATCGACGTCTCCACCGGGTTCCTCGCCGGGATCCGTGGCCGCGCCGCGCGCAGGCTGGAGAAGAACTTCCTCGCCCACATGCAAACCCTGCTCGCCGGTGCACCGGTGCTGCACGCCGATGAGACCACCGGACGCGCCGCCGGATCGCTGGCATATGTGCACGTCGCGTGCACCGAGTACCTGACCCTGATGCACGTCGGTGGACGCACCAAAGACGATATCGACGCCGGTGGTGTCCTGCCCGCGTTCTCCGGGGTCCTGGTGCGGGACGGCTATGCCGGCTACGAACATCTGACCCAGGCACTGCACGCCTGGTGCGCAGCCCACCTCCTGCGCGATCTACGCGCGTTGTCCGACGCCGACCCCGACGGGCAACTATGGGCGACAGCGATGGCCAACACCCTGCTCGAGGCCCATCACGCGGCACAACAGGCCCGCGAACACGGCGCGACCACGCTGGACACGGCCGTCCTGACCGCGATCCGCAACCACTACCGCGGCGCCCTGGCCCGAGGCCGAGACGACAACCGTGGGAAGCGTGGAACGCTCGCGACCGACGCGAGAACGTTGATCCGCCGCTTCCACCGCTTCGAGGACATGATCCTGCGCTTCGCGGTTGATCTCACCGTGCCGTTCACCAACAACGTCGCGGAACGAGCGGTCCGACCAGTCAAGATCCAACAACGCACCTCCGGCGGCGCCTGGCGCACCCTCGCCGGCCTTATCGACTTCGCGATCGTGCAGTCCTACCTGGACACCGCCACCAAATGGGGCCTGGACAAACTCGACGCCCTCCACCAACTCTTCACCACCGGCGCATGGCTACCACCAGCACTCACCCCAGCTGAATAGGTACCATCTGGACTCTGGGTACGATGGCCAACCCAGCCGAGACGTCCTCGCCGCTCACGAGATGGTCGGCGAGATCGCCAAGAAAGGCATTCCCAGCCCCATTCAGATCGGGAAACGCTGGGTGGTAGAGCGGACGAACTCATGGACGAACAACTACGGCAAACTCCGACGCTGCACCGACCGCGACGGCGCCATCGTCGACTTCTACCTCCACCTCGCCGCAGCCTTCGTCACCGTCCGCTGCCTCATCCAAGCCGCCCGCCACACCCACCGCTGGGACACCCGCCCCACCGTCCGCCGCCTCAAGTAACCCCTATTGCCGGAGCCTCTTACGCCCGGATTTGTCATCGGTCCTTTTTGTACGCGACGCTGCCAGCGGAGATACCCGGTAATTCATTCCGTCGAGTCTTGTGATCATGGTCGCGTACCACGTTGGAGTGGCATGTACCGGGTTTGTCACCCGCGTTGGAAGGGTGAGTGGAAAGCGGTCACCCTGCGTTCGCGGTTCTTACCGAACCGGGACATTGCCGCGACTTCACCGGGAGGTCCGGCCCGCGACGGAACTGTGGTGATCGTTGGTGCGTCGAACACGTCCGTGCTTACCGGCGTCGAGACTGGAAGGGGCACTCTCTGGTGGACACCGAGCAGCAGAAGCGGCCATCGCGGATGTGGGAGGTGAGCGTGTGGGGGTCCATCGGACTGGCGGCGCTCGCCGTGGTGACCTTCCTCGTGGTCAGGGAGTACAACGAGGACGGAGCCGTCGAGGCGGTGGAGGACTATCTCTCCCTGATCACCGCGGGCGACGCCTCCGGGGCGAATGCCGTTGTCGCCCCCGGCGCGGGCGGTCCCTCCCTGTTGACGGACGAGGCGCTGAGTTCGGCGACCGCGCCCCTTCAGGTGGACCAGGTAACCCTCGGCTCGGATGAGGACCAGTCGGGCGACAAGATGTCGGTCGTCACGGTCCATTACACCGTTGGTGACGAGAGCGGCACGGCCGACCTGGACGTGTGGCGCGACGATTCGTTCCTTTTCGACAGCTGGCACATCGTGGAACCTCTGGCGGTCGGCGTCGTGCTCGGGCCGGACGTGTCCGAGTCCGGCCTCGTCCGGGTGGGCGGAACCACGCTGTCCGACAGCGGCGCGTATGTGACTTTCCCGGGTGTGTACGAACTGGACGTTGTCGATCACCCATATCTCACACTTTCGGCACAGGAGCTCACGGTCGTCCATACGTCGAATCCGGCGGCATTGATCGAAAGCCCGATCGAGCTCGTGCCAACGGAAGCCCTGCTGTCCGAAACCCGGAAACAGGTCGACGCGCAGGTGAGCGCCTGCGCCGCCGCCGCACCCACGATGCCGGCCGACTGCCCTGAGGAGAGATGGGAAGGCCCCGATGACGCCGGCCCCCTGGTCGTCCTCGAACCCACGTCCGTCGCCTTCGACGACGGCGCGGCGGTCACGACCCGGCGTGCGAAGGACGGCGGCGTGACATCGAGGATCTCCTTCTCCGGCAGTGGCACGTACTCGTATGCGGACGGGCGTCCTGGTGCCCGGCCGTTCACGGTGAGCGGCACAGCCGAGTTCACCCGCGAGACCGTGACAGTCACCTACGACGGCGTCGCCGCGTCGCGCTGAGTGTGATGCCCGGAAATACACGTTCGGGTCATTGGGGCGTCCCGAAAGCGTAGTTCCGGACATAATGCGGGCCGTGCCGGACGCGGAATCGGCGCGCGGCTCGTACGGTACGGCCCCATGGTGCCCATCAACTCCGAGAAGCCGCCGACCGGCAGGACGACCCGGCTGCGCTTCGTCGTACTCGCGGTCGCGGTCGTCGCCACCGCGGTCAAGCTGCTCATCGCCGCGCGGACCTTCGGCACCAACGACGTGCGTTCGTGGCTGTCCTTCAGCGAGGGTGTGCGCACGTGGGGCCCGGTCGACATGTACGGGCACGCCTTCAGTTCGCTGTACAACCACCCGCCGCTGTCCGGCCGGATGCTGGTGGCGATCAACTGGATGGTCGACCACGACCTCGGCACGTTCACCTTCCTGATCAAGGTGCCCGCGGTGCTCGCCGACCTGGTCATGGCGCTGCTGGTGTTCGAGCTGGTGCGGCTGCGGTGCTCCGCCGGCCAGGCGGCGGCCGCCGGTGTGCTGGTGGTGTGCAGTCCGGCGCTGGCCGTCGTGTCCGGGTTCCACGGCAACACCGACCCCCTGTTCGTGATGCTGGCTGTGCTCAGCGTGTACCTGCTGGTCGTGCCGAGGTGGGCGGCCGCGGCGGGGGTCGCGTTCGCGCTGTCCCTGAGCGTGAAGCTGACGCCGGTCGTCCTGGCACCGCTGCTGCTGGTGCTGGCCCTGCGGCTCGGATGGCGCCGCCTGCTGACCTTCGCGGGCGGCGGCGCGGTCGTGTTCGGGCTGCTCTGGCTGCCGGTGGTGCTGCGTCGCTGGCCCGAGTTCAGCCGCGACGTGCTCGGTTACCAGGGCATCTGGCCGCGGGAGTGGGGGCTGAGCCAGCTCGCGAAGTGGGTGCACGCGTCGACGGGGGTCACCGAGTGGTTCGCCGGACCGGGCCGGTTCGTCGTGCTGCTCATCGCCGGCCTGCTGCCCGCGGTCATCGCGTGGCGGCGCCCCGCCACCTTCGCGCCTGCGGCGGCGGGGCTGGCGATGGCGATGTTCCTGCTGCTCAGCCCGGCATTCGGCATGCAGTACCTGGTGTGGCCGCTGGCCGCGGCGTACTTCGTCAGCTTCTGGGCCGCCACCGCCTACAACGCCGCGGTCAGCGTGTGGGTCCTTTCCGCCTACAGCTACTGGAACGACGACGTGCCGCCGTGGGACTGGTTCGAGGGCAAGGGACGAGTGTTCCGGCCGGAGGACACGGTCCTGATGGTGATCTCCTGGGTCGCGCTCGCCGCCGTCGTCGCGGTCGGCCTGTCGATGTTGCGCGGGCACGACGAGTTCCTGCCCTCGGGCGCCCCTCGCGCCCCGGCAGAGCCCGGGAAGGAGGACAATTCCGAGCACGCAGGTCCCTCGTTGTCCAGGAAATAATGTACTCGAACGTGTATTCATCATTGTTTGGTGAAGCGCGGCCTATTTTCGTTGGCTAGTCTCCCCGGCGTGGTTGATACACCTCGCATCGGAATCATGGTCGTGGCATACAACGCCGCGTCCACCCTGTCGGCGACTCTCGACCGGATACCGGAGGATTTCCGGCACAAGATCGCCGAGGTGATGGTTCTCGATGACGCCAGCGACGACGACACGTTCTCGTTCGGACAGAGCTGGGCCGAACGCGCGGACACGCCGAGGACGATGGTCGTCCGGCACACGAAGAACCTCGGCTACGGCGGCAACCAGAAAGCCGGTTACGCCATGGCGATGGAGCGCGGCTGGGACATCGCGGTCCTGCTGCACGCGGACGGGCAGTACGCGCCGGAGCTCCTCCCGCAGATGGTGGCCCCGCTGGTCGCGGGCGAGGCCGACGCCGTGTTCGGCTCACGGATGATGAACAAGCAGGACGCGCTGCGGGGCGGCATGCCGTTCTACAAGTGGGTCGGAAACCAGTTGCTCACCCGGTTCGAAAATCGGATGCTCGGCACCCGGCTGACCGAGTTCCATTCCGGCTATCGCGCGTACCGCCTCGACGCGCTGCGGGAAATCCCGCTGCGGTACGACTCCGACGATTTCGACTTCGACACGCAGATCATCATCCAACTCGTCAACGCCGAAAAGAAGATCGTCGAGATTCCGATCCCGACCTACTACGGCGACGAGATCTGCTACGTCGACGGCGTCCGCTACGCCAAGGACATCGTCAAGGACGTGGTGGAGTCCCGCCTGGCGCGAATGGGCTTCGGCACGTCGGACTGGATGCCGACGCCGGAGGAGTACGGGTTCAAGGAGGGCGACGGCTCCTCGCACTCGGTGATTCTCGAGATGCTGAGGAACCGGCCGTCCGCGAAGGTGCTGGACCTCGGCTGCTCCGGTGGCCTGCTGTCCGAACGGATCCGTGCCGAGGGCCACTACGTGACCGGGGTCGACTACCTGGAGATCCCCGGCGTGCGTGCGCGCACCGACGACTTCTTCCAGGCCGACCTGGCCAACGGGATCCCGATCGGCGTCGGCACCGGCTACGACGCGGTCATCGCGGGCGACGTCATCGAACACCTGCCCCGGCCGAAGGAGACGCTGGCGGAGATCCTGCGGGTACTCCGGCCGGGGGGCGAGCTCCTGCTGTCCGTGCCGAACTTCGGGCACTGGTATCCGCGTGCCAGGGTCGTGCTCGGCCTGTTCGGGTACGACCGGCGCGGCATCCTCGACCAGACGCACCTGCGGTTCTTCTCGAGGGCGTCGCTGCTCCGGCTCGTGCGCCGCTGCGGCTTCGACGTCGTGGAGCAGACCTGCACCGGCCTGCCGCTCGGCGTCGTGTCGGAGTCAGAGAGCAGGAAGGTGCGCGCGCTGCGCGGGATCGACGCGTGGCTGGTCCGGCGCAGGCCGACGCTGTTCGGCTACCAGTTCATCCTACGGCTGACGCCGCACGCGGAGGACGTCCTTGTCGTCGAAGGAAACTGAGGTCGGTCCGCTGATCGCGGTCACGACAGGGCCATCGTCCACACCGGACGAGGCCAGCACCCCGACCAGGAGGTGGACGGTGACCCCGGCCAGCATGATGTTCCTGCTCTTCGCGGTGTTCTCCGCGGCGGCGGGACAGGTGCTTCTCAAACACGGCATGACGCTGGCGACGGGGAGCGCCAAGGCGACCGGCTCGTCGCTCGTCGTCAAGGCCATCACGTCGCCGTGGGTACTGCTCGGGCTGGTGGTGTTCGCGATCTCCGCGGCCGCGTGGCTGACCACGCTCAGCCGGGTGCCGCTGAGCATCGCCTACCCGTTCAACGCACTTGGCTACCTCGCCATCCTGACCACCAGCGCCGTCCTGCTCGACGAACGCACGAACCTCTGGACCTGGGTAGGCACCTCGTTCGTCGCGAGCGGCCTGTTGATCGTCGTGCTGACGAACCCCAGCCAGGCCTCGTGACCCTTTTTCCGGGGTGGCCGGTCCGGAGAAGTTCCCGGCACGGTTCGTCGCTCAGTCGCCGCGCATGTCCTGCGCGCGCCGCAGCGATGTGGCGGCCCGGCCGACTTCGAACAGCTGCGCCGCCCGCACGATTTTCTGGAGCGCGTCAGCCGGCGGCTGACGGGTCGAGTCCTCTTCGGCCAGGGCGGCGGCGAGTTCACTCACCCCGGCCAGCCGTCGCATGTCGCCGAGTTCGTAGTCCTCTGTGCGCGGTTCCGTGTGGACGACGAGCCCGCACACGACCCGCCCTCCTCCGGCCGCGGCTCCGTGCCACCGCGGGATCATGCCTGGTCAGTATGACGACGTTCCCCACGGACAGGGCGGCTGACCTCGGTTGATTCCGGTCGGCCGTTGTGGACGCTGGAACGCGGGAATAAGCGCCACCACCTGGCTTTCGGTCGCATATCCGCGGCTTCCGCGTAGCTCCTTGTCCTCGTGGTTTGATTCACATGCCTTCACCTGTTCCGTATTTCCGGTACAGTCGTGTATACAGTGCGCACATGCACGTATCGTGCGCTTTGGCTCACTGAAGGTAGGACAATGGCTCAACAAGTGCTGGTGCAATTGGTAGACGACCTGGACGGCGCAGCGTCCGAGGACGTGTCAACTGTTCTGTTCGGTTTGGACGGTGTCGAGTACGAGATCGACCTCAGTGCGCCGAACGCGGACAGCCTTCGCAAGGCGCTCGCAGAGCACATCGATGCGGCACGCCGGATCGGAGGCCGTCGACGGGTGGGCACCCCATCGGCTCGCAAGAGCGCGAGTTCGGGTGAAGCGGGAGCCGTCCGGGAGTGGGCGATCAAGAACGGGTACGAACTGTCTGGTCGCGGCCGTATTCCGAATCACGTCACAGCGGCTTATCACGAGGCCAAGGCGGCCGGTCCGGTCAAGGCGCCCGCGAAACGACGCACCGCCAAGAAGAGGTGACGTCGTTCCCTTGGGCCGCCTCTGACCGGGCGCGAGAACCGGGCGACAGCGCCTACCACCGGGTGAGGAAGCCCCGGCGTTCATGTGCCGTGCTCTTTTTCTGACCGATTCCCGCCCACACCACGGCGTGGTTCGGCTGGGCGAACGCGACGTGGTCGGCGGCGCTCCTCGCCTCGTCGCGATACCAGTCGGGAATCCACCCGACGCCAGGGCCCACCGGTCTGAAGTCGCCAAGGAGTGTGCGTACCGCGGCATGCGAGCGGCAATAGACGTGATTTCCGCTCGCGTGGTCGCACAACCGTTTCAGTTCAGTCAGCTTGGACTGCAGCTCCGGCGGCACGTCCTCGTTCGTGACGTGGGAGACGCCGAGGTAGGAACCGGGTGAGAGCAGTTCACGGTAGCGGGCTGTGAGCGGGTAGGCCGGATCCGCGCTGCCGTGGCCGCCGGGCTGCATCGTGTGCAGTACGCCGAACATCAGCAGGGCGACGGGTTCGTCCAGATCGAGGACGCCCGTCTGCCGCACCAGGTGCCACAGCTGGTCGGGGTATCGCAGGTCGGCGTTCACGGCCGCGTGCCGGTCGGGGTCGCCTTCTTCGTCGAGCACGATTTCCGCGTGTGCCACGGCGACCGCTTCGTTGTCCACGTACACGACCCGGGTCTCACGACAGACCTCGTCCGCCACCTGGTGCGTGTTTCCCTTGCTGAGCACCCCGGAACCGATGTCGACGAACTGCCGAACCCCCTCGCGGACGAGGTGGCGCACCACTCGGTTGACGAAGGACCTGTGTGCCCGGGCGATATCGCCGAACTCCCGGAAGTGGTCGAGTATCTGGTCCCCGAACGCGCGGTCGACCGCCCAGTTCGCCGAGCCGCCCAGGAGATAGTCATAGACCCGAGCGACACTGGGATGGCACAGGTCCACCAACGGCGTCGCGGTCAATTGCGTATCCGGCACGGCTGCGACCCTTCCCCAGGTGCCCGGCGGAGGACCGTTTCAGAGTACCCGCTCGGGGGTCGTTCTGTATATGACCAATTCATGTCAGTCATTCGCACGATCGTTCCCATGGGCCAGCTTGGACAGGAAGATCTCTGTGTCCGCCCGGCCGAGGGCCGCGTCGTGGAGTTCGGTCCAATGTGCACGGAAAGGCGTGATTTCCTTTTCTTTTCTGATCGTGCGGGCGCCGCCCGGATCCTCGACGTAGGTGTAGTCGGTCACATCGCCTTCCGGGAACTGAAGAATGACGAAATCCGTGTCCACGTAGCGGATCGGCGCGCCGAACGTGAGAATTCGCAGTTCGAGCCGGTTCGGATGCTCCGCGATGAGCCCGAGCAGGTGTTGTGCGACGTCGACCACGAGATCGGGTGAACCGTTCGGCATCCTCCGTAGCGACGACTCGCTCAGCACGGCGCGGTAGTACGGGCCGTCGTCGCCTCGGAAGATCTGGGTGCGTGCCCGCAGCGCGCTGAGGACGTCGGTGACCTCGGTCTGCGTGCTCGCGTCGCACAGCGCCAGCCGGTACTGCTCCGACTGAAGCGGCACGGGAATCCGCTCGCTGTGCCAGCAACGGATCTCGCGGGCTTCCAGCTCGTCGTTGCCCAGGTCCCCGTACGCCATCCACGTCGGCGGGAACCTGGGCCGCTTCGGCCGGATGTCCCGGTACCGCGCCGCGAGCAGGCGCAACTCGCTCGCCGTGTCGTCAGGGATCCCGTAGATCACGATCAGCTTGTCGAGATCGGCGTCGTCGATGTCGACGAGCGATCGCTCGATTTTGTTGATCTTGGCCTGCCGGCACCCGAGTTCCTTGGCGACGTCCTCCTGTATGTACTTCGCGCTGTTACGGGCCTGGCGCAGGAGGCGCCCCAGCCGTCGCCGGAGGATGGTCGGATCTTCGCTCACCCTTGTCCGCCGTTCACTCTCAAGAGTTCACCCCGAAGGCTGACAGTAACGACCGTACGTGGTGAGAGCACAACGATCAGGGCGCGACACTCCCCGGCGCGGGTGAGTCGCGGCGGATCAGCTCGGGAGCCGGCAGAAGTCCATGAACGCCCTCCACTGCGGCTCGGCGAGCGGGGGGAGCTCGGTCGCGCTCTTGGAGTCCCGGATGACCGTGTCGGCGTGCGCACGGCTGATGTCGACGCAGTTCCCCACCGGCGAGCACAGGCTCGACCTGCGCCAGGTTCGGGTCTGCTTCCTGCCCTGACCGTCGGCCGCCATGGCGGTCCCTCCCAACGACTCGGTGCTTCTGAGATTAATCCTGACGCGTGATTAATCTCAGGGCAAGCCCTCCGCAGGAGATCCGACGTGACAACTTCGGTGGGTTCTGGACAAATTGTTGACACGTCTTGGACACGTTCCGGGGCGCTGCGACGACTGGGGCACCGTGGGCGTCCTGCCCGCAGTGCGGCAGACCGATTAATCCGACTTCTCTCCGGGATTAATCGAGGGCGATCTTCGAGATTATTCCGAGAAAGCTCGGGAGCGGATTAATCGCAATTTCCGCCGACGCCGAAGAAACTTGCCGGACGGAATTACCTTGCGGCAGGATGGTGGTGATTGGAAACAACCCTCCCCTTGGAATCGGATTAATCCATGCGCGACGCTGACCAGAAACCCGACCCGGACCCGACCCCGGCCGCCGGGGGATGGTTATGGGTCGATCCAGAACGCCTCGAGAAGTTCGCGGACGGTGTCGAGGAGCTGATCCCCCGCCTGGAGGCGCTCCGCACCAGCCAGTCGGACGCGGCATGGTTCCGCGGCCCGAGCACCGATCCGGCCACCATGAACGCGAGCGCGCGGCTCGCGGAGGACGGGTACGACGTCGACGGCACGCCGGTGCGCGCCATCGCGAAGGTCATCAACGACCTGCGCCAGCAGGTCATCGCCGCGCGCCTCGCCGCACGTGACCACCGCGCGAACGAGCAGGCAGCTGTCGAGGCCGCGCACGCCGTTGCCGAGGCCATGGACGAACCAGGAGGGCAGGGCCCATGAGCGATGGCGAGCCGGTCCGGTGGGAGGCCAGGTCCCACGAGCAGATCTATGACGAGGTGCACCGGCCGGAGGAGCGGCGGAGGTCCCATTCGCTCGCCGAGTCCGCGTCGATGTACCGGGACTTCTCCGCCGATCTCCAGGAGATCCGCAGCCGGTACAGCTCGCTCGCTCGCAAGCTCATCGGTGAGAGCGCGGGTGACGGCGCCGAGGCGGCCAGCATCGCGGCGGGCATCGTGTTCCGCGGGCTGACCGACGCGCACGAGTTGACGAACCTCGCGGGGGCCAAGCGGAACAGGCTGAGCGAGCTGAACGAGTACCTGCGCAGGCAGATGCCCGAGCCGGTCGGCGCGCCCGAGAACAACGGGTTCACCGCGCACGGCCGCGCCTGGATGGACCCGCCGGACTTCGAGGCCGAGGACAACGTGCGGCACGGCAGGGGAGAGCGGGCACGCGACCTCATGCGCACCTACGAGCGGTCGATCACGGCGTTCGCGGGCGACGGGAAGACCGCACCGCCGACGTTCTCCGGCCCGCCCACCGCGGTGGACCGGCACCTCGACGGGCCGACCGTCCCGCTCTCGACGGCCAGGTACGGATCCAGGGTCTCGTCGTCCGGAGGGGTCGACGGGCAGCCCCCTCGGCCCCCGGACGGTGCCCGGCACTGGACCGCCGCGCAGCCGCAGGCGGGGCCCCCCGCGCAGGCCGGCTACCGGGACTTCGGCCCGTCGGGGCACCTCGACGCGGAGAACCCCGAGAGCCGGGCGGCGGGCGGCGCGATGGGCAGCCCGCCACCGCCCAGGGACCACGAGACGGAGCTGTCGTCGTCGCGGCGGGAGGACAACGACCTGTTCCCCAGCGGTGGCAAGGCGTCGCCACCCGTCATCGGACTGTGAACGGGAGGAGTGGCGGATGAGGTTCAACGGCCGGGAGGTCAGCGTGGCCGCCTTCGACGTGCTCTGGCAGGCGGCGGTGGGCGGCATCGGCAAGCCGTCGGTGTTGCAGTGTGGCTCACCGGGAGCCACCGACGCCGAACGGGCACGAGTGGAAGCCCGCGCCGCGGTCGAGTTGCGGGCCGCCGGGTACGCGGGGCCGCGCGGGCCGGGGGAGGACGTGCTGGCGGGACTGGCCCTGCTCGCGCAGCCGCCGCTCGCCGTGGACGTGCGGCTGTTCGAACGGGCGTCGGCCGTGCCGGGTGCGCTCCCCGCGCCCACCAAGCGCGGCACGCGTCTTGCCGTCGGTGGTTCGACCGGCGTGGCCGCCGTGCTCGGTCCCTCGGGTTTCAGGGCGTGGTCGTTCCCCAAGTCGTCACTGGTGAACGAGGTCATCGCGCTGTTCGGTCACCACGAGCCGCCCAATCGGATCCCGGGCGGCGTCGCCATCGACGTCGACCAGCTGTACGCGCCGGCCCGCAAGGGGAACGTGGAGGCCCTCCTCCGCCAGCTGGAGAAGCCGTTCCTCCGGCGCGCGCACGTCTGTGCGCTGGTCCGCGACCGGATCGTCGGCCGGACCGACGTCCTCGCCGACCTCACCCTGAACGACATCGACACCGGGCGGTACCTCGTGTTCACCGACCGGAACCAGATCGTCATCACGCCCGGCAACCGGGTCACGCTCGAACGCAAGCTCAAGGACGTGATCGGCTCCCGTCGTCAGTACTGAGGCGTCGTCCGGTCCGAGTTCGGAGGATTTCCATGGCGATCGTCACGATGTTCGTCGGCCTGCTCATGACAGTCGCGACGGTGCTCGGCACGTTCCGCTACGTCCGGCGCGATGACAGGCACCGCAACCAGGACATGGTCGTGTTGCTCGTCGCCATGACCGCGATCAGCGCCGTGCTGACGGTCATCGGCACGCAGCTGACGGTGGAACCGGCACAGAACATGAAGACCGTGCTCGCCACCGGCGCTATCGGGTCCGCGTTCGTCACGGCGATCTTCGGGATGTGGCTCAACCACCGCAGGTACCGCATCGAGCACGCTCGCCAGCAGCTGGAGGGCGAGAAGGCCGCGCTGGAGCAGAGCAGGCACCGGCTCGACCAGGAGAAGGTCGAGCTGGAGATCGCCAAGGACCGTCGCGAGCACGACAAGGCGGTCAGCGACATCCTGGTCAAGGCGGCCGAGCTGTTCGGCAGCGACGAGCCGCTGACCCGCGCGGCCACGATGCACGCGCTGGCCACCCTTGCGGCGCAGCGCCCGGACCGGATGCAGGAGATCGTCGACCTGCTCTGCCTGTACCTGCGGTGCCCACCCGGCGGCGACGACCAGGCCACCAGAGAGGCGCAGAAGGTCCTCACCAGGGTGGTCGCCCGTGCACGGGCGGCGAGCGGTGCCGCGCCGGAACTGGAAATCGACCTCGTCGGCGCCCACCTGCGCGACCTCGAGCTCAACGGCTTCGCGGTCCGCACGCTGAACCTGTCATCCGCCCGGCTGCACGGCACGACCTCGCTGATGCACCTGGGGGCCGGCACGGGTTCCCGCTGTGCGGTGAACCTGGACGGCGCGACGTCCGACGGCGACGTGCGGCTCCACGGCGTGCGCCTCGGCCGGTTCACCGCGGCGCGCGCGGTGTTCGGCGGCGACCTGTCGATGACGGGGGCGAGGGTCGAGCACGACATCGACCTCTCGGACACCCTGGTGACCGGCGACGCGAGCCTCAACAGCGCCGAGTTCGGCTCCCTGACCTGTGGCGCAACGCAGGTGTCCGGCGAGTTCA
Source organism: Actinophytocola sp. (assembly GCF_049647105.1). Lineage (GTDB taxonomy): Bacteria > Actinomycetota > Actinomycetes > Mycobacteriales > Pseudonocardiaceae > Actinophytocola. Next base: position 12,950 of record NZ_JBARWZ010000145.1, read on the forward strand.
GTCTCCGCCGCACCAGGATCAACGGCCCAGCGCGTTTCGTGCAGGCGAGGTTCCAGCGCGCCGACCTGGACACGGTCACGTGCCGGCACCGCGTCGTGTTCGACGCGGCGCACTTCGCCGAGCCGCCCCGGCTGCACCACGCCGACCTGCCTGACGTGTCGTTGTGGCGCACCACCACCTGTGTGCCCGCCGACACGCCGACGGCAATGCCGGCAGGCTGGCAGCTGTCCCCTGGGCCTGACCGGCTGCACTATCTGGTGCGCACCTCCGGCGCCTGACGACACGACCGGATACCGGTGGCCGATTTCCGTCACGTTCCGCGCCCCAACGCGATTCACCCGTACGACCAGTTCGGTGAGAGGAACCGACATGCGCCGACCCGCTCTGCTCGTCGCGATCGTCGTGGCGCTGGTGGCGTGCGCGCCGGAGCCAGCACCACCGGCACCCGACGACCACGGACTCGCGAGCTACCTCGACGACCTGGTGGAGCTGCGTCAGTTCCGCGGCGTGGTCGAGGTCCGGCGTGGCGACGAGGTGTTGCTCAGCAAGGGTTTCGGCCAGGCGGACGTGGCGCGTGACGTGCCAAACGAGCCGGACACCCGGTTCCGGATCGCGTCGGTCACCAAGATGTTCACCGCGCTGGCCGTGCTGATGCTCCAGGAGGAGGGCAAACTCGCGGTCGGTGACCGGCTGTGCGCGCACCTGGCGAGCTGCCCGGCGGCGTGGCAGGCCATCACGATCGAACAGCTGCTCACCCACATCTCCGGCCTGTGGGACTACAACGAGCTGACCGAGGAGGATGGCGCGCGCTACCTCGCCGAGTTCGGCCAGCGCCCCACTCCGGCGCAACTGCTCCAGACCTTCGTCGACCGGCCGCTGCACTTCCCGCCGGGCACCAGGTGGCAGTACAACAACTGCGGCTACGACCTGCTCGGCATGCTCGTCGAACGGCACTCCGGCCAGACCTACGGCGAGTTCCTGCACGACCGGATCCTCGAACCGCTCGGCATGGCGGACTCGGCGTACGACCCGGCGCAACCCGGCTCAGAGCATGACGCCACCGGCTACCAGGACTGGACCACGCCCGCCGAGACGCTTTCCGACGCCGTGAACTTCGCGAATGGGGGCGTGTACTCGACCGGACCCGACCTCGCGCGCTGGAGCCGGTTCCTGCTCACCGGCAAGCCCGCGATCGTCGAACAGGACACCTTCGCCGAGCTGCTGCGCCCACGCGTCGACGCGGCCGTCGGGGTGCGCTACGGGTACGGCGTCGAAACCCGCGGCACCGGCGAGGGCACCACCATCGGGCACGGGGGCATCCTGCCCGGGTTCCGCTCGCAGGTGCTGGTCCAGCCGGCGTCAGGGCTGTCGGTCGTCGTGCTGAGCAACCTCGCGACCGTCGTCCCGAAGACGGTCGCCGACAACCTCGTCGCCCTCGCCAAAACCTGACACGCGCAACTCGACCCGGCCACACCCGCGGTGAACGGCACGAAGTGCGGCGGTTCTTGTCGGTGGCAAGGGCTACTCGGCGATCGTCGCTGTCGTCGTGGTGTTCTCGGGTGGCGGCCCGGTCTTTCGGCGTCGAGCCGCGCCGCGCAGTTGCTGGCGTGCGGCGTCGAGGGCGAGGAAGGTCAGCAGGGACACGCCGAACACGGGGAAGAACACGCCGAGTCCGATGGCCACCAGGCCGGTGACGCCGATCGCCGTGGCGCTCGGGCGTTGTGTGCCTGCCGGGGTGGTCGTGCCAGGGCGGGTCGGTCGGCGGTGCCACCACATCCGGTAGCCCCACAGGGTGATGGCGATGATCCCGACCGCCAGCACGATCAGCAGTAGCTGGTTGGCGATGCCGAACAGGATGCCCATGTGCAGGGAGATGCCCGCAGTGGCGGCCTGTGCCATGAGTGGCCAGTCGGCGAAGCGGACCGTGTCGAGTACCTCGCCGGTGGTCGGGTCGATGGCCATCGCGTCCTGCTTCAGCGGCAACGACCGCTTGACCTGTCCCACCCGCCAGGCCTGGCCGTCCTCTGTGGCCGGTGTGATCGACACGGGGTCGGTGAGTCCGGCCGCGCGTGCGGCGGCGAGCACCCGGTCGGCCGTCGCGCCGACCTCGGCCGGGTCGGTGATCGCGGTCGTTCCTGATCCGGTCGGCAGTTCCCGGTCGATCTGTGGTGTCGACCAGTTCAGTTCGGCACGGAACGTGGACACGTTGGCACCGGCGAAGTTCGACCACGTCAGCCCGGTCGCGGACAGCACGAGCATGCCAACCGCGAGCCAGAGTCCGGTCGAGCCGTGCCACGACCGGGTGCGGGCGCGGCCGGTCGCGGAGCGGTCCGGGAGCAGGGTCCGCCGGACCCTGGCGTGGCGCCGCCGCCGCGCGACCCAGATGGCGATGCCGGAGAGCGCGAGCACCCACAGCCAGCTCGCGGCCAGTTCCGAGTAGACCCGGCCGAAGTCCCCGAGGTGCAGGGTGCGGTGCAGCGCGTCGATCCACGCGCGCGTCGGGAGCCATTCGCCGAAGGTGTCGAGGACCGCGCGAACCTCGCCGGTGTAGGGATCGACGAAGGCGGTGCGGGCGTAGTCCTCGGCCACGCCGGGCGCGGCGAAGGTGACCCGGGTCGTCGAGTCCGACGCGATCGGCGGGCGGATCTCGGTGATCGTGCCGCCGGGGACCGCGGCCGTGGCGGCGGCCACCTGGTCACTCAGGTCGAGTTGCGTCGTCCCGACGGGGACGTGAAGTGCGTCCCGGTAGAGAATCTGGTCCAGCTGCGGGGTGATCGTGTACAGCAGGCCGGTCACCGCGGCCACCAGGATGAACGGGCCCACGAAGACACCGACGTAGAAGTGCAGGCGCAGGAAGAGGGGTCGCAGGTCCGACCACCATGAGCCGAGGGCGCGCACGGGCCGGGCGGGCTCATCGGGTTCGGCCCGCTCGATCGGCGGGTGCACTTGCTCAGACACGGGACCGTCCTCTCGGGTGGGACCGGGGTGCGTCGGCGGGGATGAACTCGAGTGCTCAGAGCATCGCGACGAGCATCCCGGCCATGCCGAGGCTCATCAGGCAGTGACACAGCGCTTCGAGGCGAGCGGAGACGCGGGCCGACGTAACGAGGTCGGTGCGGGTCGCCACGGTGCCGCCGGGTGCATCCGGCTCGGCGGCAGGCCCGCTCGCTCGCACGGCACCGGCCGCCCACGAGCAGCCGGTGATCGCGAACAGGACGGCGAACGCGATGGTCACCGCGACCACCCAGCCAGGGGCAGGCGGCACGGGAACGTCGACGCCGGGGACCGAGGCGGTGTCGCTGGGCGCGCCGTGGTGGCCCCCGTGCCCGGAGCCGCCAGCACCGGTGTGGCCCATCAGCACCGTCATGGTGGCGACCATCCAGGTCATGGCCGCGCCCATCGCCACGAGATGACCGGTCATGAGATGGCCGTGCGAGGCGGATCCGGCCGTGAAGCGGTAGGCGAACCAGAGCGTGAACGCGCAGAAGACGACGATCTGCAGGCGGCCGCTCGCCGTCTCCGGACCGCCGGTCCACGCCACGGCCATCCCGATCATCGCGAGGCTCATCACCAGGTGGAACAGTTCCGCGGGCCGGTCACCCGCCGCGTCGGCGTCGGCCAGCAGCCGGGAGAGGCGCGCAAGGGAGTACACCCCGGTCATGGTGAACACCAGCGTGAATACCGCGATCAGCGTGGTCGAGGCGAACACGGCGTCTCCTCACGTCCAGGGGCGACACCGGAGAAGTCGTTCACGACCAGGCATCAGTTCCCGAGACGGAGGAATTGCCGGAATATTCGGTGAACCGCACCGGCCAATGTGGACTCGTCAGCCCGCAGCGCGCAGCTGGTCGAACCAATCCGGTTCGTCGAGCAGGGCGCGCAGACGGGTGATGTGTTCGTGGCCGAACGTGTCGAGCGCGGCGACGGAGCTGTGGTCCGCGTGGGCTCCGTTGAGCAGCAGCAGACGGCCCACCTGGGTGTCGCAGCCCTTGGCGACGACATCGAGGCATGACGGGCAGTGGAAGGAGAATCTCATCCAGCCGGGGGAGTGCTGGTCCAACCGCACGTCGTCCGCCGATACGTCCACCCCGCCACAATCTGGGCACTGGACCCGCAGTTGGCGCATCGTTTCTCTCCCGGTGGTGTTCGCAGTTCCACTCCAGTGGTCGGGTTCTGCCGCGCGTTGGTTCCACGGGGGGCGTGATTTTTTCATGCGCAGCGGCCGATCAGACCCGTGATGGTCGCCGAACGGCCTAGTTTCCGGATTCCTCTTTCGATCTTCTGAAGGCCGGTCAGGCCGCGCGGTGGCGGCCGGCCGGACGCAGGTGAGGTCGGCCTGCCGGGCCTGCCGCGTCGTGGTCGACCGGCTCCAGGATGTCGTCTGCGCCGGCGTGACCGGGCGCGCCGGGTACCCGGGCGAGTTCGGGCGCTGGCGGGCGGTGGCGTCGGTTGACGATGATCATGAGAACCAGGCCGGCGACGAGCAGGCCGTGCCCGAGGACCCGGGACACGGGTGCCGCGCCGGTGGCGAGGTCGTGCGTCGAGTAGGCGAACAGCACGACCACGAACCCGGCGAGCACCGGCACCAGACCGGTCGTCGCTCTGGGCCGGAAGGCGGCCCAGAGCAAGCCGATGCCCAAGGCGAGGTTCCAGGCGGTGCTCTCGTTGAAGAGGTGGCCCGCGACGGTGGGCCCACCGCCGTGCTCGCTGTGCAATGTCGTTCTGCCCATGCCGACGAGCTGGCTCAGCCCCAGCGTGACCTGCGCGACCGCGACGCAGACGAGTGCGCCCCGGACACCCCACCCCTGCGCGGGCTGGATCACGGGTGCGTCGGCGAGGATCGCCTGGCTGAGGTCCGGCACCGGTGCGGCGCGCCGGACCCGCAACAGCCGGTTCTGCTCCTCGGCACGGCTCTGCCACGTACGGCAGGCCCCGCATTCCGCCAGGTGCGCATCGACGAGTTCGGCGGGTGAGGCCCCGGCTTCGCCGTCGAGCCTGGCCGACAGGGACTCACGACAGGTAACACAGTCCACAGTCTCATTGTCGTACCGTGCGGGACTGTAGTTCCCGGTGACTGTTCCATTACGCTCGGCGTTGTGGAGAATCCGCGAGATGCCGGCGACACACTGACGGAGCTGGCGATCGCCGCGGGCAAGGGTGACCGGTCCGCTCTCGAGCGGTTCGTCCGCATGTCACAGCGGGATGTGTGGCGGCTGGTCGCCCACTTGGCCGGTGTCGGGCTGGCCGACGACCTCACGCAGGAGACCTACCTACGCGCGCTGCCGAGCCTGCGGTCGTTCGCGGGCAGGTCGTCCGCGAGGACGTGGTTGATGTCCATCACGCGACGGGTCGTGGTGGACCACATCAGGATGGTCTCCGCGCGCCCCAGGACGACGGGTGCGGTGGACTGGACGCAGGCCGCCGACCGCAGGCAGGCCGACGCCCACGACAGCGCCGCGGGGTTCGAGGACATCGTCGAGGTCAACGTCCTGCTCGGCGGGCTCATGCCCGAGCGAAAAGAAGCGCTGGTACTGACCCAGGTGCTCGGGATGACCTACGACGAGGCGGCCGACGTCTGCGGGGTGCCGATCGGCACCATCCGTTCACGCGTGGCAAGGGGCAGGCAGGACCTGCTCGAGGCCGACGAGTCCAGGCAGCACGGCGCCGGCTGACCGTGCGCGGCACGTGCACGCAGAGATCACCCTCGAAGGACGAGGTGTGGTGATGGTGCGGTGACCTAGCGTTCGGTTAATCGGCCGAGCAGAGGTGACCGCACATGACACAGTTGAAGCCACGGCAGGCGCAGGAGCATCGGCTGCGTACCGCGCGCCGACGTGGGGTCGAGGCGGTCATCTGGGGCATCCCGGCAGTCAACTACGCGCTGATGTTCCAGGCGGCGGCACAGGAGCTGCACGCAGGCGTGAATCAGATCGTGTACTGGTCGGGACTGTTGGACTGGCGCAACCAGACGCTGACACCGAACCCGAACGCGGTCTACCTCATGCCGTTCCTGAACACGGCGAACGGGCCGGTCGTGCTGGAGATCCCTCCCGCCGGCGGCGGCACGATCATCGGGACCGTGATGGATGGCTGGCAGGTGCCCCTTGAGGATGTCGGGGAGGCCGGCGTGGACAAGGGAGCCGGCGGCAAGTACCTGGTGCTGCCGCCCGGCTATGAGGGGCAGGTACCGGACGGGTACATACCGCTGCCATCGCAGACCAACGCGGGATATGCGCTGCTGCGATCCAGCGTGGCCAGCGGCGCCGACAGTGACGTCGCGGCGGCGGTCGAGTACGGCAAACAGATCAAGCTGTACCCACTCGCGCAGGCCGACAACCCACCACCGACGACGTTCCTCGACGCCGCAGGCGTCAGCTTCGACGCGACGATCAACTATGACCTGAGTTTCTTCGAGACACTCGACGTGTTCATCCAGGCCGAACCGTGGCTGGAGCGCGACAAAGTCATGATCGACATGCTGAGGTCCATCGGCATCGAGAAGGGCAAGCCATTCGCGCCAGATGACGCTCTGAAGCAGGTTCTAAACGAGGCCATCGACGAGGCGCACGCGTGGCTCGACGCGCAGTACGAGCGATTCTTCACCGCCCCCTTCTTCGACGACGCCCACTGGGCGCTGCCCGCCTCGACCGAACTGGTGAAGGCAGCGAGTCTCGGCTACGAGGAACCAGACTCCTACCCCATCGACAGCAGAGCAGGCGCGTACTACTGGGCGTTCTCCGGCATCAAACACATGGGTGTGGGCCAGTTCTATCTGATGAGCACCCGTGACAGCCATGGTGACCCACTAGACGGCGCACGAAACTACCGGCTGCACGTGCCTCCGAACCCGCCGGTCAAGCTGTACTGGTCAGCCACCGGCTACGACCGTCACACCCATGCCCTGATCCGCGACGTGGCGTGGGCCAGCCGGGCGTCCACCACCCCAGGTCTTCACACCAACCCCGACGGCTCCGTCGACCTCCACATCGGACCAGAACCCGCCGGCGACGACGCGAACTGGCTCCCCACCAGCGCCGACCGGCCATTCGAGGTCCTGGTTCGCTTCTTCGGACCAGAACCGGCGCTGTTCGACAAGACCTGGCACCTACCCGACATCGAACGCATCGACTAGCGCCGCGAGACGGCACTGTTGGCGAATGCTGGACAGGTTCAACGCCACCGGCGCGGACGACGACATTGAACGCCGCCGAATCCTGGAAGAGCTGCTCGCCAAGTTCGGCCCCGGCGCCGTGGTTCTTCCCCGCTTCCAGTGCAGCTACGGCTCGCTGATCACCATCGGCACCAACAGCTTCGTCAACAACGACGCCATCTTCATGGACGACGCCCCAATCACGATCGGCGACGACGTCCGAATCGGCCCACGGACGCAGTTACTCACCGCCCTACACCCCGTGGAGGACCACGATCGGCGTCGCGCAGGCTGAGAACGCCCCGCCGCGATCACGATCGGCGACAACACCTGGCTCGGCGGCGGCGTGATCGTCTGCCCAGGCGTGACCATCGGCAGGAACACAGTGATCGGCGCAGGCAGCGTGGTCATCCGAGACATCCCGGACCACGTGTTCGCCGCAGGCAATCCAGCAAGGACTATCCGGCAGATCTGACTTCCATCCCAGCCGCGGCTGCCGATCCCAGCATCGCACTCGGGGTGTGCCCGTTCAGGAGTACTCGTCGACGTCGATGGCGGCGTTGACGTCGACGAGGAAGGCCATCACGGTGGGTTCGAGTACCCAGCCGAGCAGTTGATGCTGGCCCGCGAGCTTGTGGAACCGCTCTTGCGGGGAGCTGAGCTGTTCGATTTCGCCGTCCGGGTCGTCGAGGTAGCGGACTACGCCGAGTTTGGCGCCGCCGTGGCCGGGGTCCGCACGAGAGAGGTCGCGGGCCAGCTCGACGACTCGCTCGCGGTAGGGAAGCAGTCGGGCGATCACCGCCGCGATCTGCTCGTCGACCCGGAGGCCAGGTGCTCGACAGGCCAGTTGCCACGAGTGGGCGACCGGCATGGGCGGGTTGATGCGTCGGGCTCCGGCAACGCCGACCTCGTCGGGTGCGAGCCCAAGCTTGTCGGTCATCTGCTGCGCCGTGGTCGTACGACTGGTCAACACGAAGTAGACGTACTGCCGGATGCGCATCGGCAGACGTTATCCCGGCCTGGGCATGTCCAGCGCGCCGCGTCTTCACCCTCACCTGCCGATGATCGTGAAATGCTGTGTGGATGGCACTGATGCGGCCAGGTGCCGACGCGTGGATGTTCGATCTGATCTCTGATGATGACGTCCTCCGCGGGCAGGCCCTCACGCGACACCGGTCGTTGGTGGCAAGCGACCCGGCCGCGTCGTCACACTGGTCCGACGGTGACAAGACGATCTTCGCGTACAACGAGGCCTTCATCTACGTGCGTCCAGGGATCGACTTTCACCCGGGGTACTGGCCGTTCGTGATGCTGTACCTGTGGTGGGAGATGCGATATCCGGATGAGTGGCGTTCGCGAGAGTCGAACAAGGGGTCGCCATGGACGCGCAAACAGGTCCTGCTTCGGCAACTGGGTCAGTACGGGATGCCCGAGGAGGTGGGGCTGGAGGCCGCCGAGCTGATCCTCGCCGCGATCCAGCGCCCGTACCGGTGCAAGGACTGGATGTACGCGCTCCTGGTTCGACACGTCGCCGACGAGAACTTTCGCGACAGGACCACAGCCCTTACCGACGTACCCGACCCTCTCGTCCGCCTCCGGGCTCGATACATCCTCGACCACGTCGACCGCCCCGACGCCACCACCACGCGGAGGACATGGCGCCGCTGGCTGGAGCACGCGGCACAACACGATCGCGACGCTGTCGTCGAAACGGCCACTTCAGGTGACTCGTCCTCGCACATGCCGACGAGCGGTCGTTCGTCTCGATCTGATTCGGGTGGCCGGATAGGTTCTTCGTAGCCGAGTGGGGGAGGGCAGCGTGGGTGTGTGGGCGATGTTGCTGGTTGTCCCGTCTGGTCTGCCGGCCCCGTCGGAGTCGGCTCGGCGGACCTGGGCGGTGATCGATGGTTGGGACAGTTGGTTGCTTCCCATCACCAGCCGTTGATGACGGCGTATCGATCCGCCGGGGGCGAAGTGGCCTCCTCGCCCCACGGCGTGTGAGGTGCGCCGAACCAGATGCTGGTGTCGGTCGCGACCACCGCACCGGGCGGTGGTTCACTCCCGGCGAGCCACCGAAAGCGACCACTCTCACCATCACCATCGCTGAACCACACCTTGGCCTGCTCGGTGCCTTGACACCGGTCGCGGCCATCATCCAGCACGCTGTGGCGAGTGCCGGACTTTCGGACGGCGGCGCGTCATTCGTTCGCACCAAACGACGTTCACACTGGCTCACCCTGCTGAACGAGACCCAACTCTCCGCCGAGGGCGGATCCGACCATCTAGTCCACACAGGACTCTTCGACAACGTGCGCACTCTCGAGTCCGCCACCGGAAAGATCACCTGGTTGCAGGCAACCGATCACCCAAGCCAGTTCGACTCAGCCCACGCGACACCGACGAGACCACCTCGCCAACCACCACATCTGGCGTGGACGATTCCAACCTGCGCACGTGAAAGTCACTAGTCTGTGTGAATGGGTGGAGTCTTCGTCAATTATCGGATCAAGGACGAGCCGTTGGGCGCGGCCTCGATCTATCGTGAGCTGACCGGACGTTTCGGCGTCGACCAGGTGTTTCGCGACACTGATTCGCTCCGCCCGGGTGATCACTATCCTGACGAGATTCGCCGCGCGTTGCGGGAGTCGGACATCGTGTTGGCGCTCGTCGGACCGGACTGGTTGACGTTGCGCGATTCCGACGGCACCCGCCTGATCGACCGGGAGCGCGACTGGGTGCGCACGGAGATCGAGGACGCGTTCGAGCACGATATTCCGGTCCTGCCCGTGCTTCTGCTCGACACGCCCCAACCAGACAAGAAGGACCTGCCCGCGAGCATCGGTCGACTCGCCGTCATCCAGAGCATGCGGATCGGATTCAGTGACTTCGACGAGAGTCTGGAGAAGCTGGCGCGCGAATTGACCCATCGCGTCCCGCATCTCGCTGTTCCGCAGTTGTTCGACACGGCGGCGACCCAGCCGGTCACCTGGCTGCCGAGCGGGTTGCTGCGTCCCGAGTACCGGCTGGTGCCGAGCGATGGCCGCGCCGTCGAGAGAGGTCGGTTGCGTGCCTGGGCCGAGAGTCCGGGATCCCTGTCAGCCCAGTTGCTGCTGTCGGCCCCGGGAGATGGCAAGACCAGGATGGCGCGAGATCTCGTCGAGGACATGAGAGCCGCCGGCTGGGTCGCCGGCCTGGTGCGGGACACGGTCCCACCGGCCGCGACGGCCGGCATGGCCAGGATCCGCAAGCCGCTGCTGCTGGTGGTCGACGACGCCGAACGCCGTGTCGACCAGGTCAAGGCCCTCAGCAGGGCACTGTTGGACCAGTCCGCGGCCCGGTCGATGCCGGTCCGGCTGCTGCTGACGAGTACCCACGCCGACTGGCTGCCCCTGCTGTGCACTGACGACGACAAGCCCGTGGCCGACCTGTACCGCCGGTGCGCCGAGCAACGGCTGGCGCCACTCCCGGCCCAGCTCCGCCCGGCCGAGTTCGTCCGCGCCGGCCAGGCCTTCGCGAGCGCGTTGCGGTTCCCGTCGTTCGCCGAGGAGGCGCCAGAGACGGTCGAGGGTTCGTCCTACGTGGAGATCCACGCCGCCGCGCTGGCCGTGTTGCTCGGCGGGGACGGGCGGGCCGCGGCGCTCGCCGAGCTGTACCGGCACGACCAGCGGTTCTGGTCGAGCGGTGGCCACGGCCTCGACCCGGCCAGGTTGTCGGTCGCGGTGGCGGCCGCCACGATCTTCGGCGCCGCGACCGAGCGTTCGGCGCGGGAACTGCTCGCCGCGCTGCCCGGGTTCACGGATCTGGACGAGGACGCGCTGGGTCGGTACGTCTCCTGGCTCAGCGAGACCTATCCCGGAGATGGCGCGCTCAACCCGATCTACCCGCGTCTGCTGGCGGGCGAACACGTGCTCGCCGTCCTCGACGAGCACCCCGACCTCGTCACCGCCGTCGCCGGTGTGCTGGGTGACCGCCAGGTCGAGCAGGCGCTCGTCACACTGACCCTGGCGTCGTCCCCGCGACACGACCTGACCGAGGTCCTCGCCGAGTTCCTGAAGCAGGACGCCGGGCGGTTCCTGCCGACGGCGGTGCGCCTCGTCGGTCAACTGGCGAACCCCCAGCCGCTCGTCGCCGCGATGAAGCTCGTGCTCGGCACGGACGTGCCGCCACACACACTGGTCGGCATGTTCGAGGGCCTGGGATCGGCGGGCCCGGGCGCGATGCCGCTCATGCACCAACTCAGCCAGGCGATGGTCGACAAGATCGCCCCGCCGTCCGAGCAGGACCCGGCCATGGCCAAGGTGACCGAGCCACTGCAGAACATGGTCCAGAACCTGATGGACGGCCTACTCGGGCCACTCACCGGCCAGGCGAACCCGAACGGGACACCCGGCCCGTTCAACCAGGACACTGTCGACATGCTCCGCACCCTGATGCAGTTGCGACGTAAGTATCCCGACTGACCGGGCGTCTCGACGCGTGTGGCGGCTCAGTGTCAGTGAGTGATCTCGATTCCGGACACGCACCAGGTGTCGCTGTTGTTGTCCATGTCCACGGTGAGAACGGCTTCGGGCTCCCCGCCTACCAACACCACGACCGTGGCCTGTGCGGTGTCGCCCGACTCCTGGATGTCATCGAGGGTCGCGGCGGCGTCCAGGCCCTTGAGCCGGGCGAGGTCCGACTTCATCCGCGATGCGTCGCCGCTGGAACACGCGTGCTCGTCGATGAGATCCGCGTCCTGGGTCTCGATCACCTCGACGGCCAGGTCGGCGAGGATTTCCGGTGAGGACGCGCCGCCGGGGTCGTCACCGTCGCCGGAGTCACCGCCGTTGGGTCCGGGGATCCCGTTGGGCGGACCGGACTCCTCGGACGTGTCGCTCCCGTCCGCCGTCGACGAGTCATCGTCACCGGTCAGAACGAGCACGAGAACGAGAGCCACGACGGCGACCATCACGATCCCGACGACGCCGACGATGAGCCCCGTGTTGTTCTTCCTTGGCGGCGGGTACTGGCCGAAGCCGCCAGGCACGGGTGGTGGATAGCCGTAGCCACCACCTGGAGGTGGTGGGGGCCCGTATCCCCCCTGCTGCTGTGGGTATGTCACTGATCGGCTCCTTCGGTGGCGGTCAGGCCACGACCTGCTCGCTGTGGGAGTCCGCGGCGACGATCCGGATGTGCTGCGGGGCGTACTTCCGGGCTTTCTGGACCATCTTCGCCATGTCGAACTTCGCTGCCTGCACGGCGACGTGGAACGGGGCAGGTATCGCGGGGTGCCGCGGTGGCACGTTGACACCGGCCGGCGGCACGGCACCTGGCCGTAGTCGCACACCGAGCAACGTGTGCCGGCCGTCGGGGGAGTGCGCAACGACGAACTGCGTGACGTCGTGCCACGGCAGCTGCACCTGACCGATCCGGACACCGGCCACGTCGAACTGGAACGCCGTCCGCTGGCCCTCGAACCAGGCGATGATGAACGGGATCACCGCCACGATGATCACACCGCCCTTCATGTCCAGCGCCCAGCCGGCGAGCGCGGCCACCGCGACGACGCCTGCGACCAGACCCCACAGGGTGGCCTGGGCCTTGGCGGAGAACGGGTGGGTGACGCGATAGCGCTCCCACCGAGCGCGGCGGCGCGTGGTGGGAGCAGCGCCCGGCTGCTGCATCGTCATGGGTGCCCTTTCATCGGAACTGCCAAGGTGACCCCAGAAACCTCCCAACCCGCGATGGGCCATGGCCAGGCCAGTCACCGGCCATATCTGGCCGGATGGCGAGTGAAGGGACTCCGGCCCCGCGAAGCGCGCTCGCCTCGCTACTCGCCGTCCAGGATCTGTCGCCCGAGGACATCAGGGCGATCAACATCCGGCGCTTCCGAGAACAGCAGCCAAGGGCGCCTCCCGAGGTTCTGCCGCCGCGCTCGCCACCTCAGCCCTCCGGCAAACCGGGGCGCCTACGAGCGCTGAGGTAACCAGCTCTGCTGCGAACACACAGAGGTTGCGTCTTGAGCGCATGAACCTGCACCGCGAAGCGGTCCCCCGGCCAGGTTCGGACAGCATCCGCACGAACTTGTACCCGTCGTGAGCTGCTAGTTTCCACCACGGTGGAGATCCCACGCCGCCGCAGAGGTCACAACGGGTAACGATATCGTGACCGCGTCCGACGACTCTCTCGGATTCGGGGTGCTGGGCGGATCGAGGTCGAGAAGGAACGGCTGTCAGTAGGTCATGGGACAGCGACATGCACTGATACAGGTCGGCCAGACCGTCTCTCGCAGTCCGCTCGAGGCAAGCAGCCGGTCCCGTGGCCTCCTGTACCTGGCGAGCGCTGTCTACGTGGCGGCGGCCCACCGGCTCGACCAGGTGGCCGTGCCGGAGAACGGGCAGCTCGCGGTCAACCCGGGGGCGCCCCTTCGGGCCTCCGGTGGCGCGGAATGTTGCTTATATGCAACACTGAAGCATGCATGCATGCGCGTTGCAGGCGTGCATGCAGCTGAAGATGGAGGTGAGCGCCATGACGACTGTTCCGCGGACGTACTGGGATGACCTGGCTGAGGATCTCAAGGACCCGGAGTTCCTGCGCTCTTACATCACCGAGAGCCTGCGGGTGGCCACCATCGACCGGCTCGTCCATGACCTCGATGAGGCAAGAACCGGCTTGGGGCTGTCCAAGGCTGAGCTGGCTCGCGCGATCAGCGCAGACCCGGGGGTGATTCGGCGCCTGCTCACGCTGGGGCAGCGCAACCCCACGATCGGCACTGTTGCCGAGGTCGCTGCCGCTCTGGGCCTGAAGATCGCCCTGGTGCCCATGACCGATGAGGAACGTGAGCAGGTGGCAGAGCCTCTCCGCTCAGGCACCGCGAAGGACCCTGGGGAGCTGGCGCGAAGGTTCGCCAGTTCCCGGGCCTCGTAGTCAGCTCACTGGAGCGATCGGGGGTTGCGCTTTCGGTGCTCGACGCCGAGGGCGCGTACCGCCTCGTAGTCCGCCGACGACAGTTCCGTGCGGTACGGCTTGTCTCGGCCGTCGATCACGACCAGCAGCGGCTTGTCCAGTCCCTGGGCTTCGTAGTCGAGGAGGCCGAACAGCCGGTAGTGGTGTCGCCTGGGACCGTCCTTGCGGACCTCGAACCATCCGGTCATGTCCCCGTGCATGGCCTCCCATGCTCCGCCGCCGGCGAACCGCTTGGGCGGAGCAGCGGCAACGGCGTTGAGGACCGCGACGAACTTGGCTCGTACGCCAGGTGGGCAGGCATCACGAAGGAAGATGCGGCCGGGCACGGTCTCGTCGGGGTCATCGTCGATATGACGCCGGAAGTAGACGATGTCGTGAGCGTCATCAGAGGACGGTCCAGTGCGGATTTGAGGTGGTGGACCTTTCCGAGCTGGCACCGTACCAACGTATAAAGGCGCGGGGGGGCGAAGCAGGCCGACACGCGCGCGACTTGGCGATATGTAGACGCAGACGACGTGATCCGGAAGTATCGATCCAAGGCCACGGACCGCTGGTGGCGGCGCTGCCGTAGCGAGGCGTGCCGCGATGGAAGTTGGACCACGTCGCCAACGTGACAGGCACAGCGCGCCGCTATCGGCGGCGCGCCTTGATCCCATAGAGCGAAATTCTGCAGGAACCGCCGCGAATGCAGGAGTGACGTGAACGGGCCCCCGATCTCGTCAATCGGTTCCACGGCGTCGGCGGCGTCCCGCGCGTCGGCCAGAGCCGTGCGTGTTGGTTCCGGCTGCTGTTCCCGTGCCAGATCGAGTGTGTGCGCGCTCGTAAGGAAGGTGCGTGCCGTCGGACGCGTACGTTGCTGCCCTTGCGTAGTCGGCCTGCCAGAACGCGGCCGTGTGCTGAGTCGCGCGGATCCAGGCGCGCAGCGTAGCTCGAAGAGGTGGAGCAGCGCATCCTGGCCGCACCCAACCCCGGCGAAGACATACTGCCGACAAACTGATGAGCAGACTCGTAGCCAGATCGGCAGGGAGGCGCAGCCGCCATGCCTGCGGCGCCCTGCCGTCCCGGTTCGCACAGCGATGTGGGCCAGCCTCATTGGCTCTGAGGGGCGACACTCGTGGGAGATTGCGGGCAACTCAGCGGTCTTTCCTGTCGCCCGACCGCACAAGGATGCCTGCCCGCGACTCCCCAGGGCAGGCGCTGCAGGCTGGAACCACGTCGCGTTCAGATGCCTTTGGCGAACAGGCCGTAGAGCCCGCCCAGGATCGTTCGTTGCCCGTGAAGCTCAGGCCGCCAGGATCCTGGGTCCATGAAGGCCACACGAGCTGGCTCGACGTTCCTGCGGAGAAGGTCATCATCGAAGCTCGCGTCGAATCAGCCGACGAGGACGAGACCAGGATGCGCCAGGCCGAGGAAGGAGACGCGGTCATGGCGGCCCTCCGCGAACTTGGTTACGCACCCCCGCGCCCCGAAGACTGGGTAGAGGGCGAATTCAGCGACGGAGACGATTCCACGACAAGCCGTATCGACAACGTCGATACGGCCGACGATGCCGATCATGAGGGCTGACCGAACGGCATCCGATGTGGCTTGGTCACCGCGCTGCCATCATCAGGCGATGGAGTACTTCACCCTCGACAGCGCGCAATCTGATGCTGATCCGATGAAGGTTGAGGTCGCGCTCCGTCGAGCCTGGAACGCCTGCGCCAGTGTGGCCTGCACCAAGTGCGGCGTTCCCGCCGGGCAGTACTGCCGGAACCAGACGAGAGGCACCTGGCGGGTCACCCGGTTCCACCGGCCTCGCCAGGACGCTGCCGGCGTTCTGACAGCAGGTCGTCGCGGCGCGGCGACACTGGGCTTCTCATGAATCAGGAGACAACCGTGAAACCGCTGAGCACCGACCAGTACACCCGGCTGAACCACAACTGTCCGATGACCGTCGACATGTATCCGGCAGACGATCTCGTCGAGGTCGTCCTCGGCGAGCACCGAACCGGCGGCGACACGCTGCGGCCCGTCATCGACCACCCGGACACGGTTCGCCAGCTCTCGGCGGCCCTGCTCGACGCGGGCACCGAACTCGTCGAGCACCTGCGCACGAAGGCGAACGCCGACGCTGTGATGTAGTTGTCAGTCTTCCTTGCCCGGCGACCACTCTTCGGCGAAGGTCTCCATCTGGGTCAGCACGAGCTTTATCGCCGCAAGCTCGGCGTCCGGCGGGTAGCCGTGCTTGGCAAGCAGGCGTTTAATCGTGGTGCGGAGTTTCGCGCGCACGTCGTCGCGGGAAACCCAGTCGGTGGTGATGTCCCGCCGAAGGGACCGGACGAGGTCACGCGCGATGTCGGCCAGCACGCCGACACCCATCTCGTGGACGGCGGACTCGTTCTGCGCGACCGCGTCGTAGAAGGCGAGCTCGTCGGGCGTCAGGTTCGGACTGAACTGCTCACCGCGCCGGCCGTCGGCGGAGACCTCCTTGGCCATCGCGACCATTTCGGCGATCACCTGTGCAGCGGTGAGGTTCTGGTTGGTGTACTTCCGCATCAGCTCGATGAGCCGGTCGGAGAAACTCTGCTGCCGGACGATGTTGTGCTTGGTGACCTTGCGCATTTCCTGCTCGGTCAGCCGCCGCAGGGCCTCGATAGCCAGGTGTGGGTTGCGTGCCGCCTGCATCCGCGCGATGAACGCGTCGTCGAGATGCGCCAGGTTCGGCCGGGGCATCCCCGCGGCTTCGTACAGGTCGGTTACCCCACCGGCCTCGATCGCGCCCGCCGTGAGCTGGCGCAGGTACAGCGCGACATCGGCGGGGATCGGCCTACCGCTGGCGGCGCGGTCCTCGGCGTCGAACTTCGCCATCCACACCCGCACCGCCTCGAAGAAGGCGATGCCGTCGCGGTACGGATTCATCTCGCCGGTGGACGAGCAGAGCGCGTAGAACCGCGCCAGCTTGGCCGACGCCTGCCGGAACCGTTCCGCCGCCGACAGTTCCTCGCCCTCGACGTGGTTGTCGGGGTTGTCGGGACTGCGCAGGTAGTCCACGGCCCCCAGCACGGTGTTGATGAACGCCTTCGGATGCCCGGAGGCCAACCCCGCGCGCCAGTCGTACCGGGCGAGAATGACGGTGGAGATGGTGTTGTACAGCTCGCGCACCTGGGCCATGGCGTCGTCCAGGTCCCGGCCGAGTGGTTTGGTCTCCTGGTCGGTGGCGCTGTATTCGGCGAGCGCGGCGTAGAGGTTCTCAGTGAGTGGCGCGTAGCCGACGAGCAGCCCGTCCTTCTTGTCCCGGAAGGTGCGGTTGACTCTGGCGAGCGCCTGCATCAGTGCCGCGCCACGCATGGGTTTGTCCACGTAGAGGGTGTGCAGGGGTGGCGCGTCGAACCCAGTCAGCCACATGGACTGCACGATCACCAGTTCCAGCGGATCGGCGATGTTCCGCATCCGCTCCTGGATGGCCTTGTTCGCCGACGGCCTGCGGATGTGCTTCTTGATCACCGCGTTCTTCTCGGTGGCGTCACCGGTGTAGACGACCTTGATGGTGTCTTCGGTCAGCCGGTCGTGGCCGATCTTGATGATCTCGTCGTACAGGCGGGCGCAGATCTCCCGCGTCGCGCAGACGATCATGCCCTTGCCGTTGCCGCCGATGAACTTGCGCATCTGGGTGGAGCGTTCGTCCCAGTGCGCGACGATGTCCGCGGCGAGCTTCTCGAGCCGTGCGGGGGCGCCGTAGAGCTCGTTCATCGCGGCCACGGCCTGCTGGATGCGGGTCTTCTCCGCGTCGTCGAGACCGGCGGTTGCTTCGTCGGCCCGTTCGTCGATGATCTCCGGATCGACGTCCTTCGGCAGGTCGACCTGGATGAGCCGGCTCTGGTAGAACACCGGCACGGTCGCGCCGTCAACGACCGCGCGGGTGAGATCGTAGATGTCGATGTAGTCGCCGAAGACCCTGCGGGTGTCCTTCACCCCGGAGATCGGGGTGCCGGTGAACGCGATCATCGTGGCGTTGGGCAGCGCGTCGCGCAGGTGCCGGGCGTAGCCGTCGAGGTCGTCGTAGTGGCTGCGGTGCGCCTCGTCGACGATGACAATGATGTTGTGCCGGTCCGACAGCAGCGGATGACTGCGGCCGGACTCCTTCTCTTCCTTGGAACGGCCGAACTTCTGCAACGTCGTGAACAGGACGCCGCCGATGGCGCGGTTGGCGAGCTCCGCGCGCAGTTGCTCACGCGAGTTCATCTGGACGGGTCTGCTCGGCAGCAGCCCACTGGTGTCGAACGTCTTGAACAGCTGGTCATCCAGGTCGGATCGGTCGGTGATGACCACGATGGTGGGGTTGCCTAGTGCTGGGTGCTTGAGCACCTGGTTGGCGTAGAGCTCCATCTCGATGGACTTACCCGACCCCTGCGTGTGCCAGACAACCCCGGCCAGACCATGCCCCCGGACAGCCTCGACTGTTTTACTGACAGCCTGGTCGACGGCGAAGTACTGGTGTGGCCGCGCGATCCGCTTTACCACACCGTGCTCGTCCTCGGCGAACGCGACGTAGTTGTTGAGCAGGTCGAGCATGCGCCACTGGTTGAACAGGCCGTACAGGAGCAGGTTCAGCGCCAACTCGGAGTCGTTGGTCGGCGGCTGTTTGACCGGCTGGCCCTCGTCGTCGACGTTCCACGGTAGGTACTGTTCGAACGGGCTGAATGCGGTGCCGTAGCGCGCGGTGATCCCGTCGGACACCACGCAGGCCATGTTGTAGCGGAACGCCAGCGGCAGCTCGTCCACGTAGGTCATGATCTGCGCGTGCGCGCCGGACAGGTCCGCGTGGGCGTCGCTGGCCTTCTTTAGCTCCAACAACGCTATGGGCAGTCCGTTGACGTAGAGGACCACGTCGAAGCGCCGCTTGTGCTCGCCGTCAACGACCGTGACCTGGTTGGCCACCAGCCAGTCGTTGTCGGCGGGATCGGCACCGATGATCCGGATGGTGGGATTCTGCTCTGCACCGAACGAGTCGGTGTAGACAACCTTGCGGATCCCCTTGGCCAGGTACTCGTGCACCTGCCGGTTCTCCGCCTTCGCGTCCCGCGAGGCAGCGGTGACGAGAATCGCGACCGCCTCGTCGACAGCGGACGCGGACAGCTCCGGGTTCAGGTGCGCGACCGCCTGCGTGAGCCGGCTCCGCAGCACGAGCTCCGGCCAGGATTCCCGTTCTCCCGATCCCGGCGCGATCTTCTTGCCTTCAACCAATTGCCAGCCAAGCTCGCCAAATGCTTCGAGGGCAAGCTCTTCCCATTCAGCCTCAGAGTAGTCGCCACTCATACGGCGTCCTCCACAAGTCTCTCTGCGTCCGTGACGCGCAGTTCGCCGGACAGGAGCCTGGGCAGCAGCGCGTCACGCATTTCCGCGAGCGTCAGGTTCTCGGTTTCTGCTGCAAGAGCACGCTGCCAAAGCGGACCCAGTTTCCGATCGAGATTTCCGATAGTGCTGAAATCAGGTGCCGATATCAGTTCGTCAAGGTGGCGTCTCTGAATATGCCCCATTGTTGTCGCCTTGTCGGCAGCGATACCCCTAAAAACATCGAGCTTCTGGTTTACTAGTTCATATATCAGCCAGGTGGGGAGATTGCTATTTGGGATAACCTTGAAAATATGCTGATTGATTATCGCTTCAGGTCTGAACCAGCGAGCCACTGTTAGTGATCCCGACCACGCAAATAGTACATCGCCAGCCTGGGCAAGATGCACATCGTCGACATTGAGTTCATTCCATATCGTGGATGCGCTGGGGCCAGAATTCAATTCGGCGATACGAACAACCATTCTGCCTGTGCCAGTCGCCCCTTTTGTAAAGGCGCGACCATTGACAAACCGCGCGATAGAAGAAAGCGGGACCTTTATCGGCGCACTCCGCAGCATTTCATCTTCTAGGGAGACTCTTCGAAGTTCATCGCAAATGGCAACAATGCGTTCATTTGTAGAAATTTTGTCGTCAAGCGCACTCAGTGTTTGAACAACTCTATCCTGCTCGGCCTTTGACGGAATGCAGACGTGAAACGCCTTCGCTTCAGGGTAGTAAACGGTCTGATGTGTTGTTCCGTGCGCGAACTGTCGAACGCTTTCTTGTTCGCACATAAATATATAATGCAGATACTTTGATGAAAGTCCCGGTTCGCACACCCAATTGATAAAATCTTGACTAGTAGCCATGGGAACTCCCATCGTTACTACGTAGCCAACGGATGCGGTCCTGGAAAGGCAAACGGTTGACTCGGGCAGCAATCTAGCGGAGGAGTTTGCTAGTCCAGATTCGGTAATGTGTTGATTTGTCGAAAATATTATTTTTCCATGGTTAGCTGTCGCGTCGCGAATCCCGATCCAAGGTATGTCTCCGCCCCAATAATCGGCAATTCGACGACTTGGGGTGTGACCACTCTCAAGGCGTGCAAGATCTGTCAATCTCACCCATGAGAACCCAATTGGAGGTTTGATCCCTGGGTTACCGACGCTCAGAGCGTAACGCCCTCTAATGACTCCTGTTGTTGCGGAGCGTCCACCGGTCATCGTTTCCAGCCTAGCCATTAATACGCTCCAGTTGCTCGCGAACGACAGCGTCCAGGCGGGCTGCTTCATCGAAATTGGCGTAGAGCTCCTTCGTTAGGCGCTCTATTTTCGCGACGGTTGGTTCCGCACCACTGTTGTCAATCTCGGCTACGCCAACGTATCGTCCCGGGGACAACACGTGGTTGTGAGTCCGAATTTCTTCGATCGTTGCTGAATGGCAGAAGCCGGGGATATCTTCATACTTCAAACCGGCGGCACGAGCGGATTTAGTGCCCCGCCAGGCGTGATAGGTGCCTGCGATCTTGGCCAGCTCCTCCGCGGTGAACTCGCGTTCGGTGCGGTTGACCAATACACCCATGTCGCGAGCATTGATGAACAGGGTCTCGCCGCGCCGCTCTACGAGCCGCTTTGCGCCCTGTGGTCCCTTGTTCGCGCTGAAGAACCACAGACACGCAGGGATCTGGGTCGTGCGGAACAGCTGCGGGGGCAACGCGATCAAACACGACACGAGATCGGCCTCAACCATAGCCGCTCGGATCTCACCTTCGCCGGATTGCTGCGAAGACATGGAGCCGTTGGCTAGCACCACACCTCCGTTGCCGGTCTCGCGCAGCTTGGAAACAATGTGTTGCAGCCAGGCGAAGTTCGCGTTCCCGGCTGGCGGCACTCCGTAACGCCAGCGGGCGTCGTCAGTGCGACGAGCCCAGTCGGACATGTTGAACGGCGGATTCGCGAGAATGAAGTCAGCCTTGATGTCCGGGTGCTTGTCCTCGCGGAACGTGTCGGCCCAGCGGGGACCGAGGTTGCCGCCGATGCCGTGAATAGCGAGGTTCATCTTCGCCAGCCGCCAGGTGCGTTCGTTGGCTTCCTGGCCGTACACGGACAGGTCCTCGCGCCGGCCCCGGTGTGCGACGACGAACTTCTCGGCCTGAACGAACATGCCGCCGGAACCGCAACACGGGTCATAGACGCGACCGGAGTACGGCTCCAGAACCTCGACGAGCAGCCTCACCACCGAGCTCGGCGTGTAGAACTCGCCTCCGCGCTTGCCCTCCGCGCGCGCGAACTTCTCCAGGAAGTACTCGTAGACCTCACCCAGTACGTCACGGGCGGGCCGGTCGCCGTGGCCGGTGAAGCGGGCGTCGCTGATCAGGGCGAGCAGTTCGCCGAGGCGGATCTGGTCGACGTTGTCGCGGTTGAAGATCTTCGGCAGGACACCGGTCAGTGGCTCGTTGGACTTCATGATCTCGTCCATGGCGTCGTCGATCTTCTCGCCGGGATTGTCGCCGACGTCGCGCACGAGGTTGTCCCACCGCGCGGACTCAGGCACCCAGAACACGCCGTGTCCGGTGTACTCGTCCTGGTCGCCGAGGAAACCGTCGACGCGCGATTCCGGAATGCCCTGTTCGACGAGTTCGGCCCGGATCTGCTCGCGGCGTTCGGTAAACGCGTCCGACACGTACTTGAGGAACACCAGCCCGAGGACGAAGTCCTTGTACTGCGCGGCGTCCATCGAGCCACGAAGTTTGTCGGCCGACTTCCACAGGATGTCGTGCAGCTCTCGCATCGTCTGCGGTTGTTCGGGCTTCTTCTTCCGGGGTGGCATTGCTCTCCTGTTCATCGTGGGAAGGTCAACGTAGCGTTCGTGATGCCGGTGGTGACGATCCGCCACGTCTCGTCGAGTAGTTCCAGTTCGGATCGTGCTTCCCGGCGTCGGGTAGCGATCCGTTTCAGCAGTGCGTCCAGCTGCTGGGCAGTCGGCTCGGTCAGCACGGGGAGCTCCCAGTCGACGAGCTTGCGCGGCGGACGTACGGCGCCGGCGGTGCGTGCCTGGATGGCCGTCTCCAGGAGCGCAGTGAGCACATGGGGTGGAAACCGGGACTGCCCGTCCGGGGTGGCACGCAGGCGGCGGACGGGGAACTGGATCACCGAGAACCCACGCTCGTCTAGGTGGACAGCCGGTTCGGGCGACAGGGTCACCAGGACGTCCCCCGGTTCGGTCAACGTCGTACGCGGATACTCGGTCGTAAGAACGGCACGGTCGATCAGCGGGGACTTGCCGGGTGCACGCAGGTCTGATGCGCCGAGGACACGGTGGTGCCCGTCCGGCGAGAGGTGCTCGACCGCGATCCGGCTGCCCTGCCCCAGCCGCAGCAGGCCATGGCGCGCCAGGGCGCCGATCGTTTCCCGCTGGCTGTAGGTCTGCTCGCCGATGACCAGGCCGCTCGCGAGCGGCGGGGGTGTCTGTCTCGGCCGGGCGAGGGCAGCTTCGAGTTCGGTGAGCCGTGCGATTGTCCGGGGCGTCACGACGGTGCGCTCACGAAGGCTTGGCAGTGGCTTCGGGCTGAGTGAACGCGGGTGTTCGACGAGGTCGCGCACCGCGACCTGGACGAAGTGCCGCCGGGAGTGCGCGGTCGGCTGGTACTCGTCCCGGTGCCAGGTGACCACGTCGGTGACGCACTCCCGCACCACCTCGTCGGACAGCTTCCGATCCGACACGTCGCCGAGCAGGACCCGACCTTGCGTGCGGGGGTTGGGGTTCGCCGTCAGCACCCACACAGCCGTGTCGTAGCCGGGCCTCGCCGGCACCATCCCGCCGGGAAGCCGCAGGATCGCCTCGACCATGCCGCTGGTCAGGAGTTTCGCGCGTAGCCGTTCTTCGGCGGAGTAAGGCGCAAGGCGCGCTGCCAACGCCTGCGCCGGGCCCAGCACGATGGCGGTCCGTCCCGAAGCCAGCCAGAGGGACAGGTCGTCGACCGTGTTGAGGGTGTCGCTGACCGACCGGGTCTCACCGGGCAGATAGGGCAGTGCCGCGACGATAACATCCGGGGCGGGGACGTCGTCGAGCGTGGCCTGCACGATGGCGTCCTCGGCCGGGAAGCCGTGCACGCGCAGACGCCGCCGGAGCAGTCGGGCGGTGGGTTCGTCCTGCTCGGCGGCGACGAACATGGGCGTGTGCGCTTCGCTTAGGAGCGATGCGGTCGCGAGGAGCAGGTCACCGCGGCCTGCCCAGGGGGCCGCGATGCGCACCGAGCCGGCCCTTTCGGAGTGTCGCGATGCGCCGGACAGTTCCGCCATCAGGCGTAGAAGTTCGGGCCGCAACCGGACAACCGGTGGACCGGCGATGCGGTCTGTGACGGTGAGCAGGCGCTCGAAGGCCGGCCGGGCCCCCCACGCGGCCTCGATGAGGTCGTCCACCGCATGCGCGAGCGCGACAGCACCGGCAGGGTCCGCCGCGATTTCCGAGCAAAGGAGGTGATCTTCGATGTCGACGGCGTCTGCCCGCGTGATCAGCTCGGCAGGCGTGGCATCCCGCAACGGCTCGCCGTCAAGGTGCTGCAGGCAGAGCAGCGCGCTCGCGGTGTCGAGCAGACGATGGGTGCCGGCCTGCTGTGCCACCGCGGCAAGGGCGTAGACCCGCAGGTCGGGCTCGATCTCCGCGCGCCCCGCGCGACCGGTCTCGACCAACCACGAGCACACGTCATGACCGTTGAACAGCGGGCGTGCTTCGGACATGGTCACCGGTGCGGGGAAGTCCGGGTGACGACGTCGCCAGGTCGTCACCACCGGGCGTCGCACGCCGGCCAGCTCCGCGATCTCGGGCAGGGACATCAGGAGCGGGTCTGGCGCGGGTACCGCGGTTGTCTCCACTGTTCGCTCCTGCGTGTCGTCGACTCCGAACGACGGTCACCCTAAAAGGTGACGCGGAACTTGTAACGTGCATGGCTGATAACCGCCCTTATCAACAGGAAGTCCGAGTTATCACCCATGTCGGCCTACTGTCGCCGCGACGACCTTGACGCGAGAGGAGACCAATCATGAACGACAAACCCCTGGCCGACCTGGTGCTCGACCAGGCCGACGCGGATTCCCGCTCTCTCCGGGGGAGGCCAAGGAGCTGATCCTTGCCGCACTTCTCGGTGAGGAGCCACTGCGCTCGGCTCTTGTGACCCCGTCGGGTGGGGCCGTCAGGCCGGCGAGTGAAGGTCCGGAGCACGCTCCGGAGTCGATCGAGGCGTATCTGAGCGGCATCACGGTCGCCGGTTTCCGCGGCGTCGGCGTCGAGTGACGTTGCCGCTGCACCCCGGACCGGGACTCACCATCGTGACCGGGCGCAACGGATCGGGAAAGTCCAGCTTCGCCGAAGGGCTGGAGCTGGCGCTCACCGGCGACAGGTACCGCTGGCGGAACAAGCCCGTTCTCTGGACGAATGGCTGGCGCAACCTGCACCAGTCCACGCCCTACTCGATCAGGATCGGACTCGCTGTCGACAAGGTCGGTGCGACGACCGTCGGCGTGGACTGGGCCGAGGAGGCTTCGCTGGCGCAGCGGTCGACCTGGCTTCAGCGGACCGGCGAGCGGCGGGAACGCGGATTGGCCGGTCTGGGCTGGGACTTGGCGATCGAGCTTTACCGGCCGATCCTGTCCTACGAGGAATGAGTGGGCTCCTCCAGGCGGGCCCCAGCCAGCTGTACGACGCCCTTGCCCGGATTCTCGGCCTGGAGCAGATCACCGACGCGACCCGAAGGCTTGGTATCACCCTGAAGGAGGCCGAGGAACCTGGTCGCGCGGCCAAAGAACGCGGCCAGCAGCTGAAGTCAGCGCTGACGGGTGTCGAGGATGACCGGGCACGGGCCACGCTTGCCGAGTTGGCCAAGCGCAAGCCGGACCTCGGCGTGTTCACCTCGTTGGCGACCGGGACCACGCGGGACCACGGGCCGCTTACTTGTCCATGTCGTCCGGGTCGATGACATCGCCCGAAGCGCTGCTGGTTAGTGCCTTCGGGTAGTCCTCGGTCTGGAGCAGGCCGTGCACGATGTCGATCTGGAAGCAGGCCAAGGCGGTGGCCTCGGTCTCGAGGTCCAGGTACTCCCCGAAGGTTTGGGACACGAAGTCGTAGTACGGCCGCCGCAGGACGCCTTGCCGTCGGCGCTGACGGGCGGCTTCGACCATGTCGGTCACAACGTTGGGCGGTGCGCCGTATAGCTCCAGTGCCGCTTTGACGCGCAGCGGTTGAGCGCTGCCGCCGGTCTCCATGCGGGAGACGATGGCCGCGCCGCACAGCAGTTCCTCGGCGGCGCGTTCCACGGAGTAGCCGGCCCGTTCGCGCCAGCGGCGCAAGGTGCGGCCAGGCGCCTGCTTTGAACTGGGCTAACCGTGCCGCTCAATGTCTGCGTACCTCCTGATCGCGGGGCACCAGTCTGCCGCGTGTGGTTGTCCGCGTCCGTGTTAGTCGCCCAGTTGGGCGACGTGCAGAATGGAAGGCTTTCATTTGGAGCTCGTAGAGGCCGCTCTGGGGCACGGTCCCGTCAACCGGTAGCCGCTCCCCGAATTTCGGGACGTATTCGGGACGAACGGTCGACGACGACCGGAAACACACAGGTACAACCGGACACATGCGGAAGGCCCCTGACAGTGTCAGCGCTGGTCTGGGGCCTTCTTTGCCTGGTCAGACGTGGTGCCCCCGGTGCGATTCGAACGCACACTGGACGGGTTTTGAATCCGTTGCCTCTGCCGGTTGGGCTACGGGGGCTTACGCGTGGGGAGACTCTACGGGATCGGCCTTCTCGCGGTCCTCAGGGTTCTCACCTGCCGGGGGGACGGGACGCGGCGTGGATGATCTCGGTGATCAGAGGGGTGCGGCGGGGGACGAACACCGTCTCGACAGCGGGCGTGCACGTAGGGTCACCAAAGACGGGCGTGGTTCTCGCAGGTGTGGTGCTTGTCATGCAATTGGCGGGGGTCTTGTTGCCACGGCGTTAACGTTGTGCTGATCACGGCCCGTATGCAGGCCTGGGAGGCAGTCCGCCGGTACGCTGAAGGCCCAGACCGATCGATTCAGGAGGACCCCGGTGACCGATCAGGCTGCCGAGGCCCAGTCCGTCCCGGCCGTGCAACGTAGCGTGCTCGTCGCGGAGGATGAGGCGCTCATTCGGCTCGACCTTGTGGAAATGCTCAAGGAAGAGGGCTACCACGTCGCTGGGGAGGCCTCGGACGGCGAACAGGCCGTCGCGTTGGCCAAGGAGCTGCGGCCCGACCTTGTGATCCTCGACGTCAAGATGCCACGGATGGACGGCATCGAGGCCGCGGCGCAGATCGCGGGGGAGCGGAT
This sequence comes from Actinophytocola sp., assembly GCF_049647105.1. Taxonomy (GTDB): domain Bacteria; phylum Actinomycetota; class Actinomycetes; order Mycobacteriales; family Pseudonocardiaceae; genus Actinophytocola. The sequence goes on from NZ_JBARWZ010000145.1 coordinate 39,696, forward strand.
CGCGCCTGTCGTGATCCTCACCGCGTTCTCGCAGCGGGACCTCGTCGAGCGGGCTCGTGAGGCGGGGGCGATGGCGTACCTGGTGAAGCCCTTCGCCAAGCACGACCTGGTGCCCGCCATCGAACTGGCCGTCAGCCGGTTCTCCGAGCTCCAGGCCCTCGAGACCGAGGTCGCGACACTCACGGACCGGATGGAGACGCGCAAGCTCATCGAGCGCGCCAAGGGCCTCCTCATGACCAAGCAGGGCCTCTCCGAACCGGAAGCCTTCCGCTGGATCCAGCGGACGGCCATGGATCGCCGCGCGACCATGAAAGCCGTCGCCGAGGCGGTGGTGGAGAACATCACCTGACGGTGAAGTTCAGCACCGCCGACACCGGTCGATCGTCGCCTGCCATGGCGTACTCGCGGACCTCCAGCACGTGTGCGTCGCGCGCCAGACCACCGACGGCGATCGACATCACGTGCCGGCCACCCAGCCCGGGGCCGTCGGCGCGGGTCGGCACGCCGGCGATCAGGTCGCCGTCCAGCCACACCTGAAAGCCCTGCACGCCACCGATCGTGCCGGTCTCCCACTGGCTGGTCGACGCGTCCAGGTTCACCTTCAGCACGACCTGACCCGTCGGCGGCAGCACCGCCGACGTGAGCGGCTCGCCCGCCGAGTTGCACAGCACCGCGTCGACAGACGGCAGCACGTCCGCGCCCTGCGGCCTGCCGGGTTCGATTGGCTGCTCCGGCGGCGTCCACCCCGCCACCGGCGTGATCTGCAGGTATGTCTCCACCAGCCGTACCTGCTGCGTCGCGCCGGGTGCGCGCAGTACGAACGGCGTGATCGAGGTCGCGCCCGCCGCGCCGAGCAGCGCGGGCGGCACGTCGGCGGCCACGGTGAGTGCCGCGCCGTCCTCGGCGGGCGGCACCGCCACGACCGGCCGCGCGGGCACCCGCAGCGCACCGAACTGCATGACGACCCCGTGCGGGTCCGTGCCCTCGGCGAGCAGCAGCGTCGCCACCAGCCGCGCGGAACTCGCCTGCTCCAGCGGGGTCCGCGCGATGCCAAGCTGCGGCGACTGCTCGGTCAGGTTCAGCACCCGCTGCGTGCCCGCGTTCACCGGCACCTCCACCGCGGCCGGTACCGCGGTGGCCGGTCCGGTGAACCCGGCGGCCGCCAGGTGCACCCGCGACCGCCGCCGCTCCGGTCCCCGGAACCCCAGCAGCACCGACGACGACTGCCACGACGGCACCACACCGGTCACCGACACCAGCAGCCCGTCCTGGTACACCCGCAGCCCGGTCGTCGTGAGCACCACTTCGAACAGGTGCGTCACGTTCGGCCCGCGCAGCGGCGCCGGGAACACCTCCAGCTCCGGCGACGCCACGGCGGGCACGTCGGGGGCGGCGCTCACGTGCACACCGCCGTCGTCGACGCCGACCCGGATCGTGCCGCCCGGCAGCGCGTTGTCCCTCGGCGGGAACCGGTTCGCCCGCTGCCGGTCCGCGCCGACACGGTCCACCGGCCCCGGAGCGAGTGTGATCGTCAGCTCCCCGCCGGTGCCCGCGGTGTCCGTCCACACCGCCACCCGGCCCAGCTCACCGGACGGGGTCGGCGCGGTGAGCTTCATTGGCTGCTTCGCCCGCAGCATCGCCAGGTCCGCGCCGCAGCCCAGCTGGATCGGCAGTCCCCGGCCCCGCTCGGCGACCACGTCGACGCAGCCGCGGTACCCGGACAGGTGCCACCGGTCGCCGAACTCCGCCGGGTCGGTGAACTCGTCGTACAGGCCGGTCAGCGGCGACTTCCGTGACTCGTCGGTCTCGCTGGGGGTCCCGGTGGTCCGCGCGGGCTCGGACCGCTGCCCGAACGCGTCGACCGTGCGCACCTCCACGACGTGCCGGCGGTCGTTCGTGAGCCCCTCGAGCCGCACGTCGGGGGTGGCGACGAGCCGGGTGCCGAAGTCGCGGTCGGTGCCGTTGCCGTTCTCCGGCCGCCAGCGGACCTCGTACCCCTCGGCACCGTCGGGCACGTTGCCGCCTGGCAGCGCGTCCGCCCACGACACCCGCAGCGCGTCCCGCTCCGGCTCGGCGACCACCCGCGCGGGAGGGGCGGGTGGCCGGCCCTGCGCGGGTAGCACCACGTTGTCCGCCGCGAACCGCTCCACCTTCACCGGCTCGCGCGGGCCATCACTGTCCGTGTCGCTACCGAGGGGGTCGCCCGTACTGCGCAGAGTGACCACGGCTCCGGCGATGAGCGCGATGGCGCCGAGCCAGACGAGCACCCGCCTCCTGGTTGGCACAAGAGCAGATTAGAAGCGGGCAGGTGGTCGCCAGGTAGTCCGTTGCGAAGTTGAGATCGTGTTACGGCACGTTGACCGGATGATCCTGGTTCGTCCGGTGAGCGGACACGGACGGTTGGTTTCGTTGCAGTCTGGTCACGAGCGGCCATGTGGCGTGACTAGGACTGCGCTCGGTTACTAGGTTCCGGCCAGCCCTCTGACATGGACGAGGGCAGGGTTCGGCATGCTATGCGGCAACACGCCGAACGGAAATGCGTAGAAGGGACACGTCACGTGCGAAACCACACGGTGAAAGCCGCGGCTGTCGTGGCAGCGGGCTTGCTGCTGCTGTCGGCTTGCGGCACGAACAAGGAGGAAGGCGACTCTGCTGGCGGTGGGAGCGACCAGTCCTGCGACGTCAGCAAGGGCGTGCTTACCCTCGGCGTGATCGCCCCCCTGAGCGGTGAGCTTTCAGCGCTGGGCAAGGGCATCGAGAACTCGGCGCAGCTCGCGGTCGACCAGGCCAACGAGAAGTGCACCGTCAAGGGCTACAAGCTGGCGCTCCAGGCGGAGGACGACCAGAAGACGCCGCAGCTCGGCGCGCAAGCCGCGACGAAGCTGTCGTCCACCCCGAACGTCATCGGCGTGGTGTCCACGCTGAACTCCTCGGTGTCGCAGAGCGTCCAGCCCATCCTGGACCAGGCAGGCATCCTGCAGATCTCGCCTGCGAACACCGCGGACTCGCTGACCAAGGGCGAGGACCCGAACAACCCGAAGCGGCCGTACCCCACGTACTTCCGCACGTGCACGGTCGACTCGCTGCAGGGCCCGTTCGCGGCGAACTACCTGATCAAGAAGTCCGGCAAGAAGAAGATCGCGATCATCACCGACGGTCTGACCTACGGTGAGGGCCTCGCGAGTTCGTTCGCCGGGCAGGCGGAGAAGAACAACGCCGAGATCGTCACTCGCCAGAAGATCGGTGAGAAGGACACGGACTTCTCCAGCGTCATCGCGGCGGTCAAGCCGTTCGCGCCGGACGCGATCTACTACGGCGGCCAGTACCCGCAGGCGGGCCCGCTGTCGAAGCAGTTCGCAGGTGCGGGCCTGAGCATTCCGGTCATGGGCGGCGACGGCATCTACGACGACCAGTTCATGGCGCTCGGCGGCAAGGATGGTGACCTGGCCACCTCGGTCGGCGCGCCGACCGAGGAGCTCGAGAGCGCCAAGGCGTTCGTCGAGGCCTACGACAAGGCCGGCTTCAAGGAGGGCTTCTCCGCTTACGGTGCGTTCTCCTACGACGCCGCCAACGTGATCATCGCCTCGGTCGCGAAGACGATCGGCGACGGTGAGTGGGCCGACACCATGCGTCCGGACGTGGTCAAGGCCGCGCAGGACCACAGCAGTGAAGGTGCGACCGGCGAGCTGGCGTTCGACGAGAACGGCGACAGCACCAACACGGTTCTGACCATCTACGAGGTCACCGGCGGCAAGTGGAAGTCCGTCGAGACCGGGAAGTTCGAGGGCTGACGAGGACCCTCGAAGACCTTCCGACCATGAGTGACGCGACGGCGGGGGTGGGCCGAGCCCACCCCCGCCGCCTGTGGAGGCAGATGTGACGACCCTTTTACAGCAGATAGCCAACGGGCTGGTGCTGGGCGCGACGATCGGTCTGATCGCGCTGGGCTACACGATGGTGTACGGCATCATCCAGCTGATCAACTTCGCGCACGGCGAGGTGTTCATGGTCGGCGCGTTCGGTGGTCTCGCCGTGTACCGGTGGGTGCTGCCAGAGAGCGTGCGCGGCGACTGGTACATCTCGTTGCCCGCGATGCTGCTCGGCGGTGTCGTGGTGGCCGTGGTGATCGCGGTGCTCATGGAGCGCTTCGCGTACCGGCCATTACGCAACGCACCAAGACTCGCGCCACTGATCACCGCGCTCGGTGTGTCGGTGGCGCTGCAGGAAGCCATTCGGTTGTGGTTCCCTGACGCGGACGCGGCGCAGCCGTTCCCCAGGGTGTTCATCGAGGCCCAGATCAAGATCGGGGACGTGGAGATCTCCGCGTCCGGTCTGCTGCTGATCGCCGTCTCGGTCGTGCTGTCGGTGCTCCTGCAGACCTACATCAGCCGGTCCAGGATGGGCCGCGCGATGCGGGCCACGTCCCAGGACCGGGACACCGCGCGCCTGATGGGGGTCAACCCGGACCGGGTCATCGTGCTCACGTTCGTGCTCGGTGCCGCACTCGCCGGCATCGCGGGCGTCCTCTACGGCTCCTTCATCACCAACGTGGACAACTCCATCGGCTTCCAGAACGGCATCTTCGCGTTCACAGCGGCGGTGCTCGGCGGCATCGGCAGCCTGCGCGGCGCCGTGATCGGCGCGTTCATCATCGGCCTGATCAAGACTCTCGGCGGCCAGTACCTGCCGGGCGGCACTCAGTACGACTACGTGTGGATCTTCGTGGTCCTCATCCTCGTGCTGGTGTTCCGGCCGCAGGGTCTGTTCGGCGAGGCGGAAAGGGTGCGCGCATGAGCCGCGACTCGGGAATGATCCCGGCCGCACTGGTGCGGCCGTTCACCGCGGCCGGCGGGCTCCTGCTGCTCGTCGCGGCGATGCTGCCGTGGGCGACGTTCCTGCTCAACGATGGGGCGTACCCGGACAAGTCGACGCTGCAGTTCTTCGACGCGCCGTTCGAGCTGACCGGGTTCCGCTGGCACATGCTGCTGTTCGGCATCGCGGCGCTGGTCGTCACGTTCGCCCCCGTGCCGGGCAAGGCGAGGGTGCTGCGCGCGCTCGGCTGGGGCGGGCTGGTGATCTCCGTGATCGGCGCGATCTTCATCGTGTCGGAGGGCGGCGGCATCGGCGCGATCACGGCGGCCGACGGCAACACGGCGTTCGGCACCATCGTCGGCATCATCGCCAGTGTCCTGCTGATCATCGGCGGCACGGCCACCGGCATCACCGACATCCCGGAGTGGTCGACGAAGATCTTCGGGCTGACCGGCTTCGGCGGCAGGCTGGCCGCGTACGCGGTGCTCGTGGTCGCGTTCGCCGGCGTGCTGTACCTGGTGTCGCTGACGTTGACCGCGGGTGGCATCGGCGGCGCGGCGTTCCCGTACGCGGGCCCGATCTTCCTGGCCTTCCTCGGGTTCGCGGGCGGGCTGCTCGGTGCGCTGCACGGCATGGGGCTGACTCGCCTGGTGTCCCGGCTGTCCGAACAGCACCGCGCGTTCAGCATCCTGGTGTTGCTGGTGTGCGCGTTCGCGCTGCCGTTCACCGAGGCTGGCAACGCGTACTGGATGCGCGTCGCGGCCACCATCGGTGTGTACGCGGTCACCGCGATCGGGCTGAACATCGTGGTCGGCCTGGCAGGCCTGCTCGACCTCGGCTATGTGGCGTTCCTCGGGATCGGCGCGTTCGTGGCGGCGAACCTGTCCGGCGCGGCGGCCTCCGGCCTCGGCTGGAACCTGCCCTTCCCGGTGGCGGCGCTGATCGCCGCGTGCGTGGCAGGCATCTTCGGTGCCATCGTCGGCTCGCCGACATTGCGCGTACGAGGCGACTACCTTGCCATCGTCACGCTGGCGTTCGGTGAGATCTTCTACCGGTCCGCACTGAACGACGTCGGTGGCCTCACCAACGGGTCGAACTCGATCCCCGGCATCCCACCGGTGGAGCTGTTCGGCACCCCGTTCAACAAGGCTGTCGAGTTCTTCGGCGTGGCGCTGCCGGCAGGCGTTCTGTACTACTTCATGATCGTGCTCGTGGTCGCCGGCATCATGGCGGTGTTCGCCAACCTCAAGAACAGCCGCATCGGCCGTGCCTGGATCGCGATCCGGGAGGACGAGGACGCCGCCCGTGCGATGGGCATCCGGACCGGCAAGGCCAAGATCCTCGCGTTCCTGGTCGGCGCCACGGTGGCGGGGCTCGCGGGCGCGATCTTCGCGCACAACCTGGGCACCGCGTCCGCAGAGAGCTTCCGGTTCCTGGAGTCGGTGACGCTGCTCGCGGCGGTCATCCTCGGTGGCATGGGCACCATCCCCGGTGCCGTGCTCGGCGCGTCGCTGCTGTTCGTGCTGCCGGAGAAGCTGCGTGAGTTCGACGACTACCGGTTGCTGGTCTTCGGGCTGGCGCTGGTGTTCATCATGCGGTTCCGGCCGCAGGGCCTGGTGCCCGACCGGCACCGGAGGGCCGAGCTCGCCGGTGAGACGGCGGAGGGCAAGTCCATCGAGACCGAAGAGGAACAGGCGGTGCTCGAGCAGGAACGAGAACAGGTCGGTCCCTCGACGCCCAAGGAGGACCGGTCATGAGTGCGGCACAGCATCGCGCCACGGAGACGGTGCTCGCGGCAAGCGGCGTCACGATGGTCTTCGGTGGCCTGACGGCGCTGAACGACGTGTCCATCTCCCTGGAGGAGGGCCGCATCGTCGGGCTGATCGGCCCGAACGGTGCTGGCAAGACCACGCTGTTCAACTGCCTGACCGGGCTGTACACCCCGTCGCGGGGCCAGGTCCTTTTGCACGGCAAGCAGTTGCCGTCGGACCCGGCGAAGGTCACCTCGGCGGGGATCGCGCGGACGTTCCAGAACATCCGCCTGTTCCCCAACATGACCGTGCTGGAGAACGTCCTCGTCGGACGGCACATCCGGATGAAGCAGGGCCCGATCGCGTCGGTGTTCCACGGGCCCGGCTTCAAGCGCGGCGAGCAGGCGGCCCGCGAGAAGGCCAGGGAGCTGCTGGAGTTCGTCGGGCTGCGCGGCGCCGAGAGCGAGGCGGCGCGCAACCTGCCCTACGGTGACCAGCGGCGGCTCGAGATCGCCCGCGCGCTGGCCACCGAGCCGGACGTGCTGCTCCTCGACGAGCCGACCGCGGGCATGAACCCGCAGGAGACCGAGGCCGCACGGCAGCTGATCTTCCGGATCAGGGACATCGGGGTGTCGGTCGTGGTGATCGAGCACGACACGAAGTTCATCTTCTCCCTGTGCGACACGGTGTCCGTGCTCGTGCAGGGCGAGGTGCTGGTGGAGGGCTCACCGGAGACGGTGCGTGACGACCCGCGCGTGATCGAGGCGTACCTCGGCAAGCCGCGCGAGGAGGTCGAGGCGGAAGTCGCCGAGGCCGCCGCTCAGCAGCACAGGGAGGACTCGTGACCGCGCTTCTGGAAGTTGACGAGCTGAGCGTCGCCTACGGCGCCATCGAGGCCGTCCGCAACGTCTCGTTCGTCGTCGAGGAGGGGCAGATCGTCTGCCTCATCGGCGCGAACGGGGCAGGCAAGACCACCACGCTGCGGACGATCTCGGGGTTGCTGCGCCCGAGGGCGGGCGACATCCGGTTCGAGGGCAAGTCGATCATCAGGGAGCCCGCCCACACCATTCTCGGCTACGGCGTCGCGCACTCGCCGGAGGGCAGGCGGGTGTTCGCGCGGATGAGCGTGGAGGAGAACCTCCTGCTCGGGGCGTACAGCCGCAAGGACGAGGCAGGCGTGCGCACCGACATGAACCGGGTGTACGAGCTGTTTCCCGTGCTCGGGGAGCGCAAGCAGCAGAAGGCGGGCCTGTTCTCCGGCGGTGAGCAGCAGATGCTGGCGATCGGCCGGGCGATGATGTCCAAGCCGCGCCTGCTGATGCTGGACGAGCCGTCGATGGGCCTGTCGCCGATCATGACGCAGCTCATCTTCGACACGATCAAGGAACTGCAGCAGCAGGGCACCACGATTCTGCTGGTCGAGCAGAACGCGCTGGCGGCGCTGGCGCTGTCGGACCGGGGTTACGTCGTCGACCTCGGCCAGACCACGCTCGAGGGGCCAGGCAAGGACCTGCTCGCCGACGAGCGGGTGCGGGCCGCGTACCTGGGTCAGTAGTTCTGTGAGACCGACGGCGCCCCGGGGTCACCCGGGGCGCCGTTCTCATGCGCCGGGTGCCGTGTCGCGGAGTACGCAGGTCAGGCGGGCGGTGCAGGTTCGCTTGCCGTCCTCGTCGGTGATCACGATCTCGAACGTGGACGTCGACCGGCCCGTGTGCACCGGGGTCGCGACTCCGGTGACGAGGCCCTGCCTGGCCGCGCGGTGGTGGGTGCAGGACAGCTCGAGGCCAAGCGCCACCCGGCCCTCCGGCGCGTTGAGCGCGGCCGCGACCGAGCCGATGGTCTCCGCGAGCGTCGCGTTCGCGCCGCCGTGCAGCAGCCCGTACGGCTGGAGGTTGCCTGCCACGGGCATGGTGGCGACGACCCGCTTGGGGTCCCACTCGGAGATCTCGATGCCCATCTTCGTCGGCAGGAACTGGTCGGCCAGGTCGTACCGGATGCCCGGCAGGTTCTCCGGGAAGGTGTTCACACGCACTCCTCGCTGGTCGACGGTGTCCGATGCTCGCTCCGCAAGCTCTGCACAGTGTCCGATGCTCGCTCCGCAAGCTCTGCTCGGCGACCCTGCCGGGAATTGTCGGTGCCTCACCCTAGACTCGCCGTGTGCCTGAGACGCCCGCCACAGACCCTGTCAAGACCCACGAGCGCCGGTTGCTGCTCATCGACGGTCACTCGATGGCCTACCGGGCGTTCTACGCGTTGCCGAAGGAGAACTTCTCCACCGGCACGGGCCAGCACACCAACGCGGTGTACGGCTTCACCTCCATGCTCATCAACCTGCTGCGTGACGAGAAGCCGACGCACGTCGCGGTCTGTTTCGACGTGTCCCGCAAGACGTTCCGCAGCGAGCAGTACGCCGAGTACAAGGCCAACCGGTCGTCCACGCCGGACGAGTTCAAGGGCCAGGTCAGCCTCATCGAGGAGGTCCTGCGCGCGCTCGTCATCCCGTTCCTGTCGAAGGAGAACTACGAGGCGGACGACCTGATCGCGACCCTCACCACGCGTGCCACCGCCGAGGGTTTCGCGGTGTCGATCTGTACGGGTGACCGCGACGCGTTCCAGCTGGTCAACGACCACGTGACCGTGCTCTATCCCTCGCGTGGCGTGTCCGAGATGGCGCGGATGACGCCCGAGGCGGTGACGGCCAAGACCGGGGTGCGCCCCGAGCAGTACGCGGACTTCGCGGCGCTGCGTGGCGACCCGTCGGACAACCTGCCGAAGATCCCCGGTGTCGGGGAGAAGACCGTCGCGAAGTGGATCAACCAGTTCGGTTCGCTGAACGACCTGGTCGACCGGGTCGACGAGGTCAAGGGCAAGGCGGGGGACGCGCTGCGCGAGAACCTGTCGAACGTGCTGATGAACCGCCAGCTCACCGAGCTGGTCAAGGACGTGGCGCTGGGCATGGAGCCGGACGAGCTGGCCGCCAAGCCGTGGGACCGCGACGCCGTGCACCGGCTGTTCGACGAGCTGGAGTTCCGTGTACTGCGTGACCGGCTGTTCGGCGAGCTGACCACGGCGGAGCCGGAGGCCGAGTTCGGGTTCGAGGTGACCGGCGGCGCGTACGAGACGGGCAAGCTCGGCGCGTGGCTGTCGAAGAACGGCCCGTCTGGCGCGCGAGTGGGACTCTCGTTCCAGCTCGGCTCGACCGGTGTCGCGGGCGAGTCGGTCGAGCTGCGCTCGGTGGCCGTCTCGAAGTCCGACGGCACCGGTGTGTACGTCGACGTCACCTCTTTGGGTGAAGAGGACGAGCAGGCGCTGGTGACGTGGCTGGCGGACGACGCCGTCGCGAAGGTGACCTACGACGTGAAGCCGTCGCTGCACGCGATCCGCCACCGGGGGTGGACGCTCGGTGGGCTCGCGATGGACACACAGCTCGCCGCCTACCTGGTGCGGCCGGGGCAGCGGTCGTTCGCGCTGGACGACCTGGTGCTGCGGTACCTGAAGCGGGAGCTGCGGGTCGAGCAGCAGCAGGAGGAGCGGCAGCTGTCGCTGCTGGACGGCATCGAGGGCGACGACGCGAAGATCGCCGAGGGCGAGATCGTGCGCGCGCGTGCCATCGCCGAGCTGGCCGACGCGCTGGCCACGGCGCTGGACAACACCGGTCAGTCGAGCCTGCTGGCGGAGATCGAGCTGCCGCTGCTGCGGGTGCTGGCCGAGCTGGAGGCGGTCGGCATCGCGGTCGACACCGCGCAGCTGGCGTCGCTGGAGTCGCACTTCGCGGCGCGGGTGAAACACGCGGAGCAGGAGGCGTTCTCGGTCATCGGCAAGGAGATCAACCTCGGGTCGCCGAAGCAGCTGCAGGTGGTGCTGTTCGACGAGCTGGAGATGCCGAAGACCAAGCGTACGAAGACCGGCTACACCACCGACGCCGACGCGCTGACCGGTCTGTTCGAGCAGACCGAGCACCCGTTCCTCGCGCACCTGCTCGAACACCGCGACGCCACCCGGCTCAAGATCACGGTCGAGGGCCTGATCAAGTCGGTGTCTGACGACGCCCGCATCCACACCACCTACAGCCAGACGATCGCGGCGACCGGCCGCCTTTCGTCGACGGAACCGAACCTGCAGAACGTGCCCATTCGCACCGACGAGGGCCGCACGATCCGCGACACGTTCATCGTCGGCGATGGCTTCGACGAGCTGATGACCGCGGACTACAGCCAGATCGAGATGCGGATCATGGCCCACCTGTCCGGCGACGAGGCGCTGATCGAGGCGTTCAACTCGGGCTTCGACTTCCACGCCGCCACCGCGGCCCGCGTCTTCGCGGTGGAACCGGCCGAGGTCACCGGCGCCCAGCGCGCCAAGATCAAGGCGATGAACTACGGCCTGGCCTACGGTTTGTCGGCGTACGGCCTGTCCCAGCAGCTGCGGATCTCCACGGAAGAGGCCCGCGGCCTGATGGAGGAGTACTTCGCCAGGTTCGGCGGCGTCCGCGACTACCTGCAGGAGATCGTGGCGAAGGCCCGCAAGGACGGCTACACGTCCACGATCTTCGGCCGCCGCCGGTACCTGCCCGACCTGACCTCCGACAACCGCCAGCGCCGCGAGATGGCGGAACGCATGGCGCTGAACGCCCCGATCCAGGGCAGCGCGGCCGACATCATCAAGGTCGCGATGCTGAACGTGCACCGAGAGCTACGCGACGCCGGGCTGCGGACCAGGATGCTGCTGCAGGTCCACGACGAGCTGGTGCTCGAGGTCCGCACCCCGGAGCGCGCCACGGCAGAGGACCTGGTGCGAAAGGGCATGGGGTCGGCCTACAAGCTGGACGTGCCGTTGGACGTCTCGGTCGGGTTCGGCCGGTCGTGGAACTCGGCGGCGCACTGAACTACCGTCACCCGGGTGGGTACTTCCCAGGTCGTGCATCCCTGACGTTCGCCGGTAATGTGAGGGTCTGTTGCCGAACAGCGGAGGTCGGATGACCGCGCGTCGAGCCCTTGTCCTCGGTGGTACCGGCATGTTGTCCGGCGTTTCGGACGCGCTGCTCGACGACGGTTGGGACGTCGTACTCCCCAGCAGGCGAAGACCGGTCGCACCGATCACCAACGGGCGGGCCGCGCGTTGGGTAAAAGCTGACTGGACCGAACCGGCGACCCTCGCCTCGGCCGCCGCCGAAGCCCTCGACGGGCCCGCCGACCTGCTGGTCGCCTGGGTGCACCGCGGGGTCAGGGTCTCCGTCCTCCGTGCCGTCGCGCCCCTCCTGGCTGACGGCGCCCCCGTCGTCGAGGTGCACGGCAGCGCGTCCGCCCACCCATTGGGCGGCTGTCCGGACGCGGTGCTGCCGGGCCATCCGACACAGCAGGTCGTCCTCGGGTACGTCCGGCATGCCGGCCGCACCCGGTGGCTCACCCACCACGAAGTGTCCGCCGGCGTGCTGGACGCGGTTCACCGCGCGCTCGACGGCAAACCCCCGCACGTGCACCAGGTCGGCGAGTTCCGGCCCGTGCACAGCTGACTTGCGCCGACCCCTGGTACAGCTGCGCGAACCACGTCTCCTCGGCCATCGCGCCCCCATTTTCCCGTGTTCACCCATCAAGAGGCACGACTACGGAAACGGGTTCCCCGCGAACTCAGCGCAGTGCCGATGCGGGGCGCAGCTCCCAGCTGGTCCACAGCGGCCGGTAGCCCTGCCGGGCCCAGAACACCGAGGCCAGCGGGTTGGGCGGGTTGTAGTAGAGGAACGTGCCGGTCGCGCCCCGGCGGTGCAGTTCGTGGTGGGCGACGGCCATCAGCTCCCTGCCGACCCCCGACCCCCGGGCCTCGTCGGCCACCGACACGCAGTTCACGTAGCCCCAGCGTCCCGGCCGCAGCCGGATGGCGGTCAGCGAGTCCGTCACCACGTCGATGAGCCTGCAGTGCGCGAGCCCCACCGCGATCCCGTCGCGCTCCGCGAGCCACATCGGGTCACGCTGCTCGAAGTGGCGCAGTACCGTCGCCCGCTTCACCCGCTCCGCGTCCGGCCGCAGCACCGCGGCGCCGACCAGCGACGAGTACGCCAGCTCGGCCAGTTCGAGCGCGAGCACCGTCTCGGCGTCGGCCGCGGTCGCGAGGCGGACCGTCACACCGGCCTGTGGTGTCGGCCGTGCCGGGATGTCCGCCCGGAACGGCCGCACCGCGAGGCTCGTCAGCGGCGCGAAACCGTGCGCGAGCAGCGGTTGCGCCGCCTCGGCGTCGCGGCTCGGCCACGTCAGCAGGCACGCGGAGTCCGCGCCGGTGGTCCTGCGGCCCAGCAGCCGCGCCCATTCCCGCAGTAGCGCCTCCATGCCGGGGCCGCCGGTCGCGCCGACCAGCGGATGCATCTCCCACAGCTCCAGCGCCGACCACAGCGTGGTCGCCGAGCCCGGTTCGAACACGCTGCTGGAGAGCACGCCGGCCACCCGGTCACCGCCCGGCAGCGCGGCGGTCAGCACGTGCCCGTCAGGTGGGGGAGCGGCAGGCGGCAGCAGCGGGTCCACCTGCTCGAACCTGGTGGTCTGTGCGCCGAGCAGGGAGCCGGCAACCCTCACGCGGCGCGCCGGGTCAGGAAGATGGCCGTGCCGGGGAACAGCTCACCGCGTAACGGGCTCCACTGGCCCCACACCTCGGTGAGCTCGTCCGGCCACTCCGGCTCGACCAGGTCGACCAGCGTCAGCCCGGCCGAGTTCAGTGCGCGCACGAAGTCGCCGAGCGTGCGGTGGTGCTCCACGTAGGTGGCGTGGCCGTCCGCGTCGACCTCGACGTACGGGGTGCGGTCGAAGTACGAGCCGGTCACGTGCAGGCCGTTGGGGCCGGGGTCGTCCGGGAAAATCCACCGGATCGGGTGAGTGACCGCGAAGACCCACGAGCCGCCCGGCCGCAGCACGCGGGCGACCTCGCGGAACGTGCCGGGCAGGTCCGCGACGAACGGCACCGCGCCGAACGCGGAGCACGCGATGTCGAACGACCCGGTCGCGAACGGCAGGCACTCGGCGTTGGCGCGGACCAGCGGCACGTCGAGGCCGGTGGCCTCGTTGGCGGCGGCCGCGTACGCCAGCATGCCCGCGGACAGGTCGAACGCGGTGACCCGCGCACCATGGGCGGCGAGCCAGCGCGCGCATGGCGCGGAACCACAGCCGACCTCGAGGATGTCTTTACCCGCGATGTCGCCGAGCAGGCGGGCGTCCTCCTCGCGCAGGGCCTCGGGACACCACACGAAGTCCGCGACGCCGAGGAAGTCCCCGTGCTCGACGTGGTAGTCGTCGGCGTCGGCGTCCCACCAGGCACTGTTCGCGGCCACGGACTCGGAGGAACCGGCCCAGCGGCGCTCGCTGCCCACCGTCCCCAGCAGGCGTTCCGCGGCCCGTTGCGGTGCCGGTTCCACGCTGTCGCCTTCTTGCGGCATGCTGGCGCCCGCTTCCAGCGTCGACATCCAGTCCCCCTCAGTACGCCCCTCGCGACGTGATCCCCGAGACCAGGTTTGCCCGGTCAGCGCGCGGCCGCGTAAGATACATCCGCGCAGTGGTTTCGTGCTGCCGTCTGTTCATCACGGGATCAGATTCGGTCGCGCGGCCTTGTCGGTGGTTGTCTCGTTGGTTCGGGGTTCGTCGCCGACGGCACTATGCCGCTGTCGCACGACAACTGCAAATCCCATCCGCCAACTCTCAACCAAGCCGTACCGGAGCCTCCTAGCTAATGTCCACCGACACCACCATCGTCCCGGCTGACACCGCGCCGCGCCAGCAGGTCGCCATCAATGACGTCGGGACGGGTGAGGACTTCCTCGCCGCCATCGACAAGACCATCAAGTACTTCAACGATGGTGACATCGTCGAGGGCACCATCGTTAAGGTCGATCGGGACGAGGTCCTGCTCGACATCGGCTACAAGACCGAAGGGGTCATCCCCTCTCGTGAGTTGTCGATCAAGCATGACGTAGACCCCAACGAGGTCGTCAAGGTCGGTGACGAGGTCGAGGCCCTCGTCCTCCAGAAGGAGGACAAGGAAGGCCGGCTGATCCTGTCCAAGAAGCGCGCGCAGTACGAGCGCGCCTGGGGCACGATCGAGGCGCTCAAGGAGAGCGACGAGCCGGTCAAGGGCACGGTCATCGAGGTCGTCAAGGGTGGTCTCATCCTGGACATCGGCCTCCGGGGCTTCCTCCCCGCGTCCCTGGTCGAGATGCGCCGCGTGCGCGACCTGCAGCCCTACGTCGGCCGCGAGCTCGAAGCCAAGATCATCGAGCTGGACAAGAACCGCAACAACGTGGTCCTGTCCCGCCGTGCCTGGCTCGAGCAGACCCAGTCCGAGGTGCGCAGCGAGTTCCTCAACCAGCTGCAGCGCGGCCAGGTCCGCAAGGGTGTCGTCTCCTCGATCGTCAACTTCGGTGCGTTCGTGGACCTCGGCGGCGTCGACGGTCTGGTGCACGTCTCGGAGCTGTCCTGGAAGCACATCGACCACCCGTCCGAGGTCGTCGAGGTCGGCCAGGAGGTCACGGTCGAGGTGCTGGACGTCGACATGGAGCGCGAGCGCGTGTCCCTGTCGCTGAAGGCCACCCAGGAAGACCCGTGGCGTCAGTTCGCCCGCACCCACGCGATCGGCCAGATCGTGCCGGGCAAGGTCACCAAGCTCGTGCCGTTCGGTGCGTTCGTCCGCGTGGACGAGGGCATCGAGGGCCTGGTCCACATCTCCGAGCTGGCCGAGCGCCACGTGGAGATCCCGGAGCAGGTCGTGCAGGTCGGCAACGACGTCATGGTCAAGGTCATCGACATCGACCTGGAGCGTCGCCGGATCTCGCTGTCCCTGAAGCAGGCGAACGAGGGCTTCACCACGGACACCGAGTTCGACCCGACCCAGTACGGCATGGCGGCCGAGTACGACAACGAGGGGAACTACATCTACCCCGAGGGCTTCGACCCGGACACGCAGGAGTGGCAGGAAGGCTACGACAAGCAGCGTGAGGAGTGGGAGCGGCAGTACGCCGAGGCCCACACGCGCTACGAGCAGCACATGACCCAGGTCAAGAAGGCTGCCGAGGCGGAAGCCGCTGCCGAGGCCGAGGGTGGCACCGAGGAAGGCGGCACCGAGCGCGAGTACTCGAGCGCGGGCGCCGACAAGCCGAAGAGCACCGGCGGCACGCTGGCCAGCGACGAGCAGCTGGCCGCACTGCGCGAGAAGCTGTCCGGCGGCGTCTGATCCTTGATCTGATCGCCTAGCCAGCTCTGAAAGGCCCCACCGGTCCGTGACCGGTGGGGCCTTTCGCATGTTGTCCACAGCCCACGCCCGCGCTCGCCGAAACCGTCGGTGCACACCGGTAGCGTGGTTCGAGGGGGCCGGAGGCCAAGCGCGCCCCTGGGGAGTGCCGCCTGTTTCGTTATCTCCCCGGCCGCGCCGTTCGCTTACCGTTGAGCGATGCGCGTGGGGCTCGCCGTACTGGGAGCGGTGCTCGTGGTCAGCGGGTGTGCCGGCGCCGCGCCGCCCAGCAACAGTCCCGCCGTGCCGGTCTTCAGCAGCGCCCCCGCCGTCGCGGGCGTCGAACGGACCGTCCCCGACAACTGCGGCGACGTCGCGACCCTGGACGAGTTGACCCGCTACCTCAACAACCTGGTCACCGGCACCGTCCAGCCGATCGTCGGGGTGGCACAGAGCAACATCGGCCGCACGGCCCGCATCGACTGCTACTACGGCGTGCAGGCCGGGCAGCCGATGGCGAAGGCGAAGGTCTGGATCGGGCTCGCGAGCTACGTCAACGAGGAGTCCGCCCGCAAACGGCTCACCGTCACCGTCGCCGACGAGCAGAGCGCGGGCGCGACCGTCAGCGACGTCCAGGTCGGCGCGGACCGCGGGGTGCTCGTCAGGAACGCCAACTGGATGCTCGTCGCCAACCGGGGCCGGGTCACCGTCGTCGTGCAGGTCATCCCCGTGCTGGTGCGGGAGGACCACGCCGGTGCGCTACTCGGTCAGGTGGCGGACCGGGCGCTCACGAACAGGTGAGGCGTCTGCGGGACCCCGTCGGATGGCTGCCAGAATTCCCGGCATGCTGCGCGTAGGCCTCACAGGTGGGATCGGTTCCGGCAAGTCCACGGTGGCTCGGCGGCTCGCCGAACACGGCGCGGTGGTGATCGACGCCGACCGGATCGCCCGCGAGGTCGTGGCGCCGGGCACCGACGGGCTCGCCGAGGTGCGCGAGGCGTTCGGTGACGAGGTCATCAGCGACGGCGCGCTCGACCGGGCCGCGCTCGCGCAGCGGGTGTTCACCGACGAGTCCGCCCGCGCCACCCTCAACGGCATCGTCCACCCCCGGATCGGCGCGCGGACCGCCGAGCTGATGGCCGCCGCGCAGCAGGACGCGGTCGTCGTCCACGACGTGCCGCTGCTCGTGGAGAACCACCTCGGCCCCGCCTACCACCTGGTACTGGTGGTCGACGCGCCGGAGGAGGAGCGGGTGCACCGCGTCGTCCGCGACCGCGGCATGAGCGAACAGGACGCCCGCGCCCGCATCAGGGCACAGGCCACCGAGGAGGCCCGGCGCGCGGCCGCCGACGTGTGGCTGGACAACGGCGGCAGCCCCGACGAGGTGCTCGCGGTCGTCGACGCGCTGTGGGCCGACCGCCTGGTCCGCTACGAGGCCAACATCCGCCTCCACCGCCGCGCCGAGTACGGCACCCCGCGCCTGGCGGCCCCCGACCCGGCCTGGCCCGCGCAGGCGACGCGGCTGCGGGAGCGCATCGCGATGGCGGCGGGGGATCTCGCCCGCCGCGTCGACCACATCGGGTCCACGTCGGTACCCGGGCTGCCCGCCAAGGACGTCATCGACCTGCAGGTCACGGTCGCCTCGCTCGCCGACGCCGACGCGATGGCCGACGGGCTCGCGGCGGCCGGGTTCCCGAAGCTCCCGTGGATCGACCACGACAACCCGAAGCCGTACGCGCCGGACATCGAGCAGTGGCGCAAGCGCCTCCACGCCGGCGCCGATCCCGGCCGCCCAGCGAACGTCCACCTCCGCGTCGAGGGCAGCCCCGGGTGGCGGTACGCGCTGCTGTTCGCGGACTGGCTGCGCGCCAACCCGGCCGAACGCGACGCCTACCTGGCCACGAAGAAGGCCCTGGCCGCCCGCTTCGAGACCGACGACAACTCGGACAACTACGCCGACGCGAAGGAGGCGTGGTTCGACGAGGCGGACCAACGGGCACAGGAGTGGGCGACGCGAACCGGCTGGCAGCCCGCGTCCTGACCGAACTCATCCGCCCCTGGTGTGCATCTCCAGGTGGGGGTCGTTCTTCAGCGCGGTCAACGGGATGAACGGCGTCCGGTCGCGCTGTGCGAGCCGGTCCACCGCGCCGCGGTCGGTCCGTGCTGTCCACGCGTCGGTGATGATCTTCGACAGCTCTGTCTTCGACGCGCCATCGCGCAGCGGGTCGCGCAGGTTCACGCCGTCCATCGCGTACAGGCACAGGTACCACAGCCCGTCGGCGGTCAGCCTGCTCCTGTCGCAGGTGGCGCAGAACGGCTTGGTCGTCGACGACACGATGCCGAACGTCGTCCCGTCCGGCAGCTCGAACCGGTCGGCGGGGGCGGCGTCGTGGTTGCGCAGTGGCGTGATCGGCCCGTAGTGCGCGGACAGCCGCGCCAGCATCTCCGCCCGCGACAGCACCAGCTCCGGCGACCAGGACGTGGCCCCGCCGACGTCCATGTACTCGATGAACCGCACCTCGGCGGGCACGGTCCTGCCGAACTCGATCAGGTCGACCAGCTCGTCGTCGTTGATGCCGTTCAGCGCCACCGTGTCGATCTTGGTGTCGGTGAACCCGGCGGGGGCGACCGATGCGATGCCCTTCAGCACCGACGGGTGCGTCGCCCGCTGCGACAGGGTCTTCGACCGGTCCGGGCGCAACGTGTCCAGGCTGACGGTGATCCGGTTCAGCCCGGCCTTCTTCAGCTCCTCTACGTGCCCGGCGAGCAACACCCCGTTGGTGGTCATCGCGAGGTCGCGCAGCGGCTTGGCCGCGAGCATCGACACCAGCGAGGCCACGTCGCGACGCAGCAGCGGCTCGCCGCCGGTCAGCCGCACCTTGTTCACGCCGAGGTCGGAGAATACGTCGACCAGCGCCGAGATCTCCTCGAACGTCAGCAGGTCACGCCGGGGCAGCCAGGTGTACTCGGCTTCCGGCATGCAGTACCGGCATCGGAGGTTGCACCGGTCGGTGACGGAGATCCGCAGGTTGCGCAGCGGGCGGCGGTAGGTGTCGAGCACCAGCCCCGCATCGTCACGATTAGCCACACGACCAATCTATAGGCCAAATCGCATTTACGCCATTATGTTGATAGGTATCATTTATTGCGCAATTCGCTGCCATTCTGAAAATGCGCACAATTCAGCGTTCGGCGGTCAGATAGCCGCGGGAGAACGCGGTGGCCACGGCGGCCGCCCGGTCGTTGACGCCCAGCTTGGCATACACGTGGAGCAGGTGCGTCTTCACGGTTGCCTCACTGATGAACAGCTGTTTCGCCGCGTCCCGGTTCGTGGAGCCACCCGCGATCAACCCGAGCACCTCAAGCTCCCGCTGCGAGAGCGGCTCGGACGCGGGCTGGCGCATCTGTCCCATCAGCCGGGTCGCGACGGCGGGGGAGAGCACGGCCTGACCGCGTGCCGCCGCCTCCACCGCGCGGAACAGCTCGTCGCGCGGCGCGTCCTTCAGCAGGTAGCCGGTGGCACCTGCCTCGATCGCGGGCAGCACGTCACTGTCCGTGTCGTAGGTGGTGAGCACCAGCACCCGCGACGGCACGCCGCGCTTCGCCAGCTCCTTGATCGCGGTGACCCCGTCGGTGCGCGGCATCCGCAGGTCCATCAGGATCACGTCCGGCGCCAGCTTCTCCGCCGCCGCGATGGCCTCGGCGCCGTCCCCGGCCTCGGCCAGCACCTCGAACCGCGGATCCGCGGTGAACATCCCCCGCAGCCCGTCCCGCACCACGGGATGGTCGTCCACGATGAGCAGCGAGATCGTCGATCCCATGAGAGCTTGTCCTTAAAGTTCGGGGAGGCGGGCTGGGGGAGGTGGGCCAGCCGGGATCGCGGGCACCGACGCCGAGATCGCCGTCCCGCCGCCCGGCTCCGACTCGATGGCGAGCCTGCCCGCGAGCCGCTGCACCCGCTGCCGCATGCCGGCGAGGCCGAACCCGCCGTTCGTGGAACCGTTGGCGCGCTTGGCGTTCGGCTCGAAGCCGATGCCGTCGTCACGCACGTCGAGGGTCACCAGATCCTCCATGTAGGACAGTGTCAGACCGACGCGGCCGGCCCGCGAGTGCTTCGCCACGTTCGCGAGCGCCTCCTGCGCGGCCCGCAGCAGCGTCACCTCGACGTCGGCGTGCATCGGCCGCACGTCGCCGGTGGTGGTCAGGACCGCGTCGATGTCGGTGATCTCCGACCAGCGCCTGGTCACGTCGCTGATCGCGTCGGGAAGCCGGGCGTCGGCGAGCACCGAGGGCTCGACCGCGTGCACCGTCCTGCGCGCCTCGGTGAGGGTCTCGCGGGCCAGGTTCATGGCGGCGGCGACGTGCCTGCGCCAGTCCTGTGGCGCGTCCGGCATCTGCTCGGCCGCCTGGAGCTGGGCGAGGATGCCCGCGAGCCCCTGCGCGAGGGTGTCGTGGATCTCCCGCGCCATCCGCTGCCGCTCGTCCAGCACACCCGCCTCACGGGCCTGCACCAGCAGCTGTGCGTGCAGACCGGCGTTCTCCTCCAGCGCCGCCTCGAGCTTGACGTTGGCCTCGTGCAGCTCGGCGAGCGCGCGCTTCTGCTTGTGGTTGCGCTGGTCGGTCATGTCGCCGAAGTAGGAGAACGAGCTGGCCAGCGTCATGGTGATCAGGCTGATGCCGACCCACGCCCACCACGAGCTGGCGTCGATGTTCGACACCCCGCCCATGTACGACACCGCCGCGATCGGCGCGGTCGCGGCGACTCCCGCGTACCGCCAGCGGCCTTTCAGGTACTGGAACGCGTGGATGTAGCCGACGAAGGTGAAGAAGCCGAACAGCGGGGACAACAGGATCAGACCGCCGGCCAGCACGACGAACCCCGCGAAGTAGAGGCCCATCCTGGCGCCGTTCTGGTGCCACTCCGGGTGCAGCGTGTGGAACGTGAGCAGCCAGAGGACGGCCGCGGCGGTGAGGCTGAGCATCGCCGCGTGGTTCACCTGCGGCAGGCCCACGATCGGCTGCAGCACAGTGAACAGGATGCTGGCCGCGAGGAGGCCGTACGGGAGCACGGCGAAGAGCGCGTGTTCCTTGTGCTCCCACTTGTCGAACTCTTCCCGCAGGTCGGCCTCGGTGGTCACTTCTCACTCCCAGCGGAAGTACCTGGCGGCCAACCCGCCTGCGACGATCGTCCATGCCGCCATCACGGCCAGATGCAGCAGCTGTGGCCAGTGACCCGCGGTGGCGTCCTGCAATGATTGCACGCCCGCGCCGAGCGGCGTGAAGTCGCTGATCCTGCGCAGCACCTCGGGCATGGTCTCCCTCGGCGCCCACAGCCCGGCGAAGAACACCACCGGGAAGAAGAGGATGGAGCCGATCGCGCCCGCGCCCTTGCCACTCGGCGCGAGCGAGGCGATCAACAGGCCGATCGCCAGCATCGACACCGCGCTCAGGACGTAGCCGAGCAGGTAACCCGCCGCCTGCCTCGGCAGCGCCACGTCGAACGCGATGCGGCTGACCACCTGCACTGCCAGCATGACCGCGACGGACATGACGCCGCACATGACCAGCTGCGCACCGAGCATCCGGGATGGCCGGACCGGGGTGGTCCGCAGCCGGCGCAGGATGCCCTTCTCCCGGTAGGTCGCGAGCGCCTGCGGCAGGCCGTTGAGCGCCAGCATGGCGATGGCCATGGCGACGATGATCGGCGCGTACAGGTCGATCACCCGCAGGCCGCCCAGCTCCGCGTTCTGTTCGCGGAACGCGGGGACCGCACCCAGGATGACCAGCAGGATCGGCGGGAACGCCAGGACGAAGAACACCCCGACCGGCTCCCGGAAGAACAGCTTCGTCTCACTCATCGTGAGCCGGTAGAACGTATTCACGGCGGGCTCCTCAGTGGTCGATCGGGCGGCCGGTGAGCGCGACGAACGCGTCGTCCAGCGAGGTCTGCTCGACTCGCAGGTCGGCCGCGACGACCCGGTTGCGGGCGAGCGTGGTGGTCACGGCGAGCAGGAGGTCGCCGGTGCCGGTGACGATCAGCTGGCCACCGGCCCGCTCGACGGCGATGACCTCGGGCAGCGCCGTGAGCAGCGCGTGGTCGATCGGTGCGGACGGGCGGAACCGGATGCGCTGCCGGTCGTCGACCGAGGACACCAGCCCGGCGGGGGAGTCGACCGCGACGACCTTGCCCGCGTTGATCAGGGCGAGGCGGTCGCAGAGCCGTTCCGCCTCCTCCATGAAGTGCGTGACCAGCAGGATCGTGACGCCACGGGCGCGGATGACCTCGATCAGGTCCCACACGTCGCGGCGGGCCTGCGGGTCGAGGCCGGTGGTGAGCTCGTCGAGCACCGCCACCTTCGGGTTGCCGATCAGCGCGAGCGCGATCGACAGCCGCTGCTTCTGCCCGCCGGACAACCGCCGGAACTGGGTGCCGATCTTGTCGGTGAGGCGGAGGGTCTCGATGAGCTGCCGCCAGTCGGCCGGGTGCCGGTAGAAGGAGCTGTACAGCTCCATCGCCTCGCCGACCTGGAGTTTGTCCGGCAGATCGCTCTCCTGCAGCTGCGCGCCGAGCAGTTGACGCAGTTCGTCCTCGTCGCGCCGCGGATCGAGGCCGCCAACCCGGATGGTGCCGCCGTCCGGCGAGCGCAACCCCTCGATGCACTCGACGGTCGTGGTCTTGCCTGCCCCGTTCGGGCCGAGGATGCCGAAGATCTCGCCCTCTTCGACGGCGAAGCTGACGCCGTCGACGACGGCCGTGTCGCCGTAGCGCTTGACGAGGTTGTCCACCTCGATGATTGCCATGCGAGAAGCGTGCCGTGACCAGGGGCCCCCGCGGATCGACCGCGCGGGTCGCGCGGTGATCACTCAGGCTGGTCCTCGGATCAACCGATCGGTTGACCCTCGATCAGTAAGGCGGCCAGACGTCGAAGATGTGCTTGTAGGCCAGCCACGCGGACAGGTCGTGGCGGAAGTGGCTGAACTCCTCGAGCGTCTTGTGCACCGTGCAGAGCGCGAGATCGGCGTCGCTGACGAGCAGGACCCGGCCCGCGACCGCGGCGGCGAACTCCTCGGACTGGATGATCCGCGCCCGCTGGCCGGACGGCGTCTCGAGCCCGAGCAGCAGGTCGGTGGTCTTCCAGTACCGGCCGTCGCTGGTCGCGCGCACGGCGGTGAGCATGCTCGGACCCGCCTTGGCGTGGCGGGAACGCGGCCGCTGGCAGGTGAGCCGGAGGTTGAGCGTCGGCATCAGCCACGACACCTCGGCGTCGTGGAACGGGTCCTCCGGGGTGGGGCACTCGGTGCGCAGGCCCCAGCGTTCCACCTGGCACGTCCGCAGATGTCGGGTCGTCCCCGACGAGTACGTGCGCGATGCGGTAAAGGTGTCGACGACGTCGACGAGCTGGGGGGTGATCGTCGTGCCCACGCGTCGAAGGGTAGCCGTCAGCATGCGGTCAGTGACCCATGGGTTTGATTCGTTATGTCACGTCTCGTACCCGGATAGATACCGATCTGGTGAATCTTTCACCTGGACGCGAAGTAACCGTTGACCGAGAGTGGGCCTCTCACTAAAGGGCGTCGGTCCAGGTCAGGGGGAGCCCCAACCAGGCCTCGACGTCATAACCGGCGGCCGCGATGCCCTCGACGGCGGAGAAGGTCCGTTCGAACGCGCGTTGGACGGTCACGGTGTCGAGGAGCCCCGAGGTGTGCGCGTCGAGGACCTCGTCGAGGTCGAGCACGTCGAGGTCGGTGTGGTCGCGCACGAGGATGTCCAGGTACAGGTCGGTGGTGCGCCAGACCGAGCCCTTCTCGATGTCGACGATGTCGATGTAGACGTCGCAGCCCAGTTGCTTCCCGGGGTGCGCGAGCCAGCGGCCGACCCGCAGCCCGTGCCCGGGGAGCAGCCACGAGCGGAAGTACGCGATGTCGGGGTGGCCGTCGAGCGGTCGCGCCATGTAGAGCCCGAACTCGGTGGTCTCGTACTTGTCCACCACGCGCACGAACCCCTTGGGGTCGGTGTTGGTCATCGCGGCGACGTCGAACAGCTCGATCTTCGGCGGGTGCAGGTCGGTCACGGGTTCAGGGTGCCAGGCTGGTCCGGCAATTTCGCCGCGACTCTGGCCGAAGCGGTCATCCGGTGATCATCGGCTCGTTAGCCTCGCGGCGTGTTCGGAATCATCAGACCTTGCCGCCACCGGCTGTCCGCCACCCTGCGCACCTCGTGGTGGGCGCACCTGTGCGGCCTTTGCCTCGCGCTCCGCGACGAGCACGGACAGCTCGCCCGCGCCGCGACGAACTACGACGGACTGATCATCTCGGCCCTCGTCGACGCGCAGGCGCGGGCCGGGGAGCCGCGCCGGGTCGCGGGGCCGTGCCCGATGCGGGGCATGCGGTCCGCGGAGG
>NZ_JBARWZ010000146.1:0-17553 GCF_049647105.1 Actinophytocola sp.
CGATTCAGAACCCGCGAGTCTACGGTCCGGAACCCGCGAGTCTACGGTTCGGAACCCGCGAGTCTACGGTTCGGAACCCGCGAGTCTACGGTTCGGAACCCGCGAGTCTACGGTTCGGAACCCGCGAGTCCACGGTTCGGAACCCGCGAGTCCACGGTTCGGGACTCGCGAGTTGGCGGTTCGCGTCACGGGCCAGTGTCCCTGAACCGCCAACTCACCGGTCCTGAACCGCCAACTCACCGGTCCTGAACCGTGGACTCGCGAGTCCTGAACGGACGACTCGCGGGTTCTGAACCGTGGACTCGCGGGTTCTGGACCGTGGACTCGCGGGGTTACAGGGTGGGGGTCAGGCCGCCGTCGATTGCTATGTCGGTGCCGGTGATGTTGTTTGCGCGGTTGCTTGTCAGTAGCAGTACCAGGTCGGCTACTTCCTCGGGGCGGGTGAATCTGCCGGTTATCGAGTTGCCTGCGGCCTGTTGGGCGATGGTGTCGGCGGCGGCGCCGCTTGCGTGGGCGATGGTCGAGGCGACGCCGTGTTCGCCCAGCCACAGGTCGGTGGCGACCGGTCCTGGACTGACGGTGTTGACGCGGACGCCGGCCGGGCCGAACTCCTTGGACAGTGCCTTGCTGAGGTTGGCCAGCGCGGCCTTGGCTGCGCCGTACTCGATGACCAGGGGGTCGGGCAGGAAGGAGTTGACCGAGCAGACGGTCACGATGGTGCTCGTCTGTCTGGCCATCAGGTGCGGCAGCGCCGCGCGGGTGGTGCGGATCGCGGCGAGCAGGTTGATGGTGAGCGCCGTGCTCCAGTCGTCGTCGGTGACCGAGAGGAACCCTCCTGGCCGCGGCCGCACGGCGCCGACGTTGTTGACGAGGATGTCGAGCACGCCGAACTCCTGGACCGCCGCGTCGACCAGCCGTGCCGGCCCGTCCGGAGTGGACAGATCGACGTCGAACGGCAGTACGGTGTCCCCGAGTCCGGCCAGATCGGCGGACATCTTCCTGGCGCCGGCCGCCACGCGGACTCCCTCGCCGGCCAGCGCCCTGGTCACCGCCAGGCCGATGCCCTTGCTCGCGCCGGTGACGACGGCGACCCGGCCGGTCAGTTCCAGTTCCATGCTGTACTCCAAGAGTTCGTTCTGTCCGGACCGCCGGGAGGCGGCGCGCTTGCCACCTCCCGGCGCCCCCCGGAGGTCACCTGCCGCGTGCCGCGGTGATGACGAGGTCCGTGACCGTCTCGGGCCGGGAAAGCATCGACAGGTGCGATGCCGGCACCCGGACGATGTGGCTGTGTGCCCGCTCGGCCATGGTCGACTGCAACGCGGGCGGCAGGATGTTGTCCCTGGTGCCGAGCAGGTACCAGCTCGGCAGTGTCTTCCAGGCAGGCACGCCCGAGGGCTCGGACAACGCGCTGAGGGTGACGGGACGTTGCGCGGCGGCCAGTTGCGCACGGGTGGCCGAGGGCAGATCGGCCGCGAACGCGCTGGGGAACACGGTTTGCTTGATGTAGAGGTCGGCGTCGCCTGCCACGGCGCCCGGATACTGCACGAAGTCGAACAGTGCGCTGGGATCACCGCCGCCGCCCTGCAGTCCGAGCACCGACTCGCCCTGGTCCGGCACGAAGGCGTTGACATAGACCAAAGCGCGGACGTCGGGGTCGGACAGGGCCGCGTTGGTGATGACCGCTCCGCCGTAGGAGTGGCCCACCAGGATGACCGGTCCGGTGGTGCGCTGCTGGAGGAACGCGGCGAGGTAGGCGGCGTCGCCGCTCAGGCCGCGCAGGGGGTTGCTGACGGCGAACACGGTGTAGCCCTTGTCCTGCAGGCGGCGGGTGACCGGTGCCCAGCTGGACGCGTCCGCCCAGGCCCCGTGCACCAGCACGATGGTGGGTTTGGGCGCCGAGTGGTTTGGCGCCGGGCCTGCCGAGGCGATGCTCGCGGGGAGTACCAGCCCGATGAGCGCGACGATGGTGAGGACGATTCGGGTGCGGAGTGCGGTGGGTCTTGCTTCGGTGGCCATGTTGTCTCCTGGGGCCTCAGATGGCGTGGTTCTTCAGCCAGGACAGGGAGGCCTGCGCGACGTCGCGCCAGCCGCTGTCGATGGTGAGCGAGTGCGCGCGGTCGGGGAAGTCCTGGATGTCGGTGACCGCGTCGGAGTGCCGGTACTGCTTGAGGGTCGCTCTGGTGACCGATTCCGGCACGGTGTGGTCGCGACCTCCCGTGATCAGCAACAGGGGTCCCCTTGCGTCGTTCGCGGTGTCCACTTTGGCCGGTGAATGCGGATTGAAGTTGGCCGCCGCGGCTTCGAACAACGGCTTGCCAGGGGCCGGGATCGCCCACCGCTCGAACAGCTCCTGTGACTCCTGCTCGGAGACGGCGTTGCCGAAGGCATACCGGAACTGCTCGGCGGTCAGCGACACCGCCTTGTGTTTGTTGGCCGGGTTCCGGAAAACGGGCAGGGTGGCCCGCAGCGCGGACAGCGGCAGCGGCAGGACCCCCTTGATCTGGGCCGCGTCGATCGCGATGGCGGCCGCCGCGAGGTTCTGGCCGAGGAGCTTCTGGGCGATCATGCCGCCGAAGGAGTGTCCGATCAGGATCGGCGCCCTTTCGAGCCCGGCGATGATCTTCGCGTAGTGCTCGACCACGTCGTCGATGCCGTGGTCGGCGACGCTCCCGGGGTTGGCCCGAGCCTCGTCGACGGTGTCGGGCTCACCTGGCCAGCCCGGCGCCGACGGTGCGTAGCCGGCCTGGCGGAGCAGGTCGAGCCAGGGGTTCCAGGAGGTGGCGTGCAGCCACAGCCCATGGATGAGGATGACCGGGGTGGGGGTCGTCATGATCGCCTCTCAGTTCGGGTTCGGTCGAGCCGCACGGGATGCGGTGCGGATGTGTGCGGCGACCTCGGCCGGACGCGACCGGACGACCGCGTGCGACGCGTCGACCTCGATCGTGTCGGCGCCGATCCGCCGCGCCATGAAGCGCTGGGCTTCTGGATGGATGGCCTGGTCGGCGGTGGCGACGACGAACCAGGACGGCAGCCGCTGCCACGCCGCCGCGGTACAGCGTTGCTCGAACGCGGCCGTGGCGACCGGACGCTGGGCGGCGGCCGCCACGGAGGTGACGCGGCCAGGCAGGTCGGCGGCGAACGCCTCGTGATAACGGTCAGTGGTCAGGTACAACTCGGCGTTCCCGGTGGGACGCAGAGCGGGGCCGAGCAGGGTGTCCGGAAACCGGGCCGACAAGTCCAGCAGGCTCTCGCCGACGGCGGGAGCGAAGGCGGCCACGTAGACCAGGCCGACGACGTTGTCGGCGTTGGCGCCGGCCTGGGTGATCACCGTCCCGCCGTAGCAGTGGCCAACCAGCAGCACCGGCCCGTCGATGCCGAGGACGATGCCAGCGAGGTACGCGGCGTCGACGGCGACACCGCGCAGCGGGTTGGCGGGCGCGATGACCTCGATCCCGGCGTCCTGCAGGTCGGCGATCACGTCCGACCAGCTCGACGCGTCCGCGAATCCGCCGTGCACCAGCAACACGACCGGGGTGCTGCCGTTGACGAAGGTTCGCATGTCCGCAACGTATGCGGCGACGACGCGGCCTCGCGTACGTCACATGACGGTGCTTTCCGGTGGGCTGAGGGCGCCGCGCAGGGCGGCCCGTGCGGTGACCTGGAGCTTGGGGAAGATCCGGTGCAGATGTGAGCTGATCGTCCGGTGCGACAGGTAGAGCTTCTCGCCGATCTCCCGGTTGGTCAGCCCGGCGGCGGCCAACTGGGCGATCTGCAGCTCCTGCGGCGTGAGCTGGTCGCGGGCGTCCGGGACCCGGCGCCTGCTGGTCTCTCCCGACGCCCGCAGTTCACGCCGGGCCCGCTCGGCCCAGGGGAGGATACCCAGCGCGTCGAAGGTGTCACGGGCGGTACGCAGGTGCTCCCGCGACTCGGCCACCCGCCGCTGGCGCCGCAGCCACCCGCCGTAGGCCAGCTGAACGCGTGCCCGCGCGAACGGCCAGCGCGCCAGGTCGGCCCGCAGCGCGACCTCGAACAACTCCTCCGCTTCGGTGTCGGCGGCGAGCAACGCCCGCGCGTAGCGCAGACCGGCGTGCAGCACCGGCGACCTGCTCGTCCGCGCCAGCGTCTCCATGTCCAGCACGACATCGTCGACCGGATGTCCACTGTGGATGGCCGCTTCCACGAGGTCGCCGACCGCGTAACAGCGCAGCATGAGGTGATAGGCGGGCTCGGTGGCGTCGAACAACCTGCGCAGGTGCTCGTATGCCTCGGCGTTGCGACCGCCGCCCAGCGCGGCCAGGCCACGGGCGTGCCGCACCGTCGCCAGCACGGGACTGGCGGCGACCGGCAGCGCCACCCTCTCGGCCTCGGTGGCGAGCGCCTCGGCGCGGTCCTCCTCACCCCGCAGCGCGGCGATCATGGCTTCGGCCGCCCGCGCGGTGGCATGCATGACCGGCTGTGTCGTCTCGCGGGTCAGCCTGCTGGCTTCCTCGGCGGCGGGAATGGCGACGCTCAGATCACCAAGATGCGCCGCGCTCAACGCCTGGGCACCCAGGCACCGGGCGAGCAGACCGAGCCTGCCCTGCGACCGGAGCGCGGCGATGGCGGTGGTGCTGAACCCCACCCCGAGGTCGAAGGCGCCCATCAGGATCGCCGCGTCGGCCAACCGGGCCGCTCGCATGGGGGTCTTCTCGTGCGCGGCCAGCCAGTACAGCCGGTCCAGGACGACCGCGGCCCGCTCGACCGGTGCCGCGTAGGCCAGGATCGCCAGCAGCCGCCCGTCGCGCGGGCTGACCAGCAACCGCTCGGCGACGGCGACGACCTCGTCCCGCACGGCGCGCCCCGGCTCCGCCCAGAAACACCGCAACGCCGCGCCCCACAACAGTTTCAACGCGAACCCGGTGTCGCCGTCCTCGGCGACCCGCCCGGCCAGTTCGGTCAGTGACCGTGCCCCCGCCGCGACGTCGCGGATGCCGTCGTCGAACCGGTCCCGGATCCAGACCAGCCGGGATCGCTGCCGCTCGGACAGTTCGATCGGCTCGGTCTGGCGCAGCAGCCGGACGACGAGGTGTTGTCTGCCCAACTCGAACGCGAGCTCCGCCGCACGCAGCAGCCGTTCTCCCCGCAGTCCGGGGTCCTCGCTCAGCTGTGCGGCACGCTCCAACGCGAAGACGGCCGTCTCGACCCCACCCACCCACTGCGCACGAGCCGCGGCGGCCTCCAACTCGGCGGCGACCTCCTCGTCCCGGCCCACCGTCGCCGCCGCGCGATGCCACGCCCGGCGATCGGCCTGGCCGCGCAGGACCCCCGCCAGCGCGGCGTGCACCCGCTGACGCTGCCCGAGACCGGCACGCTGGTGGATCGCCGAGCGCATCAACGGGTGCCGAAACCACACCCGCCCCCCGTCCACCTCGACGAGCCGCACGTCGATCGCCGGCGTCAGGTCGTCCACGGTGAGGTCCTCGCCGCCGACGACCACCGCCGCGGCCAGGGTCTCCGACCACAGGTCGCCGTCGTTGAGCGCGGCCACCAGCAGCAACACCCTGGTCGCCGTCGGTAGCTCGGACACCCGCGCGGCGAACGCCTCCTCCAACCGCGTGGTCAGCGGCAACCACGACGCCGCGACGGTGGCGGTACCGTCCTCGGCCTTACCGACCACGAACGGCAGCTCCACCAGGGCGAGCGGGTTCCCGGCCGCCTCGGCCAGCACCCGGTCCCGAACCGCCGGTCGCAGCCCGGGAGTGCGGGCGTCGAGCACGGCGGTCGCCTCGGGGTCGGTCAGCCGGCCAGGACGCAACTCGGGCAACCCGGCGCCGTCGAAGGAACTCGGAAAGCCGTCGCGTACCGCCGCGAGCAGCACCACCGGCTCGAACTCCAACCGCCGAGCCACGAACGCGAGCACATCGGCACTCGCGCGATCAAGCCACTGGACATCCTCCACCACCAGCAGCACGGGCGCCCGCGCCGCCGCGTCAGCCACCAGGTTCAACGTCCCCAGCGCGATGAGGAACAGGTCCGGGGCGACACCGTGCATCCCCCCGAACGCCGCCGACACCGCGTCACGCTGCGGACCCGGCAACTCCTCGACCTGACCCACAACCGGGCGCAACAGTTGGTACAGCCCCGCGAACGCGACCTGGGACTCGGCCTCCACCCCAGCTGTCCGCAGTACCCGCAACCCGCCATCGGCCGCCATCCGGCCCGCTGCCAACAGCAGTGCCGACTTGCCGATCCCCGCCTCGCCCCGCACCACGACCGAGCCACCGGTCTCCCGCACACGCTCGACAAGGCCCCCGAGCAGACGCAGCTCCGCATCACGGCCGACCAGCGGCACTCCCTTTGCGACGGTCACCATGCCCACATCGTCCACCTCTTCATCCAGTGGTGACCGTAGTTCGTGGTGCGGACGTCGACGAGTGCCGTCGCATGTGAACAACAGCTCAGCGGCGGGCGTCACGGAGATGTAACGGCCTGGACGGCGAGGTCGAGTCCGGTCTCCGTGGTCGGGATGGAGACCGGACTCACCAGCTCAGGCGCCCCCGGCAGGACTCGAACCTGCGACCCAAAGCTTAGAAGGCTCCTACTCTGTCCACTGAGCTACGAGGGCATGAGACGCCGGCCGCCCGAGGCAGATAGCTGTCCCAGTGGGACTCATCGTTCCCGGCGGGTCGAATGTTTCACGTTGTGACCAAGTCCATCGTCAAGTCCTCACCCGGGTGGTGGTCCACGAGACGGGGGCCAGGACCGTGCGCAGGGTTCCGTCGGCCATCGACGTTGGCTGGGGCCGTGGCACCACGCGGTCGGGCTGTTCCAGGGTGTTGGTCGCCGACGGGTCGGCGTCGTGCAGTGTCCATGCCTCGGTCACCGTGCCGGACATGGCCACGCACAGCTCCACCGGTTCGGTCCGGTGGCGGTTCACGGCGAACAGGACCGTCTCGCCCGTGGCCGGGTCGTGGGTCGCGACCGCGTCGACCACCGGCACGTCGCCGTAGCGGGCCGTCGCGTACACCGGGGACGTGATCTCCGTGCGCAGCACGTGCCCGCGCGCGAGCCGGGACGTCAGCGCGAACGGGTGGAACGTCGTCTGCCGCCACGCCGGGCCGCCGGGTTCGGTGCGGATGGGGGCGATGACGTTGACCAGCTGAGCCTGGCACGCGGCCGTCACCCGGTCGCTGTGCCGCAGCAACGAGATCAGCAGGTTCCCGACGACGACCGCGTCGGTGACGTCGTAGGTGTCCTCGATGAGCCGGGGCGCGGCACGCCATTCGGTGGGCGGGTCGGCCTGGAAACGCGTCTGGTACCAGACGTTCCACTCGTCGAACGACAGGCCGATCCGCTTGTCGTTCCGCAGCCTGGCCCCGACGGCGTCGGCGGTGGCGACGACGCTGTCGATGAAGTGGTCCATGTCCACGGCGGACGCGAGGAAGCTGTCCACGTCGCCGTCGAGCGGCTCGTAGTAGGCGTGGCACGAGATGTGGTCGACCTGGTCGTAGGTCAGTTCGAGGACCGTCGCCTCCCACTGGCCGAACGTCGGCATAGACGAGCTCGAGCTGCCGCACGCGACCAGCTCTAACCCGGGCTCCGCCTGGCGCAGCGCCCGCGCCGTCTCCGCCGCCAGCCGCCCGTACTCGTGGGCGGTCTTGTGTCCCGTCTGCCACGGCCCGTCCAGCTCGTTGCCAAGGCACCACAGCCGAACCCCGTGCGGCGCGGCGGTTCCGTTGGCCCGCCGCAGGTCCGACAGGTGTGTGCCGCCTGCGTGGTTCATGTACTCGTGCACGTCGAGGGCCTCCGCGACGCCACGGGTGCCGAGGTTCACCGCGTACATGATCTCCGCGCCCGCCTTGCCTGCCCAGCGGGCGAACTCGTCGATGCCCACCTCGTTGGTCTCGATGCTGCGCCACGCGAGGTCGCGGCGCACCGGTCGGTCCGGACCGACACCGTCCTCCCACCGGTACCCGGACACGAAGTTCCCGCCCGGGTACCGGACGAGCGAGACCCCCAGCTCACGGGTCAGCGCGAGCACGTCGCCCCGGAAGCCGTCCCCGTCGGCGGTCGGATGCCCCGGCTCGTGGATCCCGGTGTACACGCACCGTCCCATGTGCTCGACGAACGAGCCGAAAGTGCGGCGCCGCACCGGCGCGATGACGAAGTCGGGGCTGATGGCGATGGCGGCACTGAGCACGGGACTCCTATCGCAGTGCGCCGGTGCCGGCACCGCTGCGCCAGAACCGTTGCAGGAGAACGAAGGCGATGACGAGCGGCACGATCGCCAGCAACGAGCCGGTGACGACGAGGTTGAACAGCACGCGGGTGCCCGCCTCCTGCTGGGCGGTGTTGAACCACGTGGTCAGGCCGACGGTCAGCGGGAAGAGGTTCGCGTCGCTCAGCATCACCAGCGGCAGGAAGTAGTTGTTCCACGTCGCCACGAGCGTGAACAGGAACACCGTCACGAGCGCGGGCCGGATCATCGGCACCACCACCTGCCAGAAGATCCGCCACTCGCTCGCCCGGTCGAGGCGGGCCGCGTCGATCAGCTCGGCCGGCACGCCCTCGGCCACGTACACCCGCACCAGGTAGGTCCCGAACGGGCTGAGCAGGGACGGCAGGATCACCGCCCACATCGTGTTGACGATGCCGATGTTGGACAGGATCAGGTACGTCGGCAGGACCAGCGCCGTCGCGGGCACCATGATCATGCCGAGCAGCGCGGTCTCGAAGAACCGCTTGCCCCAGAAGGAGAAGTGGGCGAGGCCGTAGCCCGCGAGCGCCGCGAGCAGCGTCGCGCCCGCCGCACTCACACCCGAGTACACCGCGGTGTTGCGCAGCCAGTCGCCGTACACGCCGCCGTCCTCGCGGAACAGCTGCGCCAGGTTGTCGAACAGGTTGAGCTCGGCGAACCACAGAGCCGGGCTGGACAGCAGGTCCGCCTGGCTCTTGGTCGCGGCGATCACGATCCACAACAGCGGGACGAGGAAGTACAGCATGCCTGCCGCCATGAGCAGGTGCGGCACCCGCGTCCTCGGTGTCATGACGCCCGCCTCTTCCTCGTGAGCAACACGAACGCGTACGCGGCGACGAACACGACGAAGCCGAGCGCGAAGGAGATCGCGGCGGAGTAGTGGAAGTCCGAGTACGCGAACGCCTGGTTGTACGCGTAGATGTTCGGGGTGTACCCGGCCGAGATCTGCGGCGCGAACCGGGACATCACGTACGGCTCGACGAAGAACTGCATGGTCCCGATGACGGTGAAGATCGTGGCGAGCGCGATCGCCTGCTTGATGGCGGGCACCTTGACCCGCAACGCGATCTGCACCTGCGACGCGCCGTCGATCAGCGCCGCCTCGTACATCTCCCTCGGCACGCCCTGCAGCGCCGAGTACAGGACGATCATGTTGTAACCGGTCCACGCCCACGTCACGATGTTGCCGAGCGACGCGAGCAGCAGTGACGTGGAGAAGAAGTCGACCGGCTCGCCGCCGAAGAGTGTCGGCAGGTCGGCGAACGGCCCGAACGTCCTGCTGTACAGGAAACCCCACATGAGCGCGCCGAGGACGGCGGGGACGGCGTATGGCATGAACGCGATGAGCCGGAAGGCGATCGCGAACCTCGTGGTCACCGCGTCGAGCGCGAGCGCCCCGGCCAGCGCGATCCCCAGCATGACCGGGATCTGCACCGCGCCGAACACGATCACGCGGAGGAAGCCGTCCAGCAGCACGGGATCGGTGAAGGCACGCGTGTAGTTGGCCAGCCCGGTGAACCGTTCGCCAAGCGCGAGGCTCTTGCTGGACAGGCTGAGCCAGAACGCGTACCCGAGCGGTACGACCAGGAACGCCATCACCACGAGGAAGAACGGAAGGACGAACAACGCTCCGGCGACCGGATGGTCGGTGCTGCGCTTGCGACGCACGGGATCTCCTCGGCTACCGGCTGACCGTGAAGCCCTGTTTCTTCGCGTAGTCGACGACGTTGCGCTGTGTCGCGTCGAGCACGGTGTCCCACTCCCGTTCCCCCGCGACGGCTTCCGCTGCCCGGTCGTTCAGTTCGCCGAACACGAAGTCCTGGAACGGGGTGTAGTCGAAGTCGCCGAGTTTCTCCGACACCGGCACGAAGATCTCGTTGACCTTCTGGCCGTTGAAGAACTCGTACGCCTTGCCGGTGAACGCCGCGTCGGCCGCGACGTCCTTGACCAGCGGGTACAGGAACGCCTTGTTCAGGCCGATGTCCCAGGCCTTTTCCGACGTGCCGAACAGTTCCCGCGCGACCACGGTGGCCGCCTCGGGGTTCTTCGCCTGCTTGGTGACGGTGAACGTCGACCCGCCCCAGTCGCCGTGGGCGTCCTCGCCCTTGTTCCACTGCGGCATCGGCGCCACCGCCCACTTGCCGGCGGTGTTCTTCAGCGAACCCGCGACGTAGCCGGGGGTCCAGCCCGCCGCCGCCCACGTCCAGTACTTGCCGGAGTCGAGCGCGGCGGTGGCGTCCGCGGTGAAGAACGGGTCCGTGGCCATCAGGTCCCGCTCGATGAGGTCACCGTAGAAGTCGATGACCTTCTCGCAGTCCCGGTTCGTCAGGTCGATCCTCACCTTGTCCCTGGCCTCGGTGATCGAGTAGCCGTACGGGCGGCAGCCCGCCTGCCACATCAGGCCGTTGAGCCAGCCGCCGTCGCTGCCGAAGCTCGCGATGAAGGCGTCCGGGTCGGCCGCCTTCATCTTCTCGGCGGCGGTCGCGTACTCGTCCCAGGTCGTCGGCACCGGGATCCTGTGCTGGTCGAAGAGGTCCTTGCGGTACATCAGTGCCATCGGGCCGCCGTCGACGGGGATGGCGTAGACCTTGTCGCCGTCGGTCGCCTGCTGCCACGCCCACTCGGCGTACAGGTCCTCGTCCTCACCAGCGCCGTACTGACCCATGTCGACGAGCGCGTCGAGGATGAGGAACGTGGGGATCTGCTGGAACTCCACCATCGCGACGTCCGGCGCGCCGGTGCCCGCCGTGAACGCGGTCTTCAGCTTGGCGTACTGGTCGGGGCCGGTGCCCACGTTCGTCCAGTCCACCTGGATGTCGTCGTGGGCGGCGTTGAACGCCTCGACCACACCCTTGAACTCCGGGTACCACGCCCACACCTTGACGTGCACGGGCCCGCCGTCCGAACCGCCGCCGTCGTCACCGCCACCGCACGCCGCGACCGCAAGCATCCCGCTCGCGGCGAGCACGGAGAGGACCTTGCGTAACCGGTTGGTGGCGAGCATGAGACAGCGCCTTTCCTCGGGGCATGCGGCGACCACCGTCACGGAACGCGAACACATCCGGGGGACGCCGAGCAGGGGAGCAAGGGGCAGGGGGCCGAACGGTGCTGCGCGCCACGACCGGACGGGACCGCAGGGGTCCGACCGTGACTGCCGCCGTGGCACCTGACTTTGCTGCGCTGCAAAACAGTATGAACCCCGGTTTGCGGCGCTGCAAGCCCCCGTTTCAACGGCGACTCGGGTTGTCGTCGGGCGGGGCGGCCGTGCACACTTCTCCACGGCGGCCCGCCCGCACCGAAGGAGCAAGTCATGCGCGATGCCACCCTGCGTGACGTCGCGCTCCTCGCTGGGGTGTCCGCCCGGACGGTGTCGAACGTCGTGAACGGCTACGCCCGCGTGTCGGAGCGGACCCGTGAGAAGGTCGAACGGGCGCTGCGCGAGCTCAACTACCGGCCGAACGTGCTGGCCCGCAACCTCGCGCGGGGCCGGTCAGGGCAGATCGCGGTCGTCGTGCCCTACCTCGACACGCCGTACTTCGCGGAGCTGTTGCAGGCGATCATCCCGAGGGCGAGGGAGCACGGGTACAACGTCCTGATCGACCAGACCGACGGCGACGCGGCACACGAACGCGAGCTGATCAGCCGGGGCGCCCGCGCGTTCCTGTTCGACGGGATGATCTTCTCGCCCCTCGGGCTCGCCCAGGATGACCTCGTCGAGATCGACCCGGACCTGCCGCTGGTCATTCTCGGCGAACGCGTGTCCAACGGCGTCTTCGACCACGTCGGCATCGACGACGTCGAGGCGTCGCGGGCCGCCACCGCCCACCTGATCGGCCTCGGCCGCAAGCGCATCGCCGCGATCGGCGACCAGCCCTACCCCACGGGCGAGGCCGCGCAGCTGCGCACCCGCGGCTACCGCCAGGCACACGCGGACGCGGGCCTGCCCGTCGACGAGTCGCTGATCATCGCGACCCCGCGGTTCAACCGCGCCGACGGCTCCGGCGCCATGCGCGCGCTGCTCGCACGCGACGACCCGCCGGACGCCGTGTTCTGCTACAGCGACCTGGTGGCGCTTGGCGCACTGCACACCGTGCTCGACATGGGCCGCCGCGTGCCGGAGGACGTGGCCTTGATCGGCTACGACGACATCGAGGAG
Source organism: Actinophytocola sp. (assembly GCF_049647105.1). GTDB lineage: Bacteria > Actinomycetota > Actinomycetes > Mycobacteriales > Pseudonocardiaceae > Actinophytocola. The sequence continues at coordinate 12,393 of NZ_JBARWZ010000146.1, forward strand.
GGCCGGTACTCGAACCCGACGATCAGCACGGTCTCCCCGGACAAGGTCGCCATCGCCGCCACCGCGGTCGACCGGCTGCTGCAACGCATCGGCAGCACGGAGCCGGTGCCGGGGATCGAGGTACGTGCCCGGCACCGGCTCATCGCGCGAGAGAGCACCGTCGGGCGGGATTGATCTTGCCTGTGGATGGTTGGCCCGGTCTTGTCGGTGATCCGGTCTACGCTGGAATTCGGGGGGCCGCGGCCGTGGTCTGGTCGTGCTCGGGGTAGGACATCGCGCCTGTCTCCGACCGCTGATGGGACGGCCTGCCGGGCGCGCGTAGCGCCCGGCAGGCCGCTGGGTTTCTCTTGCTGGGTCAGCTGATCGCGAAGCTGGGGTGCGGGGGCTGGTTGTAAGCGGTGTTCTGCCACGCGACGGCGACCCGGTACTGCCTGTCCTGCATGAGGGACGGGCGGCTGATGCTCGTCGAGTCGGTGGTGGAGTAGATCCGGAGCGCCCGGTTGTCGCTGGTGCGCCAGATGACCTCCTCACGCCAGTCGCCCAGGATGTCGGCCTGTAGCGCCGGGGTGGACTTCGTGCCGTTGTTCGACGCGACCCCGGAACCGGTCAGCAGGCGGGTGTCGCCGCCGGTGCCGTACTTGTCGATGTGGGTGCCGTCGAGCAGTTCGCGCTGTGCGTCGCCGTCCCACCAGATCACGAAGTTCGTCGAGCCCGGTTTGCGGGACGCCACCTGGTTTCCGTTGGTGCCGCTGCGCAAGCCCGAGACGGACGACGACCATGCCTCTGCGCCCGGGTTGCCGGACCAGATGTCCGCCGCCACGCCGCGCCCGTTGTCGCAGCCGCACGCCGCCGCGCTCCAGATCACCTGTCCGGTGCGGGCGTCACCCATCCAGTGTGCCGGGTCGCTGCCCGACTCGGACGGCTTGAACACCTCGAGCCCCGAGCGGGACGGGATGAAGTCGCCGACGTGGTAGGCGTCGCCGTGGTGGGTGTTGTTCTGCCACAGGCCGTAGCCGTTGTCGTCGATCGCCATCGAGCCGTACAGGATCTCGTCGCGGCCGTCACCGTCCACGTCGGCCACCGACAGCTGGTGGTTGCCCTTGCCGGTCCACGCGGACCCGTTGGTGGAGGAGTTCGAGTCGAACGTCCAGCGTCGCGTCAGCGCGCCGCTCCGGAAGTCCCACGCGGACACCACCGATCGCGTGTAGTAGCCGCGGGCCATGATGATGCTCGGCCGCGAACCGTCCACATACGCCGTGCCCGCGAGGAACCGGTCGACGCGGTTGCCATAGCTGTCGCCCCACGACGAGACGTTGCCGCGCGGTGGCTCGTAGCTCTCGGTGTCCAGCACGGCGCCATCGGTGCCGCGGAACACCGAGAGGTACTCGGGGCCGGACAGGATGTACCCGGACGAGTTGCGGTAGTCGGCGCTCGAACTGCCGATCAGCTGGCCGGTGCCCGAGCGGGTGCCGTCGGCGGTCTTCACCGCGACCTCGGCACGGCCGTCACCGTCGTAGTCGAACACCTGGAACTGCGTGTAGTGCGCGCCGGACCGGATGTTGCGGCCAAGGTCGATCCGCCACAGCCGGGTGCCGTTCAGCTTGTACGCGTCCAGGTAGGTGTTGCCGGTGTAGCCGGACTGCGAGTTGTCCTTGGCGTTGCTGGGATCCCACTTCAGTACGATCTCGTACTGCCCGTCACCGTCGAGGTCGCCGACGCTCGCGTCGTTCGCGGTGTAGGTGTAGCTCTCGCCGGACGGGGTCGTGCCGCCGGACGGGATCTGCAGCGGCACGTCCATCGAGTCCGCGAGGAACGTCACCGACTCGCCGGAGGACCGTCCTTCCGCGCCGCCGTTCACCGGCCGCACGGTGTACACCGCCCCCGCCGGTGCGCCCTTGTCGGTGAAGTTCGTGGTGACGGGCGCGTCGTTGACCTTCCGCCCGTCCCGGTAGACGTTGAACCGCGGGTCGTCCGACTCGCCCGCGAGCTGTCGCCAGCTCACGAAGTTCCCCTCGGCGGACCGGACGCTCACCACCCCGCGGTCCAGCTGGTCCACGCGGACCTCGGCGCGGGGGACCGGCTGGTCCGCCTGCGCCGGTGTGCCGGCGACGAACGCGCCGAGCAGGGCGACGGTCGCGCCGAACGCGGCCGTCCTGGCTGTTCCTGGCATGGCTGAACTCCGAATCTCACGGCGGACTGCCCGGACAATCCACAGTGGACTGCCGGGATGAGGGATCTCGACGCGGTGTTTTGGGAGCGCTCTCAGCTCACCTGGTCAAAATTGGTAGCACCCTCGTGGACATGGTGTCAACGCGCGGCGGCGGACCAAGATTTTTCTTGGCGAGATTCGCCTGACCTGCGACTGTGAGCGTTAACAACAAAACCGCTGCTAGGTGCGCCGCCCGCCGAGGCCGCGGTGTCCTCTGTGGCGATCACTGAGCGCCGTGTGGCGGTCACGGCCTGTTGACGGACGTCGTTTCGGCGCTCTACCTTCGCACGGCAAGCGCTTTCCCTGCGATCTCGGACACTGAGGGTGGCAACGATGCCTCGAACCTCGCTCCGCGCGACGCTGTCCAGGGCCCTGCTGGCCGTGGTGCTCGTGCTGTCCTTCGCCGGCGTGGCGGCCGGTGACGCCGGGCTCGCCGCCGGCAGGCCGTTCGCCAACCCGGTCAAGGCGCAGAAGGGCGCCGACCCGTGGCTGGAGTACTACGACGGCAACTACTACCTGGTGACGACCTCGTGGACGTCGGTGCTGACCATGCGCAAGTCGCCGACGCTGGCCGGTCTGGCGACCGCGCCTGGCGTGCAGGTGTGGGCCGGTGACCAGAGCTCGCGGTGCTGCAACTTCTGGGCGCCGGAGCTGCATCCCGCGAACGGCCGCTGGTACCTGTACTTCAGCGGCGGACCGGCCGGCACCGACTACGCGCGTGACCAGCGCGTGCACGTGCTGGAGAGCGCGGGTGCGGACCCGATGGGCCCGTACGCGTACAAGAACAAGCTCTACGCGCCCGGCAACGACGTCGGCCTGATCGACAGCAGTGTGCTGGAGCTGAACGGTCAGCGCTATCTGCTTGGCAGCGCATGGGGTTCGACGCAGAACCTGGTGATCGCGCCGATGAGCAACCCGTACACGGTGAGCGGCGCACTCACCACGATCTCGACGCCGACCTACTCGTGGGAGCGGCAGGACGGCACGGTCAACGAAGGACCGGAACCGCTGTACCACAACGGGAAGACGTTCATCGTCTACTCGGCGAGCGCGTGCTGGGGCCCGAACTACAAGCTGGGTCTGCTGACCCACAACGGCGGCAACCCGCTGTCGGCGTCGTCGTGGACCAAGGCGGCGCAGCCGGTGTTCCAGCGCAACGACGGCAACAGCGTCTACGGTCCCGGCCACAACGGGTTCTTCACCTCCCCGGACGGCACCGAGGACTGGCTCGTCTACCACGCCAACGACGCCTCGGGCGACGGGTGCGACAACAACCGCACGACCAGGGCGCAGAAGTTCACCTGGAACAGTGACGGCACGCCGAACTTCGGCGCCCCGGTCCGGCTGGGGACCACTCTGGACGGTCCGTCCGGCGAGACCGCGGCCACCCCGGCCGCGTACACGATCGTCAACCGCAACAGCGGAAAGTGCCTGCAGGTCAGCGGAAGCGCCGATGGTGCGGGCACGACACAGTCGGCGTGCACCGGGTCGAGCGGCCAGCGGTGGCGGTTCGAGGACCTGGCCGACGACACCAGCCGGCTGGTGAACGCGGGCAGCGGCAAGGTGCTCGACGTCGCGGACTGCGGCACGGCCGACGGCGCGGTGGTCCGGCAGTGGTCCTGGTTGAACAACACCTGTCAGCGGTTCCGCCCTGTGGTCACCGCACAGGATGGCTGGGTTCGGCTGACCAACCTCAACAGCGGCAAGGTGCTCGACGTCGCCGACTGTGGCACCGCCGACGGCGCGGTGGTCCGGCAGTGGTCCTGGTTGAACAACACGTGTCAGCAGTGGCGCCTCCAGCCCGTGTGAAAGGAACCCCCACGATGAGAATCCGGCGCCGCGTCAGCGGCATCTTCCTCGCCGCAGCACTGGCGATCACGACCGCGCAGGCACCGGCCGCCGCCGCCGAGTACCCCTACCCGGGGGCCGTGACCGGCGATGTCGCGGTCCACGACCCGGCGATGGTCAAGGCGGCCGACGGCACGTACTTCCTGTTCTCCACCGGCAACGGCATCGAGATCCGCACGTCGACGGACCGCACCGCCTTCCGCCGGGCAGGCGCGGCCTTCCCGAACGGCGCCTCGTGGGCGCACTCGTTCACCGGCGGCTCCGACAATCTGTGGGCGCCGGACATCTCGTTCCACAACGGCCGGTACTACCTGTACTACTCGGCATCCACGTTCGGTTCCCGCAACTCGGCGATCTTCCTGGCGACCAGCACGACGGCCCAACCGGGCAGCTGGACCAACCAGGGCGTCGTCGTGCAGACCAGCAACTCCAGCGACCACAACGCGATCGACCCGAACCTGGTCGTCGACCAGTCGGGTGCGTGGTGGCTGACCTATGGCTCGTTCTGGACCGGCATCAAGATGGTCCGGATCAACTCGTCGACCGGGAAACCCGCGGACAGCACGCGGTACAGCCTGGCGCAGCGGCCGTCGAGCGCGGGCGGCGCGATCGAGGCGCCTTACATCATCTACCGCAGCGGCTACTACTACCTGTTCGTGTCGTTCGACTACTGCTGCCGGGGCACCAGCAGCACCTACCGTGTCATGGTCGGCCGGTCGACGTCGATCACCGGCCCGTACACCGACCGGGGCGGCGTGCGCCTGACGAGCGGTGGCGGCACGGAAGTCCTTGCCACGCACGGGAGCATCTACGGTCCCGGCCATGCCGCCCTGCTACCGGACTCCGACGGCTGGTTGATGGCCTACCACTACTACACGTCCTCGGGCAGCAGACTGGGCGTCAACCTGGTCGGCTGGAGCGGCGGCTGGCCCGCCCTGTACTAACCGCGAATCCAACCGGCACGACCCGCGAGTTCGACCGGCACGACCCGCGAGTTCGACTCGGCCGATGGCGGAACGCGGCATGGCTGATCGTGATGGGTACCGGGCCGGGACGACAGCGGCGTGGCGCTGGTGGTCGACGGCACCCCGGTCTGACCGGGGT
>NZ_JBARWZ010000147.1:0-81912 GCF_049647105.1 Actinophytocola sp.
GCGTGCCGGTGCCCGCACCAGTCCGCGCAGCAGTGGCGGCACGTCGGCACCGGACTTGCGCAGCCCGGCCAGGTCCAGCCTGACGGGCACCGTGAGCGCGCGGTCCGCCGCGATGGCGGCGTCGAACAGCGCCAGTCCGTCCTCTGTGGACAGTGCACCGAAGCCTGCGCGGGACAGCCTGGCCAGGTCGGTGGCGTCGAGCTGGTCCCGCATCCCGCTGTCCCACATGCCCCAGGCCATGGACACGGCGGGCAGCCCGGCGGCGCTGCGCTGCTGTGCCAGCGCGTCGAGCACGGCGTTCGCGGCGGCGTAGTTCGCCTGCCCAGCGCTGCCGAACACCCCGGCGGCCGAGGAGAACAACGCGAACAGCGAAAGGCCGGAGGTCAGCTCGTGCAGGTTGACGGCCGCGTCGACCTTGGCACGCATGACGTTCGCGATGCGTTCGGGGGTCAGCGTGTCGAGCACGCCGTCGTCGAGCACCCCTGCCGCGTGCACGACACCCGTCAGGTCCGGGATCTCCGACAGCAGCGCGGTCAGCGCGTCCCGGTCGGCGATGTCACAGGCGGCGACCGTGACGGTCGCGCCAAGCTCGGTGAGTTCCCCGGCCAGCTCGGGCGCGGTGCCGCGGCGGCTGGCCAGCACGAGGCGGCGGACACCGTGTGCCACCACGAGGTGACGCGCCAGCAGCCCGCCGAGGCCACCGGTGCCACCGGTGATCAGGACGGTGCCGGACGGGTCGACCGTGCCGGGTGCGCTCGCGACCTTGGCGAGCCGAGGCACGAAGACCTCGCCACCTCGGACGACAACCTGTGGCTCACCAGCACCGACGGCCAGCGCGACCTCGGACTCGTCGCCGGTGTCCTCGAGGTCGGCGAGCACGAACCGGTCCGGGTACTCCAGCTGCGCGGCACGCACGAGGCCCCACACCGCGGCGGCGCCGAGATCCGTGACGGCGCCATCCGGGTCGACCGCACCGCGGGTGACGAGCACCAGACGATCGTTCGACTCCTGGATCGTGGTGAGCGCCCAGGTCGCGGCCTCCTGCGCGGTGGCCCCGGCCGGTGCGACGGCGACCTCGGGCACGTCCTCTGCGGCCCGCACGCCAGCGACCCGGACCCAGTCCAGCCCGTACAGGGGGTTACGGGCGCCCGCGAGCTGTTCCGCCGACACCGGGCGCAGCAGCAGCGACCCGATGGCCGCGAGCGGCGCGCCGGTGCCGTCGAACACGGTGAGCGTGACGGTGTCCTGCCCGGCGGGTCCGATGTGGACACGCGCGGTGGTCGCGCCGGTCGCCGTCAGCGACACGTCGGACCAGCTGAACGGCAGCGCGCCCTCGCCGTCGACGTACTCGCCGAGCGCGATGGCGTGCAGTGCCGAGTCGAGCAGCGCGGGGTGCACGCCGAACCGGTCGGCGTCGGCGCGGGCCTGCTCGGGCAGCTCGACCTCGGCGAACACCTGGTCGCCGGATCGCCACGCGGCCCGCAGGCCCTGGAACACCGGGCCGTAGTCGTAGCCGGACCCGGCCATCGTCTCGTAGAACGCCGACAGGTCAACGGGTTCCGCGCCAGATGGCGGCCACGCGGTGTCCTGCTGCGCGACCGCGACCGGGGTCGAGGACAGGGTGCCGGTGGCGTGCCGGGTCCACTCGCCGTCCTCGCCGTCGTCGCCGTCGGGCTGAGAGTGGATCGTGACCGTGCGCCTGCCGGTGTCGTCGGCGGGTGACACGATCACGTGCAGCCGCACGGCGCCCTGCTCCGGCAGGAGGAGCGGGCTCTCCATGGTCAGGTCGTCGAGGTGCTCACACCCCGCCTCGAACCCTGCGCGCAGCGCCAGCTCGACGAACGCGGTCCCGGGCACGAGCACGGTGCCGCGGACGGCGTGGTCGGCGAGCCACGCGTGCGAGTGCCGCGACAGGCGGCCGGTCAGGGCGGTGCCGTCGCCGTTGGCGAGCGTGAGCACGGCACCGAGCAGTGGGTGGCGGGCGGGGTTCAGCCCGGCGGAGCCGACATCACTCGCAGTGGCCGGGACGAGCCAGTAGTTCTTGTGCTGGAAGGCATAGGTGGGCAGCTCGACCTGCCTGCCACCGTCGAGCAGCACGGTCCAGTCGACGTCGGCACCGCGCGTCCACGCGGCACCCGCCGCGGCGACGACAGCCTGTGCCTCGTCGCGGTCCTTGCGCAACGAAGGGATGAACGTGCCGTCGAGCCCCATGGCGCTGAGCACCGCGTCGGGCCCGATCTCGACGAAGGTGGTCACGCCCCGCTCGGCCAGCGTGGTCACGTTGTCGGCGAACCGGACGGTGCCGCGGACGTGCCGTACCCAGTATTCGGGGTCGGTGGGCTCTGCGCCGATGATGGGGATGGTCGGCTCGTGGTAGGTCACGCTTTCGGCGACGGCCCGGAACTCGTCGAGCATCGGGTCCATCAGCGGCGAGTGGAACGCGTGGGAGACGGTGAGTCGTTTGGTCTTGCGGTCCGCGAACCGCGCGGCGACCGCTTCGGCGGCGCCCTCTTCCCCGGAGATGACGATCGACCGCGGTCCGTTGATGGCGGCGATCCCGACCGTGTCGGTCAGGTGCGGAGCGATCTCGTCTTCGGTCGCCTGGATCGCGATCATCGCGCCACCACGCGGAAGCGCCTGCATCAACCGGCCACGAGCGGCGACGACCGTGCACGCGTCCTCGATCGACCACACCCCGGCCACATGCGCGGCGGCCAGCTCACCGATCGAATGCCCAGCCAGGAAGTCGGGCCTGACACCCCACGACACCAGCAACCGGAACAACGCCACCTCGAACGCGAACAACGCGGGCTGGGTGTTCCCGGTGTCGTCGAGACCATCACCGGTGGCGATGACCTCGCGGAGGGCGGGGTCCAGGTGTTCGCACACCTCGTCGAACGCCGCCGCGAACACGGGAAACGCCTCGTACAGCCGCTTTCCCATCCCGGCCCGCTGCGCACCCTGACCGGTGAACACGAACGCCAGCCGGCCGCCGACCGAGCCGGTGGCGACCTCCTCACCATCGATCACCACCGCCCGGTGGTCGAACCGGGCCCGCGTCGTCGCCAGCGAGAAGCCGACGTCCACCGGAGAACCGGCCACCTCGGACAGCCGGGCCACCTGGTTCCGCAGCGCGTCCTCGGTCTTCGCCGACAGCACCCACGGCACCACCGGCGACGTGGCGGCCGCCGCCCGCGCCTCGGCGGGCTCGGTGGCGGGTGCCTCCTCGATGACCACGTGTGCGTTGGTGCCGCTGATCCCGAACGACGACACCCCGGCCCGGCGCGGCGCGTCACCCGATGGCCACGGCCGCGACTCGGTCAGCAGCCGGACCGCACCGGAGTCCCAGTCGACCCGCGAGCTGGGTGCGTCGACGTTCAACGTCGGCGGCAGCTCGCCGTTGCGCATGGCGAGCACGAGCTTCATCACGCCGGCCGCGCCGGCCGCGGCCTGCGTGTGCCCGAGGTTCGACTTGACCGAACCCAGCCACAGCGGACGGTCGGCTGGCCTGCCCTGCCCGTAGGTGGCGAGCAGTGCCTGCGCCTCGATCGGGTCGCCAAGCCGGGTGCCGGTGCCGTGCGCCTCCACGACGTCCACTTCGGACGCGCCGAGCCCGGCCGAGGCCAGCGCCTGGGTGATGACCCGGCGCTGCGACGGCCCGTTCGGCGCGGTCAGGCCGTTCGACGCGCCGTCCTGGTTGACCGAGGAGCCACGCACCACCGCCAGGACGGGGTGGCCGAGGCGAACCGCGTCCGACAGCCGTTCCACGGCGAGCACCGCGGCGCCCTCGCCCCAGCCGGTGCCGTCCGCGGCCTCGGCGAACGACTTGCACGTCCCGTCCGAGGACAGCCCGCCCTGGCGGGAGAACTCGACGAACGTGTCCGGCTTGGCCATCACCGTCGCGCCACCGGCCAGCGCCATGTCGCACTCACCGGCACGCAGCGCCTGCACCGCGAGGTGCAGTGCCACGAGCGACGACGAGCACGCCGTGTCCAGCGTGACCGCGGGGCCTTCGAGACCGAGCAGGTAGGCGATCCGACCCGACGCGACACTCGCCGCGGTGCCCGTGCCCCAGAAGCCTTCCGTGCCCTCGGGCAACTCGGCGAGCGAGGGGATGTAGTCGTGGCACATCACGCCGACGAAGACCCCGGTCCGGCTGCCCCTCAGCGCGACAGGATCGACGCCACCGCGCTCAAGGGCCTCCCAGGACGTCTCCAGCAACAGCCGCTGCTGGGGGTCCATGGTCAGCGCCTCGCGTGGGCTGATCCCGAAGAACTCCGCGTCGAACTCGCCGGCGTCGTGGAGGAAACCGCCGTGGCGGGTGTAGGTCTTGCCTGCCGCCTCCGGGTCCGGGTCGTACAGGCCGTCGGTGTCCCAGCCGCGGTCGGCCGGGAACTCCGTGATCCCCGACCGGCCCGCCGACACGAGCTCCCACAGTTCGTCCGGAGTGGACACACCGCCGGGGAACCGGCAGCCCATGCCGACGATCGCGATCGGCTCGCGGGCCTTGTCCTCGACCTCGGACAGGCGGCGGCGGGCCTCACGTAGCTCGGCCGTCGCCCTTTTGAGGTAGGCCAGGTACTTCTCTTCGTCCGCCACTGCGGTCTCCTCGATCGGGGTGCTTCGTGTGGCCGGAGATCAGCCAGAGTTCAGCGGGGGTCGGTGCTCGTGCCGCTCTCGACGGGCGTCACCACGAGCAGCTCGGCCTCGATGTCACGCAACGCGAGGCGCGCGGGCTTGCCCATCCGCACGCGGGGCAGCGCGGCCACCCGGTACACCTTGACCGGCACCTTCGCGGGCGACAGCGCATGGCACGCCGCGAACACCGCCGCCACGTCGACCTCGTCCGGCCCGGTCTGCACGTAGGCCACCGGAACCTCACCGAGCGCCTCGTCCAGCTCGCCGACGACCACCGCAGCGGCCACCCCGTCGACACCGAGCAGCACGTGCTCGATCTCGCGCGGGTTGACCGTCACGGCGCCCCGCGTGATCAGCTCGGCCATCCGGCCGGTGATCGTCAGGTAGCCGTGTTCGTCGCGGGTGACCAGGTCACCGGTGTGGAACCAGCCGTCGATGACCGCCGCCTCCCGGTTGCCGGGGTAGCCGCCCGCGGCCACGTTCGGGCCGCTGACCCACAGCTCGCCCTCCTGCCCGATGCCCGTGTCCTTGCCGGTCCTCGGGTCGATGATCCGCACGCTGACGCCCGGGATCGGCAGTCCGCACGCGTCGTCGACCCGCTCCCCGGTCGGCCAGGTCATCGCGACCGGGCCCGTGGTCTCGGTGGTCATGTAGCTGTCGAGCAGCCGGGTGCCGAACCGCTCCTCGAACCGCGTCCGCAGCGCGGTCACCGAGGACGCCCCGGCGACGAGCGCGACACGCAGGTCCGGCAGTTCGACGTCGGCGTCCCCCGCGGCCCACAGCAGGTCCTGGTAGGTGCTTGGCATCCCGGCGACGAACGTGATCTTCCGCGTGGCCAGGTCGGCAAGGAAACCGGTCCTGTTCGCCATCAGGTCGGACAGGTCCTCGGCCGCCGTCGGCGCGAGCCACCCGGTGGCACCGGTCGCGATCACGCCGATCACGGCGACCTGCTGGGTGATGCCGTGCGCGAACGGGAGCGGACAGCTCACCCGGTCGTCCTGGCCGAGGCCGAGTACCGGCCCGTAGCAGGCGGCGATCGCCCACATCACGTTGCGCTGGCTGAACAGCACGGCACGCGGGGCGCCGGTGACCCCCGCGGTGTAGGTCAGGAACGACAGGTCGTCCAGGTCGAGGTCGCCCTCGGCGGCGGACTCCGGCTCGATCTCGGCCAGCTCGGAGAACTGCGGGTACAGCGGCAGCTCGTCGTCGAGCTCCTCGCCCTCGCGGTCGACGAGCACGACCGTCAGGTTCGGGAAGTCGTGCCGCATCCGGTGCACCTGGAACGCGTGCGCCGTGTCGGTGAACACCGTCGTCGCCCGGCTGTCGGCCAGCAACGCGGCCAGCTCGCCGTCCTCGAGTCCGATGTGGACCGGTGCGCTGATCGCGCCGGCGCGCAGCACGGCGAGGTGGCTCTCCACGGCCTCGACGCTGTTGTCCAGCAACAACAGCACCCGGTCGGCCTGCCGGACACCCATGTCGGCCAGGTGCCCTGCCACCCGCGCCGTCCGCCGGTCCAGCTCCGCCCAGGTGACACTCCGACCCGGGTCGGCGAACGCCGTCTTCTCCCCGGAGCGGACGGCGTGCTCTGCCAGCAGCTCGGAGAGCGGCCGGATCAGGTCGGTCCTCAACATGTCACTCCCCTTGGGAAATGGTGACCGGCAGCGACGTGGGCAGCCGGATAAGCGTGGACTCACGCCACTTCAGGTCGTCCGAGGGCGCGGCGAGCTTCATGTTCGGGAACCGCCTGAACAGCTCCTGCAGCGCGATGCCGTTCTCGATGCGGGCCAGCTCGGCGCCGGGGCAGGCGTGCGGACCCCGGCCGAACACCAGGTGCTTGTTCTCGGTCCGCTCGAAGTCAAGGTCGTTGGCGTTGGGGAACTTGGCCGGGTCGCGGTCAGCGGCGCCGATGGACAGGAACACGGTGTCGCCTGCCGAGATCTTCTGCCCACCCAGCTCCAGGTCCTCGCGCGCGAAGCGGCGGAACCCGCGCTGCGTCGGGCTGTACATGCGGAACATCTCTTCCATCAGCTTGTGCAGCTCGTCCTCGTCCGCGTTCGCGAGGCGCGCGGCGTAGTCTGGCCGCTCCATCAACGCGAGCGCGCTGCACGACAGCATGCCCATCGTGCTGTCGTAACCCGCGGCGAACATGATCAGCGCCATGTGCGACAGGTCCTCCGGCGGCAGCAGGTTCCCGTCGTCGTCGGTCACCTCGGCCCACGTGGTGAGCAGGTCGTCCTGCGGGTTGGTCCGCCGCTCGACCAGTGCCCTTGCCATCGCGGCGCCGATGCCCTGCGGGTTCACCAGCTGGCCGGAGAAGACCAGCTCGCCCCACTCACGGACGTGTACCCGCTCCTCCTCCGGCATGCCGACGAGGTCGCAGATCACGGTGATCGGCAGCGGCGCGCAGAACGTGTCCATCAGGTCGACGACACCGCCACCGGCCCCCTTGGCCTCGATGTCGTCGAGGAGGCCGGCCACCAGCTCGTGGATCTTCGGCTTCAGCAGCCGCATCCGCCTCGGCACGAAGCCGAAGTTGACCAGGCGCCGGGACTTGGTGTGGTCCGGCGGGTCCTCCATGACCAGGCGCGACTGCGGCAACCCCTCAGGCGGGAGGTTGTTGGTGTAGTCGTCGTTCGCGTACTTGCGGTGCCTGGCAAGGCGTTGGTCGCGCAACGCGTCGTAGACCTCGGTGTAGCCGGTCACCAGCCACACGGGGATGCCGTCGGGCAGGCACACCCGGTGCACCGGGCCCTGCTCGTGGAACTGCGCGTACCTGTCGAACGGTGCGTGCCAGTACTCCTCGTCGAACGGCATGTCATGGCCATGCATGGGGCACTTGTCCGCCATTGTTCTTCCTCCGGGTTGGTTCAGTCCGCCACTGGTGCGGACTCGCGCTGTGCCGCGGACGAGGCTGCCGCCCGCTGCGCGGCGGATGTCGTCATCCCGATGGCGGCGACGACGATGGCGATCAATGTCAGGATCAGGCAGCACAGGAACACGCTCTGGTAGGACGACACGGTCCTGGCCCCCTGAGCGTCCGTGCCTGCCTGCAGGATGGTGGCGACGGCGGCCGCACCGAGCGCGCCGCCGATCTGGCGGGCGGTGTTGTTCAGGGCACTGACGCTGGCGAACTTCGTGGCGGGCGCGGACTCGGCCGCCGCGGACATCGTGGCCATCATCGTGGCGCCGATGCCGAACCCGACGAACACGCTCGCGGGCAGCCAGATCGTGAGGAAGGCACTCTCGTCGGTCAGGAAGACCAGCAGAAGCGCGGGCACCGCGGCGTGCGCGGCCATCCCGACCACCGAGGCGAACCTCGGCCCGCCGAACCGCCCCATGATCTTGCCCATGCCGACGGCGCCACCGGCGGCGACCACCGCACCGACGGTCTGCGCGAGCCCCGCCTCCAGCTCCGTGTAGCGCCAGATGTCGGTCAGGAACAGGACCGCGCCGAGCAGCCACGCGTACATCACCGTGCCGTACAGCAGGGCCACCACGTTCGCGGCGGTGAACATCCGGTTGCCGCGGAACAGCGAGAACTCGAAGGCCGGCGAGGAGTGCCGGACCGACCGCCACACGGCGAGCACGAGACACACCACACCGCCGGCAAGGCAGGCGAGCGTCCGCACCGAGGTCCACTCCCACGTGGTGCCGTTGGTGACGCCGAGGGTGAGCCCGCCGACCCCGAGCGCGAGCAGGATCGTGCCCAGCACGTCGGGCAGCCCGCCGGTGGCGGACGCCGGCCGCAACACCCGAATCCCGGCAACGATCGCCACGATGCCGACCGGGATGTTGATCAGGAACACGGCATGCCAGCTGAACGCCTCGACAAGCAGCCCACCCAGCCCCGGCCCGACCGCGGCGGCGACCCCGCCCGCCGCACTGAGCAACGAGATCGACATGACCCGGCGCTTGGCGGTGGTGTCCATCAGCAGCACGGCAAGCGACGCGGGCACCATCACCGCGGCGCCTGCTCCCTGCAAGGCTCTGGCCGCGACCAGCATGGGCAGCGTGGGCGACAGCGCGCACAACAGCGAGGCAAGCGTGAACAACACGATCCCGCCGAGGAAGACTCTCTTACGCCCCAACGTGTCCGCGATCCGTCCACAGGGCGCGAGCAGCGCGGCGAACATCACCGCGTACCCACTCATCACCCACGACAGATCAGGCAAGGACGCCGTCGGAAACTCCCGCGCCAACGCGGGCATGGCGAGCATGGTGACCGTGGAGTCCAGCATGGCAAGGAAGTTCACGCCGGACGCGGTCAGCACCACCGCCCAGTAGGAGGGCAGGACACGTTCTGCGGACATGGTTCTCCACCCGTCTGGCTAGGTCGCGATGGGGCCAGTATGCCGAGAGGAGGTATGCGCCGAGTCGTCCGACAGCAACGCCGGAACCACCACCCGGTAACTACTCACTGGACCCCCAGAAGGGCCGGGCGCACAGCGCCCGGCCCTTGCGCAGGATCGGTTGCCCAGAAGGGCGCTTTCAGGTCATTGAGCGTCCCGAGAGCGTCCTTCATGGCATTTGGGGAGCCGCCCCGCACACAAGGCGCGAGACGTCAGACGGAGACCGCGGCGCGATCCTCCTGCGGAGCAGCCGCGTTCTTCCCGAGCACGCCGCGCAGCACCAGGTAGATCGGCACGGCGACAGGCGAGAACAGGATGGCCAGCACCAGCAACGGCCCCATCACCAGCGGATGGATGCCCCGCTCCCGGCTGTCCAGGTACATCCACCGCCCGACGAACAGGTCCCAGGCGATGACCTGAGCCCACACGGCGGTCAACGCGGCAGGCTCGGCGACCAGGTCCTGCCAGCCCGCGAGCGTGGGCTTGAGAACGGCGGGCAGGAGATCGCCAAGGTTGGGCAGCGCGAAGATGAACCAGAACACCAGCGGCGGCGTGGCGGACCACGGCGACGAGATGATCCGCCTGGTCCACCCCCACGCGGGCGCGAAGATCATCAACGCCCAGAACGGCGCTGCGGCGACAAACACGAGAGTGAACGCGGTGGACATCAGACCAGTGCCTCCTCGGGGACGGACGCTTGCGCGGGCAACTTCCTGTGTGCGCGCAGCGCCCACGCCGCTGCGACCATGGTCCCCGCCACCAGCACACCGAACGCACCAATGGTCGGTAAGTCCGGGCTGGTGAACGGCTGTCTCCGCAGCGCCTGCCACGCGGTGAGCAGGAGCATGCCGGTGTAGAAACCCGAGAACGTCCACACGAGACGGATGCGGACAAGCTCGTCGCGCAGCCGGGGCATGCCGGTCACCAGCAGGCCGAGCGCCACGGCGAACAGCGGCACCAGCTGGAGGCCGTGGATGCCGATGAAGTGCGGCACCCGCAGGTCACCGCCGGTCGTGCTCCACCCGGTCACGGCCATGCCCGGCCCGCCGTCGGGCACTCCGACGCTGTGCGAGCCGATGATCGCCATCGGCCGGTTGGCACGCTGTTGCTCGGTGCCCCACGTCATGAGGAACGCGATCGTCATGCCGACGATCGTGATGAGCGCGCCGAGCCGCAGCGCGAGCATCGTGGTGCGGCCTGCGTGTTTCTCCCGCATCAGCAGGGCCGTGCCGAGCAGGTTCGCCACCCACAGCACCATGATGCTGCTGCCCATGATCGACCACATGGCGGTGTCGAACGGCGTGGAGACGTTGAAGTGGCTGCGGTGACCGCGGACGGTCTGGAGGAAGACGACCGCCACCTCGAGCGTGCAGGCGACCGCGGCGAAGGTGCCGAGGTACCAGCCGAGCCGCACCCGCCGCTGTTGCAGCGAGTGCATCCACGCCCACGTCACGGCGTACAGCCCGAACGAGAACGCGAACTTGCACGGCTTGGCCCAGATCGGCGCGCCGACCAGCGTCCGGTCGTCGACCATCAGGCCGACCGCGGCGACCACCGTGACCGCCGCGGCGAACGCGGCGAACCACATGAGCGGTCTGTGCCAATGGAACGCACCGCGGACCAGCCCGGGAACGGTACGCATGAGGATCCTCCAGCCACGCCAGATAGCGATACTATCTACTATCCATACTGATAGGCTCTGCCCGGCTGGTCAAGGGAGCCTCGACGGGAGCGCCATGCGTATCAAGGAGCTGAGCAGCCGCAGTGGCGTGTCCGTGCCCACGATCAAGTACTACCTGCGTGAGGGCCTGTTGCCTGCCGGTGAACTGGTCAGCAAGAACCAGGCCAACTACGACGACGCCCACCTGCGGAGACTTCGGCTCATCCGCGCGCTCGTCGACATCGGCGGCCTGACGATCGCCGCGATCCGTGACGTGCTGGCCGCCGCCGACACGCCGGAGGAGACGGTACGCAAGATCCTCTACACCGCACAGGAGAACATCAGCGTCCGGCCGGACCTGCCGCGCGACGAGGTGTGGGCGGAAGCGGAGCGCAACGTGGCCGACCTGGTCGAGCGACGCGGCTGGCAGGTCAACCACGACAGCCGCGCCTGGCAGACCGTGGTCGCGGTGCTCGTCAGCGCACGCGAGCTCGAACACGGCGTGTGGACGCACAAGCTGGACATCTACGCGGAGGCGTGCGAGCGGATCGCCGCCGCGGACCTGGACTACGTGGCGGGCATCGAGGAGGTGGACGCGATGCTGGAGGGCGTGGTGGTGGGCACGGTGCTCGGTGACACGCTGGTCACGGCGTTGCGCAGGCTCGCCCACCAGAGCGAGTCGGTCCGGCGGCTCGGCGACGACAAACACGAATGATCCCGCTGAGGTGTGCCGCGGCGCCGCCTATCTCGGCGAACCCGCGGCAACCGACTGGGCGTGCGCGCGGAGCCTGGTGAGGATCTCCGGCACGATGTCGTTGAGGTAGAAGTGCCCGCCGGGGAACACGGACAGCTCGAAATCACTCTCGGTGTGCTCGCGCCACGCATCGGCCTCGGCGACCGTCACCTTGGGATCGTTGTCGCCGGTGAGCGCGTAGATGGGGCAGCGGAGCTTCGGGCCGGGGCGGTGGGTGTAGGTCTCCGCGGCCGTGTAGTCGCCTCGGATCGCCGGCATGACCATGGCCAGGACGTCTTCGTCGTCGAGCAGCTCGGCCTCGGTGCCGCCCAGCTGCTTCATGGCGGCGAGCAGACCGGCGTCGTCACGCAGGTGGATGCGCTCGACACGGGAGCGGTGTGGCGCGGGCCGGCCGGATGCAAACAGGGCGGTCGGTATGATACCGGACTGCTCCAGACGGCGGGCAACCTCGTAACCGAGTGTCGCGCCGAGGCTGTGGCCGAAGATCGTGAGCGGGCGGTCGGTCAGCGGCGCGATGGCCGCCGCCAGACCGTCGGCGAGGTCGTCGATCGAGCGCAGGACCGGCTCACGGCGCCGGTCCTGGCGGCCGGGGTACTGCACGGCCAGCACGTCGACCTCGGGCGCGAGTGCCCTGGAGACACCGAAGAAGTAACTGGCCGAGCCGCCAGCGTGCGACAGGCACAGCAACTGGGTCTCGGCGTCATCCGCCGGATGGAACCGCCGCACCCACAGGTCGGTGTCGGTCATCTCGCTCACCTCGGGATTTTCACAGGAAAAGGTGTCAACAGAGCAAACGGGCTCAACACCGGCCCCCGACCCGGTGTTGAGCCCGCACCTGTCGCCTCAGGAAACGACGGTGCCGTTGCCCGCGGAGTGGCCGTCCGACCAGCTGATCGTGGTCGGGGCTACCGCGGTCAGACCGGAGTTGGTCCAGCTGTCCAGCACATCGATGCTGATGCTACCGGCGGCAGGCGCCTCGGCGCCGCTGAAGAAGAAGGAACGGAGAATCTCGCTCGTGGCGGTGGACATGGGGAGTCTCCTCGGGGTTCGTTTTGCGAGAGCGGGGAGCAACCGCTGGTCTCAAATCTGCGCCATCAGGGTGGTCCGGGACAAGTTCCGTGCTCATCGTTCGCCTGGGTTTCTCACCCGGACAACCCGTGAATCGCTCATATCGACACTGAGCAACCGCCTTGCTACCGTGGGTGTCCGCTGTGGCGTCCCCGACCGTGAATCGCTCACCGCCACCGTTTCCGTTGTTCACACCGGAATGCGTGAGGTGGGACCGTTCCTCGAGGGCGTCCCGGGATGGAACCATTGCCGTGCCGACATTGCCGGCTGGGGGCATTTCCAGACTCGGAGTAAAGCCCATGAGGTTTTCTGTTCTCGGGAGTATCGAGGTCACGACCGACACCGCCCCACTCGAACTGGGCGGGGTCAAACAGCGTGCGATCCTCGGCTACCTCGTGCTCCACGCGAACAAGGTGGTGCCGACCAGCCGTCTGCTACAGGCCATGTGGGACGGTGTCCCGCCGCCGACCGCACGCAAGATGATCCAGAACGCGGTGTCGGGGATCCGTCGTGTCCTCAATGGACCGCACGCCGAGGGCCCTTCGTCGCTGCGCACCCACCCGCCCGGCTACCAGCTGCACGTGGACACCGACTCCGTCGACCTGCACCGGTTCCGCGCGCTCGCACGGGACGGCAGGGCGGCCATCGCAGGCGGCGAACCGGAGCGGGGCGGTGAACTGCTGCGCTCCGCGCTGTCGCTGTGGCGCGGGCGTGCGCTCGCCGACCTGGTCGAGGCCGGCTACCGGTGGTCGGAGCTGACCGCCGTCGAGGACGAGCGTCTGTCCACTTTGGAGGATCGGCTGGACGCGGAGCTGGTGTGCGGCAGGCACCGGGAGATCACCCCGGAGCTGGAGGTGCTGACCGCGACCGAACCGCTGCGGGAACGGCTGTGCCATCAGTTCATGCTGGCGCTCTACCGGTCCGGCAGGCAGGCGGACGCGCTGCGGGTCTACCGGCGCACCAGGGAGGCGCTGGTCGACAGCCTCGGCCTCGAACCGGGACGCGACCTCCAGGAGCTCCAGCAGCGGATTCTCGACCACGACGCCGCGATCCAGGCCGTCACCAGTAGTTGACGAGTGCCGGGCTCCTCGCCGGTTACCGGTCAATGAGTGGTGAGGGTCAGCATGGGCCCTGGTACCAACGACTTCTAGCGAGGCCTACGACATGCCGCGTACCGAACTGCTCCGACCGCTACCCGAGTTGCTCAGCGAGAACGCGAGCCGGTATGGCGAACGGGTCGCGTTCGCCGACTCCCGGCGCACCGTGACGCACGCCGACCTGGCGACGCGCACGGCGCGGTTGGCAGGCCACCTCACCGATCTCGGGGTGTGGCCGTCGGACCGCGTCGCCGTCCTCCTCGACGGCGCGGACGGCGTCGCCGCGGTGGAGAGCATCGTGGCGATCGGCAGGTCGAGCGCCATCGCCGTGCCGCTCGACCCGGCACTCGACGACACCGAGCTGGCCCGGCTCGTCGCGGACAGCGGCGCCGACACGGTCATCACCGGCGCGGCGCTCGCGCACCGGGTCACCGCGCTGGCACCCGCGCCGCAGAACGTGATCGTCGTGGGCGGCCCGGCCGACGGGACCACCGCGTCGTTCGAGGAGCTGGCGACCACCGAACCCGATTCGGCTCCGAACGACGACCTCGCGCTGGACGACCTGGCCTTCCTGGTCTACACGGCGGGCACGACCGGCCCGCGCAAGGGCGTGCTGTCCACGCAACGCAACGCGCTCTGGTCGATGGCCGCCGCGTACGCGCCGGTCGTCGGACTGTCCGAAGAGGACAGTCTGCTGTGGCCGCTGCCGGTGCACGGCGGGCTCGCGCACCACCTGGCCGTACTGGCCCCGATCGTGGTCGGCGCCTCGGTGCGGTTCGCGGACCCGGTGGACCTGCTGGCAGCACTGGCCGACAGCACCATCGTCGCGGGCACCCCACGAATCCTCGCCACGCTCCTGGACTCCCCCGCGCCCAACCTGCGCGCCGGGCTCGCGGTCGGCGCGGCGAGCGACGCGGACCTGCGCACGAACTTCGCATCGGCGTTCTCCGCGCCGCTGCTGGACGTCTACACCACCACCGAGACCTGCGGCCCGGTCGCGCTGACCTGGCCGCGCGGCGAGGACACCCAGGCTTCGCGCTGCCTGCCCGTGCCGGGCCTGAGCGTGCGCATCGTCGACCCGCTGACCGGCACCGACATGGGTACCGGCCAGGAGGGTGAGCTGTGGGTCAGCGGCCCGAACGTGATGGCCGGCGGCTACCACAACCTCCCCGACGCGACGGCGTCCGTGCTGCGCACCGGCTGGTACCGCACCGGTGACCTGGCCCGCCGCGACGAGTCCGGCTACCTGACGGTCACCGGCAGGCTCTCCGACGTCATCGTGGTCGGCGACGAGCGGGTGCGCCCGGAGCGGGCCGAGGCCGTGCTGCGTGCCGTGGCCGGTGTGACCGACGCCGCGGTGGCGGGACGGCCCGATGACGAGCTTGGTGCCACCGCGGTCGCGTTCGTCGTCGGCGAACCCGACCCGGCTGCCCTGCTCACCGCGTGCCGCGACCAGTTGCCGCCCGCCGCGGCGCCGGTCGAGGTGTTCGCCGTGCCCGCGATCCCGCGCACGGCGGCCGGTGAGATCAGCAGGCACCGCCTGCTCGACCTCCCCGCCCGCCTGCTCGCGACCACCGCCACCGGCGAGCTGTTCACGCTGGACTGGGAACCGGTCGCGAACGCGGTCGACAGCGAACCCGGCGACTGGGTCCTGGTCGGCCCCGGCGCCCTCGCGACCGACACCGAGGTGTTCGCCGACACCTATCCGGACCTGCCCGCGCTGGCCGAGGCCGTCGCCGCCGGGCGGGCCGCCCCTGACGTCGCGTGCGTCGAACTGGACGCCGACGGCATGCCACCCGGTGAACCGCGTGCGTTCCTCGCCGACGAGCAGGTCGCGGTGACCCGGCTCGTGTTGCTGACCCGGGGTGCCGTGCACGCCGGTGGTTACTCCCCCGAGCCGGGGCTGGCCGCCGCGTGGGCGCACGCGCGGGAGATCCAGAAGCGCTACCCGTGCCGCATCGCGCTCGTCGACGCCGACGCCGTTTCCCCGCACGCGCTGCGTGGCGCCGTGGGGTCCGGGCACGACGAGGTCGCGATTCGGGTGGAAGACCTGCTGCGACCCCGTTTCACCCCCGTCCCCGCCACCACGGGCGGTCAAGCGCTCGGCGGCACCGCCGTGCTGGTCGGCAAGGCGGACGAGGTACTGGCCCGGCACCTGACCGAGGCACACGGCACGACCGTCGTCACGGCGGAGGACGCCGCCGCGCTGGCCGCGATCCTCGCCGACCGCACCGGGGGCGCCGCGGTCACGGCCGTGGTGTGCACCGACCCCGAGCCGGGCACCGCGCAGTTCGCGCACGAGCAGACCCTCGCGCTCGACCTGTCCGCGTTCGTGCTGCTGACCACCGGTTACGACACCCCCGCGACCGCGTTCGCCGACGCGCTGGCCCGCCACCGCGCGGTGCTGGGCCTGCCATCGGTCGCGATCACGTGGTCCCCGACGGGTTTCCTGACACTGCCGGAAGACCGCCGCACGGCCATGTTCGACCTGGCGCTGGCCGCCGGCGCGCCGAGCGTGGTCGCGGCACGCAGGAACGAGCTGGCCACCGGGTCGACCGCGATGCTGAACGCACCCGGCGCCGAGGCGACGCTCGCCGCGTTGCGGGACCGGCTGCTCACGCAGACGGCGGCCGACCGGACGCGGACCGTGCTGGACCTCGTGCACACCGAGACGATCGCGGTCCTCGACAGCCAGGCACCGGCCACGCTGGACGCCGAGACCCCGTTCCGGCAGCTGGGTTTCGACTCGCTGGCCGCCGTGCAGCTGCGTGGCAGACTGTGCGCCGCCACCGGTCTCGACCTGCCCGCCACCCTGATCTTCGACTACCCGACCCCGGACACGCTGGTCGAGCACCTGCTGGCCGAACTGGGCGTCGGCGACGTGACCGAGCAGGCCACCACCACCGTCACCGCGCGGTACGACGACCCGATCGCGATCGTCGGCATGGGCTGCCGCTTCCCGGGTGGCGTGCGTACCCCGGACGAGCTGTGGCAGCTGGTGGTCGACGGCGTCGACGCGGTGTCCGCGTTCCCGACCGACCGAGGCTGGGACCTGGCCGCGCTGTTCGCAGGCGACGGGCCGGGCACGATCAGCGCGCAGGCGGGTGGTTTCCTGCACGACGCCGCCGACTTCGACGCGGAGTTCTTCGGCATCAGCCCCCGCGAGGCGCTCGCCATGGACCCGCAGCAGCGGCTGCTCCTGGAGACCTCGTGGGAGGCCCTGGAGCGCGCGGGTATCGACCCGACCGGCTTGCGCGGCACCGACACCGGCGTGTTCGCAGGCGTTCCGGTGCAGCACTACGGCCGGGGCGGGCACGCTGAGGAGGACGGTGTCGAGGGGTTCCTCATCACCGGCATCGCGAGCAGCGTCGCGTCCGGCCGCATCGCCTACGTGATGGGCCTCGAGGGCCCGGCGATGACCGTCGACACGGCGTGCTCGTCGTCGCTCGTGGCACTGCACCTCGCGGTGCAGGCGCTGCGCTCCGGTGAGTGCTCCCTCGCGATCGCGGGTGGCGTGACCGTGATGTCCGGGCCCGAGACGTTCACCGAGTTCTCCCGCCAGGGC
Source organism: Actinophytocola sp. (assembly GCF_049647105.1). Classification (GTDB taxonomy): domain Bacteria; phylum Actinomycetota; class Actinomycetes; order Mycobacteriales; family Pseudonocardiaceae; genus Actinophytocola. The sequence goes on from NZ_JBARWZ010000147.1 coordinate 17,132, forward strand.
GGCCTGTCGCCGGACGGCCGGTGCAAGGCGTTCTCCGAGGATGCCGACGGCACCGGCTGGTCCGAGGGCGCGGGCATGCTGGTCGTGGAACGGCTGTCCGACGCGCAGCGCAACGGGCACCAGGTGCTGGCCGTGCTGCGCGGCACCGCGATCAACCAGGACGGCGCGTCGAACGGGCTGACCGCGCCGAACGGGCCGTCGCAGCAGCGGGTCATCCGGCAGGCACTCGCCAACGCCGGGCTCGCCGCGTCCGATGTGGACGCGGTGGAGGCGCACGGCACCGGCACGATGCTCGGTGACCCGATCGAGGCGCAGGCCCTGCTGGCGACCTACGGGCAGGACCGAGACCGGCCGCTGTGGCTTGGGTCGCTGAAGTCCAACATCGGCCACGCTCAGGCCGCGGCCGGGGTCGGCGGTGTCATCAAGATGGTGATGGCGCTGCGCAACGAAGTGCTGCCCAGGACGCTGCACGTCGGGGAACCGACGAAGAAGGTGAACTGGTCGGCTGGTGCGATGAGCCTGCTGACCGAGCCCGCCGAGTGGCCTGCCGGTGCGCTGGTGCGCCGGGCGGGGGTGTCGTCGTTCGGGATGAGCGGCACCAACGCGCACGTCATCATCGAGGAGGCGCCGCCGGCCGAGGTGACCGAGCCCGCCACGACACCGCCGGTGGTGCCGTGGGTGCTGACGGCACGGTCCGAGCAGGCACTGCGGGCACAGGCACTGCGCCTCAAGTCCTTTGTGGAGTCGCGGCCCGCGCTTCTGCCCGCGCAGGTCGGGCGGTCGCTGCTGGACACCCGCGCGCGGTTCGACCACCGGATGGTGGTGACCGGCGCGGACCGGGACGACCTGCTGGTGGGGCTCGTGTCCGGGACGCCGTTCACCGGTGCGTCCGGCAAGCTGGCGGTGCTGTTCACCGGCCAGGGCGCACAGCGCGCCGCGATGGGACAGCGGCTGTACGGGGCGTTCCCGGTGTTCGCGGCCGCGTTCGACGAGGTGTGCGCACACTTCGACCCGGGTCTCCGCGACGTGATCGAGTCAGGAGAAGGGCTCGACGACACCGGCAACACCCAGCCGGCACTGTTCGCGATCGAGGTCGCGCTCTACCGGCTGCTGGAGTCGTGGGGGGTGCGGCCCGACTACCTGGCCGGGCACTCCATCGGTGAGCTGGCCGCCGCGCACGTCGCGGGCGTGTGGTCCCTCGAGGACGCCTGCACGGTCGTCGCCGCACGCGGGCGGCTGATGCGGGAACTTCCCCGTGGTGGCGCCATGATCGCCATCCAGGCCACAGAAGCGGAGATCATCCCGCACCTCACCGACACGGTCGACATCGCCGCGATCAACGGGCCGGACTCGCTCGTGATCTCCGGCGACGAGGGCGCCGCGCAGGCCATTGCCGCCGTGTTCACCACGCAGGGCCGCAAGACCAAGCAGCTCACCGTCTCCCACGCGTTCCACTCGCCGCTGATGGACCCGATGCTCGGCGAGTTCCGGGCCGTCGCGGAAAGCGTGACCTACCACGAGCCCGCGATCCCGATCGTCGGCGCGGAGCCGACCGACCCGGAGTACTGGGTGCGGCACGTCCGCGGCACGGTCCGGTTCGCCGACGCCGTCGCCGCGCTGGAGGCCGCCGGGGTCCGCACGTTCGTCGAGGCCGGGCCCGACGCGGTGCTGACCGCGCTGACCGGCAGCCCCCAGGCGATCCCGCTGCTGCGGGCGAACCGGGACGAGCTGCGGACCGTCGCCGACGCGTTCGGCCGCCTCGCCGCGGTGACCACAGTGGACAGTGCGGCGTTCTTCCCCGGCGCGGGCGTGGTCGAGCTGCCCACCTACGCGTTCCAGCGCCGCTCGTACTGGCTGCGGCCCGCCAACCTCGGTGACCTCGGCGCGGCCGGGCTCACCGCGACCGGCCACCCGCTGCTCGGCGCGATGCTCGGGGTCGCCGACTCCGACCGGCTCGTGCTGACCTGGCGGCTCTCGCTACAGGCGCAGCCGTGGCTCGCCGACCACGCCGTGCTCGACTCGATCCTGTTGCCTGGCACCGCGTTCGTGGAGCTGGCTGGCCGCGCCGCCGAGTACAACGGGCACGCCGCCATCGAGGAGCTGACGCTGCGGGCACCGCTGCGGCTCACCCACGAGACGCCGATGGACCTGCAGGTGTGGACCGGTCGGCCCGACGAGCACGGCCGCCGCACGGTCGAGGTGTACTCGCGCCCGGCGGACAGCGGCGGTGGCACTGACGGAGAGTGGACCTGTCACGCGGCGGGTGTCCTCACCGACGACGAGGTCGCCGCACCGGCCACTGTGGACACCGAGTGGCCGCCATCGGGTGCGGAACCCGCCACGACAGGCGACTTCTACGACTGGTTGCTGTCCCGCGGCTTCACCTACGGCCCGGCGTTCCAGGGCGTGCAGGACGTGTGGCAGCGCGGTGAGGAACTGTACGCGCAGGTGACGCTGCGCGAGGACGAGCAGTCCGGCGCCGCCCGGTTCGGCGTGCATCCGGCACTGCTCGACGCGGCCATGCATCCGATGGTGCTGCACCTGGACAAGAGCACGCAGAAGGCGCAAGCATGGCTGCCGTTCTCGTGGCGCGGGGTGCGGCTGCACCGCTCCGGCGCGACGGCCCTGCGCGTGCGGCTGGTGCCGGACGGCGCCAGCTCGGTGCGCGTGAGTGCGACCGACGACGACGGCAACCCGGTGCTCGACATGGAGTCGGTCGCGCTGCGGCCGGTGTCGACCGACCAGCTCGGCGGCGCCACGACCCCGGAGGCCGCGCTCTACACCAACGAGTGGGTCACCGTGCCAACCCCCTCGGGCCGCGACACGGCGGGCACCGGGATCCACCCGATCGAGGCGGGCACCGCGGTGCGGGAGGCCGTCTTCGGCACCCTCGCCGCCCTGCGTGATTCGCTCACCGGCGACGACCGCCTCGCCGTGGTCACGCGGCCGGACGACCTCGCGGGCTCGGCGGTGGCCGGACTGGTCCGGTCGGCCCAGACCGAGCACCCGGACAGGTTCGTGCTCATCGAGACCGCTGGCGACCTGGTCGACGCGGCGATCGCGTCGGGCGAGCCGCAGGTCGCGGTCCGCGACGGCGCGCTGACCGTCCCCCGGCTCACCCGCGCCGAGACCGCCACGTCGGACGACCGGCTGTTCGACCCGGCAGGCACCGTCCTGCTCACGGGCGGCACCGGCGCGCTCGGTGGCGCGCTGGCCCGGCACCTGATCACCGAACACGGCGCGCGGCACCTCGTGCTGACATCGCGCCGCGGCCTGGACGCTCCCGGCGCGACCGGGCTCCGCGACGAGCTGACCGAGCTCGGCGCCCGCGTCGAGATCGCCGCCTGCGACGCCGCCGACCGCGACGCGCTCGCCGCGCTGCTGGCGACCATCCCGCACCTGGCGGGTGTGGTCCACGCGGCCGGTGTGCTCGACGACGGCATCCTCGAGTCGCTCACCGAGGAGCGGGTCGACGCGGTACTGGCGCCGAAGGTCGACGCCGCGCTCAACCTGCACGAGCTGACCGGTGACCGGGACACCGTCGAACTCTTCGTGTTGTTCTCGTCGGTCGCGAGCATCCTCGGCACCGCAGGGCAGGCGAACTACGCCGCCGCGAACGCGTTCCTCGACGGGCTCGCCGTGCACCGGCACGCACAGGGCAAGGCCGCGACCGCGCTGTCGTGGGGCCTGTGGGAGCAGGACAGCGCGATGACGGCGAACCTCACCGAGGCCGACCGCGCACGGCTCAACCGGGGCGGTGTCCTCCCCCACTCCGTCGCGGACGGGCTCGCCATGTTCGACGCGGCGTGCCGCACCGGCCTCCCGCACCTCGTCCCCGTGACGCTGGACCTCGCGGCGCTGCGCACCGCGACCACCGCTCCCCCGCCGCTGCAGGGGATGGTGAAGACCCCGCGCAAGCGGACCACCGGCAAGCCGACCGCGGCCGCGCTCACCGAGCGGCTCGCCGGGCGGACGGAAGACGAGCGGCGCACGTTCCTGCTGGAGGTCGTGCGCACGCAGGTGGCGTCGGTGCTGGCGATGCCGGACCCGGACGCACTCACCGCGACGCACGCGTTCAAGCAGCTGGGTTTCGACTCGCTGACCGCGGTCGAGCTGCGCAACCGGCTCAACACGGCGACCGGCCTGCGGCTGCCCGCCACGCTCACGTTCGACTACCCCACGCCGGAGTCACTCGTCGAGTTCCTGCTCGCCGAGCTGGGTGAGGGACAGGAACAGCAGGCGGTCGCCGCGCGGGTGGTGGCGACCGACGAGCCGCTCGCGATCGTCGGCATGGCCTGCCGCTACCCGGGTGGTGTGTCCACTCCGGACGAGTTGTGGGAGATGCTGACCGCGGGCGCGGACGGCGTTACCCCGTTCCCCGCCGACCGCGGCTGGGACCTCGCGAACCTGTTCGACCCGGACCCCGACACCCCCGGCACCAGCTACGTCGACCAGGGCGGGTTCCTGCTCGACGCGGCCGAGTTCGACGCGGAGTTCTTCGGGATCAGCCCGCGCGAGGCCCTCGCCATGGACCCGCAGCAGCGCGTGTTCCTGGAAACCTGCTGGGAGGCACTGGAACGCGGTGGCCTCGACCCCGCCACGCTGCGTGGCACGGCCACCGGCGTGTTCACCGGCCTCATGACGCACGACTACGCGGCCCGCTCCAGCGCGGTGCCCGACGGCGTCGAAGGGTTCTGGGGCACCGGAACCGCGGGCAGTGTCGCCTCCGGCCGGGTCGCCTACACGCTCGGGTTCGAGGGCCCGGCGGTCACGATCGACACCGCGTGCTCCTCCTCGCTCGTGTCACTGCACCTTGCCGCGCAGGCGCTGCGCTCCGGCGAGTGCTCGCTCGCGCTCGCCGGCGGCGTGACCGTGATGGCGACCCCCGGGCTGTACGTGGAGTTCTCCCGCCAGCGCGGTCTCGCGAAAGACGGCCGCTGCAAGGCGTTCTCGTCGGCCGCGGACGGCACCGCGTGGGCGGAGGGTGTCGGTGTGCTGGTCGTGGAACGGCTGTCGGACGCACGCCGCAACGGGCACCCGGTGCTGGCGCTGCTGCGTGGCTCCGCGGTGAACCAGGACGGCGCGTCGAACGGGCTGACCGCGCCGAACGGGCCGTCACAGCAGCGGGTCATCCGCTCCGCGCTGGCGGGCTCCGGCCTCACGCCGTCCGATGTGGACGCGGTGGAGGCACACGGGACCGGCACGTCGCTCGGTGACCCGATCGAGGCGCAGGCGCTGATCGCGACCTACGGCCAGGACCGCGACCGGCCGCTGTGGCTGGGTTCGCTGAAGTCCAACATCGGGCACACGCAGGCCGCGGCCGGTGTCGGCGGCATCATCAAGATGGTCCTCGCCATGCGCAACAACCTGCTGCCGAGGACGCTGCACGTCGAAGAGCCCAGCGACAAGATCGACTGGTCCGCCGGCGCGGTGGAGCTGCTGACCGAGCCGGTGCCGTGGGTGCGCAACGGCCACCCCCGCCGGGCGGGCGTCTCGTCGTTCGGTGTCAGCGGCACGAACGCGCACGTGATCATCGAAGAGGCGCCGACGGCGCCGGTGAGCGAGCCGGAAGACGGGCCACCCGTCGTGCCGTGGGTGCCGTGGGTGCTCTCGGCGCGGACCGAGCAGGCCCTGCTGGACCAGGCGGCACGACTGAGGTCCTTTGCGGAGTCGAAGCCGGAGCTGGCGCCGGCCGACATCGGCCGGTCGCTCGTGGAGTCCAGGGTCGGGTTCGACCACCGCGCGGTCGTGTACGGCGCGGACCGGGACGAGTTGCTGCGTGGGCTGGAAGAGCTGACGACCGGCGTGGTGCGGGGCGGCAAGCTGGCGGTGTTGTTCACCGGCCAGGGCGCGCAGCGGGCCGGGATGGGACAGCGGCTGTACGAGACGTTCCCGGTGTTCGCGGACGCGTTCGACAACGTGTGTGCGTACTTCGAGACCGACGTCCGCGAGGTGATCCGGTCCGGGGAAGGACTCGACGACACCGGCAACACCCAGCCCGCGTTGTTCGCGTTCGAGGTGGCGTTGTTCCGGTTGCTGGCGTCGTGGGGTGTCAAACCCGACTACCTGGCCGGGCATTCGATCGGTGAGCTGGCCGCCGCGCATGTGGCCGGGGTGTGGTCGATCGAGGACGCGTGCACGGTCGTCGCCGCTCGTGGCCGGTTGATGCAGGCGCTGCCGCGTGGTGGCGCGATGATCGCGATCCAGGCGACCGAGGACGAGATCGCGCCGCACCTGACCGACACGGTCGGGATCGCGGCGATCAACGGGCCGCGGTCGATCGTGATCTCCGGTGAGGAAACCGCCGCCGAGGCTGTTGCGGCGCGGTTCGCGGACCGTAAGGCCAAACGGCTCACGGTCTCGCATGCGTTCCACTCGCCGTTGATGGACCCGATGCTCGACGAGTTCCGGGCCGTCGCCCAAGGCGTGACCTACCACGAGCCGACCATCCCGATCATCGGCGCAGAGCCCACCGACCCCGAGTACTGGGTGCGGCACGTCCGCGGCACCGTCCGGTTCGCCGACAACATCGCCGCACTCGAGTCGGCCGGGGTCCGCACGTTCGTCGAGGCCGGTCCGGACGCGGTGCTGACCGCGCTGGGCGGCGACGACTTCGTGCCCACCGCGCGGCGGGACCGCGACGAGGTCCGCACGGTGGTCGAGGCGCTCGGCGGGCTGCACCAGCGTGGCGTCCGGGTCGACCTGCCCGCGCTGTTCGCTGGCGCGGGCCGGGTGGACCTGCCGACGTACGCGTTCCAGCACCAGCGGTACTGGCTGATCACGCAGGAGTCGGCGGGCAGCGCGACCGGGCTCGGGCTCGGCGCGACCGGCCACCCGCTGCTCGGTGCCGCGCTCGGTCTCGCCGACTCGGAGCGGGTCGTGCTCACCGGCAGGCTGTCGCTGCGCGACCACCCGTGGCTCGCCGACCACGTCGTGCTGGGCACGACGCTGGCACCGGGTGCCGCGCTGGTCGAACTGGCCCGCCGCGCGGCGGAACACACCGGCCTCGACGTCATCGACGAGCTGACGCTGCACGCACCGCTCGTGCTGAGCGAGACCGACGCGATGCACGTCCAGGTCGAGGTCGGCGAGCCGGACGAGGCCGGACAGCGGCCCGTGCGGATCCACTCGCGCCGCGAGGGCGCCGACGACCAGTGGACCCAGCACGCGAGCGGCCTGCTCGCCACCGGCGACCACACTCCCGACCACGTCGGCGAATGGCCGCCGCCGGGTGCCGACCCGGTGCCGGTGGACGACGTGTACGACCGGATCGCGGACCTCGGCGTCGACTACGGGCCGACGTTCCAGGGCCTCACCGCGGTGTGGCAGCGCGGGGACGACCTGTTCGCCGAGGTGTCGCTGCCCGACGGGCTCAGCCCGGACAAGTACGGCATCCACCCCGCGCTGCTGGACTCCGCACTGCACGCGATGTTCGTGCCGGAACGCGAGGACCGGCAGGTGGTGCTCCCGTTCAGCTGGAGCGGCGTGCGGATCGCTGGCACGAGCCCGACGGCGTTGCGTGTGCGGATCACGAAGACGGGCCAGGACGCGTACGCGCTGACGCTCACCGACCGCACCGGCGCGCCGGTGGCGAGCGTGGAGACCCTCGTCGCGCGGCCGGTCAGCGCGGACGCGCTGAACTCCGGCCCGGACTCGCTGTACCGGCTGGACTGGGTGCCCGCTGGCCCCGCGTCCGACCCCGTCACCGCGGAAATCCTGCGCGTCGAGACCGACGATGTCGGCCAGGCCGTGCACGAGACGCTGGCGGCGCTGCGGAACGCACCCGACCGGCTGGCCGTGGTCACCCATGGCGCGACGACCGGCGAGAACCTGGCCGGTGCCGCGGTGTGGGGCCTGGTCCGCTCCGCGCAGACCGAGCAGCCGGACCGGTTCGTCCTCGTCGACACCGACGGTGACCTCGACGCGGCACTCGCGTCCGGTGAGCCGCAGGTCGCGGTCCGCGACGGCAAACTGCTGGTGCCCCGCCTGGCCAAGGCGACGTCCACTTCGGACGGACGACTGTTCGACCCGGACGGCACGATCCTGATCACCGGCGGCACCGGCGCCCTGAGCGCGGCACTGGCCCGCCACCTGATCACCGAGCACGGCGCGCGGCACCTGGTGCTGACCTCCCGCCGCGGCCCGGCGGCACCGGGAGCGGCGGAGCTGATCGCGGAGCTCGGCGTCGAGATCGTCGCCTGCGACGCCGCCGACCGGGACGCGCTCAAGACGTTGCTGGACGGCATCCCGAACCTCGCGGGCGTGATCCACGCGGCGGGCGTCGTCGACGACGGCACGATCGAGTCGCTGACCCCCGACCAGGTGGACGCGGTGCTGCGCCCGAAGGTCGACGCGGCGATGAACCTGCACGAGCTGGCCGGTGACGTCGAACTGTTCGTACTGTTCTCGTCGGCGACGGGCATCCTCGGTACGGCGGGACAGGCGAACTACGCGGCGGCGAACGCGTTCCTGGACGGGCTCGCCATGCGACGGCACGCGGCGGGCCTGCCAGCGGTGTCGCTGTCGTGGGGCCTGTGGGCGCAGGACAGCGCGATGACGGCAAACCTCACCGAGGCGGACCTGGCCCGCATCAACCGAGGCGGCGTGCACGCGCACACCGTCGAGGAGGGCCTCGCGCTGTTCGACGCGGCGTGCCGGTCCGGTGAGCCACACCTGGTGCCGGTGAAGCTGGACCAGCGAACCCTGCGCACGGCGACGAACGTGGCACCCCCGCTGCGGTCGTTCGTGAAGGCCCGCCGCCAGACCAAGGCAGCGGTGGTCCCGCTGGCACAGCAACTGGCGGGCCGCACAGAGGAAGAGCAGCGCACACTGCTGCTGGACCTGGTGCGCACGAACGTGGCGACGGTCCTGGCACACGGCACCCCGGACACGATCTCGGCGGACCAGCAGTTCAAGCAGCTGGGCTTCGACTCGCTGACCGCGGTGGAGCTGAGGAACCGCCTGAACACGGCGACCGGCATGCGCCTGCCCGCCACGCTCACGTTCGACTACCCGACCCCACAGGCGCTGGTGGCGCACCTGTTGTCCGAGGTGGGCGGCAGCCAGACGAAACTGCGCCTCCGCACCCTGGTCGACACGATCGCCAAACTGGAGACCGCACTGGAGGGCATCGAGTCCAAGGACACGGAGGACACCGACATCGCCGCGTCCCTCCAGCGCCTGCTCACCAAGTGGCGAGACAAGTCGCAAGCCGCCCCATCCCAGGAGAAGGACGACCTGGACGAAATCACGGCCGACGACCTCTTCGACCTACTGGACGACGAACTGGGCGACGTGGCCTAACCCCCGCCCCGCAGGGCGCGATGCTGATCAGGCGCTTTCAGGACGTCGAACGCCTCAAAGCGCCTAATCAGGGACATCCGCATCGCATCCCGAGAAGGGCGCAAGCCCGCCACCAAGGGGCTCCCTTCCATCCCGGAGACCTGCCCCTCCGGCGAAGAGCCGCCGGAGGCAAACCCAGTGAGAAGCCCCCGGAGGCAAACCGGTGAGGCAAAACGCAAGCAGGCTCGGTCAGGTGAACAGCCAGCCGAACGCGGTGTGGGTCGCGAGTACCAGCAGTGCGCTCCACGTGGTCGCGCCGACCACCAGCCACACCAGCAACCGCTGACGCGCCAAGCCGAGCGCGGACCCCAGCACCGCGGACACCCACGTCCCGAACAACGCGGGCCCGACCAGCCCGAAACCGGCAGGCCCGAACCGGGTCAGCACCCGGCGCGCCTTCTCCATCCTGGCCGCCCGCCGCACCGCGGCGCGCTCCGCGCGTTCTTCCGGATCCCCCTGACGACGGCGCCGCAGACGGCGGATGAGACGAACCAGCAGGAGATGACGGAAGACACGCAGCCGAGGACGTCGGCGCGCACGCAGCCACTCCATCGCGAACAACGCGATCACGAAGCTCGCCGCCGCGCTCGCCGACACCGCGAGCACCGTCGCCCAGGCAGGCAGCCGCAACGCAAGCCCGACCGGCGCGGCGGTGGACGGGCCCGCGAAGAAGCCGGTCAGCCACACAGACCAGAAGCGCCCCACGGCGACCTCCCTGAACAGCGCGGGAGGCGCGCCCGGACAACTCCAGGACGCGCCTCCCGCGGCAGGTCTCAACTCACTCGGCGCTCTTCGCCTTGCCAGAAGCGCTCGCGCAGCTCGCGGCGCAGGATCTTGCCGCTCGGGTTGCGTGGCACCTTCTCGATGAACTCGTACCGCAGCGGCTGCTTGAACGTCGCCAGCTTGCCCGTGAGGAACAGGGCCAGCTCGCGCTCCGTCAACGTCTCGCCCTCGACCGGGACGACGAAGGCGTGCACGATCTCGCCCCAGCGCTCGTCCGGGACGCCGACGACCGCGGACTCCGCGACCTTCTCGTGCTTGCCGATGACGTTCTCGATCTCGGCGGGGTACACGTTCTCGCCCGCGACGATGATCATGTCCTTGATGCGGTCGCGGATGAACAGGTAGCCGTCCTCGTCGAGGACGCCAGCGTCACCCGTCACGACCCAGCCGTCGACCAGCGTCTTCGCGGTGGCCTCCGGCAGGTTCCAGTACTCCAGCATCGCCGCGGGGGTACGCAGCCACACCTCGCCCACCTCACCGGCGGGCAGCGGGTTGCCATCGGCGTCCGCGACCTTCACGTCGAAGCTCGGGTAGGCGCGGCCCGCGGCCTGCATCCGCCCGCTGTCCGGCGTGTGGTCGGCAGGCGGCAGGCACATCGCGGTGTTGCCGGTCTCCGTCAGCCCGTAGATCTGGGCGAACTCGCAACCGAACCCCTCGACGCACCTGGCGAGCAGCGCAGCGGAGATCGGGGCGCCGCCGTAGATGACCTTGCGCAGCGTGGTGAAGTCGTCCTTCGTCACGCCGGGCTCGGCGAGCAGGAGCCGCATCATCGCGGGCACCAGACATGCCGTCGTGACGCCGAGTGTCCTGATCAGCTCCACCGCGCCCGCCGTGGTGAACTCCCGCATCACGACGTTGGTGGCACCCGCCGTGAAACCCTGCGTCGCCCACCAGATGCCGCCGATGTGGAAGCCCGCCATGCCGATGAGGCTGACATCCTCGGGGTAGAAGTCGATCCACTTCTCCCCGGCCTCGGCGAGTGCGTTGCGTACCGCGAAGAAGCTGCGGTGCCCGAGCACGACACCCTTCGGCAGTCCGGTGGTGCCGCTCGTGTACATCTGCACGAGCGGCGTGTCCGGCGTGACCCGGCCGAGCACGTTCGTGTCCGGCTGCGCCGCCAGCCACGACGTGAACCCGGCGCCCGGCGCGTCCGGCGTGTCCAGCCGTACCACGGTGGTCAGCTGCGGCAGCTCAGGCGCGAGCCGGTCCGCAGTGGCCTCCGCCGCGGTGTCGGCGAACAGCACCGTGGTGCCCGAGTCGCGCAGGATGTGCTCGACCTCGTCGGCGGCGAGTCGCCAGTTGATCGGCACCAGCACGGCACCGCACTTCGCGGCGCCGAACAGCAGCTCGTAGTAGTGCTCGGACTCCTTGCCCAGGTAGGCGACGCGGTCACCCGCGCGGACACCGCCGGCCTGGAGGCCGTGCGCGACCTGGTTGCTCACCCGGTGCAGCCCGGCGTAGTCGGTCCGGCGACCCTCGCAGATCATCGCGACCGCGTCCGGCTGCTTCGCGGCATGGGCTCGCACCACGTCGACGAGCGTCCGCAACTGGGGTGCCACGATGTCCTCCTGTGTCAATTTGGTCGCTTCGCTCCTCCGCTAAGCCACCGTCTTCCCTCCTGCGCGCGGAAGCCCCTGGGCTCGTACCTCGCGCAGGGACTTCCGTACTCCGAAAGGTGCTGGTCAGGCCGCGCGCAGCTTCATGCCAGGCGGGTCGACCAGTGCCATCCGGACCTCACCCTCGGCGTAGCCGCCGTTCTCGTCCCAGAAGCGCCACGGCATGTCGACCTTCAGGACCGGACGGCTGCGGTTGGTCTCGGCGAACTCGGCGAAGGACACCTCACCACTGAAGTCCGCCGAGTCGATCGGGCGCTTGAAGTTGCTGGAGAACCTCGCGATGAGGATGTCCGGCAGCTGCTTGGCCCAGTAGTCCTCCATCGACCACGCGTCGAACGCGCTGAGCGCGCGCTCCTGCACGCACTTGGCGATCAGGTAGTACATCAGCTGGTTGAAGCAGATGTTCACCTCGACCGAGTTGAGGTGGCCCGTGTCGTCGATGTAGCAGGGGAACGGGATGGCGAACCGGCCCTCCGCGCTCGCCAGCCCGTCCGACACCGCCACCGTCGCCGACTTCAGGTACTCGGTCTTCGGGCGCGCATAAGGGCGCAGTACGTCCGAGAGCAGTGCCGGGTCGTTGGCGAAGTTCGTTTCGCCGGAATTGTTGTTCGGCAATACTGTCATCATTTCCTCCTCGGCGCGCCCACGCGATTCGAATCGACCGTAATCGGTGCTGGTCATCCCCCGGTAACAGCGGACGAATTGTCGCGCCGCCGCGGCTGCTGACCGGACCGCACGAGCCGGTCGAGCAGCATGTCGGAGGTGAGCGACCGGTCGGCCAGCACCGGGTCGGTCGACAGCAGGGCCATGTGCAGCGCCCGGATCCGGTCGGATGGCTCGATGCCCAGCTCGTGCAGCATCCGCTGCCGGAAGCGCATGAAGACCTCCAGCGCGGCGGACGCCCGGCCCGCCCGGTACAGCGCGATCATCAGCATCGTGTGGGCCGACTCGTGCAGCGGGTGCTCGACGACGAGCGAGGCCAGCTCGCTGATCATCTCACGGTGCCTGCCGATGCACAGGTCCGCGTCGATCCTGGTGGTGTGCGCGTAGAACCGGCGCTCCTCCAGTCGTGCGACCTGGGCCCGCAGAAGGGTTCCCCACTGTCCATGATGGACCACGTTGCCGCGCCACAGGGCCAGCGAGCGCCGCAGGTCGGTGGCGGCCTTGTCGTAGTCGCCTGCGTGCATCGCGGCCGAGCCCGCCGTGACCAGCTGATCGAACTCGGTGATGTCGAGCTGCTGCGGGTCGACCCGCAGCACGTAACCACCGGAGCAGGTCTGCAGCACGTCGCTGGTGATGTACTCGACGGACAGGCCGAGCACGGAACGGAATAGCCTGCGCAGCTTGAACATGTAGGTCTGCAGCGTCGAGTGCGCGGTGCGTGGGGCGCCGTCACTCCACAGCTCCCGCGCCAGCACGGACGCGCCGACCGGCTTGTTGGCGTTGAACAGCAACGTGGACAGGATCAGCCGCAGCTTCGGCGCGCTCGGCGCCACGTCCAGTTCCCCGTGCCGGATGACCAGCGGTCCGAGCAGTTCGAAGCGCAGGTCGGCGAGCGGGTTCTGCTCGGGGGTGCGGGGTCGCACCAGCGTGTTGGCCTCGGCGGCCGTGTCCTCGTCGGGTCCGGGGGGTGATGTCGTCTCCAGGAGAGTCGCGAGGAGGGCGAGCTTCTCCTCGTGCGTCATCATTCCCAGCTCATCTAATTTGGTAACCATTTTCGGGACCTCGCTATCAGCCAGATCCACCGCACTTTCCGCCGCCGACGGGGTGTACCGGCGGGATAGTCCCGGCAGGATGCGACGATCGGTGAACATGGATATCAGGACATCATCACGGTATTCCGAGGCGGCGCCGTGCCGATAGTGACGCCGTCATAAATGGGCAGTGAGTAACCGAGATGCAGCACATGAGTGGTGCACTTGTCCAGTAGTACGTGCGCGACGCACGCTTGGGCTCAAGCGAGGCTCAAGCGGCGGTCAAGTGCGAGGAGAAGTCATGACCACCTCAAGCAAGGAGAGCGGGCTACGCATCGGGTTCAAGCGGCACCTGCGGGCACACGTCGTCCGCGGGGAGGCGGTGTACCTGCTCTCCGAGCGTGACGCGACCTCCGTGGCGGGTGCGCACGTCGAGGCGCTCGCTCCACTCCTCGACGGCAGCCGTGACCTGGCGGAACTGTGCCGGGACATCCCCGATGGGCTGACACTGGCGGAGGCGGGCTCGGTCGTGACGAGCCTCGTCGACGCCGGGCTGGTGGCGCTGCGTGAGCCCACCGAGGACGCCGACCCGCCGAGCCTCGCCTACTGGGAGGCCGCTGGCCTTGAGCCAGCGGGGGTCGTGCGCACGGTGCGGAACACGTCGGTCTCGACGATCTTCCTCGGCGCCGACGACGGCGCCGACGACGGCATCGACGCCGTCACCGCGACCGCCGCCCTGCGCGCCGCCGGGCTGACCACCGTCCCCGGCAGTGCCGACCGGCTCACCGACGACACCGCCCTGTCGGTCGTGCTGTGCGAGGACTACCTCGACCCGGCGCTGCCCCGCATCGACGCACTGCACCGCGCGGCGGGCCGCCCGTGGCTGCTCGCGAAGCCGGGTGGCACACAGGTGTGGATCGGGCCGTTCTTCGGACGGCGGGAAGACGACCAGGAACACGAGCCCGCCGCCTGCTGGCACTGTCTCGCGCACCGGCTGCGCGGCCACCGCCAGGCCGAGACGCACCTGCGGACCAGGCTCGACCACCAGGTCCCGCTCATCCCGCCCTCGGTGTCGCTGCCGCCGCTCGGCGCGGCCGCGATGCACCTCGTCGCGCTGGAGGCGGTCAAGTGGGTCGCCGGCATGCGCACCGAGAGCCAGCGCGCGGTGTGGACGCTCGACAGCCTCGACCTGAGCGGTCGCCGCCACGAGCTGCCGGCGCGCCCCCAGTGCCCGTCGTGCGGGGATTCCGGCCTCATGAGCGAGCAGGCGCGCCGCCCGGTCACCATCGAGCACCGGAACAAGACCAGCCGCTCCGGCGGCGGGCACCGGTCGAGCCCGCCGGAGGACGTGCTCGCCGCCCACGAGCACCTGATCAGCCCGGTCACCGGCATCCTCAAGGAGATCACGAAGGACTCGCGCGGCCCGTCGTTCTTCAACTCCTTCCGCGCAGGGCCCAACCTCGCGCTGAACGCGCGCAGGCACTTCGACCACCTGCGCTCGGCCCGCGCGGAGAACGGCGGCAAGGGCATCACCCCGCTGCACGGCAAGGTGAGCGCGCTGTGCGAGGCGATCGAGCGGCACAGCGGCTACTTCCACGGCGACGAGGAACGTGTCGTCGCGAGCTATGCGCAGCTCGGCGACGACGCCGTGCACCCGCGCGAATGCCTGCTGTTCGACGAGCGCCAGTACGCAGGCCGCGCGGAGTGGAACTCGACGCACTCTTCGTTCCAGTACGTGTGCGAGCCGTTCGACGAGCACGCGGTGACCAGCTGGACGCCGGTGTGGTCGCTCACGCAACAGCGGCATCGCCTCCTGCCGACCGGGATGCTGTACTTCGACGTCCCCGCCGAGCACGGCGGCGGCGGCTCGCTTTCTGCCGACTCGAACGGCAACGCGGCGGGCAGCAGCCTGGAGGACGCGTTGCTCCAGGGCCTTTTCGAGGTGGTCGAGCGCGACGCGGTCGCGCTGTGGTGGTACAACCAGACCAGAGCGCCTGGGGTCGACCTCGACAGTTTCGGGGTGCGCTGGATCGATGAGTTGCGTGCGGTGTACGCGGCTCTCCATCGCGACGTCTGGGTGCTGGACGTGTCCTCGGACGTTGGGATTCCAACCATGGCCGCGCTGTCTCGTCGCACCGACGGGTCGCCAGAGGACGTCATGTTCGGATTCGGGGCACACCTCGATCCGCAGGTGGCGCTGATCCGCGCGCTCACCGAGATGAACCAGTTGATGCCGGCGGTCGTGTCAGCTCGCGACGGTGAAGACTACGACTGGTCCGACCCCGACGCCGTGCACTGGTGGCGCACCGCCACCTGGGACGGCATGCCGTACCTGCGGCCAGATCCCGCGGTGCGGCCACGCACACCCGCCGACTACGCGCACGTCCCCACCACGGACCTCCACCAGGACATCACCGATGTCCAGCGGCGGCTGGAACGACTGGGTCTCGACGTCATGGTCCTCGACCAGACCCGCCCCGACGTCGGGCTCCCCGTGGTGAAGGCGATAGTGCCGGGTATGCGGGGCTTCTGGGCGCGCTTCGCGCCCGGCAGGATGTTCGACGTGCCCGTCCGGCTCGGCCGTCTCGACGCGCCGACGCCGTACGAGCAGTTGAATCCGATCCCACTATTCGTGTGAACGTGATGTATTACGCGGGCGGCGTGTGCATGCACACCGAGGAGCGACAAGTGCCATCCGAAACCGGCACTCCACCCGACGTGAGCCTTCCCCTGTGGTCCTTCAGGGACGACGTGGTCATCGAGCCTGCTGCGGGCGGCAGCCTGATCGTGCTGACCCGATGGGGAGATGTCCTGGTGGACTCGCCCGCGCCGGCGATCGTGGACAGCCTGTACCGGATGACGCTGGGACCGGTCGAGCTCACGAACGTCGACGGCCTTGACCGCGACGACCTGCTCACCGTGCTCGCACGGTTGCCGGGCTGCGTCGTGCGGTCGCTCGGCCTGAAGGAGACGGCGACACCGCTGCTGTCGGCGGTGCCCCTCTCGCCAGGCGATGTCCTCGAACTGCCCGGCATCGACGACAAACAGCCGGTCCGGCTGTCCCGGTTCGCGATCGTCCGGGAGACCGGCGGGGAGCTGGTGGTCGAGTCGCCGCTGTCGCACCACCGGGTCGTCCTGCACCGGCCGCTGACCACGTGGGTGGTCGGCGCGCTCGGACGGCCGACCACCGCGAGTGCCATCGCGCAGGGCATCAACGTGACCAGGGGCCTGATGACCGAGATGCTCGCCTACCTCGTGGCCACCGGGATGGTCGTGACCGGCGAGACCGGCCGCGCTAGACCCGTCTTCGCCGAGGACACCGACCCCGATCTGCGCACCTGGTCCCCGCACGATCTCCTGTTCCACTCCCGCAGCAGGCTCGGCAGGCACGACGACGCCGCGGGGGCGGCGTTTCGCAACGTGTCCGACCTGCCGCCACTGCCCGTCGTGCGGCCGGTGCCCGCAGGCACCCGGTTCCCGCTGCACCAACCGGATCTGTCCGTGCCCGCGCCGGGCGAGCTGTCGCTGACCGAGGCCGTCGAACAGCGGCACTCGGTGCGCGAGTTCGCCGACGACGGCCCCTCCGTGCATCAGCTCGGCGAATTGCTGTTCCGGACCGCGCGGGTCCGCTCGCAGACCGAGGCGGTCGGCGCGGGCGGGGTGCGCTACCGCGTCTCGGAGCGCCCGTACCCGAGTGCCGGGTCGCTGTACGAGCTGGACCTGTACCTCACCGTGGACCGCTGCGACGGCCTGCCGCGCGGGATCTACCACTACGACCCGGAAGGCCACGCGCTCACGCTCGTCAACGAGAACGCCGCGCACGCGGACGAGTTGCTCGACAGCGCGATGGTGCAGCTGGGGACGAGCGGGCGACCGCCGACGCTCATCACGATGACCGCCAGGATGGGCAGGCTGTCGTGGGTGTACGACGGCATCGCCTACGCGACGACGCTCAAGCACGTCGGCGTACTGCAGCAGACGATGTACCTGGTCGCGACGATGCTGGGGCTCGCACCGTGTGCGGTCGCGACCGGCGACAGCGAGATGGCGACGGCCGCGTTCGGGCTCGACTGGCCCGCCGAGGTCAGCGTCGGCGAATTCGTCGTGGGGCTGCCGCTTACCCAGGTTCCGTCATGACGGAACGCGCCTGGTCAGATGCGGTCCGTGGTGTGCATTCCGGGTTGCGCCGAACGGCCCCGACCGACCGCTGGGAAGCGGATAATGATTACTGCGTAGCCACCCGCCCGCGTGGTAGAACACATGGCGAATCGGGCAGCTCGGAGGTACATCCGCGAATGATCAAGGTCATGCTGGCCGAGGACATGCACATGGTCCGCGGAGCCCTCGTCGCGCTGCTCAACCTCGAGCCCGACATCGAGGTGGTGGCCGAGGTCTCCAACGGCACCGACATCCTGGCCACCGCACAGAAGTTCAGACCGGACGTCGCCGTGGTCGACATCGACCTGCCCGGCAAGGACGGACTGACCGCGGTCGGCGAGGTCCACGAGCACCTGCCGGAGATCCGGACACTGATCCTCACCGGGCTCGGCAGGCCGGGGAACCTGCGCCGCGCGTTGTCGGCGAAAGTGGCGGGCTTCCTGCTCAAGGACGCGCCACCGGCCCAGCTGGCCGACGCCATCCGCAGTGTGGCGGCGGGACAACGGGTCGTCGACAGCCAGCTCGCGATGGCGGCGTGGGACAGCGCGGAATGCCCGCTGACCGCACGGGAGACCGAGGTGCTCCGCCTCACCGCGGAAGGGTTGCAGGCAGTCGACATCGCGTCACGCCTGTTCCTGTCGGTCGGCACCGTCCGCAACTACCTGACGACGGTCATCGGCAAGCTCGCCGCCCGCAACCGCGTCGACGCGATCCGCATCGCCCGCGAAGCGGGCTGGCTCTGAGCGTTCCCCGGGTGGCAAGCCAAGAAGGCGCTTCCGGGACACAGTCCGTGTCCTGAAAGCGCCTTCGAGACAACCGGCCCGCGTCAGCGGTCCATGCGCAGCGGGACATCCACCTTGAGCCGGAACATGTTCGGCTCGTGTTCCACCGTCACCGAACCGCCGATCTCCCCTGCCCGCACCGACAGGTTGTGAAGCCCGCTACGACCACGATCCTCAGGCACCTTCGGATTCGGCTGCACATCGTCGTTGACGATCTCCAACATCGCCCGATCGTGAGACTGAAGAATCGTTATCTCACAGTGCTTCGCCTTGCTGTGCCGTAACAGGTTCGTCACGCCTTCCCGCAACACCGTCGCGAGCACCGTGCTCACCCGAACCGGCAGATCAGTGTGGTCACTGTCCAGCTTCACACTGATGTCAGCCGCCTCCAGCACCGACACCGCCGACCGGCACTCGTCCTCCAGCGACAACTCCCGGTAGCCGGTCGCCACCGTCCGCGCGTCGGACAACGCCAGCCGGGAGATATCCAGGATCTCCAGTAACTGGTCACTCGCCTCCTGCGGCGACTTCTCCAGCAACCGATGCGTCAACTCGATCTTCAGGGTTATCGCCGAAAGGCTGTAACCAAGCAGATCATGCAGGTCACGCGCGAACCGCAGCCGCTCACGCAACACCGCCATCCTCGCGATCTCCGCACGCGTCGACTGCACCTCGACAACCAACGCCGTCAACCTCGACAACCCGTAGACCACCAACCCCGTGGTCACCGTCGAGATCGACGTGTACAAGATGTCCACCGGCGTACCAGTGAACATCAACTGCGCAAACCCCATACTTGCGACGATCAGCGAAAACGCCGCCCACGCCGCGACCGGCCGCAGCACCAACAGCACGCTCCCGGCCAGGAACCCCGGCATACCCACCCACGCCTGACCGAAGACCAGAATGGGGAGGTAGACCAGACATGCCTGTGCCGCGAGGATCCCGTAGCCGAGCCGCGACCGCAGCGGCGCG
Source organism: Actinophytocola sp. (assembly GCF_049647105.1). Classification (GTDB taxonomy): domain Bacteria; phylum Actinomycetota; class Actinomycetes; order Mycobacteriales; family Pseudonocardiaceae; genus Actinophytocola. The sequence goes on from NZ_JBARWZ010000147.1 coordinate 36,482, forward strand.
TTCGACCGGCCATACCACAACAGTTGCATCACCAGTAGCGCGACGATACAGCCGAACGACAGCACGATCTCGCCCACACCGATGGGCAGGAACAGCACGTGCAGGAACCCGATCAGGCTGATGCTGACGAAAACCGCGGTGACCACGCCGACCGCGAGACGCGGGGCGGGGAACGAGACGGTTCTGTCTCCTTCGGACGTCAGGTGTCCTGGTGTGGTGGAGGAGTCCATGGTGGGCCCCTGTCCCGCTACCGTAATCGGGGCGCGTCCGAGGGGCGGACAACAGCTTGTATGCCCTCGTCCGCGATGGGGTGATACTGCGGTGAACGCGAAACGTACACGAGCCTAACTCCTTGCACCCGAAGGAATCCCCGTCGCACTTGTGCCATGCGACCTGTTCGCCATGCCGTTGCGACACGACGGGCGAGGTTCCCCAAGGATACGACCGGCAGATCGACGACAGCAGCGCATGCCGGGTCGCGTGCGGTGCGTCGAACCGTCATCCGGCCCACCGCCCACCGTCCCGGCACCGGTACCGATCGTCATGCCGCCCACACCCGATCCTCACCGTTCTGCCACAGAAACGCGTAGAAATGACATGCCACTGGAGAGAATAGACGATATAGGCGACCGTTGGGTAAATTGATTGCGGCGTCAACCTGGAATCGCTACCACATTTGACCAGCTCAAATAAAGCCCGAAGACGCGCGCCGTACGTTCCCACAGGGTTTTGACACTTGTCAAGGAGTTCGGAGACAGTTCCTCCGGGTTGCTGTCGCCGGGCGCGTTGACAGATGCAAAGGACTACGCCGGACGCCCTATCGCCTCGCCGCGGGGGTGCTCCGCAGGCCGAGTCCGAGCGCCTCGACCAGCTCCCGGCGGGCCCGCGCGACGCGGGACCTGATGGTCCCGACCGGACACCCGCAGACCTGGGCCGCCTCCGCGTACCCCATCCCGAGCACCTGCGTCAGCACGAAGGCGTCGCGCCGGTCTCCCGCCAGCGTCCTGACCGCGAGGTTGATCGATACCGTGTCGTCGATCCCCGGCAGGCCGGACATGACGCGCTCGTCGGCGGCCGCCTGCCAGTCCGCGTCGGCGGCGATCTTCGGCCGGGTCGCGGCGGCGCGGAAGTGGTCGGCGGCCACCCGGCGCGCGATGGAGAGCAGCCAGGTGCGCGCGTGGCTGCGTGCGGTGAACCGGTGTGCGCTCCCCAGCGCCCGCACGAACGTCTCCTGCGTGAGGTCCTCGGCCTCCGACGCGCCCGCCAGATAGACGAGAAACCGCCAGACGTCACGCTGCGTGCTCCGGATAAAAGCGTTCGCCGCGTCGCGGTCACCGCGCCCGGCGGCAAGTGCCAATTCGGTGATCGTCTCGTCCGCAGCTAAGTCCGCCATGAATAGGACGGTACGCACCGAAATGCCGTGGCAGAACTGGTGAGAGCGCGATTCCAGCGAACCTCGTGCCGATAATTGAAGACCTGCTGGAACCGGGCACCGGATGTGCCCGACTACTAGTACGTGGACTGCGAAGAATACCGAGAAGCCCTGTCGGCCCGCCTCGACGACGAGGAGGGGCCCGGCGACACGCGACAGCCGACCGACCGCCACCTCGAGCACTGCACCGACTGCGCCCGCTGGTATGACAACGCGGCGCTGATCACCCGGCGCACCAGGACCTCGGCCGCGGTCTCATGGCCGGACGTGTCCGACGCCGTGCTGGCGCAGGTGCCCACCGGAGCCTCCGTGACGGCCACCCGGCTGCGGGTGGCACTGGGTGTCGTCGGCACCGCACAGGGTACGACAGCCCTGGTCTCCCTCACCGGCGGCGGCGACTACCCGACGGCGGCGTGGCATTTCGCGCTGGCGGTCGCGTTCTGCGCGGTCGCCGCCCGCCGCACGCAGCCCGCCGGGCTGGTACCGCTGCTCGGCACGTTCGTCGGCGTGCTGTCGTGGGGGTACGTGACCGGCCTCGCGACCGGCGCGACGGGGATGCTGTCGTTCCTGCTGTCCGCCGCGGGCCTCGTGCTCGTGGTGCTGCTCGGCCGCATACCGCCGTCACGACGCGGCCCGGTCCCGCCCGCGGGCGGGACGGCGCGAGTTCGCCGGGCGAGCGGCACAGACGACGAGGACGGTCCGGAAAACCGTACCCACACGGCAATTCGCCGGATCACGCCCACAAAGGCGGCATGATCCGGCGAATTGGGCCGGGAGGTCACCCGGCCCGCATTCGTCCGGATGATGATCAGAATTCCCCCGCGATTACCCCTAGGAGGGCGCGCGAATAGGGTCGGTGGATGCCCGTCGTGATGCGGCGGGCGCCGCCATGCCCTGTTCGCGCGCCCTCTAACTTGCCTTGGCGAGCGGCCGCGCGCCATAGGTGACCCGGACGACCCCGTCATCGTGACGCTCCGTCGCCGCGGTCACCCCGAACACCTCCGACAGCACCGACGGTGACAAGGCGTCGAGCACCGGGCCGCACGCCACGACCCGGCCGTGATCCAGCACGACGAGCCGGTCACAGCTGCGGACGGCGAGGTCGAGATCGTGCAGCACGGCCAGCGTGGTGACCCCGACCGAGTGCACCAGCTCCAGCAGCTCGAACCGGGCCCGGATGTCCAGGTGGTTGGTCGGCTCGTCGAGCACGAGCAGCTTCGGCTCCTGCGCGAGCGCGCGGGCGAGCAGCACCCGTTGGCGTTCGCCACCGGACAGCGACCCGTAGATCCGTTCCGCGTGGTCGGTCATCCCGGTCCGCGCGAGCGCGGAGTCCACGATCCCCCGGTCGGCACCACCCGTCCGGCCGAACATGCCGTGGTGCGGGGTGCGGCCCAGCTCGGCCACCTCCCGCACGGTCAGTCCTGGCGGGGTCGGGCTGTTCTGCAGCACCGCCGCGGTGTACCGGGCGGCCGTCCGCGCCGACATGTTCCACACATCCGTCATCGTGTCGCCGTCGCCGAGCATGACCGACCCGGTGGCCGGCCGCATCGAGCGGTAGATCGTCCGCAGCAGCGTCGACTTGCCGCTGCCGTTCGGCCCGATCAGCCCGACGAACTCCCCTGGGAGCACCTCGAGGTCGACGTCGTGCAGGATCGGCGTGCCGCCGATGTGCACGCTCACCTGCTGCACCTGGAGTTTCATGTGTGTGCGAGGCTCCGATCCCGGCGCATGAGCCAGATGAAGAACGGCGCGCCGAAGAGTGCGGTCAGGATGTTCAGCGGTAGTTCGTTCGGCGGGTCGACGGTCCGCGACAGCAGGTCGACGACCACCAGGTAGATCGCCCCGACCAGAGCGGCCAATGGCAGCAGCCTGCGGTGGTCGACGCCGAAGGTGAGCCGGACCAGGTGGGGCACCATCAGGCCGACGAAGCCGATGCCGCCCGCGACGGCGATCAGCACGCCCGCGATCAGTGAGCTGAGCAGGATCAGGAGCAGCCGCAGCCGTTTGACGTCGATGCCCAGCGCGGTCGCCGACTCGTCGCCGGTGACCAGCGCGTTGAGCTGGCGGCCGTACAGCGTGAGCAGCAGCGTCGATGCGATGACCACGACCCCCGCCACGTGCAGATGCTCCCAGTGCGCACCGGAGACGCTGCCCAGCAGCCAGAACATGATCTGGCGCATGTTGTTCGGCTCGGTCTGCAACTGCAGGAAGTTCGTGGCCGAGGTGAACACGTAGCTCACCACGACCCCGGCGAGCACCAGCCGCACCGGGTTGAGCTTGCCGCCCTGCTGGCCGAGCATGAACACCAGGCCGACGGCGAGCATGGCGCCGAGGAACGCGGCCCCGGACACACCGAGACCGCCGAGCGCACCAGCGCCGAGCGACATGACCGTCACGGCGCCGACCGACCCGCCCGCCGACACCCCGAGGATGAAGGGGTCGGCGAGCGGGTTGTTCACGAGCGCCTGCAGCACCACCCCGGTCACCGCGAGCCCCGCGCCCGCGAGGGCGGCGAGCAGCACCCTCGGGATCCTGAACTCCCAGATGATCTGGTCGTGGGCCGGGTTGACCTCACCGCCGAAGATGTGCGCGCTCACGATCCGCCAGCTGTCGCCGAGCGAGAACGTGACCGAGCCGATCGCGGCGGCCGCCAGGATCACGACGACCAGGAGCGCGCCGAGGACGACAAGCGACACCGGCAGCGGCACCGCGTGCAGTGGCGCGGGCCGCGCCCCCGACCGGCTCGCCTTGGCGAGCGATCGGGAGGCGGTGCGCCTGGTGATCGGGGTGGCGGTCATCAGAACGCTTCCGGGTGGAACGCCTTCGCGATCTCCTCGACGGCAATGGCGTTGCTGGGACCGAGGTAGATCGAGTCGGACAGGACGACGTAGCGCTTGTTCTTCGCGGCGTCCCACTGCGGGAACTGGCCGAACAGCGCCTTGGCGTCGGCGTCGGAGTCGGGCGACTGGAAGTTCACCACGATCAGCGCGTCGATGTCGGCCTTCGCGACCTGCTCCTTGCTGGGGTTGGCGAACATGTTCTCCGACGCGCCCGCGAACGCGTTGGTGACGCCCGCCTTCGCCATGATGTCGTTCCAGATGCCGTTGTCGCCGACGGAGCTGAACGGGTCACCCATCGCCATGCCAGGGATGATCATCATCGCCTTCAGCTCGGGCTGGCCCTCGACCTTCTTCTCCACGGCCGCGATCCGGTCCTTCGAGTCGGCGACGATCTCCTCCGCCTTCTCCGAGACGCCGAAGATCTTGCCGAGGTCGCGCAGCATGTTGTAGCTGTCCTCGATGGTCGGCTTGTGGCTGACGGTGCCGACGTCACCACACGCGCTCTCCGGCGCGTAGGTGTTCGCGTTGATCTTCGCGAGGTCGTCGCGGGTGGCGAACCCGGCCTCGGCGCGGAACCCGCCGTCGTAGGTGGAGATCACGAAGTCCGGCGTGAGGCCGATCATCGCCTCACGCGGGATGTCCATCATCTCGTTCAGCTCGATGTCACCGGTCGGCAGCTTCTTGATCTCGTCGACGCGGCCGGGCACCTCCGAGTCGCCATAGGACTGCGCGTTGGCGACGATCTTGTCACCGAGCCCCAGCTCCAGCAGCGCGGACACCTCGGCGACCGAACCGCCGTTCATGACCACGACCCGGCTCGGCGCCTTGTCGTAGGTGTACTCCTTGCCGCAGTTGGTGATCGTCACCGGGTACGCGCTGTCCGTGGCCTGGTCCCCGGACTCCTCGGCGGTGGTGGTCGTGGCGCACGCCGCCGTCGTGGCGAGACACAGTGCGCCGACTGCCACCAGGACAGTCCGCTTGATGCTCATCGTGAGCTCCTCTGGGTGGTCGGGGCGGCAACCGGTGCCGGCGCCGCCGTGGATGGGTCTTCCGTTGGAGGTGTCTCTGCCGGGGTCGCGGGCAGCCGGTGCAGCCGCGCGTTCAGGAGGCTGGTTACGGTGGCGAGCACCGCGAGCAGCACCGCGGCGGCCGCGAACGCCGCCGCGCTGTCGTCGAACGGCACGCCGGGGTCGCCCGGGGTGGCGCCGAGCACGGTCCGGTACCAGGCCCCCGCCACGGCCACGCCGAGCGCGAGGCCGAGCTGGGTGACGGTCGTTGCCATGCCGGACGCGGCGCCAGCGTCAGCGGGCTCGACCCGGCTGAGGATCCCGGCGACGAGCGGGGTGACGACCATGCCCTGTCCTAGGCCCGCGAGTCCGATCATCACCGCGAGCAGCGCGGGCTGCGCGGACTGGGGCGCCTGCGTGATCGCCGCGCCCGCGAGCAGCACGGCGGCGACGGTGGCGCAGCCGAGGATCGGGATGGGTGCGCGCACCCGGCTGGTCAACCACCGGTTGGCCGCCGACGCGAGCGAGAACCCGACACCGAGCGGCACGAACATCAGCCCGGCGACGAACGGTTCCAGCCCGAGCCCGGTCTGCAGGTAGTAGGTGAACACCAGGAACAGCCCGGAGTTCGTGGCGAACAACGCGGCGACGGTCAGCAGGCTCAGCCGCATGCCCCGTGCGCGGAACACCCTCGGCGGGAACAGCGGGGCGCCGCCCCTGGCGAGCAGTCCGCGCTGCTGGATCGCGAGCACCGCGAACACCGCGACCGCGAGCGGCAGCCCGAGCCACAGCCACGACGGGCCGCCAGGCCCGAAGATCAGCGGCACCAGCAGCGCGGGCAGCGCGACCGTGGTCAGCGCGGCACCCGCGAGGTCGAGGCGGCTCTCCCGGTTCGCGACGCCGGACGGCAGCAGCCTGCCCAGCGCGAGGATCGCGAGCCCGATCGGCACGTTCACGAGCAGCACCGGCCGCCAGCCGAGCCCGGCGATGTCCAGGTCGACGAGGATGCCGCCGCCCGCGATGCCACTGATCACGCCGAGCCCGATCACGACGCCGTACACGCTGACGGCCTTCGCGCGCTGCTCGGTGTCGGTCACGGTCGCCCGGATGATCGACAGGACCTGCGGCGCCATGAACGCGGCCGCGGCGCCCTGGGCGAACCTGGCCGCGATGAGCAGCTCCGCGTTCGGCGCGAGCCCGCACAGCAGCGAGGTCAGCGTGAACCCGGCGACGCCCAACAGGAACACGGTCCGGTGCCCGGCGCGGTCGCCGAGCCGCGCGCCGGTGATCAGCAGCGCGCCGAACGCGACCACGTAGGCGGCGCCGACGAACTGGATCTGGTCGAACCCGGCGTCGAGGTCGAGCTGGATCGACGGGCTCGCCACGTTCACGATGAACCCGTCGACCTGGGTCATGAAGGTGGCGGCCAGGACGGTACCGAGGCCGAGCCATTCGCGGCGGCCGATCATGACGCCTTCCTTTCCACACCGTGCGCACCGGCCAGCACCGCGCCGACCACCTCGAGCGCGTCCGCCTCGGTCATCCCGTGGTGCGTCGCGGCGACGTGGTACACGTCCATTCGTCCGTCCACATGCGACTCCCAGGTCTCGGGGCCCGGCCACTCCGGGGGTTTGTCCCGCGTCGCCGCGAACAGGTGCACGTCGCAGGCGACGCGGCGGGGCGTCCACGAGGCACCGATCCGGGCGCTGTGCGTGTATGCGCGGTACAGCCGGTCGAAGGCGCCGATCCCGTCGGCGTCGGGCACCATGGCGGCGAACTCGTCCTCGGTCGGCGGCGGCCGGTCCCGCATCGCGGCCGGGAACGGGAACGAGTCGAGCAACGCGAGCAGCGCGACCTCGTGGCCCTGTTCCTCAAGCTGTGCCGCGACCTCGTGTGCGACGAGCCCGCCGAACGACGCGCCGAGCAGGTGGTACGGACCGCTGGGCCGCACGGTCCTGATGTGGCGCACGAGTTCCTCGGCCACCTCCGCGACACCGGCGTGCCGGTCGGCACCGACGAGCTGCAACCCGTACAGCGGCCGGTCCGGCAGGCGGGCGAGCAGCCCGGCGTAGGACCACGCGAGCCCGGTGGCCGGGCTGACGCAGAACAGCGGCGGCCTGCTCCCGTTGGTGCGCAGAGGAAGCAACGTGTCGAACGCGCCTTCGTCGACGTGCGCGGTCAGCCGGGGGGCGAGCGTGGCGACCGTGGGCGCCTCGAACACCGCGCGGATGCCGAGGCGCACGCCGAACTCGGCACGGATCCGCCCGATGAGCCTGCCGACCAGCAGCGAGTGCCCGCCGAGGGAGAAGAAGTCGTCGTCGATCCCGATCGTCTCGATGCCGAGCAGCTCGGCGAACATCCCGCACAGCACGGCCTCGCGCCGGTCACGGGGTGGCCGCCCGGTGGTCAGCGCGGCCGGGTCGGGCGCGGGCAGCGCGGCGCGGTCGAGCTTGCCGTTGGTGTTGCGCGGCAACCGGTCCACCACGACGTACGCGGGCGGCACCAGGTAGTCCGGCATCCGCTGCGCGGCGTACTGCCGCAGGGTGGCCGGTTCCGGCGCGCTCTCACCGGGCACGACGTAGGCGACGAGCCTGCCGTCGCGGACGACGACCGCGCACTGCGCGACCGAATCGTGGCCGGACAGCACTTGCTCGACCTCGCCGGGTTCGATGCGGAAACCACGTACCTTGACCTGGTCGTCGGCCCGGCCGAGGAACTCCAGCGTGCCGTCCGGCCGCCACCGCGCGAGGTCGCCGGTGCGGTACATCCGCTCCCCCGGCAGGCCGAAGGGGTCCTCGACGAACCGTTCCGCCGTGATGCCGGGCCGCTCGTGGTAGCCGCGGGCGACCGGCGCGCCGGCGAAGTACAGCTCGCCGACCACGCCGGGTGGCACCAGGTGCTGCGCCTCGTCCAGCACGTAGGCCCTGGTGTTGGCGATCGGGCGGCCCACGACCGGATCGGGGCTGTCGGCGACCCGGCAGTGCAGCGTGTCCACCGTGCACTCGGTTGGGCCGTACAGGTTGTAGGTGGCGATGTCGGGCACCGCGCGCAGTGCCGTCCACAGCGCAGGGCCCGCCGCCTCGCCGCCGAGCGCGACCACCGAGGGGCGGTGCCTGCCCTCCGCCAGCAGCCCGGCCGTGACGAGTTCCTCGGCGTAGGTCGGGGTGATGTCGAGGAAGTCGATACGCCACTCGTCGATGTAGTCGAGCATCGCGGCGGGTTCGCGGCGCACGTCCTCGCCGACGAAGTGCAGCTCGTGGCCGTCGAGGAGCCACAGCAGGCCTTCCCACGACGTGTCGAACGACAGCGAAGCGGACAGCGCGGCCCGGATGGTCCTGCCCTCGCTGTTCGGCCGGATCAGCGTGTCGCGGTGATGGTGGAACAGGTTGACGAGCCCACTGTGCTCGATCACGACACCCTTGGGGACCCCGGTAGAGCCGGACGTGTGGATCAGGCAGGCCGGGTTGCCGGGAATGAGCGGTGCGTGCCGTTCGCCGTCGGTGACGTTCCGGTCCGACAGCCCGTCGAGCCGGGTGGCGGTGGCCGGATCGTCGAGCACGACCACGCGCACCACGCCATCGGCGGCGGCCTCGGCGGCCTCCCGGAGCGCTTCGGTGGTGAGCAGTACCTCTGGCGCGCTGTCGGCGACGGTGAGCGCGATGCGCCGCGCCGGGTGGTCGGGGTCGATCGGCACGTATCCCGCACCCGCCTTGAGCACCGCGAACAACGCGACGATCGCGTCCGCCGTGCGGGGCAGCAGAAGTCCCGCGTAGCACTCCGGCGCGGCGCCCTCCTCGACGAGCAGCCTGGCAAGCCGGTTCGCCCGCCGGTTCAGCTCGTCGAAGGTGAACGTGTCGTCGTCGGCGACCAGCGCGGTCCGGTCCGGCGTCGCCGCGGCCCGCTCCTCGAGCAGGTCGGGCACCGTCACCGGCGGCACGTAGCGCGTGGTGTCGTTCCACTCGGTCAGCAGGGTGCGCAGCTCGCCGTCCAGCAGCAGGTCGACGTCGATGACCGGGCCCGATGACGCGGCGGTGACGCGACGAAGGAAGGTCAGGAACCGGCGCAGGTGGGTGGCGACCTCGTCGGCGGTGTAGCAGTTCGGGTTGGCGTCCACGACGATCCGCAGCCCGCTGCCGTCCGCGCGGTCGTACACGTGCAGCACCAGGTCCTCCACCAGGCCCGCGCTGACGTTGTGCACCACACCGCGGTGCCCGGAGAAACGCAGGTCGTAGTCGAACGGCATGATGTTGACCGACGGGCCGAACAGTTTCCGTTCGCTGGCAACGAGTTTGAGGTCTCGGCGTAACTGCTCGTACCGGTAGCGCAGGTGCGGCCGCCCGGCTCGCAGCTCCCCGGTGACCTGCCTCGTGAGGTCGACGAGGCTCGCGCCGGGAGCCACCCGCAGCCACAGGGGGACCACGTTGGTCACCATGCACGGCACCCGCAGCGACACCGACCCGATGCGGGCCATCACCGGCACCGCGAACACCAGGTCGGTCGCGCCGGTCATCCGGTGCAGGTAGGCGGCGAACGTGGCGGTGAGCACCTCGCTCCACGTGGCGTCCGCGCCGGACGCGGTGTGCTTCAGCGCCGCGAGGTCCGCGTCGTCGAGATCGGCGCTCTCCCGCACGACGGTGTGTGCCAGCTTGCCGGACCGGGGCGCGAGCACCACCGGCACGGGTTTGCCCTCCGCCTTGCCCACCCAGAAGTCACGGTCCTCGGCGAAGCGCGGCGAGTCCAGGTACGCCAGGTCCTCGGCCACCACGTCGGCCAGCTCGCCGAAGCCGCTCGGTCCCGGCTCGGTGCCCGCCGCGAGCGCGGTGTAGACCTCCGCGACCCGCCGTGCGACGAGCGCAAGGCCGTAGCCGTCGAGTGCGATGTGGTGGACTCGCTGGTACCACAGGAAAAGTTCCGGTCCCGCCCGGAACAGGGTCTGCGCGAACACCGGGCCACGGCGCAGGTCCACCGGCACCGCGAGGTCCGCACGCATCCACGCCAGCGCCGCGGCGACGGGATCGGTCTCCCCGGCCACGTCGACCACCGCCATCGTCCATTCCGGACAGCGGCCGGTCTCCTGCCATGCCTTACCGTCGGCGTCGGTGCCGAAACACAGCGACAGCGCGTCGGTCTCGCCGACGGCCGTGCGCACGGCCCGTTCGAACAGCGGAACGTCCACCGGGCCGCGGATCTCCACGTACTCGGCGGTGTTGAAGGCGGGACTGTCCGGATCGAACTCCTGGCCGGTCCAGATGCCCTCCTGTGCGGTGGTCAGCGCGAGCCGCCGCACATCCTGGCGCTCACGCATCCAGGGCCGCCGGCTGCCGCGATGCCAAGAGGGTCGACCAGTGCTCCAGCGTCGGCTTCTCGGCCAGTTCCACGAAACTGACCGACACCCCGGCTTCACGCCACCGCTCGAGAAGCGTCAGCAAGCGGACCGAGTCCATCCCACACTCGAAGAGGTTGTCCTGCTCGAAGGCCTCGTCCGGATTCCGGTGCAGCAATTCCGCGACATGTGCGCGAATCACCTCCGGCGTCAACCGCTCTGCCATCCCTGCCTCACCCTCAGTGCGGAGAATTCACGGGCGCGGCGGGCGCGACCGAAGTCGCGCCCACCGAACTCGATCCCTGGCCCGAGGTTTCCATAGTGGACTGGAATTCCATCGGCAGTGAACTGGAATTCCGTCGGTGCCCCGCTTGAGCCGTCAGGCGGCCGCGTCGTTGTCGTACACGGTCACCCGGTAGGAAACAGCGGGCTCCGGCGTGGCGGTGTGCAGAGCACGGTGGACGAGGGTGCGGTTGTCCCACACCAGCATGTCGCCCTTCTCGAAGGTCTGCAGGTGAATGTTCTCGTGCTCGTAGGTCCGGTCCAGCTGCCCGGAGGAGGCCAGCAGCTCCTTCAGCAGGTCCGCACGGTCGTTGCCCTTGGCGTCCTGGACGGAGAGGGTGAAGCCCTCGCTGACGTACAGGATGGTCTCGTCCGTGAACGGGTGCTTGACCGCGGTCGCGTCCGTCACCGGCGGCGTCTTGGCGTTGACCTCCTCGATGATCTCCGAGATCGGCCGGTAGACGTCGGTCGGGCGGATCTTGAAGTACCGCAGCACGCTGTGCGTCGCCGTGGTGTCCTTCACGATCTCCTTCAGCTCCGCCGACAGCTGCTCGTAGGCCGCTGCCATGTTGATGAAGTACGTGCCGCGGTTCTTCGTCGGCACCACCTGCGGGTAGATCAGCGTGAGGTCGAACGGACGGGGCATGAACTGGTAGTCGGAGTGCCAGAACTTGCCGGTCTTCGGCACGCCGACCTGGCGGCCGTCCTCCTCCTTCACGTTGGAGGAGACGAAGACCTCCTTGACCTCCGGGTGGTGGTAGACCGGCTCGTAGTACTCGGCAACCTCGCCCATGCTCTTGCCCAGCGCCAGGAACTGCTCCGGGTCCAGGTCCTGGTTCTTCAGCACGGCGATCTTGTTGGTGTAGACGGCTTTCTTCAGCTCAGCGATGTCCTCGGCCGAGGCCGTCGCCGCGTTGAAGCCCTCGACGACGACGCCGAACTTCTTGCCGACCTGCGGGGTAATTTTCATGAGTAGTCCTCTTGGATATGACAGTGGAGAGCAGTGACGTCCAGTACGCGGACCACATGAGAAGCGAACGCCGTTGTCCATGATTTCTTCATAGCGGTCTCGTGTAAGTAGTCGTACCGGAAGATCCAGTGGTTCCCCCGATTCAGCGAATTATGGCGAACCAATTCAAAATTCACCGCTCCACCACCAGAGACTTACCACCCGATTACCACACAATGCCCCGAAGGTGCCTCACACGGCGCCGGACAGGCACAATGCCCCGAAAGCGCCTTTCAGGACGTTGAACGTCCCAAAAGCGGCTTTCGCAACACCAACCATGCCCCGCCATCCCATCGACCTGGCAACGCCCGATCACACCGTGTCAAGGGGGCACCAACCACCCAAACCCGCGCCACACGCTGGAACCGCCCCCTTGACACGGTGTGATAGCACGAAGTGAGGTCGACGGGATGGCAGGCAGACCCGAACCCAACGCAAGAAAACCTCGAAACCCCAGACCATCCTGGAGACCTGCCCCTCCGGCGAGGAGCCGCCGGAGGCAAACAACCGCCGGAGGCAAACCCAGCGAAGAGCCGCCAACGACCCGAAAGTCCGCCGGTTCAGCGGCTGGCGCGGCGCTGCGCCTCGCGCATCAGATGTGAGTGACACGCGTGGACGACGGCGGCCGCGCCGTACGGGTCGTCCCGCATGACGAGGTGGCCGCTGCCGAGGATGGTCGTGTGGCGGGCGTGTGGCACCAGCCGCGCGGCGTGCCGGGCGTCGCACCTCGGGACGACGCGGTCCTGGTCGGCCCACACCAGGTTCACTGGCGTGCCCGCCAGCCGCTCCGGCGCGGCGAACACGTAGTGGCAGGCGAAGTCCGTGAGCACGGCGAGGTCGTTGCCGACCATCGCGTGGACGTCGGCGGCCGCGATGTCCGCCTCGATGGCGGCGGGCCGGGCCGACAGCCCCGACATGATCACCCGGTGGAACACCGGGCTGTCGAGCAGCCGCCCGCGCACGACCGGGCCGACCGCGCGCATCACCCGCATGAGCGCCCCCACCTTGGCACGGCACATGGCGGTGCGGGTCGTCGCGTGGAAGCCGATGGCGCAGAAGGCGGTCACGGCCGCCACCGGCACCCGGCACGCCAGCTCGAGCGCGACGGCGGCGCCGAGCGAGTGGCCGACGACGTGCGGCCGGTGCAGGCCGAGCGCGGCGATCCTCGCCGCCACGTGTGCCGCCAGCGCGGGCACCGCGTCGCGGTCGTGGGTGCCAGGGCCGGGCACCTCGATCGAGACCGTGCGCGCGAACCCCGGGATGCGGGCGGCGACCTCGTCCCAGCTCGTCCGGTCCAGCCCGGCACCGTGCAACAGCAACAACGTCGGGTTGCCGTCCGTGCTCCGCAGAGGCGCGGCCATGGCAGTCCCCCCTCGTGATCCCCTGATCGACATGGATACATGCGTGGGTGGTGTGGCCGGCGTCGCGGTCACACCACCCACGGGGTTGGACGATCAGGACGCGGTCGCCATGGCCCTCTTCTCCACAGTGGACGGACGAGCCGGCTGCTCCGGCACGGCGCCGCCCGCCTTCGGGGTGAACGTGCGAAGGCGCAGGCTGTTGGACACCACGAACACCGAGCTGCCCGCCATGATCAAACCGGCCAGCATGGGGTTGAGCAGCCCACCCGCCGCGAGCGGGATCGCCGCGACGTTGTAGGCGAACGCCCAGAACAGGTTGGACTTGATCGTGCCGAGCGTGCGGCGGGACAGGCGGATCGCGTCCGCGACCACCCGCAGGTCACCGCGCACCAGCGTCAGGTCGGCCGCCTCGATGGCGACGTCGGTGCCGGTGCCCATCGCCATGCCAAGGTCGGCCTGCGCGAGCGCGGCGGCGTCGTTGACCCCGTCGCCGACCATCGCGACCACGCGGCCTTCCGCCTGCAGTCGCTTGATCTCGTCCACCTTGCCGGCAGGCAGCACCTCGGCGATCACCTCGGTGATGCCGACCTCGGCGGCGACCGTCTTCGCGACGGCCTCGTTGTCGCCGGTCAGCAGGACCGGGGTGAGCCCGAGCGCACGCAGTTCCCGGATCGCCGCCACACTGGTCGACTTGACGGTGTCGGACACGACGAGCAGTCCGCGCACCGCGCCGTCCCAGCCGACCACGACGGACGTCCGGCCCTCGGCGGCGGCCGTGTCCCGCGCCGCGACGAGTTCGGCTGGCAGATCACCGGCGAGCGCGGCCCTGCCGACGACCACCTGGTGGCCGTCCACCGTGCCCCGCACGCCGAGCCCGGCCTCGTTGCCGAAGTCCTCGGCCCCGGGCAGGTCACCGACCTTCTCGCGGGCACCGGCCGCGATGGCGCGGGCGATCGGGTGCTCGGAAGCGTTCTCCAGCCCACCAGCGAGCCGCAGCAGGTCATCGGCGTCGACACCGTCGGCCGGCACGACGTCCACGAGGGCCATCTCGCCGGTGGTGACGGTGCCGGTCTTGTCCAGCACCACGGTGTCCACCTTGCGCGTGGACTCCAGCACCTGCGGCCCCTTGATGAGGATGCCGAGCTGCGCGCCGCGGCCGGTGCCGACGAGCAGAGCCGTCGGCGTGGCGAGGCCGAGTGCGCACGGACACGCGATGATGAGCACGGCGACCGCGGCGGTGAACGCCGCCGTCGAGGTCTCACCGGCGCCGAACCAGTAGCCGAGTGTGGCGAGCGCGAGCCCGATGACGCCGGGCACGAACACCGCGGACACCTGGTCGGCGAGCCGCTGGACCTTCGCCTTCCCGTTCTGCGCGTCCTCGACCAGCCGCGCCATCTGGGCGAGCTGGGTGTCCGTGCCGACCCGGGTCGCGCGGACGACGAGCCGCCCGCCGACGTTGACCGTCGCGCCGACGACCTCGTCGCCGTTACCCACCTCGACGGGTACCGACTCGCCGGTGAGCATGCTCGCGTCGACCGCGGAGGAGCCCTCCTCGACCACACCGTCGGTCGCGACCTTCTCACCGGGCCGCACCACGAACCGGTCGCCGACGGTGAGGTCGGTGACCGGGATGGTCACCTCGCCACCGTCACGCAACACCGCGACGTCCTTGGCGCCCAGGGAGAGCAGCGCCCGCAGCGCGGCGCCGGAGCGCCGCTTGGCCCGTGCCTCGAAGTACCGTCCACAGAGGATGAACAACGTCACCCCGGCGGCCACCTCGAGGTACATGTTGGATTCGCCCGCGGTTCGCTCGATGGCGATGCGGAACGGGTGCTTCATGCCCGGCATGCCCGCCTCGCCGCGGAACAACGTCCACAGCGACCACAGGAACGCGGAGATGGTACCGACCGAGATCAACGTGTCCATCGTGGCGGCGCCGTGGCGCAGGTTGGCGAACGCGGCCTTGTGGAACGGGAAGGCACCCCACACGACCACGGGCCCGGTCAGCGCGAGACAGGCCCACTGCCAGTAGTTGAACTGGAAGAGCGGGAACATCGACATCGCGACGACCGGCACGGTCAGGATCGCGACGATGATCACCCGGTTGCGTGCTGACCGCAGCGCGATGTCGTGCTCGTCCACCTCGGGCGTGAGGTCCACCGCCTCGGACGCGGCCGGTGCCGGCCGTGCTGGCGGCGTCGCCGTGTAGCCGATCTCCTCGATGGCCGCCACGATGTCGGCCACCTGCACCGACGGCGAGTGCGAGACCTTCGCCTTCTCGGTGGCGTAGTTGACCGTCGCCTCGACCCCGTCGATCTCGTTAAGGTGGTTCTCCACCCGCGCCGCACACGACGCGCACGTCATCCCGCCGATGACCAGCTCGACCTGCCCGGAAGAGACGGGTGCCTGCGCCGGCTTCGGCGCCGCCTTCGGTACGGGCCTGGCGACGGGCTTCGCGGTGTAGCCGATCTCCTCGATCGCCGCGACCACGTCGGCCACCCGCACCGACGGCGAGTGCGTCACCTTCGCCTTCTCGGTGGCGTAGTTGACCGTCGCCTCGACCCCGTCGATCTCGTTCAGGTGGTTCTCCACGCGCGCCGCACACGACGCGCAGGTCATCCCGCCGATGACCAGCTCGAACTGGTCAGCCTCCGTGGCCATGAGTAGCCCCTCCCGTGCTTCCGCCGCCGCTGCTCGGGCCACCCGGCGCCGCGCTGTTGCCACCCGACAGGTTGATGGCCTTGGCCTGCTCGAACACCTCGGGCGTCAAGCCGTGCGGGGGCGGGTTCGGGCCCTCGACGTTGACCGTGAACTCGGCGGTGCGGACCTTGCCCTGGTGCTGGAAGTCCAGGAACAGTCGGTAGGGGCCGTACGACGGCGCGGTGGCGTAGAAGTCGACCGTCGGGCCCGGTGCCGTCTTCCCGTCGCCGGGCGAGCCGTCCGGGTGGACGTGGATGTAGGCCATGTCGCCACCACGCAGCATCACCAGGTGGCCGTACGCGGCCAGGTACGGCTCGAGGTCGGTGACGGGCTTGCCGTTCTTCGACACGTGCATCGTCAGCTTGGCGTCCGCGCCCGGCTTGAGCTTGCCGCTCAGCGTCACCGTGTAGCCGTCGACCGTCGCGGTGTTCGACGGCGCGGGCAGCGCCTTGGGTGCGTAGTTGCCCGCCACGTTGATGTCCATGCCGAGCGTGGTGTTGTGGATACCCCAGCCGGGGAAGAAGTCCGCGAAGATCCGGTATGTCCCGGCCTCGGGGAAGGTCACCGGGATCCGCCAGGTGCCGTCCGCGCCCATGTTCGGGTGGATGTGCTGGAACCCGGAGAGGTCGCTCCGCGCGATGACCAGGTGCAGCAGCTTGTCGTGCTGCGCCTTGTACTGCATCAGCGGCGTGCCCTCACGTTCCTGGATCTGGAAGGCGAGGATCTGCTCCTCGCCTGCCTTCCAGTTCTCGTTGAGCACCTGAATCGTCAGGCTCTCCTCGGAGACCATGAGGCCACCAGGGCCATGCTCCTCCGCGGCGGGAGCTGCGACGGGCGCGGCGGCCGCCTCGGTGGGCGGCGGACCCACGATGCGACCGACCACGTAGGCGCTCGTGAACACCAGTATCAGGGCAACGACAAAGGCCCCGAGCTTGGTCAGCGTTTTCATCAGAACCGTCCTATGTGGACAACAGGCAACCGGAATTGACCAGAACGGTACGCAGGGGAGGTATACGAGGTCCACGCCGAACGGGGCCGCTACAGACCGATTCGAGAAAAGGAAGACCGCTCTCCAGCAGTGAATTACCGGACACTGCGCATCCACTGGGTGTGCGGTTACCATCGGCCTCATGGCAGAGGCTCGCGGACGCAGGAACCCCAGACCGAAGCTCGCACAGGTGTCCCGTGTGGAGCGGCTCACACCGCACATGACCCGGGTGGTGCTGGGCGGCGACGGTCTCGCCGAGTTCACCGTGGGCGGGTTCACCGACCACTACGTCAAGCTACTGTTCCCGCCGGAGGGTGTCACCTACCCCGAGCCGTTCGACATGCGGTGGATCCGGGAGGAGCTGCCGAGGGAGCAGTGGCCGAGGATGCGCACCTACACCGTGCGCCGGTGGGACGCCGAGACCCGCGAGCTGGCCATCGACGTGGTCCACCATGGCGACGAGGGCATCGCGGGCCCGTGGGCGGCCCGGGTCCGGCCGGGTGACGAGATCCGGTTCAACGGCCCGGGCGGCGGCTACGCACCGTCCGCAGCCGCCGACTGGCACCTGCTGGCCGGCGACGAGAGCGCACTCCCCGCGATCGCCGCGACACTGGAGAACCTGCCCCCGGAGGCCCGCGCGCACGCGTTCATCGAGGTCAGCGCCCCCGACGAGGAGCAGAAGCTCGCACCGTCGTCGGGTGAGGCCACGATCACCTGGCTGCACCGCGGCGGCGCCCCCGTCGGCGAGGCACTGGTCCGCGCGATCACCGACCTGGACTTCCCACCCGGCGAGGTCCAGGCCTTCGTCCACGGCGAGGCGACCTTCGTCAAGGAGCTGCGCAGGCTCCTCCTGGTCGAGCGCGCCATCCCCCGCGACCGCGTGTCGATCTCCGGCTACTGGCGCATCGGCCACGACGAGGACCGCTGGCAGGCAACCAAGCAGGACTGGAACCGCCAGGTAGAAGCAGAACAAACCCCCTGAGAACCCGCGACACCACAAACGGCCGCGCTCATGCGCGACACCACCAGACCGCGAAGGCGCGCCCCTATCGTCCGGAAGGAGCCAGCGCGAGGAGGATTCCGGTGCGTGAACGTGTCGTGTGGTGTGTGTCGGTCCTGATCTGCCTCGGTGCACTGGTCGCGAACCCGGCCACGCGTGCCTTCGCCCTCTGGAACGTGCTCGTCCAGGTGGCGATCTTCGTACCGTCGGCGTGCATCCCGGCATGGCGGACGAACCGGATGTCCTATGTGGACTTCGCATGGCCTGCCGGCATACTGGCGCTGGGCGTACAGGGTTTCATCTTCGCCGAGGAGCTGACCCCGCTGACGATCGCGGCGGCAAGCATGTTCACGGTGGCCGGGCTGCGCCTGATGTACTGGGGCTACCTGGTCATGAAGCCGGGCTGGCTCAAGGAGGAGTTCCCCCGCTACCAGTACCAGCGCCTGGTCTGGGAAAAGGCAGGCCTGAAGAGCGACCGCCTCTCACTGCAGTACGAAATCAGCGTCCAGGCCACCGCCAACATGTCCTACTTCGCGCTCCCGTCGATCGTCATCGCCACCAACCCGCGCGGCGGGCTGCACCCGGTGGAGATCGCGGCGATCGCGGTGTGGCTGGCGGCCTACCTCTACGAGTCGGTCGCGGACCTGCAGAAGAGCCGGTTCCTTGGCGGCTACGCGAGTGACAGCAAGGACGTGTGCGACACCGGCCTGTGGCGGTACAGCAGGCACCCCAACTACTTCGGCCAGTGGGTGCAGTGGTGCGCCGCCGTGCTCCTCGCGGTGCCGTCGGTGATCGCCCTCTGGGACCGGTCGCCAGTGGTCTCCTGGGTGCTGATCGCGGTCGGGCTGCTGTTCCTGGTGAAGGCCATCTACACGGTGATGGTGGACTACTCCGGCGCCGTCCCCGCCGAGCACTACAGCGTGCTCAAGCGGCCCGGCTACCGGCAGTACCAGGCCGAGGTGAACCGGTTCTTCCCCGGCCCGCGCAAGAAGCAGCCCGCCGTCGCCTGACCGGTCAGATCTCCTGGAGGAAGAACCGGCTGTTCTCCCTCATCGAGGTGACCATCGGCTGTGGCGCCTTGCCGGGCGAACCGGTGTCGTGCGGCGGCTGGGGGTCGTACTCGAGCCCGAGCTGGATCGCCTGCGCCGCCGTGTTCCCGGCGACGCGGTCGATCAGCGCGAGCGCCATGTCGATACCGGCGGAGACCCCGGCGGCGGTGACGTACTTGCCGTCGAACACCACCCGCTCCTCGACCGCATCGACACCGAACGCGGCCAGCTGGTCCTGGGCGAGCCAGTGCGTGGTGGCCCTGCGGCCCTTGAGCAACCCGGCGGCGGCGAGCACGAGCGAGCCGGTGCACACCGACGTGGTCCAC
Organism: Actinophytocola sp.; assembly: GCF_049647105.1. GTDB lineage: Bacteria > Actinomycetota > Actinomycetes > Mycobacteriales > Pseudonocardiaceae > Actinophytocola. The sequence continues at coordinate 55,799 of NZ_JBARWZ010000147.1, forward strand.
GTGCTGGTCTCGTCGACCGCACGCAGCCACGACAGGACCTCGTCGTCGGTCATCAGCTCGACCTGCCCCGGCCCGCCGGGGACGAGCAGGATGTCGGTCTCCCGCACGTCGTCCAGCGCGGCGTCGGCGACCAGCCCGAGGGTGCCCTGCCCGGCCCGCACCTCACCCTTCCGCTTGCCGACGAACACCACCTCGGCGTTCTCCGAGTACCGCAGGACCTCGTACGGTCCGATGGCGTCCAACGCGGCCATCCGGTCGAAGAGCAGGATCGCGATGCGCATGCGGTTTCTCCACTGATCGTCGGAACGCGCCCTCACTTCACATTAGTCGGCGCGATGGCGAGGACAAGGCCGCGAACCAGGGGTTCCGCTGCTCGTCCAGCTCTTCGGCCACCAGCCGCCGGTACCGCAGGGCGGTGACTCCGGCGGCACGCGCGGCGGCGAGGTCGGGGCCGGTGCTACCGACGAACACGCACTCCTCGTCCCGGACGGCCGCCGCCACGAGGTCCGGGGCGGGCGGCAACTCGGCGCCGGGCCCGGTGCGGGCGGCGAGATGGCGGATGTGCTGGTCCAGCCCGTGCATCACCAGGAAGGAGCGGACGGCGTCCACGTGCAGGCCGCTGACCACCGTCAACCTGGCGCCCGCGGCGGCCAAGGTTGCCAGCGCGGCGTGGAGACCGTCCGCGACCCGGGCACCACCGGTCAGCTCGAACTCCACGCGGCGCAGGTGTGCGTACAGCGCGCGTTCGGTCGCCGGACCAACCGTCGCGGCGTAGGCGATCACGGCGAACGGGTCACCGGTTCTCGCTACCCGCCTCGGTAGCTCCGCCTCCGCGAGCAGCGTGCGGAGCCGGTCCGCGACCGCAACCGACGGCAGCTCGGCCACCGGCCCGTCGAAGGCGAGTAGCACGTGGTCGCATTCGGTCAGTTGTTCCTCGGCCGTCAATGGCACCCCCCAGGCTCAGCGCACGTGGATCACCGCGTGCGCACCGTTGCTCCGCCACTGCTCACCGGACGCGTCCAGCCGGATCACCATGTCGGCCGGTAGGCCGACCGCGACGTCGCACTTCATCGTGCGCAGCGCCGCGACCCGGCCCGGGAAGTACGCCGTGGTCACCTCGAACGGAGTCGTCGGCGCCCACTGCCGGTCACCGACGAGGCGGCGGTAGTTCAGGTCGCCCTTCATGATCGTGACGGTCGCCGAAGCGAAGTCCTCGGCCAGGTCGGCCGGCATGTGGTGGTAGGACCACGGCGCGCACGAGAACGGGTGCGCACGTACGTCGAGGCGCCCGTCGCGCATGGCCCGGGTGAGGCGGTGTCCCGCGACCGCGACCGGGCCGTCGGTGAGCTTGCGCAGCGCGGCGACCACGTCATGGAGCAGCGCGTCGGAGACGTAGTACGGGTACGGCTTGACGTGCAGCACGACGCGCGCCGCCCGGCCCGTGGCGAGGAGGCGGTCGATGAGCAGCAGGTCCGGCACCAGCTCGCGGGCCGAGTTGTCGGCCACGACGCACACCGTGCCCGCGTTTGCCAGCAGTGACCACAGCAGCGGGCTCTGGTCCACCAGCAGTGCCCCGGCCCCGTCCGCCTGCCCGGCCGACAGGCGGAACCCGAGGTCGGCGCGGTTGCCCCACAGGGACGCGGTCAGCAGCGCGTCGTCGTCGGTCCGCGTGGCGAACGCGGCCAGATCCTCGGCGAACTCCGGCGTGCGCAGTTCCGCCGACTTGACCGGCTCGAAGGGGTCGACGCCATGCCACGGTCCGGGCGCGAAGTAGCCGACCGCGTCGAGGAGCTTGCGGTAGAAGCAGCTTTCGGCCCACAGGAACGGCACGTCGTACCAGGAGCGGCCCGCGTGCTCCTCCCAGCCGGGCAGCGGGCGGATCTCGCCGGTGATCTCCTCCGCCAGCTCGTCCAGCGCCCAGCCGGTCTTCCTCGGGTAGGGCAGCCCGTCCCGCACCTGCGCGATCAGCTTGGGATGCCGGTCGTGCAGCACTCCCCACGCGAACGAGCCGGGCGGGTTGCCGGTGATCTCGGCCGCGGTCACAGCACGCTCCTCACGTAGTCCCGGTACGCGTCCTTCATCGGCCAGCCGCTGCGCGAAGAACGTCGACTTCCCCGACGCCTGCAGACCGACCAGCACCACCACCTCACGCACGTCACCACCGTAGGTCGCGGAGTTCGTTGGCACGACGTGGTTTCGAGTGATCTTCGAACGGTGACAACGTGGTGACAACTGGTGATCATCGGCATAGGGTGGAGAGGTGTCGAGCACAGAGCCGTGGCCCATCGAAAGTCTGCCGCTCGTCGGCGGTCCCGACTTCCCCATCGGCATCTTCTGGCCGCCGCACCCATATGAGGTGACGCTGGCGCGCTACCAGGAGATCGCCGCCGCGGGGATGACGTTCCTCATCACCGGCAACTACATGTTCGACCAGCACATCAACCGGCGCGCGCTCGACCTCGCCGGGCAGACCGGGTTGAAGGTGCTGGTGAACTCGCCCGAGCCGAGGCTGTCGGCCATCACGTCGACCCTTTCGGTCACCGACGACCTGCAGGCGCCGCTGCGGATCAGCACCTCCGACGCGCGCAGGCTGGTGCAGATCATGCTCGACGAGTACCGGCGGTTCCCCGCGTTCGCCGGTTTCGACGTGTACGACGAGCCACCCGCCACCAAGTTCCCGACCGTGGCCGCGGTGACGAAGCTGGTGCGTGAGCTGGGGCCGACGGTGCTGCCGTACTCGAACCTGTGGCCCGGCACCGGCGCGGGCTACGCGGCGTTCGTGAAGAGCTTCGTCGACACCGTGCACCCGCCGGTGCTGTCGTTCGACCGGTACCCGTTCCTCAACACCGGCCTGGACATCAACTACTTCGACAACTGGGCCATCATCCGCAAGGCGGCACTGGCCGAGGGAATCCCGACGTGGACCTACATCCAGTCGGTCAAGTTCCAGAACCGGGTGGTGCCGACCGAGGCGCAGCTGCGGTGGCAGATCAACATGAGCCTCGCGTACGGCGCGAAGGGCATCCAGTACTTCACCTACTGGACCCCGGAGATCGCGCGGGGCGAGGCGTTCGAGTCGGCCATCATCAACGCCGACGGCACCCGCACCCCCCTGTACGACATCGCGTCGCGGATCAACCGCGAATGGCTCGCGCCGATCGGCCGTGAGCTGAAGCCGCTGGTGTCGGTGTCCGCGACGCACGCCAACGACAACCCGCTGCCACCCGGCACGGAGGCGTTCGCCCCCGACGACCACGTGCTGGCCGTCGAGGGCGGTGCGGTGGTGGTCGGCCAGTTCCGCGCCGCGGCCGAGGACGGCAGGCGGTGGGTGCTGGTGGTCAACCGCTCCGACACCAAGGACACGACCGTCACGCTGACGTTCGGTCCAGCCGCCGCCCGCAGCGAGGAGTTCCGGATCGAGGCCGCCGACTTCGCCTCGGCGTCCGCCGACAAGGTGACGGTGCAGCTCTCCGCAGGCGGCGCCGCACTGTTCCGCCTCGGCGACTGACCCGTCACGCGCCGAGCGCGAGCGACGCTGCCGAGCCCGATCGCAACGTCGCACGATGACACGTCGTGGCCAACCTGGCGGTAGTCCCAGATGGTTCGGGCATCCCGCCGGTTCCGCTCGGTGATATCGCCGCGCGAATTGCTCACTGTCGAATCGCTCCTTAACGTCCGCGGCCTGGCGGTACCAAGCCACGGCCACCACGAACGCGGCATCCCGTAGTCCGCGAGCGGTTCGACGACCCACCTCGTGCGCAGATAGATCGACAACGCCGAGAACCCGACCACGGCGGCGGCGACCAGCATGACGATGACGTACTCCTCACCGCCACCCCCGATGACCCCCATTTGTGTTTAATCGAAACCACGTGTCAATACTCTTTCGGGTGTCGGTGTCTCCGGCGTTGCGGCCGTAGCGTATGTTGGCAGTTGTCACGCATCTAGCGATGATCGCAAACGTGGCACGCGAGCCGGAGTTTTGTTTGGCAGGATTCGGACGCGGTCCGCTCCGAACCCCTCCCGATGACGTACTCGCGCCATTCGGTAATTCGGCAATCCCGATTATGTTCGAGGAAATGAAGGCGCGTCATGCGACGCATCCGCACTGTTGTCCAAGCCCTGTTCGGCATCACCGCCGCCACCGCGAGTCTGATCGCGCTGGCCCCGACGGCGCAGGCCATCACCATCCCGGTGGCCTGTGGTGAGAACGCGTTGGTCGCGGCGGTGAACCTGGCCAACTCCACCCCCACCTCGGACACCCTCGTACTGGCGGGAGGCTGCACCTACCGTATGACCACCAGTCATGGTGGCGCCGCGAACGCGCTGCCGGTGATCACCACCCCGATCGAGATGATCGGTCCTGCCACCGTCACCAACGCCTCACTGCTGGGCCTCGGACTGTTCCGGATCGCCGAGGTCGGTCCGACCGGCAATCTCACGCTCACCACCGGAGTCGCGTTCACCCGGGGCAACGTGCTCGGTGACGGCGGTGGCATCCTCAACCGCGGCGCGGTGACCCTCACCGGCAGCACCCTGACCGGCAACACCGCATCGGGCAACGGCGGCGGTCTCGCCAACGCGGACACCCCGACCGGCACCGCGCCTGCCGCGACGTTCACCAACAGCCCACTGTCGGGCAACACGACCCTGCTCGGCAACGGCGGCGCCATCTACAACGGGCTTCGCGGCACGCTGACCGTCACCGGTGTGTCCGGCAGCCCACTGTTCGTCACCGGCAACTACGCGGGCCGTGGCGGCGGAATCTCGGCGGTCAACGCCACCGCGACGACCCTCACCCAGACCGCCGTGACCAACAACCACTCGCTGCTGCTCCTCGGCACCGCGGGCGGCGTGGACCGGCAGGGCGGCACCATGACCACGACCAACGCGCCCATCACCGCGAACACCCCGAACAACTGTGTCGGCGCCACCCCCGCGGTCCCCAACTGCACGGGCTGACAGCGATTCGATGCCCTGAGGACGCTTTCGGGACGCTCACCGACTCGAAGGCGTCCTCAGCGCACCCAGCAAGGTGGCCGCCGCGGCTTGTGCGGGCTCGAACTGAGGTCCGGCATAGTCCGCGCCCGCCTCGATGATGACCGCGCAGGCGTAGAGCTGGGAGAGCCGCCCCGAGCGGGTACCGAGGTCGGCCTGGCGTTCGCGTCGCACCCGCTCGGCGAGCGCCGGGACGGCCAGGGACTCACGCCAGAGGATGGCCGCGTCGTAGCCGCGCGGCGCCAGGCCCCAGTCCTCCCAATCCAGGAAACAGCAGTTCGGAGCGGTGACGTTGGCCCAGGCCAGGTCCGCGTGGGCAGTGGTCCACTCGGTGATCGTGGTGTCGACGTCCGGGAACACCTGGTGGATGGTCGTGCCGATCCGCTCCCGCGTGATCCGGCTGCCCGCCGAGGTGGCGACGCGAGTGGTGGGATGCTTGGCCAGCGCGTCGAGCGAACTGTTCAGCGTCGCCCACCAGGACTCGGACAGCTCCGGTTCGATGGTCAGGGTGCCGCCTGGCTTGATGGGCGGGTCGGCGACGAGCTCGATCTCGTCGGCTCGCCACATCACCCCGAGGTCGTGGTCGAGCCAGGACAGGCCCTGGTACCAGGCCGGCATTGCCACGCCATTCAGTACCGCGGCGTCTTCGTTACCCCAGCCTTGGCCATCCAGGCGGGACAGGTCACGAATCTCGATGCGAACCCAGGTGTCGCGATCGGTTCGGAAACCGAGGGAGCGGCGTTTGCGGACTTCGGTCGTGAGGTCGAATTGAAGACCGAGCCGGCGATGGACGTGATCGACTATGACGTCGGTCGAGTGTTTGCGAAGATCTGGCAGCACGGGGAAATTCTAGTCGAATTCGCACCGAGTGGGATTCCGGCGCCGGCGTATGAATAGGTTTACATTAGGGCGATGCGTGCTGTTGTGTACTCCGCGTACGGGGAGCCGCCGGTGGTGACGACCGTGCCCGAGCCGGTCGCGCCGGACGGGGGTGCGGTGCTCGAGGTACGGGCAACCGGGGTGTGCCGGTCGGACTGGCATGCCTGGCGCGGCCACGAGCCGGTGCCGCTGCCGCACACACCGGGCCACGAGCTGTCCGGGGTGGTCGCCGAGATCGGCGCCGGGGTCACCCGGTGGCGGCCGGGCGACCGGGTGACCGTGCCGTTCGTGTGCGGGTGCGGGGCCTGCGGGTACTGCCGGGCGGGCGACGCGCAGGTCTGTCCACATCAGACACAGCCGGGGTTCACCGGGCCGGGGTCGTTCGCCGAGCGGGTCGTCGTCCACGCCGCGGACACGAACCTGGTGGCGCTGCCCGGCTCCGTCGACTTCGTGACCGCCGCGTCACTCGGTTGCCGGTTCGCCACCGCCTACCGCGCACTCACCGCCCACGGCCGCCTCGCCGAGGGTGACTGGCTGGCCGTCCACGGCTGCGGCGGGCTGGGGCTCTCGGCCGTGCAGATCGGGGTGGCGCTTGGCGCGCGGGTGATCGCCGTCGACATCGCGCCATCGGCGCTGACGCTGGCCGCCGAACTCGGTGCGGCACACACGATCGACGCCACGTCCGAGCCCGACCCGGCCGCCGAGGTGCTGGCGCTCTCCGGCGGCGGCGCGACCGTGTCGATCGACGCGCTCGGCTCGCCGGGTACCGCGGCCGCGTCGGTGCGCGGCCTGCGCCGCCGGGGCAGGCACGTGCAGGCCGGGCTGCTGCTGGACGGCCCGACCCCGCTGCCGATGGACGTGGTGATCGCCAAGGAGCTGTCGATCCACGGCACCCACGGCATGGCGGCCGTCGACTACCCACCGCTGCTGGCGCTGGTCGCCGACGGCACGCTACGGCCCGATCTACTGGTCGGCTCGGTCGTCGGGCTCGACGAGGCGCCCGCCGCCCTCACCGCGATGGACCACCCGCCGACCGGGCCGGGCATGACGGTCGTCGCCATCGGGTAGCGGGACCGAGGCGATCATCGCGAACACCCGGTGCGGCACCATGAGCGGCTCCTCGCCGAACCGGTCCCGCAGCAACCGTGCCAGGTCGGCGTCGAACGCCGCGACGGTGTCCTCCGGCAGGCTCGCGCCGACGCCGTTCGAGCTGCGCACCCGGCCGCGCCACGCGGCGTGCGGGTACGGGACGTCGACGTCGAAGGTGAAGGTCTCCAGGCCGGCGAACCCCGCGAGGTCCGCCATCCGCGAGTCTGGAGTTCAGAACCCGCGAGTCCTCGGTTCAGAACCCCCGAGTCCTCGGTTCAGAACCCCCGAGTCCTCGGTTCAGAACCCGCGAGTCCTCGGTTCAGAACCCGCGAGTCCTCGGTTCGGGACCCGCGAGTCTAGGGTTCAGAACCCGCGAGTCCTCGGTTCGGGACCCGCGAGTCTAGGGTTCAGAACCCGCGAGTCCTCGGTTCGGGACCCGCGAGTCTGGGGTTCGGGACCCGCGAGTCTGGGGTTCAGAACCACGTCCCACCCCCCGCCCGGCAGACCGGTGTCCTCCGCCCGCGCCACCCGGTAGGTCACCTCGACCCCGGTCACCACGCACCCGGCGGCGGCGAGCTCCCGTGCGAGCGCACCGGTGCCGGTGCCGAGATCCGCGACGCGCTGCCCTGGCACGCCGATCCCGAGCGCGGCGAGGCGGGTGAAGAACTCCGGCGGGAAGCCGGTCCGGTACTTCGCGTAGTCCGTCGCTGTAGGACCGAAATCGACGCTCATGACACGCCATCCTGGGCCGCGAGCAGGTCGTCCCCGTGCCGGTCGGCCCAGTCGCCGAGTGCCTCGAGCGGGCCGAGCAGCGACTCACCCAGCGGGGTGCGTGCGTACTCGACGCGGGGCGGCGCCTCCCGGTACCGCTGCCGCGTGACGAGCCCGTTGTGCTCGAGGCGGCGCAGCGTCTCGGCGAGCGCCTTGTCGCTGATGCCGCCGATCCGCCCGCGCAACGTGACCGGCCGCACCGGCCCGTTGCGCAGCGCCCACAGCACGACGCCGTGCCACGTGTTGGCGAGCAGGTCCAACGCCATGCGCGCACGGCAGTCAGGCAGGTATTCCATCGCGTGCTCCCATTGTCACCACGCCGACGCACACCGATCGGTAGGCATCGGCGCACCTACCGTCCCTTCCTAACAGAAGGAGGACGGATGCGAATCGGGATCCTGGGCACGGGCAACATCGGCACGGCGCTCGGCGCGGGCCGGAGCGCGCGGCGCTGCTGGAGGCCACGGCCGCGTTCGCGATCGGACTGTGGTTCGGCGGCCCGGACGCGCAGGCGATCCTGCAACCGACCCGAACGGAGGATGGAGTGAGTCTCATGGCCGGGTAACGTCCTTGCGATGGGGCGCAAGGCAATCCTGCTGACCGCGGTACTCGCGCTGGTGTGGGCCGGGCTCGGGGTCGCCACCCCGGCCGCCGCCCAGAAGACCTGCCTCGTGGTGGACACCGACGTCGGTGTGGACGACTACCGGGCGCTCGCGGTGGTGGCACCAGCCCGGGACCTCCGCGCGGTCGTCGTCACGGAGGGCATATCCGGGGTGCCAAACGGCGCGACCGCCGTCTCCATGTTCCTGGCGGGGCGCGGGGTGAGTCCCCCGGTGCTGCCCGGCCTGGCGTCGCCAAGCCCGCCCGTCTACGACTGGCTGCCGCCGGTCCGGGCCGCCGCGGAACGGATGAACAACTTCCTGGGCGCGGCCGTCCCCGCACGCGGCACCCCGGACCGGCTCGCCAAGGGCGTGCGGGCGGCGGTCCTCGGCTGCGGCCGGGTCGAGGTGCTGGTGCTCGGCCCGTGGACGTCCTACCCGAGGTACGCGGCGGCGCTCGGCGGGCACCCGGGAATCGTCGCGTCGGGCCGGTCGTTCGCGGAGAACAACCCGGACAACTTCAACTGCGAGTACGACCTCGCGGCCTGCCGCACCGCGCCACGCAGGGCGGTGTACGTCGACCTGCCCGCCTCACCGGCCTACGACCCGACCGAGGAGATGGTCGCCCGACTCGGGCATACCGGACGGCCTGGGCTGCTGAAGGCCGCGCTGCTGGCGGACCCGTCGCAGTGGCTCGGCACCCGTCTGTGGGACGACACGGCCGCGCTGTCCTTGGTCGAGCCGGGTGTGTTCGCGCCGAGGGGCGGGCACCTGGAGCCGACCGTGGGCGAGGCGGCGTTCCGGGAGCTGGTCGTCGCGGCGATTAACCGGTCGGGCTAATAGCCAGTAAAGTTCGAGTGAATCACTGGTGGATCTCGTGCGACGCTCCCTACGATCCGGAAACACCTTGTGTGAGCCCCAACACACGAGCGAGGAGAGCGATCGTGCGAAGAAACCAGTTCCGGGCGGCGTGCCCCGGCATCGGATGGGAACGCGAACAGCGCAAACCAAGCACCATTGGCGGCCGGTCGGCGCGTTGGCGTCCCATCGCCACCGGCACCCGCCAGACCACACCCGAGCTTCCGGACGAAGACGCCGTGATCGTCCGGGGCATCGACTGACAAGGCGGACGCCCGGGACCTGATCGGTGTCCCTGAGCCCGGAAAAGAAAATCCGCGTGCGATGTCGAGATGCGTGGACCTGATCCGACGTGGTGGTGAGAACAGACCACCGACGACACGGAGCAGGGATCATGAACGAGACCACCGCACTGGCCGGGCGACGGGAGTGGATCGGGCTGGCGGTGCTCGCGCTGCCGACACTGCTGCTCTCGCTGGACATGAGCGTTCTGCACCTCGCGGTGCCGCATCTTGCCGCTGACCTCCAGCCGAGCAGCACGGAACTGCTGTGGATCATCGACATCTACGGGTTCATGGTCGCCGGGTTCCTGGTCACCATGGGCACACTCGGTGACCGGATCGGGCGCAGAAAACTACTCATGTTCGGCGGGGCCGCCTTCGGGGTGGCCTCGGTCGTGGCGGCGTTCGCCACCAGCCCGGAGATGTTGATCGTGGCCAGGGCCGCGCTCGGGATCGCCGGGGCGACCCTGATGCCGTCGACGCTGGCGCTGATCAGCAACATGTTCGCGGACCCCCGCCAGCGCGGAGTGGCGATCTCGGTGTGGATGAGCTGTTTCATGGGCGGCATGGTGGTCGGGCCCCTGGTCGGTGGACTCCTGCTCGAGGTCGCCTGGTGGGGTGCCGTGTTCCTGCTGGCCGTCCCGGTCATGGTGCTGCTGATGGTCACCGCGCCCACACTGCTGCCGGAGTACCGCGACGAGCAGGCCGGGCGGCTCGACCTGGCCAGCGTCGTGCTCTCGCTGGGGACCGTGTTGCCCGTGGTGTTCGCGCTGAAGGAGTTCGCGAAGGACGGGATGTCGGTGGGCACCTCGCTGGTGCTGGTGTGCGGGCTGGCCGTTGGCGTGGCGTTCGTGCGGCGGCAGCGGCGGCTCGCCCACCCGATGCTGGACCTGAGCCTGTTCCGCAACCGCGAGTTCAGTGCGGCGCTGGGCATCATGTCGGTCGGCGCGCTGATCATGGGTGGCGTGTTCCTGCTGGTCAGCCAGTACATGCAGCTGGTGGCGGGGCTGTCGGCGGTGCAGGCGGGCGCCATGCTGGTGCCGCAGGCGCTGGCCGTGGTGGCCGGGTCGCTGATCGCGCCGCGGCTGGCCCACCGGTTCCGGCCCGAGTTCGTGCTGGGCTTCGGGATGCTCGTCGGTGCGGGCGGGATCCTGCTGTTCACCCAGGTCGGCACGGACGGGGCGGTGCTGGTGATGCTCGGCATGTCGATCGCGGGGTTCGGCATGGGGCCGCAGGGCGTGCTGTGCACCGAGATGGTCATCGGCTCGGTGCCTGCCCGCAAGGCCGGTGCGGCGTCGGCTATGTCGGAGATGACCGGTGAGTTCGGCATCGCCATGGGGATCGCGTTGTTCGGCAGTGTTGGTACTGCCGTGTACCGCGACGAGCTGACCATGCCCGCTGGCCTGCCGGGCGGTGCCGCCGCCGAGGCGACCGAGAGCCTCGCCGGTGCCACCAACGTGGCCTCGGGGCTCGACCAGCAACTGGCCGCCGGGCTGCTCGGCCCGGCCCGCGACGCGTTCACCAGTGGTCTGCACACGGTCGCCGCGATCGGCGCGGTCACCGTGGTGGTGTTCGCGGTGGTCGGCATGCTGGCCCTGCGCAAGTCCCGCCCGGCGACGACCGAGCAGGAGGTCATCGAGGAGCCCGCGCTGGTGGCGTGACCGACCGAAACACCGACAGCGAACCGCGGCCGGTTCCGAACCCCAAACTCGCAGGTCCCGAACCGAAGACTCGCGAGTCCCGAACCCCAGACTCGCGGTTTCCGAACCGTGGACTCGCCGGTCCCGAACCCCAAACTCGCCAGTCCCGAACCGTGGACTCGCCGGTCCCGAACCGAAGACTCGCGGGTTCTGAACCGTGGACTCGCGGGTTCTGAACGCCGGACTCGGGGGGGACTGTGGGTTAGAGCCAGCCTCGGTTTGCTGCTTGTACGCCTGCCTGGAAGCGGGTTGTGGCGCCTAGGCGGTCCAGTAGTGCGGTGATGCGGCGGACGACCGTCCTGCGGGACAACTGCAGGCGCCTGGCGATGGCCTCGTCGGTCAGGCCCGCCGCCATGAGCGTGATGATCGTGCGGTCGCGTTCGGACAGTCGCACGCTCGGCTCCGCCGCGGTGACCGGCACCCCGAGTGTCCACAGTGTCTCGAACAGGCCGCAGAAGGCGTTCAGCAGACCGGAAGCGTGCACCACGAGCGAGCCGGCCACCCCCGACCGCGCCGGTTCCGGGATCAGCAGCGCGATGTGGTCGTCGCCGATGATGAGCTTCACCGGGAGGTCGGCGAGCACGCGGGCGTCCTCGCCCGCCTCGATCATCCTGGTCATGCTCGCGAACAGGTCGGCGTCGCCGTACACCGCCTGCTGGTACAGCGTCCGATAGGCGACACCGTCCGCCATGCGCCTGGCCTGTAACGACTCCTGCGCCGCGAACCGCTCCGGTGTACTGCGGTAGGGCGGGCGGTCCAGCCAGCGGATCCGTACCCGCGCCCGCTCCTGCACCCGCTCGGTCAGCGTGAACAGCTCGGTCAGGTCCGCGACCGGCTCGACGTCGGAGGGCCTGCCAACGTCCTGGCGCGCGATGCGGTACAGCTCGTCCAGTTCGGCGCCCGCGCGCCACAACGCGGCCCTCCTGGCTTCCTCCGCGCGCAGCACCTCCGACATCACGCGAACAGGCGGCCGCGCCACCCACCCTTCTCCTGTGCGGGTGACCGCGCCGAGGTCGGCCAGCTCCACCAGCACCCGCAGAGTGTCCGATATGGACAGTCCGGCCGCGGCCGCCAGTCTGTCCACATCGGACGGACCGATGCCGGTGAGCGCGCGGTACACGCGGCCCTGGTCGTGGCCTGGATCGAGCACGTCGTACACGAGGACCTCCGGGTGGCTCAGTTGCGCTATGTCGCAGGTGAGCCAGGGGACAGGTCTGGCAATGATCGCATCACACTGTCACGATCCGAGTAACGGAAATCCCAGACAGTTGGTTGAAGCTTCACAAATCGACTGACCCTGCCTGTCGAAGGAGATCCCATGCGCAGGATCACCGTCAGCGTGGTGGCCGTCGCGGCCGCCGCGACCACCATGTTCGCCGCGCCACTCGCGGCCGCCGCCCCACCGGACGCACGGCCGGCCGACGTCCATGTCGCCGGCGAGCACGTGCTGCAGGTGGACTACCAGGTCCAGGAGACCGGCTACTGGTGCGGCCCGGCCGCCACCAGAATCGCGCTCTCGGCCCGCGGTGTGTACCGCAGCCAGGGCGACCTCGCCGCCGAGCTGGGCACCCACACCGGCGGCACCGACCACATCGGCCAGGTCACGAACGTCCTTGGCGGCTACGTCGGCTGGTACGAGACGAAGGAGATGCCCAACGACCCGCCAACGCAGGCGCAACGCGACCTGCTGTGGCGCGACATCGTGCTGGACATCGACAACGGCTACGCGATCGTGGCCAACATCGTCGCACCGCCCGGCAACCAGCCGCCCGGCTACCCGCCCGGCCAGACGATCTACCACTACTTCACGGTCATCGGCTACAACGACGCCAACATGACCGTGCTGATCGCCGACCCGGCCTCGTTCAGCGGCAACCAGATCTACTGGCTCACGTTCAACCAGCTGGCGACGCTCATCCCGCCGAAGGGCTACAGCGCCTGACCGTCCCACTGTCCTACCGCGAAGTCCCCGCATGGCGGCGCCATGCGGGGACTTCGCGGTAGTGCGCCGGACGGCGGATGATGGTCATGTGCACATCGCGGCGGAGATAGTGGCGCTGGTCGTGGCGGTACTCGTCGTCACGGCGGTCGCGCGCAGGCTGGACTGGTCGGCACCCCTGTGCCTGATCGGGGTGGGCGTGGTCGCGTCCTACATACCAGGCGTCCCGGAATACCACCTGTCCGCCGAGTTCGTGCTGGTCGGCCTGCTGCCACCGCTCCTGTACTCGGCCGCCATCCAGACCTCGCTGCTGGACTACCGCAAGATGCGCGGCCCGATCGTGCTGCTGTCGGTGGGGCTCGTGGTGTTCACCGCGTTCGGGGTTGGGCTGGTCGCGTGGGCCGTGGTGCCGGGGCTGCCGCTGGCAGCGGGCATCGCGCTCGGCGCGGTCGTCGCACCGCCGGACGCGGTGGCGGCGAGCGCGGTCGCGCGGCGGGTCGGCATGCCGCGCAAGCTGGTCCGGCTGCTGGAGGGCGAGAGCCTGTTCAACGACGCCGCGGCACTGGTCGCGCTGCGCACGGCCATCGCCGCCATCGCCGGGTCGGTGACGTTGTGGCAGGTCGGCCTCGACTTCGTGCTCGCCGCGGTCGGCGGCGGGGTCGCCGGCGTGGTGGTCGGGCTCGCGGCCTCGTACGTGCGCAACCGCCTCGATGACCTGGTGACCGACACCGCGCTGTCGTTCGTGGTGCCGTTCGTCGCCTACCTGCTGGCCGAGGTCGTGCACGGGTCGGGGGTGCTCGCGGTGGTGGCGAGCGGGATCATCATCGGCCACAAGTCGCCGACCATCCTGTCCGGGCAGGCCCGCCTCGCGAGCAGGCACAACTGGCAGACCATCCAGTTCCTGCTGGAGAACATGGTGTTCCTGCTGATCGGCCTGCAGCTGCGGCAGATCGGCGAGGAGGTCGCCGACAGCGACCTGTCCGGCGTCGCGATCGCGGGCATCTGCGCCGCCGTGCTCGGCGCGACCATCCTCACCCGCGTGCTGTGGATGCTCGGCATCGGCACGATGAAACGGGTCAGGAGGAAGCTCACCGGCACGCGCGGGCACGTGTGGCCATGGACGTACTCCGCGGTGCTCGCGTGGGCGGGCATGCGTGGCGTGGTGACCCTGGCCGCCGCGTTCATCCTGCCCGCCGACACCCCGGAACGGGCGGTGCTGGTGCTCGCCGCGTTCGTCGTGGTGGCAGGCACGCTCGTCATCCAGGGCACGACGCTGCCCGCCCTGGTCCGCTGGCTGCGGCTGCCGCCACCCGACCCGGCCGAGGACGCGCTGCAGGAGGCGGCGGTGCTCAACGACATGGGCAAGGTCGCGCTCGAACGGCTGGCGGAGATCAGCACGCCGGAGGACTCGCCGGAGGTCATCGACCGGCTGCGGGCCCGGCTGCGGGACCGCACCGACGCCGCGTGGGAGCAGCTCGGCAGGCAGAGCACGCTCGCCGAGACCCCCAGCGACGCCTACCGCAGGCTGCGCACCGAGCTGCTGGTCACGGAACGCGAGCAGGCCCTGAAGGCCCGCGACAGCGGTCAAGCCGACGATGTGGTGCTGCGCAGGATCCTGGAGCGGCTCGACATCGAGGAGTCGATGCTCGACCGCGAGGACGATCAGTCCGACACCGACCGTGAGCTGCACACCCCGGTGGCGACGGCCGGGTCGTGCAAGCACCTCGACCACCCGTGGAAGGACGTGCGGCCAAGCGCGACCGACAGCTGCGCGGCCTGCGTCGAGGAGGGCACCACGTGGGTGCATCTGCGGATGTGCCTCAAATGCGGCAATGTTGCGTGCTGTGACTCATCCCCGCGCAAGCACTCCGCCCGGCACTTCTACGACACCCGGCACCCGGTGATGCGCAGCTTCGAGCCGGGCGAGACATGGCGCTGGTGCTACGTAGACAGTCAGCTGGGCTGACCACGAGGAGGACGAGGTGCGAGACGACATCGACAGCGAATCCAACCTGCTGGAACCGGAGGACACCCTCATCGACCGTGGCGTGCCCGACGTGCTCGACGAGGGTTACTCCCCCGCCGAGCGGCCGTCGGACTTCACCACCGAGCACGAGGCCCTCGACACCCGCCTGTCCCGCGAGCTGCCGGAGACCGAGGGCGACGACACCGACGGCATCGGCGACACCACGGACACCGACGGCGAACCGTACGACGACGAGGTCGGCGTGAGCAGGTCAGGCCGCCTCGTGGCCGACGACGAGGGCACCGACACCCGCACCGACGGCGACACCGACGCCTACCTGTACGCCAGGGACGTGGGCATCAACGGCGCGGCGGCCTCAGCGGAAGAAGCCGCAATCCACGTCGTCCAAGACGAGGACTAACCCGCAGCGCGAACCGCAAGCTAACCCCGCGAGTCCACCGTCCAGAACCCGCGAGTCCACCGTTCAGAACCCGCGAGTCCACCGTTCAGAACCCGCGAGTCCACGGTTCAGAACCCGCGAGTCCACGGTTCAGGACCCGCGAGTTGGCGGTTCGGGAAAAAGCAGCGCCCGGCAGCGCGAAGCGCGGCAGCGCCCGGCAGCGCGAAGCGCGGCAGCGCCCGGCAGCGCAGCGCGGGGGCAACGGAGCGGAGCCCTTCTTAACGCTCAGCCTGTTCCGCTGGTGGTCATGTTGGGTGGTCGCGCGGTGGGTGTGGCCTGGTCACGCCCGCTTCGCGGGTGCCGGGCGCTGCGTGCCCGGCCCGCGCGGCGGGCTTCGTCCGCCGCGCCGCGCGAGGCGCGGCGAAGTCCGGCATGGCGATTGGCTCGATTTCCGGGACAGCGCCGGGGGTTGCCGGCCGACCGCCGTGCGAACCCGGAGCGAGTGAAGGCGCGATCAGCCGGTGACGCCGCCCACGGTCACCTTCCACGCACGCAGGTAGCGGTCCTTCGTCACGTCCAGTTGCGTGAACGGGTCGCCCGCGACGAGGTTCTCCGCCGCCGCATGGTCTTCCGCGTCGAGCAGGATCGCGCCGCCAGAGCCGTCCTCGTACGGGCCCGCCGCCACGAGCGAACCACCATCACGGAGTGTGTTCAGGTACGCGACGTGGTCGTCGCGGCGCTGGGCGCGCAGGTCGGTCTCGTGGTAGCCGTACGTCAGCAAAAACAGTGCCACGGGGTTCTCCTTCTACAGTGCGTAAACCCGCCGGGCGGTCCCGGCGAGGATCGCGGCCTGGCCGGCCTCGGGTAGGTGGGCCACCGCGTCGCGCCACGCGGCGACGAGCGGCGGCATCGACGTCCACAGCTTCTCGACGGGGAAGTTGGTGCCGAACATGGCGCGGTCCGGGCCGAACCAGCCGAGCGTCTCGGCCGCGACGAACGCGATGAACTCGCGATCGACGCGGTGGACGAAGGTGCCCTGCCCGGTCAGCTTCACCACCACGTTCGGCAGCTGCGCGAGCCGCGCCATGCCGTCGCGCCACTCTCGCACGGTCGCGGGTGCCAGATCGGTCAGCATGCCCGCGTGCACGAGCACGAACGTCACGTCCGGGACGGCCGCCACCAGCTCCGCCGCGTCGGCCATCTGCCCGGGGAACACCTGCAGCTCGAACACCCAGCCCAGTTCCTCCAGCGACGCGATGTTCCTGCGCAGGACCGGGTCGTTCATGCGGTTCGGCGCGGACGCGAACCGGAACTCCTCCCGCTCGTGCCAGTGCAGCTGCAGCCGGGTGCCCCGCACGACCGGCAGCGTCGACTGCTGCTTCAGCACGTCGACGGCGTCGGGGCTGAACAGGTCCGCGCTGCCGACCACCGCGGTCGGCCAGCCGGTCCGCTCGTTCAGCTCGGCGAGCCACCGCACCTCGGCGAGCACCCGGTCGAGCGGCCAGTTGGCCTGCACGTACACCGACTGCGTGATGCCGCCCGAGGTGGCGTCGGCGATGTACTCGTCGACCAGGTAGTCGCGCTTGATCGGCTCGTACGGGCCGAAGATCCGCGGCACCATCGGCCCGGACAGCCACGGCATGTCCCTGGTGCGCCACACGTGGTGGTGCGCGTCGACTATCTCCATGCGTTCTCTCCCTTGAGAAGCTGTTCGCACGCCGACGCGAGGTCGTCGACCCCCGCGAGCACGTCGATGTCCCCGGCGACCGCGGCCATGCCCCTGGTCAGCGGCCGGTACGCCGGGTCGCTGGCCAGCGGCGACCACCACACGAGCCGGTGACCGAGCAGCGCGAGCCGCCGGACCGCCCGCGTGAACGGCACGCAGTCGCCGCGTTCCAGGCCGTCGGAGGCAACGAGCACCAGCGCACCGCGTGCCATCCGCAGATGCCTCGGGTTGGCGAGGAACGCCTGCAGCGACGGGCCGATGCGGGTGCCGCCGTCCGCGTCGCGCACCAGGTCGGCCAGCGCGGCGCCCGCGTCCCTGGCACGCAGCGCGGGGGTGACGTGGGTGAGCCGGGTACCGAACGTGAACACCTCGGCGCGGTCGCACGTGGCCACGACCGCGTGCGCGAACCGCAGGTACGCGGCGCTATACCGCTTCATCGACCCGGACACGTCGATCAGCACCAGCACGGGCCGCTGGCGTCTCGGGTGTGTGCGCCACCGCAGCCGCACGACCTCGCCGCCGGTGCGCCACGCCTCGCGGTGCACGCGTCGCACGTCGAGGCGGTCGCCGCGGCGGGCGGGCCTGCGGCGGCGCGACCGGATCGTCGGCACGGCCGGGGGCAGCAGCCTCACCACCCTGGCCAGGTCGTCGTCGGCGACCCGTGCCTGCCGGTCCGCACTGGACCAGCTCGCCGTCGTGCCGTCACCCTCGCGGGTGACCTCGTCGGGTGGCGGGCCGTCGTCCGCACCGCCGCCGCGGTCCTCCTCGCCGGGTGCCTCGACCGCCGGGACCGTCGCGGCGCCGGTGCCGAACCAGCGTGCGAACACCGGGTCGAACACCTCGGTGTCGGCGACCGAGCCGGTCAGGGTGGCGTGTGCGATCCAGTACAGATGACCTGGATCGCGCGGCGGCACCACGGTGAGCGCGTGCAGGAAGTCGCGCTGCTTGGGCACGGGCACGGCCAGGCCCTGTTCGCGCAGCTCCCGCAGGAAGCCACGCACGTGGTCGCGAGCGTGCGATGCCGCAAGCTCGTTCACGGCGCGATCAGCTCGTCGAAGTGCTCGTGGACGGCCGCGACGTCCGCCTCGTCCTTCACCAGCAGCCCGAGCGCCCTGCGCAGCGCCACCGGCCACGGGTCGCCGTCCCCGAGGAGGGTCACCGCACCGCGCGCCCACTCGACGGACTCCGCGATCCCGGGCCGCTTCAGCAGGTCGAGGCGTCGGACACCCGACACCGCACGCACCAGCGACCCGGCCGCGTCGTCCTCGATGGCCGGGACGTGGGCACGTACGATCGCCCGCTCGCGGGCCGGGTCGGGGAACGGGATCCAGTGGTACAGGCAGCGCCGCTTGAGCGCGTCGTGCAGCTCGCGGGTGCGGTTGGAGGTCAGCACGACGACCGGCGGCACCACGGCCTCGACCGAGCCCAGCTCGGGGATCGTGATCCGGAAGTCGGCAAGGAACTCCAGCAGGAACGCCTCGAACTCGCTGTCCGCGCGGTCGACCTCGTCGACGAGCAGCACCGAGGAGCTCCGCAGTGACCGCAGCAGCGGCCGGGCAAGCAGGAACTCCTCCGCGTACACGTCACCGATCTCGCCGCCCCGCAAGGCAAGCAGCTGCCGGGGATAGTTCCACTCGTACAGTGCCTGCCCGGCGTCGAGCCCCTCGTAGCACTGGAGCCGCACCAGTTCGCGGTCCAGCACGCGGGAGAGCACGGCCGCGATCTCGGTCTTGCCGACGCCCGGCTCACCTTCGAGCAGCAGCGGCCGCCCGAGGGTCAGTGCCAGGTAGACGGCCGTCAGGAGACCGTCGTCGGCGAAGTACCGCTCCTCGCGCAACCGCCGCGCGAGCGTCGCCTCATCCATCGGCACGCAACGCGTCCAGACCACGCAGGACGCGTTCTGGGGTGAACGGCATGTGTTCGAGGCGCACGCCGCACGCGTCGAAGATCGCGTTGGCGATGGCGGGGATCGGCGCGTTGGCGGTCATCTCGCCGATGCCCTTGGCGCCGAACGGTCCGGTCGGGGCCGGGCGTTCCAAGAGGACACTGGTCTGCTCGGGGATGTCGCCGGCGGCGGGCATCAGGTACTCGCTGAAGTCGGCTGGGCCGTGGTCGCGCACCGGGTAGTACGGCTCGGTCGCCTCGAACAACGCGTGGGACATGCCCATCCACGCGCCACCCTCCACCTGCTGCGTGGCCATGGCCGGGTTCAGCGCGCGGCCGATCTCGTACACGCTGTACATCGCCAGCACCTCGACGACCCCGGTCTCGTCGTCCACCTCGACCTCGGCGACCGTGCACGCGTGTGCCTGGCACGAGTCCGGGTCCATCTCACCGGTCTCGGGCACGACCTCGCTCTTCTCCTTCATGAACACGCCACGGCCGGAGATCGTGCGGCCGTGCGTGAAGTGCGCGGCCAGCGCGAGGTCGGTGATGTGGATGCGTTTGGACTCCGCACCCTTGACCTGGATGTAGCCGGTGCCGTCGGTCTCCAGGTCGGCCGCGTCGACCTCCAGCTCCTCGGCCGCCACGTCCAGCATGATCGCGCGGGCCTCGGTCGCGGCCATGATCACGGCGTTGCCGATGCGGTGGGTGCCCCGGCTCGCGAACGTGCCCATGCAGTGCGGACCGGTGTCGGTGTCGGCGGTGTCGACGAGGACGTTCTCGAACGGCAGGCCCAGGGTCTCCGCGGCACACTGCGCGACGACGGTCTTCAGGCCCTGCCCGAGATCCACGGAGGACAGTGAGATCACGAACGTGCCGGTGGTGGTGGCGTGGATCAGCGCCTGCGACGGGTCGCCGCCGAGGTTCATGCCGGTCGGGTAGTTGACCGCCGCGTACCCTCGGCCACGCAGCCTGGTCATCGCGCCTCCAGGGACGACATGCGGCGGTACTCGTCCGGCAGCTCGTGACCCACCAGCTCGGCGGCCTTCTGCATCACCTCGATGAGCGCGGTGCCGTCGGCGACCTTGCGGTGCGCCTTCATGTCCCCGTCCCGGTAGGCGTTCTTCATCCGCAGCTGCAAGGGATCCAGGTCCAGCGCGCGGGCGATCCGGTCCATCTGGGACTCCAGCGCGAAGTCGCCGATGGTGACGCCGAACCCGCGCATCGCGCTCGACGGGGTGCGGTTGGTGTACACGCAGTGGCAGTCGATCCGTACGTTCGGGATCGTGTACGGGCCGGGGAAGTGCGCGGCCGCTTTCGTGGTGCCGTACGGGGTGTGGCGCGAGTAGGCACCCGCGTCGATGTAGGCGGTGACCTGGCGCGCGACGATCCGCCCGTCGCTCATCACGCCGTCCTTGAGGTAGATGCGTTCCGCCGCGCGGGGCGAGGACACCTGCATCTCCTCGTGGCGGCCGTAGACGAACTTCACCGGGCGGCCGGTCTTCATCGCGGCCACGCAGGCGACCGGCTCGACCACGACGTCGACCTTGCCACCGAACCCGCCGCCGACCGTGCCACCCACGATGCGGAGCTTGTTGAAGTCGGCTTCGAGGATCAGCGCGGTGTTGTCGAGGGTGAAGAAGCACGCCTGCGTGTCGGAGTGGATCCGCAGCCTGCCGTCGGGCTGCGGCACGACGGTGCAGCCGGTGGTCTCCACCGGTGCCTGCTCGATCGGCGAGGACTGGTAGCGCCACTCGAAGACGTGGTCCGCCTCGGCGAAACCCTGTTCCACGTCACCGAGACGCACGCGCCTGCAGTGGTGGCCCTCGTAGGTGAAGTGGTTCCTGCCGTGGTACTCATTGACGATCGGCGCGTCCTCCTTGAGCGCCTCCTCGACGTCGAACACCGGGGGCAGGTCCACATAGTCGACCCGCACGGCGGCGGCGCCTGCGAGCGCGGCGGCCTCGGTCTCGGCGACGACCGCGACGATCGGCTCACCGAGGTAGCGGACCTTGTCCACGGCGAGGATCGGCTCGTCGTCCGGGGTGACGCCGATGAGCTTCAGCGGCGTGTAGAGGTTGTTCGGGATGTCGGCGCCGGTGAGGACCGACACCACGCCCGGCACCGCGAGCGCGATGGAGGCGTCGACGCAGGCGAGCCGGGCGTGGTGTCGGGCGGACCTGTGCATCTTGAGATGCAGCAGGCCGGTCGGGCGGACGTCCTCGAAGAACTCCGTGCGCCCGGTGACGTGGCCGAGCGCGTCGGAGCGGGTGACGACCGACCCGATGACGGTGAAATCGTCGCCGTCGTGTTCCGGTGCGAAGTAGCCGGTGTCGACGGGGCTGCGGCGGTAGCTCATGCCGGCCTCCCCGCCGCGCGGCGCCGGCCCGCCGCGTCCAGGATCGCGTTCACGATCGGTTCGTAGCCGGTGCAGCGGCAGACGTTGCCGCTGATCGCCTCGACCACCTCCGCGCGGGTCGGGTCGGGGTTCCCGGCGAGCAGCGCCTCGGCGGTCATGATCATGCCGGAGGTGCAGAAACCGCACTGTGTGGCGAAGTCCTCCAGGAACGCGGACTGGACCTCGTCGAGATCGCCGGTGGGGGCGACGCCTTCGAGGGTGCGCACGGCGGCGCCGTCGACGGTCTCGACGGGCAGCAGGCAGGACGGGACCGGCCGGTCGTCGACGAGCACCGTGCACGACCCGCACGCGCCCTGCGCGCAGCCGCGTTTCGCCGCGGTGAGGCCGAGGGTGTCACGCAGGGCGCCGAGCAGCGTGGTGCCGGGGCGCGCGAGAAACTCCTCCTCGCGGTCGTTGACGCGGAGGGTGACGATCCGGGAGGCCATCAGTCTTCCCCCAACAGGGCGCGGCGGACGTGGACGGGCAGGACGCGGGCGCGGTACCAGGCGGAGGCGTAGGCGTCGTCGAACGGCGCGGTGCCTTCGTGTGCCGCCTCGGCGGCCGCCTCCGCCGCGGCCCGGTCGAGCGGGCGGCCGATGAGTGCCCGTTCGGCGGCGCGGGCCCTGACCGGCGCCCGCGCGACCCCGCCGAGCGCGATCGTGGCCTGTTCGACGACCCCGTCGCCGACGACCAGTGCGGCCGCGACGGTCACGATCGATGCCGAGTTGTGCCTGCGCCGCATGGCTTTCCGGTACCGCCAGGTGTGCGGTAGTCCGAAGTGGATGGTGGTGACCACCTCGTTGTCCCCGACGGTGTCGCCGACGTCGATCGTGCGGGACCCGCCGGTGCTGAGCACGTCGAGCCGCGCGCCGAGCGCGAGCAGCGCCACGGTGAGATCCCCGTGCGGTTGCGCGGCGAAGAGGTTGCCGCCGACGGTGGCGAGGTTGCGCACGGGTGGTGAGGCGATGGAGCGGACCACCGGCGAGAGGAAGCGGAGCTCGTCGTGCGTCCCGAGGCGGGCGAGCGTGACGGCGGCACCGATCTCGGCCGCGCCGCCCGAGACCCGGAGGCCGTCGAGCCCGGCACCACGCAGCGAGATCAGCGTGTCCACGTCCATGGCACCGGTGTTGACGCGGGGCATGACGAGTGTGCCGCCGCCGAGCAGCCTGCCCCCGCCGCCGAGCAACCCGGCGGCCTCGGCCGCCGAGGACGGCAGATGTACCTTCGCCAGCACAAACCCTCCCCATCGAGGCGATTATCGATAATTGATAATCTGGTTCAGACGGTACGGTTACCCGTCGAGGACCGTCAAGACCCCGAGGACCACATGGCCGACACGAAGCCGCTGCCCCGGCTGACACTGAGCAGGCAGATCCGCGACGCACTCGTGCGCCGCATCGTGTCGGGCGAGCTGGTACCGGGCGAACGCCTGGTGGAGACCCGGATCGCGGAGGACTACGGCACGAGCCAGGCCCCGGTCCGCGAGGCACTGCGCGAGCTCGAGGCGATCGGCATGGTCGAGACGAAGCCGCGCCGTGGCTCGTTCGTGCGGCACTTCATCCAGCAGACGCTGCGGGAGAGCTACGTCGTACGCGCGGCACTGGAGGAAGCCGCGACGCGCCTCGCGTTGCCCGCGGGCACCGTGCCCTTCGAGGCACTGCACGCGGACGTCACCGCCATGCGGGAGGCCGCGGCACGCGGCGACGTGCAGGCGGTCGGCACGGCGAGCGTGTCGTTCCACCGGCACGTCATCGACGCCGCGGGCAACGAGCTACTCAAGGGCGCGTGGGAGGCCCTGCAGATCGAGGCCCGCACGGCGGTCACCCTGCTGGCGGTCGAACCCGCGCTCGGCGAGGTCGCGGAGGAACACGCGGAGTTGCTGGCAGTACTGGAATCCGGTGACCTGTCGGCGGCCTGCAGGCTGACCCGCGACCACCAGTGGCACTACGCCGACCTCCCGCACGACGCCCACGGCCGGGCCCGGACCCCAATGCACTGAAGGGCACCCCTGTTACTGCGACCAGGCGAGGCTGGGGAGCCGCGTAGCCACCAGGAGTAGAGCGGACCGCGGGTACACCACCCGACCGAGTGACACAGAGGTAGATGCCTTCTGCAAATTGCAACTCAGGCGTAGCCTCACTTTCCGTGGCTAATACAGCAAAACGTGTTACCCAGCGCCACGACCCGACGCCGGTGTTGCGACAGGCGGTGCAGGCCGCGCAGCGAAGGCTGTTACTCGGCCGGCACGACCTCGCTGACGTCAACGAGGCGCTGGCCAGGTTGTTCGCCGACCTGGCCCCCATCCACGACCAACTCACGGCGGCCGCGAGCGCCGCACCGGAAGGCCCGGTGGCGGCCGTGCTCGCACAGTTGCGTGCGAGCTTCGGCCACGCCGTGGACGGCCGCCCGGAACCCGCGATCAACGGCGTGATCACCGCCGCGACGACCGCGATCCGCCTCGCGGACGACGTGGCACTGGCCCGGGAGTACACCGACCAGGCCCGCTGGCGCTGACCCCGATGGTGAATAAGCGAACCGGGGCCGGTGCGTGCGCACCGACCCCGGCGGAGAGAACGACCCGGTGACCTACGACCGCGGCGCGAAGTAGCCGAACAGGTCGATGATCGCGTCCGGGTAGTTCAGGTGGTTGTACAGGTCGACCGCACGGGAGACCCCCAGCGGGACGACCGTCTGGTTCGAGGCTGTCTGCATCGTGTTCAGGTTGAGCTGTGAGATGCCAGGGCGGGGCGTCCCTGCCTCGAACGCGGTCAGGTACGTGCCGCCTGAGTAGTAGTCGATACCGGTGAGGTTGAACGACACCGTCGTCGCCGCGGCAGGGACCACGTGGGCCAGCGGGATGCGCTGGAAACCGCGGTGCGGCAGGGTTGCCGTGGGGCGGGAGTCGAACGCGCGGACCGGGGCGACCGGGTGGTACGCCTCGCCGTCGGCGGCGTAGTAGCCGAGGATGTCGACGAACGCGTCCACCATGCCCGCGTTGTTCCGCACGGTGATCTTCCGATCGCCCGGCGGCAGCGCCACGATCGCCTTGTTCGCGGTGACCTCACCCATCTCGACGTTCACCGTCGACGTCGCCGGGCCCACGTAGCCGCCGCCACCCACGGACAGGAACGTGTCCCGCGTCGGCTGGTGAGCGGTCACGTTGAGCACCACGGCGCTCGCCCCCTCTGGCACAACGCCGGGTGCGACGTCGTCCAGCGGCGCGATGATGATGCCACCGCCCGGGATGCGCGTGGGGTCTGGCCTGGTGTCGAACAGCCGCCGAGGGGACGCCAAGGCGTTGAAGAACATCTCGCCGTCCGCCGAGTAGTAGCCGACCAGGTCCGCCACCAGGTTGACGTACCCGTTGTGGTTGTACAGCGTCACCCACGGCCGGGCCGGGTTGACGGTCACCGTGGCCTCGTTCGATCTGATCTCCAGCGGCCGCAGGTTGAGACTTGACACCCCCGGTCTCGGCGTCCATCTGTCGTGGGCGGTGACGAAGGTCGGCGCGGTCGGCGAGATGGCGGTGATGTTCAGTGCCACCGCCGACGCGCCTGGCGGCACGTGCCCGCTGAGGTCGAAGTTGACGCTCCCGCTCGCCGAGACGGGCATGCCTCTGCGGGTGTCGAGGACGCGTACCGGGTCGACCGCGGTGTAGGCCAGGCCTGCCGCGGCGGGCTGCGGCTGCGCCGCGGCGGCCTGGCCGACCGGACCCGCCATGGTCAGGCCGATCAGACCGGCCGCGAGCACGCCAAAGAAACGTTTGCGCATTGGATTGAACCCCCCGGATTCGGGCTTCAGCCGAAGGTGTCTCCGTTCGGCTGCCATGGAAGACGTGCTTCCACGATGGGGGTTGCGTGGATGTTCTCCGGCGGAAGGGCCCCGGTGCTGGAGTACTTGACGGGCTCCAGCACCGGGGTGGGGGCGGGCCGGCACCGGCCCCCGTCCGGTTACCCGGTCAGCGGCGCCCGCAGCGCCGTCGCGATCGCGACGAGCTGCGCGCGGACCTCCGCGGTCGCGACCGTGTTCGCCACCGTGGTGAAGCGGTCGAGCGCGGCCATGGCCGGCCGGTTCAGCCCGGCCCTGGACAGGTGCGCCGCGGTCGCGAGGTGGACGTAGAGCTGGAGGTAGCTCGCGAGCCCCAGCCTTCCCTCCGCCCGGTAACTGACGAGCAGGTCGGCCGCGGTGTCCCACGTGACCGCCACGGCGAACGGCACCCTGACCTCCTCGGCGTTGCCCGCCTCGTCGGTGGCCACGACCCGCAGTTCGTGCGCACCTGCTGTCGGGGCAACCGAAAGCGGGGTCTGGACCCGTTCGCCGTCCAGCTCCACCACCACCGACGCGACACCGGAGGCCGGGTCGGCCGCGGTGGCACCGAGCGACAGTGCCGTGCCCACGTCGTACGCGCGACCCGCCTCGACTCCCGTCACCGAGACGGCGGGCACGGTCCTGTCCACCATCGCGGTCGCCGGGACCGCGGCGGAGACGTTGCCCGCGGCGTCGATCGCGCGGAACTCCAGTGCGTGGCTGCCGTCCTGGTCCAGCACCACCGGTGCCGTGTAGCCGGTCCACTCACCGTTGCCTGCCCGCTGTTCGACGCGGATCTCGCCTGCCCGGTCGTCGGGG
>NZ_JBARWZ010000148.1:0-37809 GCF_049647105.1 Actinophytocola sp.
GGGGGGGGTGGCGGGGGGGGCACCGCCCGCCACCCGGCTACAGACCCAGGTAGATCTGCCGCACGCGGGGGTCGCGGCTCAGCTCGGCCGAGGTGCCGGTCATCGCCACCTCGCCGTTCTCCATGACGAAGCAGGTCTCGGTCGCCTCGAACGTGAGCTTCGCGTTCTGCTCGACCAGCAGCAGGCCGTGGCCCGCGGCGCTCAGCCGCTGCAGCACGGCGAGGATGTCCTCGATGAGCTTGGGGGACAGGCCCATCGACGGCTCGTCGAGCAGGATCAGCCGTGGCTGTGACATCAGCGCGCGGCCGACCGCCAGCATCTGCTGCTGCCCGCCGGACAACGCGCCCGCGAGCCGGTGCCGCATCTCCCCGAGCATCGGGAAGAGGTCGAAGACCTCCTGCATGGTCTCGCGGGTCTCGCCCGTCCACTTCCGGATGTAGGCGCCGAGGAGCAGGTTCTTCTCCACCGTGAGCCCGGGGAACACGTGCCTGCCCTCCGGGACGTAGCCGATGCCGTGCCGGACGACGTTGCGTGCCCGCACCTTCATGAGATCGTGGTCGCCGAACCGGATCTCCGCCGCGGTCCTCGGCACGAGGCCCATCAGCGCCTTCAGCGTGGACGTCTTGCCCGCGCCGTTGGCGCCGATGATGCCGACGCACTGGCCGGGGCCGACGGTGAAGCTCACCGAGCTGACCGCCCGCACCCCGCCGTAGTTGACCGACAGACCGGAGACGACCAGCTCGTCCGCCTTGACCGTCTCCTCGGCCGTCGTGGTCATGTGGCCACCTCCGCTGCGATGTCCGACGTGTTCATCGAGTCGCCGAGGTAGGC
Organism: Actinophytocola sp.; assembly: GCF_049647105.1. Taxonomy (GTDB): domain Bacteria; phylum Actinomycetota; class Actinomycetes; order Mycobacteriales; family Pseudonocardiaceae; genus Actinophytocola. The sequence continues at coordinate 832 of NZ_JBARWZ010000148.1, forward strand.
CTCGATGACCTCCGGGCGGACGGCGACCTCGGCCGGTGTGCCGTCCGCGATGACGCTCCCGCTGGCGAGCACGGTCACCCGGTCGCACAGGGACATGACGAGCCCCATGTTGTGCTCGATCAGCACCACCGTCACCCCACCGTCGCGAATGGACCGGACGATCTCGCTCAGCTGACCGACCTCCTGGCCGTTGAGGCCCGCCGCCGGTTCGTCGAGGAGCAGCAACCGGGGCTGGGTCGCCATCGCCCGCGCGATCTCGAGCCTGCGCTGGATGCCGTAGGGCAGTGACCTCGGTGCCGCGTCGGCGAAGTCGGTCAGCCCGAACTGGTCGAGGAGGGCGTCGGCGCGGGCACGCAGATCCCGCTCGGCACGCAGGATGCCGACCGGCCACAGCAGGTAGCGCCACACGGCCCACATGGACGAGCGGTCCAGCGCGACGAGCACGTTGTCCCGCACGGTCATCTGGCCGAACAGCCGCAGGTTCTGGAACGTCCGCGCGAGCCCGGCCTTGGACAGCTGGTAGGGCCTGCGGCCGGTCACGACCTTCCCGTCGACCGACGCCGACCCCGACGACACGCTGTAGATGCCGCTGACGATGTTGAACAGCGTGGTCTTGCCGGAACCGTTGGGCCCGACCACGCCACGGATCTCGCCGGGCCGCACCGACATCGACACCTCCGACAGCGCCTTGAGCCCGCGGAAGTTCTTGCCGATGCCCGAGATCTCCAGCCCGGCGCCGTCCTGTGCCGCCGTGGTCCCGGCCGGGGTGAACGGGCGCAGCGTGGCACGCTGGTCGTCGGTCCGTCTGCGGCGGAGCAGGGCGTGCACCCTGGACGGGATGCCCGCGAGCCCCGTCGGCGCGAACACGACCATCAGCACCACGACCGCGCCGAACCCGAGCTGGGCGTAGACCGAGAAGTCGACCAGGACCTCACGCAGCAGCGACAGCGCGATGGCGCCGATGACACAGCCGAGGATACTCTGCCTGCCACCGATGATCACCATGGCGAGCAGGAGGAACATGTTGGCGATGCTGAAGGTCTCCGGTGCCACGTACCGGATCAGCCCGGCGTAGAGCACGCCCGCGACGCCACCGTAGAGGCTCGCGAGCACGAACGCGGCCATCCGCAGGATCGGGACCGGCGCGCCGATCGCGCCCGCGGCGAGGGAGTCGTCCCGCATGGCCCGCATGCGCCTGCCGAGGCCGGTGTGCGCGACGAACCCCGCGAACGCCAGCGCGAGCGCGAACACGATCAGTTCGAGGTAGTAGTACAGGTACTCGCTGGACAGGTCGATGCCGAACAGCGGGGGGACCGGGACACCGGACAGGCCGTCGGCGCCGCCGGTGATGGTGCTGTTGGTGACCCAGTTCGTGAACGCGAGCGCCAGACCCAGCGTCACGATGCCGAGGTAGTGCGACTGCATCCGCAGCGCGGGGATCCCGACGAACAGCCCGATGAGGGCGGCGGCGAGCATGGCGAGCACGGCGGCGGTCCAGAACCCGAAGCCTGCCCTGGTGGTGAGGATCGCCACGGCATATGCGCTCACCCCGAAGAACGCCACCTGCGCGAGGTTGATCTGGCCGCCGAGGCCCATCGCGAGCCCCAGCCCGACCGCCAGCAAGGCGAACACGATCGCGATGTCCACGACGTGGATGCCGTACATGTCCAGCCCATAAGGCAGGAACCAGGCCGCGACCCCGGCCACGCCGAACGCGGCGATACGCAGCCTCATGACGGCACCTCGCCCGCTGCGTGGCGCCGGAACGCTCCGCAGGCTCCGCTTCTCCGGCGCCCTCCGCGTTCGAGGTGTCGTCCTGGACATCGATGATTCGCTCCGCAGGCTCCGCTCATGACGCCCCCTCGCCCGCTGTGTGGCGCCGGGGCGCTCCGCAGGCTCCGCAAGCTCCGCTCATGCCCGGTTCACCGTCCGCTCGCCGAACAACCCGGTCGGTTTGACCATGATGATGACCGTGAACACCAGGAACACCACCAGTTCCGAGTAGGCCTGGAACCGCCCGGCCGCGTACGAGTCGAGCACGCCGATGGCGAGCCCGCCGACGATCGCGCCCGGGATGTTGCCGAAGCCGCCGAGGATGGCGGCGGCGAACCCCTTGATACCGAGCGAGCCGCCGAGGGTCGGGTTGACGTAGAGCATCGGCGCCACGAGCGCACCGGCGAGTGCGGCGAGCCCGGCGCCGATCGCGAACGCCACGGCGTTGCTCCTGCCGACGTGGATGCCGACCGCCGTGGCGGCCTCGTGGTCCATCGCCACCGCCTGCATGGCCGCGCCACGCTTGGTGCGCTGGAGGAACAGCACGAGCGCGACCGTCGCCAGCGCGGCGATGCCGAGCACGACCAGGCTGTAGGTGCGGATGCGGATGCCGAACACGTCCAGCGGCTCGGTGTCCACCGGGGTCGGCACGGCGTGTCCGGTGGCGCCCCAGGTGATCGTCGCGAGCGCCTCCAGCACCATGCCGAAGCCGATGGTGCCGATCAGCATGAGGTCGAAGTCCTTGTTCTCCAACGGCCGCAGCACTCGCTCGATGACCAGTCCGATGAGGCCGGTGACGAGCATGGCGACCGGGATCGAGATGAAGAACGGGAGGTGCGCGGTCATGTAGAAGGTGGAGGCCGCGTAGGCGCCGATCATCACCACCTGCCCGTGGGCGAAGTTGACCAGGCCCATCGTGCGGTAGACGATCGAGAACCCCATCGCGACAAGGGCGTAGACGGCGCCGAAACCCAGCCCGCCGACAAGCGTTTGGAAAAAGACTTCCATAGTCGTCCTCGTAACCTGGCCGGAGCCGGGCACGGCATGGCGTGCCCGGCTCCGGGAAGGGTCAGCTGGCGGGTTCGGCGGCGAGCTTGCCTGCGGTGATGACGCCGATGGACGTCTCGTGGATGCCAACGCCGGTCTCGTCGTAGGCGAAGTCGCCCAGCAGGCCGTCGTACTTGGTCCCCCGGATCGCGTCGGCGAGCTTCTCGCCCGTGGCGCCGTCCGAGGACTCCAGCGCGGTGAAGATGATGTTCGCGCCGTCGTAGGCCTTCGCGCCGTGCATCTCGGCTTCCTCGCCGTGCGCCTCCTGGTAGGCCTTGGCGAACGCCTTGGACGCGTCGTCGGTGTCGTTGCTCAGGTACGGCGAGCTGACGACCGTGCCCTCCGCGTTCGTCGTGCCCGCGGTCTCCAGGTAGACCGGCGTGCCCATCGGCGCGGCGCCCGCCACGGTGGCCGTGATGCCCAGCTCACGGGCCTGCTTCACGATCAGCCCCGCCGCGACCTCCTCGGCGCCGACGAACAATACATCGGGTGCCTTCTGCCGGATGGAGGTCAGCGCCGCGCTGAAGTCCTTCTGGTCGGTGGTCACGACCTGGTCGTCGACGGGTGTGACACCGCGGCCGGCGAGTGCCTTGGTGAACGCCTCGCGTTCACCCTTGCCGTAGGAGCCGTTGTTGGAGATCAGGGCGATCTTCTTGAGGCCCTTGTCGTCGACAAGGTACTTCGCGAGCGTCTCGTCGTAGGTGACGCTCGTCGGTCCGTTGTAGAACGCGAACGGGCTGCCGGCGGCGGCGATCGCGGGTGACTGGCCCGACGTGATGTTCGGGATCTTGGCCTGTTGCAGGATGGGGATCATGGCGACGGTGACCGCGCTCTCCGCGGTGCCGATCATCGCGGCGAAGCCCTCACTCGCGAGCTTGCGCGCGAGGTTCGTGCCGACCGTCGGGTCGCCCTGGTCGTCGAACAGCTCCAGCTCGATCTGCCTGCCGTTGATGCCGCCCTTGGCGTTCCACTCGTCCGCCGCGAGCTTGGCGCCCTTCCACTCCCACTGGCCGAGCGAGCTGAGCTGCCCGCTCTGCGCGTTGACGACGGCGATCTTGAAGGGACCGTCGGTGCTCTCCTCCGAGGAGCCGGAGCTACCCGGCGCGCTGCACGCGGTGCCTGCGGCGGCGGCGAGCGCGACCACTGTGGTAACTAACCGGATCGTTCGTTTTCTGGCCATGAAACTCTCACCTCATTGTGGGGATCGGCGGGGTCAGTCGAACGCGCCGCGGTAGATGTCCTTGATGTTCCAATGTCCTGGTGTGGGCACGGGTTCGTTCACCATCGGTACGTCCAGCACCGCCGGTCGGCGCCGCTGGATGGCCTCGCGAAGCGCGACGGCCAGGTCGCCCGTGTTCTCGATGAGATAGCCGTCCGCGCCGCATGCCCTGCCGTAGGCGGCGAAGTCGGGCGAGTACGGGTTGCCGTCCGGATCGCGGAACTCGCAGCCGAAGCTGGCGCCGAAGCTCGCGGCCTGCAGGTCGGCGATCGTGCCGTGCGCCCGGTTGTTCATCACCAGGAAGATCACCGGCAGACCCTGCTCCACGGCCATCGGCACGGCGGGCAGCTGCGCGCTCATCCCGCCGTCGCCGACGAGCGCGACCACCACCCGCTCCGGTGCCGCGATCTGCACCCCGATCGCGGCCGCCGGACCGAAACCCATGGTGGACAACCCGCCCGGCGTGATGAACCGGCCCTCCGGTGGCAGTTCGTAGCACTGCGCGACGCCGTTCTTGTTCCAGCCGACGTCGGTGACGAGCACCGCGTCGGCGGGCAGCGCGTCACGCAGGTCGGCGAGGATCCGCTCCGGCCGCAACGGGAAGTCCGTGCTGGTGCCCCGTTCCCGGCTGCTCGCGAACAGGTCCTGGCGCTCGGTGCGGATCGTCTCGAGCAGGCCGGACCGCTCGGTGCCCCTCGGGCTCAGCGCGACCACGGCGTCCGCGATCGCCTCGACGGCGAGGCCAACGTCCGCCACCGCGCCGATCTCGACCGGGTAGTTGCGGCCGATCTCGGCGGGGTCGATGTCGATCTGGATCAGCCGTCCCGGCGGGAAGTGCCAGGTGTAGTCGGAGTTCCACGAGCTAGCGTCGGTCTCGGCGAAGCGGGTCGCGAGCGCCAGCACGACATCGGCGTCCATTGTGTACTTGTTGGTCAGGTCGAGGCCCCAGAACCCGGTCATGCCCATCACGAGCGGGTGCCGGTCGTCGACGGTTCCCTTCGCCATGAGGGAGTGCGCGATCGGGATGTCCAGGTGTTCCGCCAGCCGGAGCAGGGCGGCCCGGCCCGGCTCGTTCCGCAGCCCGCCACCGACGTAGATGAGCGGCCGCGCCGCGGTGACGAGTGCCTCGGCGATGCGTTCGGCCTCCGCGAGCGGCAGCGCGGGTGCCGGGGAGTGGCCGACGAGCGGGAAGGCGGTCGCCGTCTGTTCGGGCACCTGCCGGGAGAACAGGTCCATGGGGACGTTGACGAGCACGGCGCCGGGGCGCCCGGACGTCGCGGTCCAGAACGCGCGCTCGGTGAACCTCGCCAGGTCCTCGACCCGGTGCACGTGCCACGCCCGCTTCACGAACGGCCGGTAGATCGCGGTCTGGTCGGCGTCGGTGTGCAGGTTCACCTCCTGGTGGGGGTGCCTGCCGTAGTAGTAGGAGGGGATGTCGCCCGCGATGGTGATCAGAGGGACCGAGTCCAGCGCCGCGGTCGCGACCCCGGTGACCGCGTTCATCATCCCGGGTCCGACGTGGACCAGGAGCACACCGGGCCTGCCGGTCATCCGCGCGTAGCCGTCGGCCGCGTGCGCGGCGGCCTGCTCGTGCCGCGCGATGACGAACCTGATGTCGCTGCGCCCCAGGGCGTCGAGGAAGGCGATGTTCGTGTGCCCGCAGACGCCGAACACGTACTCGACGCCGTAGGACTCGAGCTGCCGGACGAGTGCTTCCGCCGCCGTGGTCGTCATGCCTGCCCCCAGATGGACATGCCGCGCAGGATGAGCGTCTTGACGACGGTGTAGTCGTCGATCATCTGTTTCGGTGCCTCCCGTCCGAAGCCGGAGTCCTTCACGCCGCCGAACGGCACGTGGTCGAGCCGGAAGTTCGACGACCCGTTCACGACGAGCCCGCCGACCGCCAGCTCGCGCCACGCCGTGATGACCGTGGCGAGGTCGTTCGTGAAAAGGCCGGCCTGCAGGCCGAACCTGCTGGCGTTGCAGGTCTCGACGACCGCGTCGAGGTCGTCGAACGGCAGCACCACGACGAGCGCGCCGAAGACCTCCTCGGTCACCAGCGTGGCGTCCGGGGCCGGGTTGGCGACCACCGACGGCCGCAGCGTCGCGCCGTCGCGCTTGCCGCCCGCGACGAGCTGTGCGCCGCGTGCCGTCGCCTCCGCGATCCACGTCTCGACGCGGGTGGCGGACGCCTCGTCGACCATGGACCCGACGTCGGTGGCCGGGTCGAGTGGATCGCCGACGGTGAGCGCGTCGACCTCGGTGGCGAAGATGCCGAGGAACTCGTCGAACCGGGACCGCTGCACGTAGACCCGCTGCACCGAGATGCAGCTCTGCCCGGAGTTGGAGTAGCCGGTGCGTGCGCAGATCCGTGCCGCGTGCGTGACATCGGCGTCCGCGCACACGATCGTGGCGGCGTTCCCGCCCAGTTCGAGGACGAGCCGCTTCGCACCCGCCGCCCTGGCGACCGCGTTGCCCGTCTCGGGACTGCCGGTGAAACTGATGACGCTCACCTCCGGCGCCGCGCACAACGCCGCGCCGACGTCTCCGCCGCCGTGCAACAGCTGGACCGCCGCCGAGGGCATCCCCGCCGCCAGCACGAGCGCGATCATCGCCGTCGTGGTCGCTGGTGCCTGGGGTGGCGCCTTGACCAGCGTCGTGTTGCCAGCGGCGAACGACGCGCCGAGCTTGTGCGCCAACAGGTTCGCCGGCGCGTTGAACGGGGTGATGGCGAGCGCGACCCCGGCGGGCGCGCGGTAGGTGAGTGCCGTGTTGCCGACCCCGCGTGCCCACCCGGCCACCGGCACCGTCTCGCCGCCGATCGCGCGGGCCTCGCTCGCGCAGACGGCGAACGTGTCCGCCACCCGGTCCATCTCGCCAAGTCCGTCCTTGACCGGCTTGCCGAGTTCCAGTGCGATGAGACGGGCGAAGGCGGCGCGGTGCTCGGTCGCCAGCCCTGCCGCTCTCTCGAGTACCCCGGCGCGGGTCGCTGGCGCCAGCTCGGCCACCGTGCGGGCGCCCGCCGCGGCGAACGCCCTGGCGGTCTCGATCTGGCCGGGCGTGGCCGGGTAGGACCGCGAGACGACCGCGCGGACGTACGGGCCGATCCGCTCGGCAGGCGTCGTCTCCGTCGTCCACTGGCCCGCGATGTAGGCCGGGGCCTCGGCGGGGAGGTCGGTGGTGGCCGTGTCGAGAACCTCGTGCAACACCAGTGTTCTCCTCGGTGAACCATCAAGCGGTACGTATGGACCACTGTGCGGACTGCGTGTAACGTACGGCTCGCCACCAGCGGCTGGCAAGCCTTCGAGCCGAAGACGTTATGGCGGCAGCAGGGACGGCCGACGATGCGAAGGCAGAGGGGATGTTGTGGTGAAGCCGACCGGTACGGACCAGACCGCCGAGCACCGCTGGGACACCGAGGGTGACTCCGGGGAAGGTGCCGGTGAGACCCAGGGGGTGCGCAGTGTGCAGCGCGCCATCGACATCCTGGGGCTGCTGACCGAGGCCCAGCCCGCGATCTCGGTGTCGGAGATCGTGCGGGCGACCGGCCTCGCCAAGACCACGGTCATCCGCATCGTGCAGACGCTCGAACAGAACGGGCTGTTGTGGGCCACCGCCAAGGGCTACATGGCCGGCCCCAGCCTGTGGCGCTGGGCGCACCTCGCGAGGGGCAGCTGGGAGCTGCCGCCGGAGACCAAGGACCTGATGCGCGGGCTCGCGCAGCGCGAGCGGGAGACCGTCAACCTCTACGTCGCCCGCGACATCTACCGCGTCTGCGTCGCGCAGCAGGAGAGTCCGCAGCCACTGCGCCACGTCGTGCACGTCGGCGACGAGCTGCCCCTGTGGGCGGGCGCGTCGTCGAAGATCCTGCTGCGCAACGTCGACGGCGCGCACCTCGCACGCGTGGCGAGGAGCTCACCGTACGGACAGGACTACGTCGACTCGCTCCGCGCGCAGATCGACGAGGCGGCCGTGCGCGGGTACGCCTTCAGCCACGGTGAGCGCGAGACGGGGCTGTCCGCGGTGGCCGTCCCGGTCGTCGGCCGCACGGGCTCGGTCATCGCCGCGCTGTCGCTGTCCGGACCGACCGTGCGCTTCCCGGACGAGCGGATCACCGAGTTCGTCACCGCGCTCACCGAGGTGTCCGCGCACATGACCGAACGGGGCTTCGACCACCCGTTCCGGCTGTAGCCCGGTACAAGCCCGGCGACCGGTGCGGTCGTTCCCTCAAATTCTGCGTTTCCCCGCAGAAGGAGTTGACGCATGGAAGAAAAACCACTCCGCGGTATCCGGGTGCTCGACCTCACGAACGTCCTGGCCGGCCCCTACTGCAGCTATCAGCTCATGCTGTTCGGTGCCGAGGTACTCAAGGTCGAGGTGCCCGGCTCCGGGGATCTGGCCCGCCATCTCGGCCCCGACGAGGAGCTGAACCACGCGGGGCTCGGTGCGTCGTTCCTGGCCCAGAACGCGGGGAAGAAGTCGATCGAGCTGGACCTCAAGGACGCCGCGCAGCGGGCGGTGTTCGAGGACCTGGTGCGCGGCGCCGACGTGCTGCTGGAGAACTTCCGCGCGGGCGTGCTCGACCGGCTCGGGTTCGGCTGGGAACGGCTGCGGGTGCTCAACCCGGCGCTGGTGTACTGCGCGATCTCCGGTTTCGGCCAGACCGGCCCGATGAGCCAGGCACCCGCGTACGACCAGATCATCCAGGGCCTGTCGGGAATGATGAGCATCACCGGCACCGAGGACACGGCGCCGCTGCGCGTCGGCTTCCCGGTCTGCGACACGGTCGGCGGCCTGATGGCCGCGCTCTCGATCTCCTCGGCGCTCGTGGGACGCGAACGGACCGGGGAGGGCTGCTTTCTTGACCTGTCGATGCTCGAGGCGTCGATCTCGGCGATGGGCTGGGCCGTGTCGCACTACGTGATCAGCGGGGTGCGGCCGGCGCCGATGGGGCAGCAGAACGTCACCGCCGCGCCATCCGGCACGTTCGAGACGGCCGACGGGCTGCTCAACATCGCCGCCAACCGCCAGGCCCAGTTCGAGAAGCTCTGTGGGCTGCTCGACCGGAACGACCTCGTGGTCGACGCGCGCTTCGCCGACCGCGAGGCGCGCAAGCACAACCGCGACGCGCTGAACGCCGAGCTGACCGAGGAACTGCGCAAGCGCACAGCGGAGGAGTGGGAGCAGGTGCTGCCCGCGATCGGCGTGCCCGCCGCGCGGATCCTGTCCGTGCCGCAGGCGGTCGAGTCGGAACAGCTCGCGCACCGGGGGTTCTTCACCGAGGTCCCGTTCCCCGGCCCCGACGGCCACGGCGACGGCCGGGTCGTGCGGGCCAGCGGCAACGGCGTGCTGATCGACGGGGAGCCACTGCGGCCGTCGGCGCCACCACCCGTGCTCGGCGAGCACAACGCCGAGCAGCAGGAGTTCGTCGCGCGGTGGCGCGAACCCGTCACCGCGGCGGAGGACGACCGGTGAGCACCGAGTCGGAGTCGGCGGACTGGTGGGCCACCGGCATCGTGCGCATGGCGCCCGGCGAGCTGGACCTGCGCGGCATCCCCGTCCAGGAGCTGATCGGCTCGGTCGGTTTCGTCGCCATGATCTGGCTCATGGTCCTCGGCGAACTGCCCGGTGCCCGCCAGGCCGCGCTGCTCGAGGCGGCGCTGGTCGCGTCGGTCGACCACGGCCCGCAGGCCCCGTCGATCGCGATCGCCAGGATGACCGCGACGTGCGGCGTCGGCCTCAACAACGCGATGGCGTCCGGCGTCAACGCCCTCGGCGACGCACACGGCGGCGCGGGCCAGCAGTGCGTGGCGGCCCTCACCGAGATCATCGACGCGACCGACGCGGGCGAGGACCTCGACGCGGCCGTGGCACAGGTCGTCGAGCGCCACCGCTACTTCCCGGGATTCGGTCACCGCTTTCACCCGGTGGACCCCCGCCGCGACCCGCTCCTGACCCTCGTCGACCAGGCGGTCGCGGACGGCGTGGTCGATGGCAGATACCTGCGTGCCGCCCGCGCGGTCGAGGCGTTCCTCAACGAGGGCCGCGGCAAGCCCGTCCCGATGAACATCGACGGCGCCACCGCGGTGATCTACGCCGAACTCGGGTTCGCCCCGGAACTCGCCCGCGGGTTGTTCGTGCTCAGCCGCAGCGTCGGCATCCTCGCCCACGCCTGGGAGGAGACCACGCAGGGCAAGCGCAACAAGGGCCCCATCCCACGCTCGATCCTCCCGACCTACCGCCCGGCCGGTCCGCCTCCCCGGAACTAACGGTGTCGAGCGGTCAGCGGAGGGCGACGGTGAGCAGTACGACGGTGTCGGTGACGGCGGTCAGGCCGTGGCGTTGTGGTGGCGTGACCGCGAGGTCGCCCTTGTTCAGCAGCCACTTCTTGTCGTGGGTGTGCAGTTCGACCGTGCCCGTGACCACATAGAGCGTGGCGGCCGTCGGTGCGTCGTGGTCTGACATGCCCGCGCCTTCGGTCAGTGCGATGAGCGTGGCGCGCTGGGAGGTCCCGGACACCAGGGTCCGTGCGGCGCGTCGGGCGGCGTGCGCTCGGGCCTGGTCGAGCAACTCCGGTGCGATCGTGTCGACAGCGGTGACGGCGGGGTGGTCGGTCATCGCACTCGGTCCCATCCTCGGTGTGGTGGTCGGCTGCCCAGCTGGCGGTCTCGGCTGCGGTAGACGATATATGGGCGGGTCAGGTAGCCCAGGGGCATCGAGAACACGTGCACGAGTCTGCTGAAGGGCCAGAAAGCGAACAGTACCCACGCGGACAAGGCGTGGAGCTGGAACCCGAGTGGAGCCGCCGCCATCAGCTCGGGCCGGGGCTGGAAGTAGAAGATGGACCGGAACCATGGTGACACCGAATCGCGGTAGTCGTGGGGGTCGCCGGTCAGGTTGCCGAGCACCGTGGTGCCGAGTCCGAGCACGATCGTGCCGACCAGCAGGACGTACATGACCTTGTCGTTGCGGGTGGTGGCCGAGAACACCGGGCCGACCGTGCGGCGGCGGTAGACCAGGATCGCGGCACCCGCGAGGGTGCAGAACCCGGCGGCGACGCCGAGCGCGACAGCGGCGACGTGGTACGCGGTCTCGCTGATCCCGACGGCCTCGGTCCACGACTTGGGCACGAGCAGCCCGCCGACGTGGCCGACGGCGACGAGCAGGATGCCGAAGTGGAACAGGGGGCTGCCCAGCCGCAGCAGGCGGTTCTCGTACAGCTGCGATGAGCGGGTGGTCCAGCCGAACTTGTCGTAGCGGTAGCGCCACCCGTGGCCCACGATGAAGATCGCGATCGACACGTAGGGCACGGCGACCCACAACAGGGTGTCGAGGATGGTCATGACGTGCCGCCACCGAACAGGGGCGCGGCATAGGGATCGAGGCCCACCTCCTCTTCCGGCGGGCCCGCCGCGGCGAGACGGGCGACCGCGTCGTGGTCGCGGCCGGCCAGCGGCGGCAGCGTCGCGGACACGGAGTCCAGCACGTGGCGCCACGGGGAACCCGTCTCGTGCAGGCCGAGCCGCATCAGCTCCAGCCCGGCACGGTGTTCGACGAGCAGCCGCCGCCCCGTCGCCGCGTCACCGGTCGCGGCGAACTCGAGCACGACGGCGAGGTGGTCGGGCAGCTCGGAATCGTCGAGCAGCAGGCCCGCCGTGCGGTACGCGTGCTTGAACCGCAGCAGTGCCATGCCGCGCTTCCTGGTGTCCCCGTAGGCGAAGTAGGTCAGGTACGGGCTGAACCGCCTGCGGTGGTCGAACGTCGCGACGTAGTCGGTGGCCAGCGCGATGAGCGGGGTCCGGTCGACGTGGTCGAGGAAGCCACGCAGCGGCGTGCCAAGCGGGCCGGGCAGCGTGGCGGCCGCGTCACGCAGCAGCGGACGGCGGTCGAGGAGCCCTTCGTCCGGGTAGCTCATCAGCAGCGACTGGAGCTGCCAAGCGGTGGCGTGGTGGGCGTTCACGGTTTCTCCGGCGGGAAGAGGCCGTCCGGGCGGCCTTTGCCGTCCCAGTTGAGCAGGTTCACCCGGTTGCCCTTGTCGGCCGGGGACGCGGTGGAGTCGGCGGTCTGCCGGTCGCGGAGCATGCGGAAGTTCTCCACCGCGATCGGTGACTGGCCGCCGCCGGAGCTCTCCCCGAAGGGACCAGAGCCGCCCATGCCCGGTCCGCCCTCGTAGTCGAGGCTGCACTCGGTCGCCAGCTCCTCGAGGCCGTGGGCCTGTTCGGCGTGGGCGGGCGGGATGACGTAGCGCTCGTCGTACTTGGCGAGCGCGAGCAGCCGGTACATGTCGTAGATCTGCTCGCCGGTCATCCCGGCGTCGGTGGCGATCGCCTCCCTCGGTTCGCGGCCGAGGTTGATGTCGCGCATGTAGCTGCGCATGGCGGCCAGCTTGCGCAGCACCGCGTTGACCGGGCCGGGATCGCCCGCGGTGAACAGCCGCGCGAGGTACTCGACCGGGATGCGCAGCGCGTCGATGGCGGCGAACAGGTTGCCGTGGTCCTCGGCGTCGTGGCCGGTGTCGCGGACGATGTCGACGACCGGCGACAGCGGCGGGATGTACCAGACCATCGGCATCGTGCGGTATTCCGGGTGCAGCGGCAGCGCCACCCGGTAGGTGTTGATGAGCGCGTGGATCGGTGAGCGCTGGGCGGCCTCGATCCAGTCCTGGGGGATGCCTGCCCGTTCCGCCTCGCGGATCACGGCCGGGTCGTGCGGATCGAGGAAGACCTCGCGCTGCGCCTCCAACAGGTCGTGTTCGTCCGGTGTGGACGCCGCCTCGAGCACCTTGTCCGCGTCGTAGAAGACCAGCCCGATGTACCGCAGCCGCCCGACACACGTCTCCGCGCACACCGTCGGGAGGCCGACCTCGACACGCGGGAAACAGAAGGTGCACTTCTCCGCCTTGCCGGTGCGGTGGTTGAAGTAGATCTTCTTGTACGGGCAGCCGGACACGCACATCCGCCAGCCCCGGCAGCGGTCCTGGTCGACGAGGACGATGCCGTCCTCGCTGCGTTTGTAGATCGCGCCGGACGGGCAGGACGCCACGCAGGACGGGTTGAGGCAGTGTTCGCAGATGCGCGGCAGGTAGAACATGAACGTCTGCTCGAACTCGAAGCGGACCTTGTCCTCGATGCCCTTGAGCATCGGGTCCAGGTGGCCGTTGTCGGGTGCGCCGCCGAGGTTGTCGTCCCAGTTCGCCGACCAGGTGATCTTCGTCGGCTTGCCGCTGATCAGCGAGTGTGGCCGGGCGACCGGTGTGTGCTCCTGCCGAGGAGCCGAGATGAGGGTCTCGTAGTCGTAGGTCCACGGCTCGTAGTAGTCGTCGATGCCGGGGAGCTTGGGGTTGGAGAAGATGGTCAGCAGCTTGCGCAGCCGCCCGCCGCCCTTGAGCTTCAGCCGTCCGCGCCGGTTCAGCGACCAGCCGCCGCGCCACCGCTCCTGGTCCTCGTAGGTACGCGGATAGCCCAGTCCAGGGCGGGTTTCCACGTTGTTGAACCACACGTACTCGACACCCGACCGGTTGGTCCACGCCTGCTTGCAGGTGACCGAGCAGGTGTGGCAGCCGATGCACTTGTCGAGGTTCATGACCATCGCCATCTGCGCCATCAGTTTCATCTGCTCACTCCGCAAGCTTCGTTCGGTGTCATCTGCTCACTCCGCAAGCTTCGTTCGGTGTCATCTGCTCACTCCGCAAGCTTCGTTCGGTGTCGTCTGCTCACTCCGCAAGCTTCGTTCGGTGTCGTCTGCTCACTCCGCAAGCTTCGTTCGGTGTCGTCTGCTCACTCCGCAAGCTTCGTTCGGTGTCATCTGCTCACTCCGCAAGCTACGTTCGGCATCACGAGTACCTCACTCCTGGCCCCGGCGGCGGATCACGGTGACCTCGTCGCGCTGGTTGCCGGTCGGGCCGAGGTAGTTGAAGGCGAACGACAGCTGGGCGTAGCCGCCGATCAGGTGCGACGGTTTGATCATCAGGCGGGTCAGCGAGTTGTGGATGCCGCCGCGCTTGCCGGACGTCTCGCTGAGCGGCACGTCGATGAGCCGGTCCTGTGCGTGGTGCATGTAGACGGTGCCCTCCGGCATACGATGCGACACGATCGCCCTCGCGACGACGACACCGTTGCGGTTGACCGCCTCGATCCAGTCGTTGTCGGCGACGCCGATCTTCGCGGCGTCCTGTGTGGACATCCAGATGCTCTGTCCGCCGCGGGAGAGGCTGAGCATGAACAGGTTGTCCTGGTACTCGGAGTGGATGGACCACTTGCTGTGCGGCGTGAGGTAGCGCACCGTGAGGCCCAGCTCGCTCTGTTCGCCGATGCGTGGTTCGTCGAACAACGCGGTCATGTCCAGCGGTGGCCGGAACACCGGCAGCTGCTCACCCAGCTCCGTCATCCAGTCGTGGTCGAGGAAGAAGTGCTGTCTGCCGGTGAGCGTGTGCCACGGTTTGAGCCGTTCGACGTTGATCGTGAAGGGGGAGTAGCGGCGCCCGCCGGTCTCGCTGCCCGACCACTCCGGGGAGGTGATCACCGGCACCGGCGCGGACTGCGTGTCGGCGAAGGTGATCTGCTTGCCCTCGTGCTCCGCCGCGAGGTCCGCGAGCCGGGTGCCCGTGCGCTTCTCGAGGGTGCGGAAGCCCTGCGTGGCGAGGTGGCCGTTGGTCGTGCCGGACAGGGCGAGGATCGCCTCGCAGGCGTGGATGTCCCGGACCAGTGACGGGCGGCCGTCGGCGGGGCCGCCGCGGATGGTGCCGTTCTTGTGCCGCAGGTACTCCACCTCGCGGTCCAGTGTGAACGTGACACCCTTCGTGGTGGCGCCGAGGGAGTCGGCCAGCGGGCCGAGTGCCTTCATCCGCGCTCCGATCGCGGGGTAGTCGCGCTCCACCACCGTCAACCTGGGCATGGTGACACCGGGCACCGGTTCGCAGTCGCCCGCCCGCCAGTCCACGACCCGGCCGTGCGGGGTGGCGAGCTCGTCGGGGGTGTCGTGCATCAGCGGCGTCGCCACCACGTCGTTGCGGACGCCGAGATGTGCCTCCGCGAGCCTGCTGAACACGTCCGCGATCGCCTGGAAGGCGGACCAGTCGGTGCGGGTCTGCCACGGTGGCGCGATCGCGGGGTTGAACGAGTGCACGAACGGGTGCATGTCGGTGGTGTTCAGGTCGTGCTTCTCATACCAGGTCGCCGCGGGCAGCACGACATCGGAGAACATGGTCGTACTGGTCATCCGGAAGTCCAGTGACAGCAACAGGTCCAGCTTGCCCTTCGGTGCGCCGACCTCCGCCTCGCGCAGCGAGGAGTCGGCACCGAGGAGGTGTTTGAGGAAGTACTCGTTGCCCTTGGCCGACGACCCGAGCAGGTTGGCCCGCCACACGCTCAGCACCCGGGGGAAGTTCTCCGGCGAGTCAGGGTCCTCGCACGCGAACCCCAGCCTGCTCGCCTTCAGTTCCGACACCACGTAGTCCGCCGCGGGCACACCGGCGCTCTCGGCGTCGTCGGCCAGGTCGAGCGGGTTGCGGTCGAAGGTCGGGTACGACGGCATCCAGCCGAGCCGCGCGGACATCGCGATCAGCTCCGCGGTGCTCATGCCGCCGAGCGACGGGCGCCGGTCGTAGCGGAACTGGTCGGTGTGCAGGTACCAGTACGCGGTCTGGATCATCTGCCGGGGCGGCCGGGACCAGTCGAGTCCGAACGCGAGCTGGGACCAGCCGGTGACCGGGCGGCACTTCTCCTGACCGACGTAGTGGGCCCAGCCGCCACCGTTGACGCCCTGGCAGCCGGTCAGGGTGGTCAGCGTGAGGAACGCGCGGTAGATGGTGTCGGAATGGAACCAGTGGTTGGTGCCCGCGCCCATGATGATCATCGACCGGCCTCGGGACTCCTCGGCGTTGGCCGCGAACTCCCGGCCGATCCGCGCCGCCGCCCGCGCGGGCACGCCGGTGATGGCCTCCTGCCACGCGGGCGTGCACGGCTCGGTCGCGTCGTCGTACCCGGTCGGCCACGTGCCGGGCAGTCCGTCCCGGTGCACGCCGTACTGGGCGAGCAGCAGGTCGAACACGGTGGTGACCAGGTGCCCGCCGACCCGGCGGACCGGCACCCCGCGCCGCACCGCACCGTCCGTGCCATCCGCCGTGTCGAAGCGCGGCAGGTCCACCACGACGGACTGACCACCGTGGACCGACAGCAGCGGGTCGACGGTGCCGAGGTCGAGGTTCCACCGGCCCTCGCCCTGCTCGCCGTACCGGTAGCCAAGGGAACCGTTCGGCACCACGGGTTCGCCGGTGGCCGCGTCGAGCAGCACCGTCTTGAACGCCGCGTTTTCGGTGCCGTCCTGGCCGTCGAGGTCGGCGGCGGTCAGGAACTTGCCCGGCCGGTGCGCCTGCCCGTCCTCGTCGAGGCGGACGAGGAACGGGAGGTCGGTGTACCGCTTCACGTAGTCGGTGAAGTAGCCGACCTGCCGGTCGACGAAGAACTCACGCAGGATCACGTGCCCCATGGCCATGGCCAGCGCGCCGTCCGTGCCGGGGCGTGCTGGCAGCCACTCGTCGGCGAACTTGACGTTGTCGGCGTAGTCCGGGGCGACGGCGACGACCTTCTGGCCCCGGTAGCGGGCCTCGGCCATCCAGTGCGCGTCCGGGGTCCTGGTCACCGGCACGTTCGAGCCCCACATGATCAGGTAGCCCGCGTCCCACCAGTCGCCGGACTCCGGCACGTCGGTCTGGTCGCCGAACACATGCGGGGACGCGACCGGCAGGTCGGCATACCAGTCGTAGAACGACAGCATCGCCCCGCCGAGCAGCGACACGAACCGGGCCCCCGACGCGTGGGAGACCATCGACATCGCCGGGATCGGCGAGAACCCCGCGACGCGGTCGGGGCCGTACCGCTTGATGGTGTGCACGTGTGCCGCCGCGACCATCTCCGTCGCCTCGTCCCACGACGCACGCACCAGGCCGCCCTTGCCACGGGCCGACTTGTACCGCAGCGCGGCCTCCGGATCGTCCACAATGGACTCCCAGGCGAACACCGGGTCGCCGGTGGCCTCCTTCGCCGCCCGGTACAGCTCCAGCAGCACACCCCGCACGTACGGGTAGCGCACCCGCGTCGGCGAGTAGGTGTACCAGGAGAACGCGGCGCCGCGCGGGCAGCCGCGCGGCTCGTACTCGGGCCGGTCAGGGCCAACCGACGGGTAGTCGGTCTGCTGGGTCTCCCACGTGATGATCCCGTCCTTGACATAGACCTTCCACGAGCACGAGCCGGTGCAGTTCACCCCGTGCGTTGACCGCACCACCTTGTCGTGGCTCCACCGGTCCCGGTAGAACTCGTCCGCCTGCCTGCCGCCGATCTTGTGCAGGGTCCGCAGGTCGGCGGAGACGTCGGCGCGGGTGAAGAACCGTCGGGTCCGCACCAGGGCCTCGGTGAGTCCGGTGTCCATTCCGGTGTCGCGGGTGACGTCACTGGCCACGGGTCGGTGCCTCCTGGCGGTCGGTGAACGGGCTCACGCCGTGGCACCCGCCGCGGCGCGGCGCACCGCGGTCCAGGTGAACGCCGCGGCCGCGGCGGCGACCATCGCCAGCGCGGCCAGTCCCAGTGCGTAGGAGGACACCGCGCCGTACAGGGCGCCCATGACCAGTGGCGGGACGAACCCGCCGAGGCCGCCGGCGGCGCCGACGATCCCGGTGACCGAGCCGACCTTGTTCGCGGGCGCGAGCAGTGCGACGAGTGCGAAGACCGCGCCGCTGCCCGCCCCGAGCGCGGCGGCCATGGTGAGGAAGGCGATCGTGCCCAGCGGCATCAGTGGCGGGGTGAACGCCTGCAGCGCCGCACCGGCGGTCACGACGATCAACGAGACGGTCAGCACCCGGACGGGGTCGAACCGGTCGGACAGCCACCCGCCCGTGGGTCGCGCCACCACCGCGAGCAGCACGAACCCGGCCATGCGGTTGGCGGCGTCGCTCTGGGCGAGTCCGTAGGCGGTCTGCAGGTACGCGGGCAGGTACACGGAGAACGCGACGAACCCGCCGAAGGCCACCGCGTACAGCGCCGAGGCCTGCCACGTGACCGGCAGCCGGGCGGTGTCCAGCACCCGGCGCCGGATGGACCCGGTCGGCACGGTGCGTCCCGGCGCGTCCCGGAGCAGCAGAGCCGAGACGACCGCGTACACCGCGAGCACGACGGCGGTGACCACGAACGGCGTCGCCACGCTGCCGGAGTTCACCAGTGGCACCGTCGTGAGCGCGCTGATCGCGGTGCCGCCCGTGCCTGCGCCGAACACGCCGATCGCGAGACCACGCCGGCTCGGCGGGAACCAGGCGTTGACGAACGGCACGCCGATCGCGAACGTCGTCCCGCCCATGCCGAGCACGAACCCGCCGACCAGCAACGCGGCCAGCGAGTCGTGCCCGGCGAGGCCCAAAAACAGCACCGGCACGATCGTGATCACCGAGACCAGCGGGAACATCAGGCGGCCGCCGAACCGGTCGGTGAGCGCGCCGACCGGGATCCGCCCCACCGACCCGACCACCACCGGGACCGCGACCAGCAGCGCCTGCTCGAACGAGGTCAGGTCGAGCCTGTCCTTGAAGAGCGGAGCGAGCGGGCTCAGCAGGGCCCACGCCCAGAAGTTCACCGTGAAGCCGACCGTGGCCAGCACCAGCATCAGGACCCGGCGTCCGGTGCTCGGCGCGCCGAGTTCGGTCGACGACGGTGACGCCTGGGTGTCCATCGGCCGCCCCTCGTCCGTATCGCTGGTCCGATCATGGTCAGCCCGCCCGGCTGACGTCGCAAATCGACCGGGTTCGGGTTGCGTGGCAGACCGGTCCGGGGTCGGGGCTGGTAGAAGTACACCTACGCAACGGTGCATGGGAAAGGGTGGGCACATGGCTCAGGAGGTTCGGGGCGTCATTGCCCGGTCGAAGGGCGCTCCGGTCGAGGTCACGACGATCGTCGTGCCGGATCCCGGGCCCGGCGAGGCGGTGGTGAAGGTCCAGGCCTGCGGGGTCTGCCACACCGACCTGCACTATCGCGAGGGCGGGATCAACGACGAGTACCCGTTCCTGCTGGGACACGAGGCCGCCGGGGTCGTCGAGTCCGTCGGCGACGGGGTGACCGACCTCGAGCCGGGCGACTTCGTCATCCTCAACTGGCGTGCCGTCTGTGGCACCTGCCGTGCCTGCCTGCGCGGGCGGCCCTGGTACTGCTTCGCCACGTTCAACGCGTCCCAGCCCATGACGCTCACCGACGGCACCGCGCTCTCGCCAGCGCTCGGCATCGGCGCGTTCGCCGAGAAGACTCTCGTCCACAGTGGACAATGCACGAAGGTGGACCCGTCTGCCTCGCCCGCCGCGGTCGGCCTGCTCGGGTGCGGGATCATGGCCGGGATCGGCGCCGCGGTGAACACCGGCGGCGTCACCAGGGGCGACAGCGTCGCGGTGATCGGCTGCGGTGGTGTCGGCAACGCGGCCGTCGCCGGCGCGCGGATCGCCGGGGCCACGAAGATCATCGCCATCGACCTCGACGACCGGAAACTGGCCTGGGCCAAGGGTTTCGGCGCCACCCACACCATCAACGCCGGGCAGGGCGACGTGGTCGAGGCGGTGCGGGAGCTGACCGGCGGGTTCGGCGCGGACGTGGTGATCGAGGCGGTCGGCCGGCCGGAGACCTGGAAGCAGGCCTTCTACGCCCGCGACCTCGCGGGCACGGTCGTGCTCGTCGGCGTGCCGACGCCGGACATGCGCCTCGAGATGCCGATGATCGACTTCTTCTCCCGAGGCGGGTCGCTCAAGTCCAGCTGGTACGGCGACTGCCTGCCCTCCCGCGACTTCCCCTACCTCGTCGACCTCTACCAGCAGGGCAGGCTGGACCTCGACGCGTTCGTCTCCGAGACCATCGCGCTGGACCAGGTCGAGGACGCGTTCACCAAGATGCACCACGGTGACGTGCTGCGCTCGGTGGTGATGTTCTGATGCGGGTGGAGAAGGTCGTCACGTCGGGCACCTTCAACCTGGACGGCGGCTCGTGGGAGGTGGACAACAACGTCTGGCTCCTCGGTGACGACAAGCAGGTGCTGGTGATCGACGCGGCCCACGACGCCACGGCCATCGCGACGGCCGTCGGGGACCGGGAGGTGCTCGCCATCGCCTGCACCCACGCCCACGACGACCACGTCAACGCCGCCCCAGCGCTGGCAGAGCTGACCGGCGCACCCGTCCTGCTCCACCCGGCCGACGACGTACTGTGGCGACTCGCCCACGACGACGCGCGCCCGGCGGACACCCTGTCCGACGGCGACGTCCTGCGTGTCGGCGGCACCGAGGTCCGGGTACTGCACACCCCCGGCCACGCCCCGGGCGCGGTGTGTTTCCACGTCCCCGAACTGGGCGTCGTGTTCACCGGCGACACCCTCTTCCAGGGCGGCCCCGGCGCGACCGGCCGGTCGCATTCGGACTTCCCGACGATCATCGACTCCATCCGGGACAAACTGCTCACGCTGCCCGCCGACACCGTCGTCCACACCGGCCACGGCGACGACACCACGATCGGAGCGGAAGCGCCACACCTGGAGGAATGGATCACGCGCGGTAACTAGGCCACTGAACCTGGATCCACCGGCTGCGTTTGCCTCGCCGGTTTGCCTCCGAGGAGCCCCCGGAGGGCAAGACGCATCAATTCGGTTGCGTCGCTCTGGCAGTGTCCTGGCCGTGGACTACCTGACGATCAACAGGGCGAACTGGGACGAGCGGGCGCCCGCGCACGCGGCGTCGGCGATGTACGGCTTCGACCGGTTCGCCGATCCGGCGTATCTGAGCGATGTCGTGCGGTTCGACCTGCCGTTGCTCGGCGACGTGACCGGTCTGCGCGGTGTGCACCTGCAGTGCCACATCGGCACCGACACGGTCTCGCTTGCCCGGCTCGGGGCGCGGATGAGCGGTCTCGACCTGTCCCCGGCCTCGCTGCGTGAGGCCCGGCGGCTCGCCGGTGCGGAGATCGACTTCCACGAGGCCGACGTGTACGACGCGGTCGACGTCCTCGGCGCGGGCCGGTTCGACCTCGTCTACACCGGCATCGGCGCGTTGTGCTGGCTGCCGGACGTGGCGCGGTGGGCGCGGGTGGTGGCCGGGCTGCTGCGGCCGGGCGGACGGCTGTTCGTCCGGGAGGGCCACCCGATGCTGATGGCCCTCGGCGACGATCTGCTGCCGCACTACCCGTACTTCGAGACCGAGGAGCCGATCGCCGAGGAGTACTCGGGCACCTACACTGGCGAGGACACGGTGTTCGGCCACGGGCTGACGCACAGCTGGAACCACGGTCTCGGCGAGACCATCTCCGGGCTCCTCGGCGCCGGGCTGCGGCTGACCGGGCTCGCCGAGCACGACAGCGTGCCGTGGGAGGCGCTGCCGGGCCACATGACCAGGGATGAGCACGGGGAGTGGCGCCTTTCCGACCGGCCGGGACGGCTCGCCGCGAGCTTCACCCTCCAGGCCGTCAAGGAAGGGTAGCCACCTGACCAACCCATCCGTAGGATTGTCGACAATCCACAGGGAGGGTGTACTGATGGCTGAGTTGTCCCCGATCCTCAAGCAGGCGACGCCGGTGCTCGCCGAGCGCGGCGAGGGTGTGTACCTCTACGACGAGGACGGGCGCCAGTTCCTTGACTTCACCGCAGGCATCGGGGTGACCAGCACCGGGCACTGCCATCCGCGCGTGGTGGAGGCCGTCCGCGAGCAGGCCGGGAAGCTGATCCACGGCCAGTACACGACCGTCATGCACCGGCCGCTGCTGACGCTGTCGGAGCGGCTGTCCGAGGTGCTTCCCCAGGGCCTGGACTCACTGTTCTACGTGAACTCGGGCAGCGAGGCGGTCGAGGCCGCCCTGCGCCTTGCCCGGCACGCCACCGGCCGGTCGAACGTGGTGGTCTTCCACGGCTCGTTCCACGGCCGCACCATCGGCGCGGCGTCGATGACCACGTCGGCGACCAAGTTCCGCGCCGGGTTCGCGCCGCTCATGGGTGGTGTCGTGGTGTCGCCGTTCCCGACGGCCTACCGCTACGGCTGGAGCGAGGAGGAGGCGACCAGGTTCGCGCTGCGCGAGCTGGACTACACGCTGCAGACGCTGACCTCACCCGCCGAGACCGCCGCGTTCTTCGTCGAGCCGGTGCTCGGCGAGGGCGGGTACGTGCCCGCGAACAGCGTGTTCATGCGCGGCCTGCGCGAGCGCGCCGACAAGCACGGCATCCTGCTCGTGGTCGACGAGGTCCAGACCGGCTTCGGGCGCACCGGCCGGTTCTGGGGCCACGACCACTTCGACGTCCGGCCCGACGTGCTGATCACCGCGAAGGGCCTGGCCAGCGGGTTCCCGCTGTCGGCCATCGCCGCGCCCGCCGAGCTGATGGCCAAGGCCTGGCCGGGCTCACAGGGCGGCACCTACGGCGGCAACGCGGTCGCGTGCGCCGCGGCGATCGCCACGCTCGACGTCGTCCAGTCCGAGGGCCTGGTCGAGAACGCGGCCACCCAGGGCGCGCGGCTGCGTGAGGGCCTCGCGAAGGTGGCGGCGGACGTGCCTGCCATCGGGGACGTGCGCGGCCTCGGCCTGATGCTGGGCAACGAGTTCGTCGGCAAGGACGGCGAGCCGGACCCGGCCACCGCCGCCCGGGTCCAGCAGGCGGCCGCCTCGGCCGGGCTGCTGCTCCTGACCTGCGGTGCGGCGGGCAACGTCGTGCGGATGATCCCGCCGCTGGTGGTGAACGCCGACCAGATCGACGAGGGGCTGGCGCTGTGGCGGGAGGCCGTCGCCGCGGTATGAGGGTCTGAGATGCTGCCGAGGTGAACCTCCAGGACCTGGCGCCGACGGGCGTCCTGCGTGCGTCGATCAACCTGGGCAACCCCGTGCTCGCACAGGGCAGCCTGGACGCGCCCAGCGGCGTCACCGTCGACATCGCGCACGAGCTGGGCGCCCGGCTCGGCGTGCCGGTCGAGCTGGTGGCGTTCGACGCCGCCCGCAAGTCGTTCGAGGCGATGACGAGCGGGCGGGCCGACATCTGCTTCCTCGCCATCGAGCAGAAGCGGGCGGAGCAGGTCGCGTTCACCGCACCGTATGTGGTGATCGAGGGCGTGTACGCGGTGCCGGTCGGCTCACCGGTCACCACGCCAGACGACGTGGACCGGCCGGGCGTGCGGATCGGGGTGAACCAGGGCTCGGCCTACGACCTCTACCTCACCCGCACGCTCCGGCACGCGACGCTGGTGCGTCGCGAGGACGGGATCACCGCGTTCCGCGACCGGGACTTCGACGTGGCGGCGGGTGTCCGCCAGCCGATGACCGAGTACGTGGCGGCACACCCGGACCTGCGGCTCGTGGAGCCGAGGTTCATGGAGATCCGGCAGGCGCTCGGCACCACCAGGGACCGCGCACCCGAGACCGTTCGGTACCTGTCCGAGGTGATCGAGGAGCTGAAGGCGAGCGGCTTCATCGCCGGCGCGCTGCGCCGCGCCGGTCAGGCGGAGGACCTGGTCGCGCCCGCGTAGTGCGCGGACCGCGACCAGTCCAGCGTCCGCGTCAGGTGCCGAGGAGTGCCAGCAGCCGCGCCACCTCGGCGGTGACCGCGTCCCGGCCCGCGCCGAGGTACTTCCTGGTGTCCACCACGGAGGGGTAGGCCTCGAGGTACATGCGGACCGCGGTGGTGAACGTCTTGTTCAGCTGTGTCGCGATGTTCACCTTGGTCATCCCGGCCTCGACCGCGCGCCGGAGGTCGTCGTCGGACACGCCGGAGGACCCGTGCAGCACCAGCGGCACCGGCACGGTCGCGCGCAGTCGCTCGATCAGTCCGAAGTCGACGGTCGCGTCGCGGGTGAGCATCGCGTGCGACGTGCCGACCGCCACGGCCAGCGCGTCGACCCCGGTGGCGCCGACGTAGGCCGCCGCCTCGGCGGGGTCGGTGCGCGCACCCGGCGCGTGCACGCCGTCCTTGCCGCCGACCTCGCCCAGCTCAGCCTCGACGTACACGCCGCGCTCGTGGCAGTGGCGCACCACCTCGGTCGTCGCGGCCACGTTGTCCACATAGGACATCACGGACGCGTCGTACATGACCGAGCCGAACCCGAGCTGCACGGCGTGCCGCACGAGCGCGACGTCGGTGGCGTGGTCGAGGTGCACGGCGACCGGGGTGGCCGAGGACCGCGCGATCGCCAAAGTGGCCTGGGCGAGGGGTTCCAGTGCGCCGTGGTACTTCACGGCGTTCTCGCTGATCTGCAGCACGACCGGCGCGCCTGCCTGCTCTGCGCCCGCGACGAGCGCCTCGGCGTGCTCGAGCTGGATCACGTTGAACGCGCCGACACCCCCGCCCACCGCGCGCGCGGCGGTCACGATTTCAGCGGTCCGCGTGAGCATCCAGTTCCTCCACGGTGATGGCGGGCCGAAGCCGCGCGTAGGTGTCGGGATCGATGTCGCCGGCGAGCGGGCAGGGGACCGCGGCGGCGGAGGTCGCCACCGCCTCGGCGAGCCGGTCCGGCCAGTCGAGTGCGTGCCCGGCGGCGAGCGCGGCCACGCACGCGTCACCCGCGCCGGTGGGGTTTCCGTGCAGTTCCTCGGGTACCCGCACCCGCCAGGAACCCGTGTCCGACACGGCGATCAGGCCGTCCGGGCCGAGCGAGGCGACCACCGCGCCCGCGCCCCGGTCGAGCAGGACCCGTGCCGAGGAGACGGGGTCGTCGAGCCCGGTCACCTCGGTCAGCTCGTGGACGTTCGGCTTCACCACCGACGGGCGCGCGGCGAGCCCCGCGAGCAGCGGCGGGCCGGAGGTGTCGAGGATCGTCGGCGTCGTGGTCGCGCGGATCAGCTGTGCGTACGCGTCGTCCGGCAGGTTGGGCGGCAGGCTGCCGGACAGCACGACGACCGAAGCACGGGCCGCGAGCGCGTGGTAGCCA
Organism: Actinophytocola sp.; assembly: GCF_049647105.1. GTDB lineage: Bacteria > Actinomycetota > Actinomycetes > Mycobacteriales > Pseudonocardiaceae > Actinophytocola. The sequence goes on from NZ_JBARWZ010000148.1 coordinate 25,782, forward strand.
CCGACGAAGTCCGCCCAGTCCGAAATGGACACCGGGGGACCGGGTTCGTTCACCGCCGTCGCGGTGCCGCCGGACACGACCGTGACGGTGCGCCGGGAGGGGCCCGCCATGTCGAACAACGCCTCCCGCAGCCCGGCCGCCAGCACGTCGACCCGGATCGCGGCACCCGTATCGCCGCCGACCAGCCCGGTGACCATGGTCTCGTGGCCGAGCGCGTGCAGGACCCTGGCGACGTTGATGCCCTTGCCGCCCGCGCGGACGTCGGCGGCGGTGGCCCGGTGCGAGTGCCCGAGCCGCAGCACGGGCACCTGGTAGGTGACGTCGAGCGCGGCGTTCAACGTGACGGTCAGGATCATCCGTGTCTGATGGTTCGCTCCGCTCACGAGGCCCGCCACGCGAGGATGCCCGCCCCGATGCAGCCCGCGTTGTCGCCGAGCTTCGCGCGCACCAGCGCAGGCACCCGCTGGAAAGCGAGTCGTCCCTCGAGTGCTTCCCGCAGCGGCACCATCAGCGTGTCGCCGGACTCGGACAGCCCGCCGCCGATCGCGACGACTTCCGGTGCCAGCAACGTGATCGCGGTGGTGAGTGCCGTGGCGAGCCCGTCGACGGCACGCGTCCACACGGCGACCGCGTCCGGCTCGCCCGCCACGACCGCGGCGGCCACGTCGGCGGCCCGGTCCACGGTCCTGCCGCTGCGCTCGCTGTAGTTGCGGGCGATGAACGCGGCCGACGCGACGGTCTCCAGGCAGCCACGCGTGCCGCACCCGCACACCTGCCCACCCGGGTCGACGACGATGTGGCCGATCTCGCCCGCGTACCCGTCGGCGTCGAGCCGGTGCCCGTCGACGAGCACGGCCGCGGCGATGCCGGTGCCGATCGGCATGAACATCGCGTTCCGCACGCCCGTCGCCGCGCCGACGGTGAACTCCGCGAGCCCACCGGTGCGCACGTCGTGCCCGAGCGCGACGGGGATGCCTGCCGCGTCGGCGAGCCGGTCACGCAGCGGCAGATCGCGCCAGCCGAGGTTCACCGCGGCCCGCGCGATGCCGAGCCGCTCGTCGATGATCCCCGGCGCGGCGACACCGACCCCGACGACGGTCGCGTCCCCGGCCTTGCCTGCCAGCTCGTCGATCAGCTCGACGATCTGGCCGACGTCGACGGAGCCCGCCACGCGGCGTGTCGGGGTGCGCAGCGTGTGCACCACGTGCAGGTCCTCGGCCACGAGGGCCGACTTGATCGACGTGCCGCCGATGTCGATGGCCGCGACGAGCCGGTCCATGCCACCGCCTTCCCAGGTAGTCAGGGGATTACATTGCACCATGTGGATCGCTACGAACGGCTGAGCACCCTGCTGGACCTGCTCGGGCAGCGCGGCAAGGTCGATGTCGACGACCTCGCCGGCGAGCTGGCCGTGTCCGCCGCGACGATCCGCCGCGATCTCGACCACCTCGCGGACCAGCAGTTGCTCACCCGCACCCGGGGTGGCGCGGTCGCCAACAACGTGGCCTACGACCTGCCGTTGCGCTACAAGACCGCCCGGCACGCCTCGGAGAAGGAACGCATCGGCCGCGGCGCGGCGGCGCTGGTCGCGCGGGGGAGCGTGGTCGGGCTGAACGGCGGCACCACGACCACCGAGGTCGCGCGTGCGCTCGCGGTGCTGCCCGAGCTGAACGGATCCGACGAGCCCGCGGTGACCGTGGTGACCAACGCGCTGAACATCGCGAGCGAGCTGGCCGTGCGCCCGCACGTCAAGATCGTCGTGACCGGCGGGGTGGCGCGGACCGCGTCGTTCGAGCTGAGCGGTCCGCTCGCCGGCCGCATCCTCGACGAGATCACGATGGATGTGGTGTTCCTCGGCGTGGACGCGGTCGACCCGGTGCGCGGCGCGTACGCCCACCACGAGGGTGAGGCGAGCATCAACCGGCTGATGGCGGAACGGGCCCGCCGCATCGTGGTGACCGCCGACAGCTCCAAACTCGGCGGGCACGCGTTCGCCCGCATCTGCCCGTCATCCGCGATCGACACCCTGATCACCGACGACGCCGCCCCCGCCGACATGGTGGCCGCGTTCGAAGCGGAAGGCGTGACGGTTCAGCTGGTGTAGCCGAGCATGCTCAGCACCAGCTCCGCGTACTGCTTGCCGAGCACCGATGGCGATGGCTTGCTCGACGGGGAGTACCAGCGCGCCACGTCGATCCCCAGCGACAACACGGCACGAGCGGCGGTACGAACGTCGGGAACGGTGAACGCGCCAGACTCGACCCCACGACCGATCACGTCACGAACCAGCCCCTCGGTACGACGCCGCAGGTCGGCCACCACCTGGTACTCCTCCGGCGGCAGAGCGTCCAGCTCGTGCTGCACCACCCGCGCGACCACATGCCGCTCCGCATGCCAGGCGACAAACCGCTCGACCATCACACGCATGGTGTCGACCGGGTCGGCGTACTCGGCGATCGTGGTCTCGACCATCGCCAGAGTGCGTTCGTGACCACTACGGCTGATCGCGAACAGCACCGCCGACTTGGCGGGAAAGTGCACGTACAGCGCGGCGGGGGACATGCCGGCCACCGTCGCGATGTCCCGGGTCGTCGTGGCGTGGTAGCCACGCGACGCGAACGACTCGACGGCGGCCGCCATCAACCGACGTGCGGCCGCCGGCCGCACGTCGGGCCACAGATCGTCAGGAAGATTCACGCGAGGATGTTCGCGTGCGGCGCGAGCAGCTGCCGGTGCCGCCCCGCGGTGCCGAGCGCGATCGAGTCGGCCTTCGCGCGCTTCAGGTACAGGTGCGCCGGGTGCTCCCACGTCATGCCGATGCCACCGTGCAGCTGCACGCATTCCTCCGCGGCGTGCACCGCCACCGTCGAGCACAGCGACTGCGCGATGCTCGCCGACAGCTGGCCGGGTTCGTCCGCCGCGTTGCGGGCCGCCGCGCGGGCCAGCACCAGGTCGCCCCAGATGTCGGCCAGCCGGTGCTTCAGCGCCTGGAACGACCCGACCGGGCGGCCGAACTGGTGCCGGTCCTTCAGATAGGCGACCGTCGTGGTGAGGCACCACTCCGCGACCCCGAGCTGCTCGGACGCCAGCAACCCGGCGGCCGTCCACAGTGCACTGTCCACTGCGGACTCCGAGGACTCCGGTCCGGCCAGCAGCGTGCCCGTCGCGCCGTCGAGCGTCACGTCGGCGACCGGACGGGTCAGGTCAAGCGACGTCACCGGGGTGACCTCGACCCCTTGCTGTGCAACGGGAACCGCGTACAGCTCGAGACCGTTCGCGCCCTGCGCGGGCACCAGCAGCACGTTCGCGGGCTGCGCGTCGGCGACCGAGCGGACCCGGCCGGTAAGGCCGCTGTCGGAGCGGATCGCGTCCGGCACGGTCGAACCCGGCGCCGTGGCGAGCGAGATCGCCAGCGTCGCGATCTGCTCGCCGGAACCGAGCGCGGCCAGCAGTGCACGCACCTCGTCGGTCGGCTTGCAGCCCAGCAGTGCCGTGGTGGCGAGGACCGCGCTGCCGAGGAACGGCACCGGCGCGACGAACCGGCCAAGCTCCTCCATGACCACGGCGACCTCGCGGGTCGACGCCCCCTGTCCGCCAAGCTCCTCCGGCACGTGGAGCGACGCCACGCCCAGCTCGGTCAGCCTGCGCCACAGGTCGAGGTCGTAGGGCTGGTCGCTCTCGGTGCGTGCGATGACCTCCGCGGGCTGCGCCCGGTCGGTCAGCAGGTCCTTGACGCTCGCCCGGAGATCGTCCTCGATGTCGGTGTAGAGAAGGTTCATCGCGGCAGGTCCTTCCAGGCGACCTTGGTGTCGGTGCGTGGCTCGGCGGGCAGTCCGAGCACGCGCTCGGCGATGATGTTGCGCAGCACCTCGGACGTGCCGCCCTCGATGGAGTTGCCCTTCGCCCGCAGGTAGCGGTAACCCGCGTCGCGACCGGTGAAGTCCACCTTCTCCGGCCGCCGCAGCGTCCAGTCGTCGAAGCGCAGGCCCTCGTCGCCGAGCACCTCCACCTCGAGGCCGGTCAGCTCCTGGGCGAGCCGCGCGAACGCGAGCTTCATCGCGGAGCCCTCCGGACCCGGGGCGCCTGCGGCGAGCTGCTGCCGGAGCCGGATCCCCGCCAGCCGCAACGCCTCCGACTGGGTCCACAGGTCAAGGAGCCGGTCGTGCAGGTCGGGGGTGTGGTTCTCCTGGTGGTCCCGCCAGGTCTGCGCGACCACGCCGGACATGCCGCCGTCCCGAGGTGCCGGGCGGCTGCCGATCGCCACCCGCTCGTTCATGAGCGTGGTCTGCGCGACCTTCCAGCCCTCGCCGACCGCGCCGAGCCGGTTGGCGTCCGGCACCCGCGCTTCGGTCATGAAGACCTCGTTGAACTCGGCCTCACCGGTGATCTGGCGCAGCGGCCGCACGTCGACACCGGGGTCGGTCATGTCGAGGATGAAGTACGTGAGGCCAGCGTGCTTGGGCAGGTCCGGGTCGTGGCGCGCGACGAGGATGGCGAACCGGGCGTTGTGGGCGCTGGAGGTCCACACCTTCTGGCCGGTCATCAGCCAGTCCCCGTCCCCGTTCTCCCGCACCGCACGGGTGCCGAGTGCCGCGAGGTCGGATCCGGCGCCCGGCTCGGAGAACAGCTGGCACCACACCTCCTCGCCGGTCCACAGTGGACGAAGATAGCGCTGCTTCTGCTCGTCAGTGCCGAAGGCGAGGATGGTCGGCGCGGCCATGCCGAGCCCGATGCCGATGCGGCGCGGGTCGTTGTCCGGCGTACCTGCCAGCTCTTCGTCCACAATGGACTGGTGTGCCCTCGGGAGGTCGAGTCCGCCGAGCCCGGTTGGGAAGTGCACCCACGCGAGCCCCGCGTCGAACCTGGCTTGCAGGAACTCGAGCGGCTCCATCGTCGTGTGGTCGAACTTGGCGAGGAATTCGCGGGTCAGCTCCCGCAGCTGGGTCTCGTTCACGGCACATACACCACGATCGTCTCGGCGACACAGGCCGGTTTCTCGCCGCCATCGATCTCGACGGTCCACCGCAGCGTGGCCTGCTTGCCCTGCGGCCGGTCGGAAATGTCGATCAGCTCGGCACCCGCGCGAATGCGGGCACCGACCGGCACCACGGACGGGAAGCGGACCTTGCCGAGCCCGTAGTTGATGCCCATCGCGAGGCCGTCGACCCGGTAGATCTCCTTGCCCAGGAAGGGAATCAGGGAGAGCGTGAGGTAACCGTGCGCGATGGTGGCCCCGAACGGGCCCTGCGCGGCCTTCTCCGTGTCGACGTGGATCCACTGGTGGTCACCGGTGGCGTCGGCGAACGTGTTGACCTGCTCCTGGGTGACGGTGTGCCACGTGCCGTGGCCGAGCTGCTCGCCCTTGGCGGCGGCGAACTCGTCGAGGTTCGCGAAGATCCGCATGTGTCGTGGTCCTCAGTCCTGTGGCCCGCCGGCCACGTAGATCACCTGGCCGGACACGAACCCGGCCTCCTCGCTGACGAGGAACGACGCGAGTGCGGCGATGTCCTCTGGCTGGCCGACGCGCCGGACCGGGATCGCGGCCGCGGCGCCCTCCTTGAACTGCTCGAACTCGACCCCGACGCGCGCCGCGGTGGCCGCGGTCATGTCGGTCTCGATGAACCCCGGCGCGATGGCGTTCGCGGTGACCCCGAACTTGCCGAGCTCGATCGCGAGGGTCTTGGTGAAGCCCTGCATGCCCGCCTTGGCTGCGGAGTAGTTGGCCTGGCCCCGGTTGCCGAGCGCGGAGGTGCTGGACAGGTTGACGATGCGGCCGTAGTTCTCCTGCGTCTGGTACTTCTGCACCTCGCGGCTCATCAGGAACGCACCGCGCAGGTGCACGTTCAGCACCAGGTCCCAGTCGTCCTCTGACATCTTGAACAGCAGGTTGTCGCGCAGGATGCCCGCGTTGTTGACGAGCACGGTCGGCGCCCCGAGCTCGTCGGCGACCTTGGTCACCGCCGCGGCGACCTGCTCGGCGTTCGACACGTCGGCCCCGACGGCGAGCGCGGTGCCGCCTGCCTCCTGGATGGCGGCGACGGTGTCCTTGCAGTTGTCCTCGGTGAGGTCGACGACCCCGACGACGAAACCGTCCTTGGCGAGGCGTTTGGCGACAGCGGCACCAATCCCTCGGGCACCACCGGTGACGATCGCGACACGGGACACGGGTTCTCCTTCGAACGCTGTGGCAACGAGCTAAGCAAGCGCTTAGTAAGTTACCTCGTCGGTGGAGAGCGGGCAACCGTGCCTCGACCACGACCAGCGCCTCGCTCGCTTCGCTGGTGTGGGTCGTGACGGCGGGCCGTTCAGAACTCGAAGCCGCCCGGTTTGCCGTTGCGGTCCGCGATGAGCCCGGCGAGCGTGGCGATCGCGATCTCCGGCGGGGTGCGGGAGCCGATGTTGAGGCCGATCGGGCGGTGGATGCGAGCGATCTCGGCGTCGGCGACACCCAGTTCGCGCAGCGCCGCCACGTGCGGGCCAAGCCGATCCAGCGTCTCAGGAACGTCACCGCCGCCTTCGTTGCCGACGCCGGACTCAACCCTGGTCACCGACCTACCCGCTCACGTCCAACAACTCGTGAACGGCTACCTGGCCCTCGACAACGCTGACCAAGCCCTGGCCCGCACTTTCCTCCATGCCATCCGCCACCGCCCCCAAACATGACCCCCGGGAAGACCGCAGCCGGCCCCGTTCACCGTCCGTATCGGTTAAAGCATGTCGCTGTCGTACCTCTTGGCGGACGCACGGAACCGGTCCCAAGCGGCGTTGGCCAGCAGCAGGACAGCGCCGGTGGGCTGTTTTGAGTCACGGATGGCTACCGCCTCCGGCACGTGTGCGATCTCGACGCAGTTGTTCGCTCCGTTGGTGCGAGATGACTTGCGCCACCGCGCGCCGGGGAGCTCCGAGGCGAGCATGGTGATCACTTCCTATTTTCCAGCGCGGCGATATGGTCGTTGATCAGGGCGAGCGAGTCGGCATCGCTGAGTGCGGCGACTCGCAACCGGTCGAACACCAGGCTATAAGCGTTGGTGTGTTTTGGTCGAGGCAGGTAGTCGGAACTGGTCAGGCTCTCGACGTAGGCGAACGTTGCCTTGGCGGCGGCCAGGTGCAGCATGACGAACTCGACGCCGAGCCCTGGGTGTGCGCCCGCGTTAATCGGCATTATCTGGAGCGTCACGTGATCCAGTTCCGCCAGTTCATGGAGCCGGAGTAGTTGACCGCGCAGCACGTCGGGCCCGCCAACTGGTCGGCGGATCGCTTCCTCACCGAGGACGACCCATACCAGTGGTGGGTTCGGGCCCAACACCTTCTGGCGAACGTCGCCAGTCGCGTCGTGTTCCACACAGATCACGGCACCACCTCCAGTGAAAGCGAGAAGATGACCAGCACCGCCACGCCCGACGCCGAGCAACTACGTAACCAGCTCGCCGACTACATCCGAGGACGCGGCACCTTCCACACCCCGGAAGTCGAAACCGCGTTCCGCACCGTGCCCCGGCACCTGTTCCTCCCCGGCGTTGACTTGGCCACCGCCTACGCTCCGAAACCCGTTGTCACGAAACGAGCTTCTGACGGTACCGCTCTTTCGTCCGCGTCCAGCCCCAACCTGGTCGCCGACATGCTGGAACAACTCGCCGTCAGCCCCGGTGATCGCATCCTGGAGATCGGCGCCGCGACCGGCATCAACGCCGCGCTGCTGTCCGAACTCTCTGGACCAACCGGACACATCGTCACCATCGAATACGATGCAGACCTGACCGCCGGAGCCCGCTCCAGCCTCACCAACGCCGGATACGACGCGGTACACGTCATTCACGGCGATGGCGCCGTCGGCGACCCCGCACACGCGCCCTACAACAAGATCATCGTCACCGCCGGAGCCTGGGACATCACCAAACACTGGTGGCAACAACTCGCCCCCAACTCCCGCCTCGTCGTCCCGCTCCGCCTCCATGGCAGCGGCCTCACCCGCTGCATCGCCTTCGACCTCACCGCACCCGGCCACCTCACCAGCGCGTCAGCGTTGGTCTGCGGATTCGTCCCTATGCGCGGCGCCACCGAACACGACGAAACCCACATTCAACTCACCGACGACATCGTCTTCCACATCGACACCGACGACAGCACCGACACAGTCGACCCCGTCGCACTCCGCTACGCCATCAACACGCCCGCCCACAACCGGCCAACCGGAATCGTGCTACACGACAACGACCCCGTAGAACACCTCGACCTGTGGCTACTCACCACCGGACAACACAATTTCGGCCGACTGTCCACCGGGAAACTCGCCCGCGAAACCGGACGCGCCAACCCCGCACTGCGCTGGGCCGGCGCCAGCATCTACAACACCAACAGCCTCGCTTATCTCACTCTAGACGAAACCAGCGACAACACCAGCGAACTCGGCATCACCGCCCACGGACCGAGCAGCGAAAGACTCGCCACCGAACTTGACGACCGCCTCCACCACTGGCACCAAGAGAAACCAGCCCAACCACTGATCACCGCGCGAACCACCCCAAACACGGAAACCGCGCCGAACAAGCTAACCCGCCCCAACACCGCCATCACCATCGACTGGTAGTCGCAACAGCATCCACACCGACCGGCGCTTATCGCCCACGGTGGGAGATAAGCGCCTTTGTGAGCTCGGATTCTGTCCTGTGATTCTGACGTCTTACTTTGGTTGGGACTGTCTCAGGACACCACCACCCACTATCAGTGCCGCCGCACACGTCGAGAAGGCTGCGTCAGCCCCGCCTGGCGAGTCCGGACAGACCGCAGAGCGACCTCCGGTCCGTCGGCCAGAACTTCGGAGTTCTTATTGCATTGACGTCAGCTCTGCCACCGGCGACGCGAACACGGCCACCAGCGTGCGGGTCTCGGGCGGCGCCTGCTCCTCGCCGTGTGCCACCGCACAGTTCGGATCGTCTGTCGCCATGGGTTCTAGGGTGGCACGCGTGCCGAAGAACGTCACTTTGCCGTACAACGGGCTGGCCCTGGACCGCGGTCGCCGAGGGGACCCGGACTGGGTGGCCTCGGCGCGGGCGGCCGGGCGCGTACTGGCGTTCTGGCGGGACCGTTGTCTGGTGGCCGGTGGTGTGCCGGTGAACATGACGACCTCTCCGAGAGAGGCTTTGTTCCTCGGTGAGGGTGCGGTCGGCGTGTTCGCCGTCGACCTGTCCGACGTGGCGGAGGACGCGGCCGTGCGGGAGGCGGACGCCGACGCGGCGGTCGACATCAGGGGACTGTTCACCGGGCTCGACCCACAGGAGGCGGCCACGCTCGCCTACGCGCGCGGCATGCTGCACTGGACCCGCAACCAGCGGTTCTGTGGTGCGTGCGGCGGGGAGACGGCGGCCGAGCAGGCCGGGCACGTGCGGCGGTGCGGCGCCTGCCGGAAGATGCACTTCCCCCGCATCGAGCCCGCGGTGATCATGCTGGTGGAGTCGCGGGACCGGCGGCGGTGCCTGCTCGCGCGGCATCGGGGATCGGTGGCGTTCTCGACGCTCGCCGGGTTCCTGGAGATCGGGGAGAGTCTGGAGGACGCGGTGCGGCGGGAGCTGGCCGAGGAGGCCGGGGTCCTGGCGCGCGAGGTGGCCTACCAGGCGTCGCAGGCGTGGCCGTTCCCGTCCGGGCTGATGGTCGGCTTCCGTGCCGTTGCCGAGACCGACACGGTCGCCGTCGACCACGACGAACTGGACGAGGCACGCTGGTTCACCCGCGACGAGGTGCGTGCCCTCGGCGACCGCCGTCCGGACTCGATCGAGTCACACCTGGTGGGGACGTGGCTGCGCGAGGGCTGAGCAAGGCCCGCCCTACGTCCTACGTGCGAGCGAAGTAGCCCGAGCGCACACGGCCCCCGTCGACTGGCGGAGCCTTTCTCGTCCCCCGAGTGTCCAGCCCTCTGCCCCGTGGTTACGCGGCCAGGAAGGCGCGGCGGCGCTCTGCCCACTCCGCGCTGCGCCACTCCTCCGGCAGGGTCGCCAGAGACTCGGCCATCAGCTCCCGGGCTCGTTCGTGCTCGCCCAGCTTGTCGAGCACGAACGCGTGTGTGCCCAGGAAGAACGCCGGGGTGTACCAGTAGGTCGACTCCACCAGCTCAGCCGGGTCGATGCGGTCCACCATCGCCTCCGCCTCCGACAGCAGCCGGTAGGCGGCCCCCCGGTCGTCGGCGGCCGAGATCTCCGCCGCCTGGTAGGTGAGGTACGTGCGCAGGCCCGGGTTGACCCTGGTGTCTCGCCTGGCGGCCTCGGACAGGGCGGCCGCCTTCTTGTGCTGCTCGCGGCGCATCGCCGTGTAGGCAGCGAACGACAGCGCCGTGGTGACCCGTTGCGGGTCGTCGGCTTCCATCCCCAGCACGGCCGCCCGGTCCAGGAACCGTTCCGCTTGGGTCCAGCGCCGGAGCGGCACGTGCAGCCACCCCGCGTACTGGGTCAGCTCCGACGCCAGCCCCACCGCCTCGGCGCGGACACCGCCGCGCGCCTCGTGGGCGAACCGGTCGGTCATCGCGAGGTAGCCGCGCACAGACGGGAGCACCGTGGCAGCGCTGGTCTGGTCCTCCAGCCGCCTGGTGGCGGCCAGCAGCGCCGCCACGGTGCAGAGGACTCCCGTGTCGACGCGGCGGGGTGTGTCGGCGGCCCGCGCGAAACGCTCGTCCGCCAAGGCCACCAAGGTGCCGTCGGCGGCCAGCTCGTCGTCCAGGCGCTGGGCCAGTTCCAGCCCGGCGGGCTTGTGTCCGTTCAGGACTCGCGACAGGTGGCCGGGGTCGAAGTTGGTCAGCTTGGCGAGGGAGCGCAGCGACAGGTCACGGGCCTGCATCAGCTCGCGTGCCTTCGCGCCGAACGTCACCGCGTTGCCCCTTGCCGTGGTCAACAGGTCAACAGCTACTCCACGTCCAGGGTACGGCCGACGCTGGACGTATGCCCTTCGCCGCTGACAACCGACCTGACGCGCCTCTGGCCTCCGTGGTGCATGACGGGTGCGCCTGTGGCGTCGGCCGGGCGGTGGCTGACCGAACGCTCGGTGTGCCGCGCGGGGTTGACGCTGGGCCTGTGCTGGAGATGCCGCCCGGGGTGCGGCATCTGGCGAGGCGAGACGCGGACGGGACTTGGCGCACCCTGTGCGGGCAGGTGGTGCCGTGTGGGCACCAGTGCCCGACAGAGGCCGAGCTGCGCGCGTCCAAGGTCTGGACCTTGCGGTCCTGCAGCGGATGCCACCAGGCACTGATGTCGAGCTGACACGGGCGCCTGACGGTGGGTGCCTGGGTGGTGCAACGCGTTGCCCAGACTGGGTGACCCTGCGTGTCACGAAAGGCGCTTTTGGGACGTTCAACCTGGATCCACCGTTGCGGTTTGCCTCGCCGGTTTGCCTCCGGCGGCTCCTCGCCGGAGGGGCAGGTCTCCAGGATGGCGGGGAGGTTTGCAGTTTCGGTTGCGTTGGGTTCGGGTCTGCCTGCCATCCCATCGACCTCCCAAGGGCTATCACGCCGTGTCAAGGGGGCCAGGCTCTTGCATGGTGTGCTTTGGTCTGTTGGGCCCCCTTGACACGGCGTGATCGGGCTTCGCCAGGTCGACGGGATGGCAGGGAGCCCCTTTGGTGGCGGGCTTACGCCCTTCGGGGCGCCCCTTTCGGGGCGCTGGGCACCGCACCCTGCGGGTGCCATGCCCCGAAAGACGGGCTTTCGGGGCATGGTTGGTGGCACGAAAGCCGATTTTGGGGCGTTCAACGCCCTGAAAGCGCCTTTCGGGACATCGCGTCTGTCCGCCACCTCTGACGGAACGCCGCTGGGGGCGGGCGCTACGCGCCCGGCCCGCGAAGCGGGCTTGACCAGGCCGACACCCATCGCACGACCAGATGACCAAGAAGAACATCGGTGGATTCAGGCTCAACGTCCTCAAAGCGCCTAATCAGTTCTGGGAGTCGGCCGTCGGGCAGACTCTTGGGTTGGTGGCCGACTGGCGGGTGAGCACTCTGAGCGCCTGGGCGTTGAGTCCTGACGAAAGATCGTGCCCTTGCTGGTAGG
>NZ_JBARWZ010000149.1:0-27510 GCF_049647105.1 Actinophytocola sp.
GCGCCACCGCGGTGACCCGGTCGCTGCGGGTGGCCGCGCGGTCCACGCCCGAGCAGGCGCGGCAGTACGACGCCGAGCTGCGCGCATGAATGGACCGCTCGCCTTCGGGTGCGGACCCATCGGCGCCCGGGGTGACGAGGGGCGGGACGAGTCGCTCGCCGCGCTCAACGCCGCGTGGGCGGGTGGCATCCGGCACTTCGACACCGCACCGAGCTACGGGGACGGCGCGGGCGAACGTCTGCTCGGCGAGGCCCTGCGCACGTGGCCCAGGGCCGAGGTGACGGTCTCCACCAAGGTCGGTCGCGTGCGGATGGCGATCGCCGACCCGTACGGCACCGACACGATGGGGACCGCGCGGAGGGAGCCGGTGTTCGACTTCACCGCACCCGCCGTGAAACAGAGCGTGGCCACGAGCCTGGAGCGACTCGGGCTCGACCGGCTCGACATGGTGCTCGTGCACGACCCGGACGACCACCTCGACGTCGCGCTCGCGGAGACCATCCCCGCCCTGCGCGAGCTGCCCGAGGTTGGCGCGGTGGGGGTGGGCACGACCTCGGTCCCGACCGCCCGCGAGCTGCTCGGCGTCGTGGACGTGGTGATGATCGCGAACGCGTGGAGCCTCACGCGCCGCGACGCCGCCGGACTGCTCGACGAGTGCGCGGCCAACGGCGTTGACGTGCTGGCGGCGGCACCGTTCGACTCCGGGCTGCTCGCCGACACCTCCGCGAAGTACCTCTACCGGCAGGCACCCGCCGACGTACTCGCCCGCGTCCGGGTGATGGCCGCGGTGTGCGAGGCACACGACGTGCGGCTGCCGCAGGCCGCGTTGCGCTTCCCGCTGCGACATCCGGCGGTCACCGGGGTCGTCGCGGGCATGCGGTCCCCGGCCGAGGTGCGGGAGAACCTCGCACTGCTCGACGCGCCATTCCCCGACGGACTATGGCTCGCGCTCGATCAGCTCGTCATTTAGCCGGTTTCTTGCGTGCCGGGGGCTGCTTGAGGTCCGCGAGAAGGTCACCGAAGTCCGTGCGGGCATCCCCGGCGCGCTTGCGGATCTCGTGGTCCAACTCGCTTGCGACCATCAGGAGGGAGGGGCGGCTACGGCGGCTGCCTCCCAGTGCGGCCATGCCCAGCGCCGATGCCTCGTCGACGTCGCCACGGCGGGCCGCGATGACCGCCAACGTCAACTCGGCTTCGGTCCTGCGCATCGGCGAGGCGACAAATCCGTCCGCGTTCGTACTGCGTCGGATCACTTCTTTTGCGTTGCGCTCCGCGAGTGCGTCCTCGCCAACGATCCGGTAGGTATCCATCGCGTAGAAGTCCCACTTGTCGGGATCGACCACGAAGTGGTTGCCGGGCCGCTCTGGATACGGCAGCTTGTCCAGCAACGCGCGACCGGTCTCCAGCGCTTCATGCACCTGTTCGCGCATTCCCATGCGCGCGTACGCCTTGGCTTGCTGGCCATGGAGCTGCACCGCAACCGAATGAGACGGCGCCGCGACTATTCCTGCTTCAGCGACCGGAACAACGGCGCGAAGGTTTCCCGCCGTCAAGTGAAACCATGCCAGCATCTCGTGTGACCAGCCGACGATGCCCGGCACGCCGGATTCCTCGCCGAGCCTCAACGACATGCGTCGGGTTGCTTCGGCCGGCGCCGCCTCGCCAAGATCGTATTCCAGGCAGCCGACCAGAAGGGCAAGCATTCCCGCATTGTGCAGAATGTCGCGATGCTGAGGTAGCGTCAACCTGTTGTTGAGCAGATCGGTTGCCCTGCCGAGCCACTCCTTGCTGGTTGCGATCAACTTGCGGGCGTCAGCATGTGCGTAGTCGCAGCACAACTGTTCAACCGTGATATTCAAGGCATCGACTGTCGCCGAGTTGATCGACGAGGACCGCATGCGCTGAATCAACTCAACGGTGTCCATGCCGGTTGCGGAGGCCAACTCACCATCCCCGGACGTTCGAAGTTGGTACCGCAAGTTCCGAGTGCACGCGCCGCACAAGTGGGCGTTGTTGTCAGCCGCGAGCAGCGATCCGCAACTGCCGCAGCGGCAACCGCCACCTGCCCCGGCCTGCGTGGCCCCCGTGCCCATGGGACGCCCTCCCAAGTCCTGCCGTGCGCCGGTGACCAGCGTACATCGGGGGTGGCCGGTACTGCGGACGAGTGAACGCGTGGCCCACGTGCCACTCCGACCTCGTCATATTCCGCACCGGAATACGAGTATTCCGGATCATGTGTGGACCGCCGAAGCTTTCGCCGACACGGTAGGCACAGTCCCAGGGCGAGGTATCCCGAAACCGCCCGGCACCACCAAGCGAGGAGTTGTGAGAAATGACGTTCAACGTGTCGTGTTCGCCCGGTAGTGACGCGGCGGTCGCGTTCATGCGGGTCACGCCAGAGCTACCGGCGCTGGTCATCTATCTGGACCCGGTGAACCTCGCGATCCAGTTGCCGCCGTTCCCCGGCGGGACCCTCGTGTTGGCGAAGTTCTGCCGGGAGCTGGCGCGCGAGGCCGCGAAGCTGGCTGCCGAGATCGACCCGGACGGCGAACCCGCCCCGCCGGAGCGCGGTCCTCGGCATCTGTTGGTGACCGGTGACTACGGTGATTCTGGTGGTGGGTACTGATGGTCAGCGTCAGCTCGTCATGTAGCCGGGTTTCTGGTGGCGCGGAGCAGGAGCATGGTTGGGGGAAGCAACCGGAGGCCTGGGTTGTGAGGTCGCCCAGTTCAGACGTCGTAGGCGCGAAACTCATCGCGAGCAGCTTTAGCCTCTGGCGACTTACGGTAATATTCGGATTCAAGCAATGCACCTAGGTTGGCTACCCTTTTTGAGATCCAGGATATTCGTCGATCCGCCGGAAGTTGCAAGATTGGGCGGACAGCTTCCATACTGCCGTCCAGGTTGTGCAGCTGAATTCGAGCCGTTGCGAGATAAACATGCGCGAGCGCCTCGTCGTCCAGTGATCTTTGCGCGTACGTCTCGTGCTCCCATGTCGAAATCGCGGCTTCCGATGATTTTTCGGCACGTTCGAGGGCATGACGCTCGGGAAGCCACATCAGGGATGACCCACCATAATACCACTGTTTGGCACGAGAAAAGCCAAAGATGCCTTCGATGGAGTCCTGGCCTACGGTGTCACGTTCGCGTTCCGCCTGATCCAGGAACTCGATGGCTTGTTCGACATCCCCGGAATTGGCGGCGCACTGGGCGGCGCCGCCCAGTAGGCGAAGATGTGACGTTCCAGCGCCCGCATAACGCATCCCGTCCTTGATATAGAACGTCGCTTCGGCCCATTTCTGGTCGAACCTTGCGATCAAAGACTGAGTTCCGCGCACCCATGCTTTGAGTTCGTTATCTTCTGCCATCTCCGCCATATGCCAAGCCGCACTGATATGTCGCCGTGCAATCCCTGGTCGACCGAGGTCGAGTGCAGCGTAAGCCAAGATACCAGAGACGCGTCCGAGAGCGACGTAGAAATCTGCTACCTCGCGTGACCTAATCACCCCCAGCTTGAAACGCGAAGCTAGTTCTTGTTGAACTTCCATACCCTGAGTGAGCATTGATTTCGCCGGGCTTGCCAGGTAAGCGATTGCGAGCTGCTCAACGATTCCACCGAGAGAATCGAGATCACGACTGTGAACATTGGACACCGCCAGTATCTCCGACTTTCTGGCTGACGCAGTCAGTAGGCTCGAAATTTCTGCGTCAGAAGTCGTTGCTATCACATCCGATTCACAGTAATTCGAAAGCCGCGCCCGTGGAACAATGACCCAATCATGACCGGGGTTGATCTTGAACCACAGTACACGCTGAGGCATATGGAGCGCTTTGGCATATATGCGTAGCGTTGGGACGTAACCCTCGGACCTGTCGGTTTCAAGTTTACTGACGAGTCCTTGACTTACGCCGAGCCATCGGGCAAGTAAGGTTTGACTGATTGGCTTTCCGGTTGTTTGGATGAAGTACGGATGATTGCGGTATGCCTTGAACAGTTTGCCGATGTCTTCGCTTTCGCACGCTGCGTGGAACTCATCGGTATCGAAGAAGTCGTCGGGTAGACACGCAGGTGCGGTACGGAATTGGTCTCGCTGATCGCGCGAGCACGGCCCGCATAGATGTGCGCTGTTGTCGGCCGCGAGGATGGTGCCGCAGCCCGCGCAGCGGCGGCAGCCGCCACCTTCGGCCCTGCCTCTCCGCGCGCCTATCGTTCCCATGGCGCCAGCCCCCTCGCCACGTCCTTCCGTACGTCTCTGACCACCGTACATGGGAGCGCAGGTGCGCTACGCCGAGAGGCTCGATCCGGATCCGGCCCGTTCTTGTGGCCACGTTGTGCTTCGTGCATGGCCCCCTTGACACGGCCTCGTCGAGGGGTTTCTCCAGGTCGACGGGATGCAGGCAAACGAGGCGTGGTGTGGGCTTTCGCCCCCGCGCTCGGTCAGCTCGTTACGTAGTCCTCGAACACGCGGTCCGCGTGTTCGTCCGTCCACATGGGACCTGGTGGGTAGTAGAAGGCGAACTCGTCTATGCCTGCCTCCCGGTAGCGGGCGGTGAAGTCCTCTACCGCCGCGACCGAAGTCCAGATCGGGGTCTCGGTGACGGCCGGGCTTCCCGCCAGCAGCATTCGGCTGACCGGGCGGCCCTGCGCCGCTTCGGTCAGCCGGTCGACGAGGTGGCGGGTTCGTGCCAGATGTGCGGACGTGCTCAACCCGAAACCGCCGTAGGAGACCCAGCGGTCGGCGTGTTCGGCGGCGATCCGCAGTGCCCGTGAGCCGTGTGCCGCGATCGTCAGTGGGATGCGGCCGGGTGCCGGTGCCAGTGGCGGGAAGTCGTCGAGGACCGGTCTGCCCTCCAGCGCCGCCGCGACCGTCGCCACCACGTCCGCGAACGGTACGTCCTGGCCCGCCGCGCGGTCGGCCGCCGCATAGCCCGACCCGAGCCCCAGTTCGAGGCGGCCGCCGGAGATGTGGTCCACCGACAGTGCCTGTCGTGCCAGCATCGCGGGTGGGCGCAGGATTCCGTTGGCCACCAGCGATCCCAGCCGGATGCGGGACGTCGCCGCCGCGAGCGCGGGCAGCACGCTCCACGCGTCCAGCCACGGTTGTTCCGGGTGGGCCGGGTTCAGCAGGTGGTCATCCACCCACACCGTCGCCACACCCATGTCCTCGAGCCGTCGTGCCCGCGCGAGCAGTTCGGGCCAGCCGACGTTGGGGATCAGCAGCGCGTGCACGGTCACGTCGGGAAGCCACCCACGCGGCCGAGCCGTCCGGTCAGCGGCACGCCGAGGCGTTCGGTCACCCAGGTCGCGTGTTCGATGGCCGCGTCCAGTGCCACGCCGGTGTCGTATCCCATGCGGTGCAACGTGTACACGAGGTCCTCGGTCGCCACGTTGCCCGAAGCGCCCGGCGCGAACGGACACCCGCCGATGCCGCCGAGGGACGCGTCGAGCGCGCGCACCCCGCTGCGCACCGCCGCCACCGCGTTCGCGACCCCGGTGTTGCGGGTGTCGTGCAGGTGGATCCGCATCGGCACGTCCGGCGACAGCTCCGCCAGGATGCCGAACCGGGTCTCCACATCGGACGGCACCGCGACGCCGATGGTGTCGGCTAGGCACACCTCGTCGGCGCCGATGTCGGCGACCGCGGCCGCCACCGACGTGAACCGGTCCTCGGCCACCTCGCCCTCGAACGGGCACCCGAAGGACGCGCCGATCGTGATCGCCACCTTCACCCCGTCCACCCGGCCACGGCCGCGGATCTCCCGCACCACGTCGAGCGCGTCGAGGGTCGACATGCCCTGGTTGCGTTCGCTGAACGTGTCGCTCGCGAGCACGAGCGTGGTGACCTCGCGGATGCCGGTGGCGACGGCACGTTCGTAGCCGCGCATGTTCAGCACCAGCGCGCTGTAGGCGATCCCGTCATCGGGCAGCGCGGTCGCGACCTCGGCCGCGTCGGCGAGCTGCGGCACCCGGTCGGGGCGGACGAACGAGGTCACCTCGATCCGCCGCACGCCGGTGCGGCGCGCGCGGTCGACCAGCTCCAATTTGTCCGCCGTGGACAGGGTCTTCTTCTCGTTCTGCAGGCCGTCACGTGGGGACACCTCGACGATCTCGACGCGAGTCACCGGCGCCTCCTATCCCGTCAGGGACGCGGCGGAGACGAGTCCCGAGCCACCGTCCAGTTCGATCAGTGCACCGCTCACCGCGTCGGCGACGCCGGAGCCCAGCGCGGCCACCCATTCCGCGACCTCGGCGAGCATCGTGTCCCGCCCGAGCGGTGTCGTCGCGACGACCCGGTCCAGCACCTCGGGCGGCAGCTCGTCCCCGACGCCCGCGGTGAGCACGGTCCCGGGTGCGAGGCAGAACAGGTGGATGCCGTCGTCCCGCCATTCCCGCGCGAGCGAGCGGGTCAACGCGGCCACCCCGGCCCTGGCGGCCGCCGAGTGCGCGAGTCCCGCGATGCCCCGTTCCGGCGCCGACAGCGACAGGTTGACGACCCGGCCGCCCGCGAGCCCTGGTCGCGCCGCCTGAAGGAGCGACGCGAGCGCGGTCAGGTTGAGGTCGGCGACGGCGTCGAAGCCGCGCCGGGAGATGTCGGCGGCCGGTGCGACGAACTGGCCGCCCGCGTTGTTGACCAGCAGGTCGAGACCGCCAAGCCCGGCGACGAACGCGGCCGCGGCTTCGCGGTCGCGGATGTCGAGCGGGGTGTACCGGAACCGCTCCCCCGCCAGCCCGGCGGTCTCGGCGAGCCCGTCGGGCCGGCGCCCCACCCCGACGACGGACGCACCCAGTTCGACGAGCCGCAGGGTCACGGCCCGCCCGATCCCGGACCCGGCACCGGTCACGAGCGCGGTCCGGTCACGCAGGGCACCGGCGGGCAGGACGCGGCAGTCGGCCGGGCGCGGAGCGGCGGTCATGACAGCCCCGGCACGGCGGCGAGCAGTCCCCCGTCGACGGGCACCACGGTGCCGGTGACGAAGGACGACCGGTCGTCGAGTAGCCACCACACGGCCTCGGCCACCTCCTCGGGTTCGGCCGCCCGCCCGATGGGGTGGGCGGCGGCGAAGTCGTCGAGTCCGCCGACCAGGCCCGTGCGGACGAGCCCTGGCGCGACGGCGTTCACGCGGATGCCGCGGGCGGCGTACTCGACGGCGGCGGTCTTCGTGAGCCCGACGATCGCGTGCTTGCTGGCGACGTAGGCGCTCGACCGGGCGACGCCACCCAGTCCCGCGCCGGACGCGGCGTTGACGATCGCGCCGCCACCCGCGGCGAGCAGGTGCGGCAGCTGTGCCCGCATGCAGGCGAGTACCCCGCCGACATTGACGCGCTGGACCCGCCAGAACACGTCGTCCGGGTAGTCGGCCAGCTCGGCGCGCACGCCGGTGACACCGGCGTTGTTGTAGGCCAGGTGGAGCCCGCCGCCCCACGCGACGGTCCGGTCGACGGCCGCCGCCACCTCGGCGGTGTCGGACACGTCGACGTGCAGGGCGAGGCCGCCGATGTCGTCGGCGACGGCACGCGCGGCGTCGAGGTCCCGGTCGGCGACCGCGACGGCAACGCCCTCGCGCGCGATGCGCCGGGCCGTCGCGGCGCCGATCCCCCGCCCGCCGCCGGTCACGAACGCGACCCGGCTCATGCCGGGTCTCCGGTCATTCCTTTGGCGCCAGTGAGGACAGTGCCATCTCGATGAAGTCCTCGCCGAAGTCGGCCAGGGTCCGTTCGCCGTCCGGGTTGTACCAGCGGTGGATCCAGTTGAACATGCCGATGATGCCCAGCACGGCGACCGACGGGTCGATGTCCCTGCGGAACTCGCCCGCCTCCGCGCCGGAGGCGATCACCTGTGCCAGCACGCGGCCGTAGCGGTCGGCGTTCTCCCGGATGTGGTCGGCCTCCGGGCCGGACATCACCTGGTGCACGTTCTCGCTCAGGAAGATGAACAGCTCCGGCAGCTCCGCCATCGTGCGGACGTACTCGCGCAAGGCGGCGGCGAGCCGGGCCGGGGCCGGGTCCGACTGGGCCGCGACCTCCTCCAGCCGGGTGCGCATCGTCTCGATGGGATCGTGCAGGAGCCCGACGAGCAGCTCCTCCTTGGTCCCCACGTAGTAGTAGAGCGTCGCACGCCGGATGCCGACCTCGATGGCGACGTCCTCCAGTGTCGACTGGCCGTAGCCGAGCCGGGTGAAGACCCGACCCGCACCGGCGAGGATCTCCTCCCAGCGGGCGTCGGACCGGCGGCCGCTGGCCTGCCTGCGTTCCATCCGCCTGCGGCCGATGTCGCTGGCAGGCTCGGCGGTACTCGTCGCCGTGCGGCGTTGACGTGGCGCGGCCACTGCCGATCGAACCCCCTCGCGGTGCTGACACGTTCTTGCCGCCCACCCTAGTGTCCCGAACCGGGAATGCGGTGCGTGAGTCGGTGGATCCAGGTTTCTGCCGGCAAGGCGCCGATCCTCTCTCGTACCGGGTTGTACTTGGGTGGATCGGCAACACCGCCAGAAGGAAGCTGGGCCGCCGAATCATGTGCCAGATCTCCGGTTCGGGGCACTAGACCGAGCGCAGCTCGCGCTTGAGGACCTTGCCGCTGGCGTTGCGGGGAAGATCGGTATCGACGCGGAAGGTCGCGGGCACCTTGTACCCGGCGAGCTGGTCCCGGCAGTAGGCCCGGACGGCGTCCTCGTCCAGGTGGGCACCGGACTCCATGATGAGGTGGGCGCGCACGACCTCGCCCCAGTGCTCGTCGGGCACGCCGATCACGGCGACCTCGCGAACCCCCGGGTAGCGGCCGAGAACGTCCTCGATCTCGACCGGGTAGATGTTCTCACCACCACGGATGATCATGTCCTTCTTGCGGCCGGACAGGTAGAGGTAGCCCTCCTTGTCCCGCCACGCCATGTCGCCACCACGGAACCAGCCGTCGACGATGACCTTCGCGGTCTCCTCCGGCTGGCCGAGATACCCGGACATGACCGCGTCGGCGCGGGTGACGATCTCGCCGACCTCGCCGTCCGGCACGTCGGTGAGGCCCGCCGCGTCGTCGGGGTCGCACAGCCGCAGATCCACGCCCATGCCCGCCTTGCCGATCGAGCCGAGCAGGTGCTCCTCGCCCGCCAGCGCCAGCCGGTGGTCCTCCGGCGTGAGCACGGTCTGCAGGCCCGCTTCCGTGCCCGCGCCGAACATGTTCATGAAGTCGCAGTGGAAGCGGTCCATCGCGCGGCGCAGCAGCGACGGCGACATGGGTGCCGCGCCGTAGCCGATGGACCCGAGCTTGGAGAAGTCGCCGTCGACGACCGCGGGCTCGTGCAGCAGCGTGTCGATCATCGTGGGGACGAGGAACACGCCGTCGAGGTCGCGGTTGGCCATCCAGTGCGCCACGGTCTTGGCGTCGAACGCGGGCAGCACGAGCGAGGTGTGTCCACGTGCGACACCGGAGAGCGTGTAGAGCATGCCGCCGACGTGGAACAGCGGCGCCGCCGAGTAGTGGAAGGAGATGTTCGTCATCCGCCGCTCGATGATGCACTGCATCACCATGTGCTTGGCCATGCGCTGCGAATGCATGACCGCCTTGGGCAGCGCCGTGGTGCCGCTGGTGAACGCCAGGCACACCAGTTCGTCGTCGGCGACCGGGGTGTCGATCTCGACGTCGTCGCCGCGTTCGACGAGTGCCTCGTACGAGTGGTCCCCGGACGCCGAGTCGTAGCTGACCGTCGCCGTCAGGCCGGGCACGTCGACCGCGCGCACCATGTCGGTGTACCGGTCGGAGAAGAACAGTACCTTCGCCTCCGCGGTCCGCAGCAGCGTCTGCAGCTCCGGGCGCGCGAGCCGGAAGTTCAGCGGCACGTAGATGGCGCCGAGCTTCATGCAGGCCAGCAGCGTCTCGACGTACTGCGGCGAGTCGGTGGCGAAGAGCGCCACCCGGTCACCCTTCGCCACCCCCATCCGCCGCAGCTCGGAGGCGACACGGTTGACCCGGCTGTTGACCTGGCGGAACGTGTAGGTGTCGGTCTCGGTGACGAAGCAGGCACGGTTGGGCACCGTGCTCGCGTTGATGCGGATCCAGTCCGCGACGCGGGAGTTCTGCTGCACACTCATTGTGCACTCCGGATGGTCTCGCAAGCGGGCGTCGGGTCAGGACAGCTTCGGCAACACCTCGGTGCCGATCAGTTCGATGGAACGCATCACCTTCTCGTGCGGGATGTTGTAGGACTGCACGAGCAGGAGCAGGACGTCGACACCGACCGCCTCGTAGCGCCGGCACATCTCGAGGAAGTGGTCCGGGTCTCCACACAGGACGGTCTCGTTCTGTACCAGGTAGTCGAACGTCAGGTCCGTGAGGTCCATGCCACCCAGCAACTTCCGAGCGTACTCGTAGCTGCCGAGGTTCGTGCCCTCCTGCCAGGCACCCAGCTCGGCGATGGTCTTGAGCGAGGTCTGGATGTACCAGGGGAACGCCTCGGCGGAGTCGGCGTGGGCCTGCGCGGTGGTCTCGGCGCAGTGGGCCTGGGCGAACGTGGCGATCCGGTTGTTGATGAACTTGCCGACGGGCTTCACCTGTTCGAGGCCGTCGTGGTAGCGCGCGATCCGCTTGGTGAGCGCCTCCGGCGGCACCGCGACCGAGAAGGACAGCAGCCCGAGGCCCTTCTGACCGATGAGCTCGTGGCTGTCTGCGCTGGAGCTGGCGCCCCAGATCGGCGGGTGCGGCGCCTGCATCGGCTTGGGCACGACCCCGCGCGGCGGCAGCTTGAAGAACTCACCGTCCCAGCTGAACTCCTCCTCGGTCCAGCAGCCGACGATGACGTCGAGGGCTTCCTCCCACATGGGCCGGGTGTCGGGCGGGCTGATGCCGAAGCCCTCGATCTCCAGGCGGGTGCCGGAGCGGCCGGTGCCGAACTCCAGGCGGCCCTTGGACAGGATGTCCACGGTCGCCGCCGCCTCGGCCGCGCGGACCGGGTGGTTGTACGGGAACGGCAGCAGTCGCACACCGTGGCCGATGCGGATGTTCTCCGTACGTGCCGCGATGGCGCCGTAGAACACGCCGGGCGCCGAGGAGAACGAGTACTCGTCGAGGAAGTGGTGCTCGACCGTCCACACGCTGTGGAACCCGAGCCGGTCGGCCAGCTCGATCTCCTGGAGCGTGTTCTCGAAAGCGTTGTAGGCGCTGTCCGGGCCCCATGGACGCGGGACGGGCAGCTCGTACATCAGAGCGAGCTTCATGCGGCGACTCCCGCGATAGATCCGGTGTGGACAGTACCCGGGGTGAGCCCCAGGTCGTAGGCGACGAGCTGCCCGGTCAGCCCGAATGTGACGTAGAGCGAGCCGTCGGCGCCGACGCACGCGTTGGTCGGCTGCGTGCCGTCGCCCGTCTCGATGGACTCCTTGTGCTCACCGCCCGAATAGACGTGGATGGCGTTGCCGATGCTGCCGCACACGTAGAGCGTGCCGTCGCCGTCGAAGCAGAAGCCGTCCGGCATGCCCGACGGCAGCTTCAGAACCTGTTGCGGCGCCCCGAACTCACCGCCGGTGACCTCGAACGCCAGCACCTTGCGGGTCAGCGACTGGCTCACGTACAGGCGGCCGTCGGGTCCGAACGCGACCCCGTTGGGCATCGCGGGAACCTCGACGTGACCGAGCTGGGTGCCGTCCTGGCCGAGCGCGACGATCCGGCCTGGCTTGATGTTGCGCAGATCCTCCCAGTTGGCGCTGTCGGTGACATACAGCGTGCCGTCCGGGCCGAAGCACAGGTCGTTGGGCCGGTGCGGGGCCTCGCCGGGCAGCGTGCCGCCCACGGTCGTGACCGTCCCGTCCGGCTCGACGCGCTGCACGCAGCCGTCGAACTCGCGCGGGGCGTGCCAGTAGCCGGTGCCCTCCGAGGAGAGCCCGCCGTTGTTGGCGACGTACACCTCGCCAGCCGCGCCGAGTGCGCTGCCGTTGGGGCCGCCGCCGCAGTCGCCGAGGACGGTGACCGTCCCGTCCGGATCGACCCGGCTGACCGACTCGCCCTTCATCTCGACCACCGCGACCGCACCGTCACCCAGCCAGCTTGGGCCCTCCGGGAAGCGCAGTCCACTCGCGACTGTGCGTGGTTGCTGCGTCATGCCTGTGCCCCTGCCGCTTCCAGCTCGGCGAAGTCGACCGGTGGCACCTCTTTCAGCCGCGGCATGACCTCGCTCGCGAACAGCCGCATGTTGGCCTCCGCCATCTCGTGGGACATCCCGGAGAACGAGCAGACCGCGTTGAACCCCTCGTTGCCCACCTTGGACCGGATGTCCATGATGCGCTCGTAGCACTGGTCGGGCGTGCCGTAGATCTGCAGCTCGATGAAGTTGTCGACAACCTTGCCGCTGCCCTTGTTCTGGATGTAGGACGCGAGCTTGCGGTAGTACTCGTAGCCCTGCGTGTTCGCGAAGTGCCGCCCGCCCAGCTCGTAGTGCGACATCACCGACTCGTAGTAGGCGCCGATGTACTCCTGCGCCATGTCCTTCGCCTTGACCGGATCCTTGTCGCAGCACACCCAGCCGGTGACCATCGGCGCGGGCGCGGTGGTGCCCTTCAGCTCCTGGAACTGCTTGCGGTAGTTGCGCATGTCCTCGGACACCTCCTCCCAGTCCTTCTGGGGGTTGATGAGGATGCCCGCGCCCACGTCGGCCATGATCCGCACCGACTCGGGCGACACCGCCGCCGCGTACAGCCGGTTGCGGAACGACTTGACCGGCCTTGGCCGCAGGTCACGGCGCGGAATCTGGTAGTACTCCCCGTCCGCCTCCAGCACGCCGGTCTCCAGCGCGCGCAGCACGATCTCGGCCGACTCGACGAACCGCGCCCGCGACTCGTCCATCGGGATCCGCAGGCCCTCGAACTCGATGCGGCCGAGCCCACGGCCCATGCCGAAGATGAACCGGCCACCCGACATCAGGTCGAGCATGGTCACCTGCTCTGCGACCCGCACCGGGTCGTGCCACGGCAGGATCACCGCGCCGGAGCCGAGCAGGATGTTCTTCGTGCGGCCCGCCATGTAGGACAGGAACTGCACCGGGTCCGGGCACATGGTGTAGGAGGTGAAGTGGTGCTCGACGCCCCACAGCATCTCGAAGCCCAGCGGCTCCGCGAGGTCGCACAGACGCAGCTCGTCGTTGTAGACGCGCTGGTCGTCGCTCGCGTCGCCGCCGCCCTGGAAGATCGTGGTGTATCCGACTCGCATTCGGGCTCAGACCCTTCGTGTTGGGATTGGTCGCTTCGCGGTCTCCGCTGACGCGCCGTCTTTCCTCGTCGCGTGCTCCGCCGCTCCGCTCCTGCTTACAGTGGTGACTGGCCGTCGCCCAGCCGCTGGTAGGTGCCGTGGCAGAAGACCAGCGGGCGCCCCGAGGAGCGGACCGACAGGTCGTGCACGTTCGCGAGGACGAACCGGTGGTCGCCCGCGTCGGTGACCGAGTTGACCGAGCAGTCGAACCAGGCGAGTGCCGTGTCCAGCACCGGGGAGGCCAGCGGGGACGGGCGCCACGAGACGCCGGCGAACTTGTTCCCGCCGCGCACCGCGAAGGCGCGGCACGTGGCCTCGTCGTCCTCGCCGAGGATGTTGACGGCGAACCGGCCGAGCGGCTCGATCACCGGCCAGGTCGTGGAGCCTCGGTCGACGAAGAACCCGACGAGCGGCGGCCGCAGCGACACCGACACGAAGGTGCCGACGGCGAGCCCGATCGGGCCGCCAATCGTATTGGCCGCCACGACGGCCACGCCGGTGGGCACGTGCCGCATCACGTGGCGGAACTGATCAGCCGTCACCGCTTCTTCTGTCATCGTGGTCACCATGACTCCCGTCCGTCGGCGGTCCCGGTGGACGCCAGCGCGTCGCGGTCGGGGTCGGCGTCGATGTTCAGGTCGTGGCCGAGCCGGACCTGCTTGGTGTGGAGGTAGTGCACGTTCTCCGGCGCGGGGACCGTCCGGAGTGGACGCGCGGTGACCAGGAGCCCGGCCGCGCGCAGTGCACGGACCTTGTCCGGGTTGTTGGTCAGCAGCACGACATCGGTGAGGCCGAGCCGCGCGAGGACCTGCGCGGCGGGGGCGAAGTCGCGGGCGTCGGCGGGGTGGCCAAGGCGCAGGTTGGCGTCCACGGTGTCCGCGCCGCGGTCCTGCAGCGCGTAGGCGCGGAACTTGTCGGCGAGCCCGATCCCCCGGCCCTCGTGGCCGCGTTCGTAGACCAGCACGCCACGGCCCGCGTCGGCGATCGCCCGCAGACCGCCGCGGAGCTGCTCGCCGCAGTCGCAGCGCAGCGAGCCGAACAGGTCGCCGGTCGCGCACTCGGAGTGCACCCGCACCAGCACGGGTTCCTGACCGGACAGGTCACCCATCGCCAGCACCAGGTGCTCGGTCCCGTCCTGGTCGGTCGTGAGGGTCGCGGTGAACTCGCCGTACGCGGACGGCAGCGGGATGCTCGGCACCTCACGCTCCCGCCTGCGGGCCTCGACGAGCTCCCCGATCTCGACGATCGGCAGGTCGTAGCGGCTGGCGAACTCGGCGACGTCCTCGCCGCGGACCATGCCGCCATCGGGCCTGGTCAGCTCGCAGATCACCATCACGGGGTCGATCCCGGCCATGACGCCGAGGTCGACCGCGGCCTCCGTGTGACCGGTGCGCCCGAGGACGCCGTCCGGGTGGGCCCTGAGCGGGAACATGTGGCCCGGCCGGGAGAAGTCCTCCGGGCGGGCGTTCGGGTCGGCGAGCTTACGGGCGGTGATCGCACGGTCACTCGCGCACACGCCGGTGGTCGTCCGCTCCAGCGCGTCCACGGTGACGGTGAACGCCGTGCTGTGACGCTCGGTGTTGTCGGCGACCATCAGCGGCAGGTCCAGTGCGTCGGCCCGCTCCCCGGTCATCGGCACACAGACGATGCCCGAGCTGTGCCGCAGCAGGAATGCCATCTTCTCCGGCGTCATGTGCGTGGCCGCGATCACGAGGTCGGCCTCGTTCTCACGGTCCGCCGCGTCCACCACGACGACGAACCCGCCGTGGGTCACAGCCTCGAGCGCCTCGTGCAACTTGCCAACCATCGCGCGACTCCTCGCGTCATCACTCGTGTTGACGATGACGGTAGCCGGAGCGCATTCCTACGTCAACGTTTACGTTGACTATTGCCAAAGACGCAGGTAGGAACCTAGATTGTCGACGCGGCAGTGCTTCACCACTGCTCAGATGCCGCTTGATTGTCGAAGACGACAGGGGTCGCAACGATGACCATCAGCGCCGGGACAGGCACCGATTCCACCGCCATCCCCGCCGAGTTCGCCCATGACGACGGGCGGGCGCTCGCGCTCGAGATGATGCGCAGGATGCAGCGCGTCCGGCTGTTCGAGGAAGCAACCACCGTGCTGTTCCACGCGGGTGAGCTACCCGCCATGGTCCACCTGTCGATCGGGCAGGAGGCCGCCGTCGTCGGTGCGTGCGTCGCCACCGAGACCTCGGACTACATGACCGGCAACCACCGCTCGCACGGGCACCCGATCGCCAAGGGCGCCCGGCTCGACGCGCTGATGGCCGAACTGCTCGGCAAGGCGACCGGTGTGTGCGGCGGCAAGGGCGGCAGCATGCACCTGGCCGACTTCTCCGTCGGCAGCCTCGGCGAGTCCGGCATCGTCGGCTCGGCGATCCCGGTCGCGACCGGCGCGGGGCTCGCCGCGCAGGTGCGTGGCACCGGGGAGGTCGCGCTGTGCTTCTTCGGCGACGGCGCGGCCAGCGAGGGTGTGCTGCACGAGTCGATGAACATGGCGAGCATCTGGCGGCTGCCCGTCATCTACTTCTGCGAGAACAACGGCTACGCGGTGAGCGTGACCGCCGAGGAGTCGCTGTCGGTGCCGGAGGTGTCGATGCGGGCGGCAGGCTACTCGATGCCGGGGATCACGGTCGACGGCCAGGACGTGCTGGCCGTGTACCGCGCGACCCGCGACGCCGTTGCGCGGGCGCGGGCCGGGGACGGACCGAGTCTCGTCGAGGCGAAGACCTACCGGTTCCACGAGCACGCCTACGGCCTCCAGGTGCCGACCCCCTACCGCGACCAGTCCGTTGTGGACAGCTGGTTCGAGACCGTCGACCCGGTGCGGCTCTTCCACGACCGGCTGCTCGGCTGGGGCATCGTCACCGAAGCGGAGCTGGCCGAGCAGCGTGCCGAGGTACAGTCCGAAGTGGACGCGGCGGTCGAGTTCGCCAGGGTTTCCCCGTTCCCGCCGCCCGAGGCGGCCTACGCCGATGTCTACGCTCCGTCGGAGGTGCACCCGTGAGCGAGCTCGCGAGCAAGGCAGTGAAGCCGAAGTCCGCGGCCAGGGCCAAGCAGCTCGGTTTCCTGCAGGCCATCAACCGCGCGCAGAACGAGGAGATGACCCGCGACGAGCGGGTGATCCTCATGGGACAGGACCTGCGCGCCAACGTGTTCGGCGCGGCAGCGGGCGCGCTGGAGTCGTTCGGGCCGTCACGGGTGCGTGACCTGCCGCTCGCCGAGGCCGGGTCCATCGGTGTCGCGGCGGGTGCCGCGATGGCCGGGCTGCGGCCGGTCATCGACCTGACGGTGGCGAGCTTCGTGTTCGGCGCCATGGACCAGTTCGTGTCGCAGCTCGCCAAGGCGCGGTACATGTTCGGCGGGCAGGCGACGCTGCCGGTGGTCGTGCGGGCCGCGTTGTACTACCACGGCGGCACCGCCGGTCACCACGCCGACCGGCCGTACCCGATGTTCATGAACATGCCCGGCCTGAAGATCATCCTGCCGTCGACCGCACCGGATCTGCTCGGCCTGCTGAAGTCCGCGATCCGCGACGACAACCCGGTGCTGTGCTTCGAGGACGCGAACCTGTGGGGCCGCAAGGGCCGTGGCCCCATCCCGGACGCCGACGACCACATCGTCCCGCTCGGGCAGGCCGCGGTGCGCCGGACGGGCACCGACGTGACCATCGTCGGCATCGGGCTTGGTTGCTTCCTCGCCCAGCAGGCCGCCGAGGAGCTGGCGGCGGACGGGATCAGCGCCGAGGTGATCGACCCGCGCACGCTGGTGCCGATGGACTGGCCGACGATCCTCGAGTCCGTCACGCGCACCGGCAGGCTGGTCGTCGTCGACCCGGCGAACCGGACCTGCAGTGCGGCCAGCGAGATCGCCGCCCGCGTCGCCGAGGACTGCTTCGGCGCGCTGCGCGGCCCCATCACCCGGGTCACGACCGACGACACCCACGTGCCGTTCAGCCCCGCGCTGGAGAAGCAGATCTACCCGACCAAGGACAAGATCGTCGCGGCCGTGCGCCGCACGCTCGCCTGAAGGAGAGGAACACGGTGGCACGACACGAGGTGCGACTCCCCCAGCTGTCGATGGGCATGAGCGACGCCGAGATCATCGACTGGTACGTCGAGGACGGCGAGGAGGTCGCCGAGGGCGCGGACCTGGTCGAGATCGAGGCGGAGAAGGCCCGTCAGGTGATCACCGCGCCGCAGGCGGGTGTGGTCGGCGAACTGCAGGGCGACAGCGGTGACGTGGTCGAGGTACGTGACCTGCTGTGCGTCATCGAGACGGGGTGAGCCCGCCCCGGCGTACACGTTGACCGGGCTGCCCGGGTGGCGTTCAATCGCGGGGAAGATCGCGAGCGAGCGCCAGTGTGGAGGCAGCAATGGAGCTGAACCGACGGGACGCGCTACGCGCCGGAGCACTCGGCGCGGCGGCGGCCGCGGCGGCTGGCGCGACGAGCGGCACCGCGGCGGCCGACCACCGTGACACCACCACGCTGGACCGGACGCTGCTGCTCGGTCCGCCCGGCGCGGGCGGCTACCGGCCGATCGTCCCCGGTCCCGGCGAGCCGCACCTGGTCCGCGACGAGTTGCTCACCGGCGCCCGGCGGACCCCGGAGCGCGGGCACCGCAGGCCGATCCTCGCGTTCGGGCAGCTCACCGACATCCACGCGATGGACACCCAGTCGCCCGCGAGGGTCGAGTTCCTCGACCGGTACAACGACCCCGACGGGCCGTACGGTTACCTGCTGCCGTTCGAGTCGTCCTACCGCGCGCACGAGTTCCTGTCGGCGCACATCAGCGACGCGATGGTGCGCGCGATGAACCGGGTGCGGCGCGGGCCCGCGACCGGGCGGCCGCTGTCGTTCACCATCGCCACCGGCGACAACGTCGACAACGTGCAGCACAACGAGCTGCGCTGGTACATCGACCTGCTCGACGGCAGGCGCGTCCGGCCGGACTCCGGCGACCTGTCCCGCTACGAGGGCGTCGCCGACCACGTCGCCTACGACGTGCGGTACTGGCATCCGGACGGCACCCCGGCAGGGCAGCAGGACGACCTCCCCCGCGCGAGGTACGGCTACCCCACCGTGCCGGGGTTGCTGGACGCCGCACGCAGGCCGTTCCGCGCCGAGGGGCTCGACATGCCGTGGCTCACCGCGTACGGCAACCACGACGGCCTGATCCAGGGCAACCTGCCGCCGATCCCCGAGCTGGCGCCGCTGGCCGTCGGCAACCGCAAGATCGTCGACCTGCCGCCGGGCACCGACATCCTCCAGCTCGCGCAGCAGTTGCAGTCGCTCGACCCGCGCGGGCTCGCGACCCTCCTGGCCGGTCCGGCGCGCACCGTCACCGCCGACCAGGACCGGCGGTTCGTCAGCAGGCCGGAGACCATCCGGGAGCACTTCGACACCACGTCGTCACCGCGCGGGCACGGTTTCGGCCGGTGGAACCTGGAGACCGGCAACGCCTACTACGCGTTCGACCGCGGCATCGTGCGCGGGATCGTGCTCGACACGGTCAACCCCAACGGCGGCTCGGAGGGCTCCATCGACGCCGAGCAGTACGCGTGGCTGGAGCGCGAGCTGTCCGCCGGGAGCGGCCGCCTCTTCGTGCTGTTCAGCCACCACACCATCGCATCGATGGACAACACCGCAGGCGTGCCGCCGAGGATCGACGGTGCCGCCGTGCGCGACCTGCTGCTGCGCTTGCCTGGCGTCGTGCTGTGGGTCAACGGCCACACCCACCGCAACACCGTGATCCCCCACCGAGCCCAGGCGGGCGGCGGTTTCTGGGAGGTCAACACGGCCGCCCACATCGACTGGCCGCAACAGTCCAGGGTGCTCGAGATCGTCGACAACCAGAACGGCACCCTGTCCATCTTCGGCACCATCGTCGACATGGCGGCGCCGGCCGCGCATCGTGGCAAACTCGACTCCCCGACGGCGCTGGCGTCGCTGGCGAGGGAGCTGTCCGGCAACGACTGGCAGTCAAGGGAACGGCCCGTCCCCGGCGAGGACGGCAAACGCGGATCGGTGCAGGACCGCAACGTGGAACTCCTGGTCCCGGCGCCGTTCCGCCTGTGAGGACCTGTCCGGTGAAGTCCAGCATGCCTTCTCCTCTACCGAGCGCGTCGGGCCGCGGCGAACTCCGGGCCCGCGAGAGCCTGTTCTTCCAGTGCGAGGCCGTACCCGAGCGCCTCCCGCGCTGCCGCCTTCAGATGGCGGTTGAGCACGGACTTCGTGCTCTGCAAGGCGTACGGCGGCAGCGCGGACCAGCGGGCGGCCAACGTCGTGGCCGCCGCCAGCGAGTCCCCGTCGGCCACGACCTCGTGCACGAGACCCACGTCGGCCGCCTGCTCCGCAGTCAGCACCTCACCGTTCAGCACCAGGTACTTGGCCCGGTTCAGGCCGACGAGCACCGGCCACAGCGCCGCGCTGCCGTTGCCGGCGGTGACGCCACCGAGCACGTGCCGATCGCCGAGGTGTGCCGACCGCGCCACGAACGCGACGTCGGCCAGGGTGGCGAGGATCGCGCCGAGGCCGATGGCGTCGCCGTTCACGGCGGCGATCACCGGCTTGTCGAGGGCGAGCAGGGTCTCGACGATGCGCTGCGCCTCCTGGATCGGGGTCAGCCCGGTGAGCGTGGTGAACGTCCTGGTGGGACTGGCGTCCCCGCCGCGGCAGAACGTCTCCCCCGCCCCGGTGAGCACCACGACGCGCACGTCCGCGTCCTGTCCCATGTCGGAGAAGACCGTCGTCAGCTCGGAGTGCATCGCGTCGTCGACGGCGTTGCCGTGCTCCGGCCGGTCCAGGATGAGGGTGGCAACCCCACCATCCACTTCGGTCCGGATCCGGGTGTAGTCAGCCATGGCCGACGATTGTATGCAATCAGCCCGGCGAAAACTACTCGTCGCCGTCGAGATTGCGCAGGATCCGGTCGCGGCCGAGCATGATGTGCTCGTGCATCAGCTGCGCGGCCCGCACCGGCTCACCCTTCGCGATGGTGTCCCGGATGAGCTGGTGGAACAGGTTCGACCGGTCCAGTTCCTTGTTGGAGAACTCGTGCAGCGCCTCGAAGACCAGCGGTGCGTCCACCGCGCTGCTGAGCAGGTGCGCGAGCCTGGTGTGCCCGCTGGCCACGATGATCGCGGCGTGGACCCGGCGGTTGGCCTCCCCGATCAGCCGTGTGCGCTCGAGGTGGTCGAGGTCACGGCGCCGCATCGCCTTCGCGAAGTCGCGGATGCCATCGTCGATGGCCTCGATGTCGTCCTCGGTGGCGCGGGAGGCGGCCAGCTCGGACGCGTAG
Organism: Actinophytocola sp.; assembly: GCF_049647105.1. Classification (GTDB taxonomy): domain Bacteria; phylum Actinomycetota; class Actinomycetes; order Mycobacteriales; family Pseudonocardiaceae; genus Actinophytocola. The sequence continues at coordinate 20,553 of NZ_JBARWZ010000149.1, forward strand.
GACTCCAGCCTGGCACGCAGTTCGTAGAGGTCGAGCACGTCCTGCCTGGCCAGTGACCGCACCACCGCACCGCGGTTGCGTTCGGTGACCACGAGCCCGTCGGCGGCCAGCATGCGCACGGCCTCGCGCACGGGCGTGCGGGAAAGGTGCAGCTCGGCGGCGATCTTCGCCTCGATCAGCCGCTCCCCCGGGCGCAGCCTGCCCTCCACGATCCAGGCCCGGACCGAGCTGTAGGCGAGCACCGGGGCCGCCATGCCCTCCTCCGGCATCGGCCCGCCACCGTAGGCCGCCGCGACACCGTTGCCGTTCTCGACTTTCGCACCCATCGCCTGTCGCACCCCATTCTGCCAACCGGTCGTAGAGGGTACGCGGCCGGTGACACGGAGTGCCCGGCAACGGGCGCACGCCATCGCAGGTGCCGGTCAGCATACAATCCGCGAACTGCGTCAACAAGAGTGCTGACAAACCCTTGTCTGAATCTCCGGATTGTGTGCAATATGTGTCCACTGTCGATTCAGGAGGGTGGCGCGGAGTTGGGTCCCCTTAGTGGAGTCAGAGTTCTCGAACTGGGCAGCTTCATCGCAGGCCCGTTCGCAGGCCAGTTACTGGCCGACTACGGCGCGGAGGTAATCAAGATCGAACCGCCGCGCACCGGCGATCCCATGCGGCACTGGGGGATCACCAAGGACGGCGAGTCACTGTGGTGGCCGGCGATCGCGCGGAACAAGAAGTCGGTGACCGTCGACCTTCGGGGCGAACGCGGGCAGCGGCTGGTCCGCGACCTCGTCGCCAACTGCGACGTGGTGCTGGAGAACTTCCGGCCGGGCACGATGGCGCGGTGGGGTCTCGACTACGAGAGCCTGCGCGCGGTCAACCCCGGCGTCGTGGTCGTGCACGTCTCCGGATTCGGCCAGACAGGCCCGAATGCGGGCCACGCCGGCTTCGGCAGCGTGGCCGAGGCGGTCGGGGGAATCCGGTATACAACCGGCTCCCCGGACGACACGCCCGCACGGGCTGGCATCAGCCTCGGCGACTCGCTCGCCGCGTTGTTCGCCGTCATCGGCACGCTCTCCGCACTGCGGGAGCGCGACGCGAGCGGCGCGGGCCAGGAGGTCGACGTCGCCATCTACGAGGCGGTCTTCGCGCTGATGGAGTCCATGCTCGCCGACTACCACGTCGGTGGCGTCATGCGCACCCGCAGCGGCAGCGTCCTCCCCGGCGTCGCACCGTCCAATGTGTACCCGACGGCCGACGACGCCGAGGTGGTCATCGCCGCCAACGCCGACTCGGTGTTCGGCAGGCTGACCGAGGCGATGGGCAAGCCGGAGCTGGCGACCGACCCGCGCTACGCCACCCACCAGGCGCGCGGCGCGGCGATGTCCGAGCTGGACGAGCTGATCGGTGCATGGACGTCCATGTTCGACAGCGCCGGGTTGATCGATCTCCTGCAACAGCATGGCGTGCCGGTCGGGATGATCAACACGGCCGCCACGATCCTCACCGACACGCACTTCGCCGATCGCGACATGATCCTGTGGCGGCAGAGCGCCACCGGCACGGAGCTCCCCATGAACGGTGTCGTGCCCAAGTTCTCCCGCACCCCCGGCGAGATCACCCACACCGGACCCGAGCTGGGCGCCGACACCGACGCCGTGCTCACCACGCTCGCGGGTGTCGACGGCGAACAGCTGGCGGCACTCCACGCGGACGGTGTCGTATGAGCGAAGCGATCCAGCAGCAATCGAATGATCTTCTTGCCCTGGAAGGCGTCACCGTCCGGTTCGGTGGCGTCGCCGCGCTCGACGGGGTCTCGTTCAGTGTCCGCAAAGGACAGGTCGCGGCGCTCATCGGGCCGAACGGCGCGGGCAAGACGACCGCGTTCAACGCGATCAGCCGTCTCGTGCGGCCCTCGGCGGGCCGCATCCACTTCAACGGCAAGGATCTGCTCCGCCTCGACGCGTCCGCGCTCAGCGGGCTTGGCATCGCCCGCACGTTCCAGAACCTCGCGCTGTGGCCGGGGATGACCGTGCTGGAGAACGTCATGGTCGGTGGGCACGCGAGGGGGCGAGTCGGCTTCGTGACCTCGACTCTCGGCTGGTCCGCCCGCAAGGAGGACGGCGAGCTACGGGCCCGCGCCTACGCGATGCTGGAGTACTTCGGCATCGCCGACGTCGCCTACCGCGAGTGCAAGGGCCTGCCCTTCGGCACCATGAAGCGCATCGAGCTGGCCCGCGCGCTCATCGCCGACCCCGAGCTCCTGCTGCTCGACGAACCCGCGAGCGGGCTCGCGCACGGCGACGTCCGCGAGCTTGGTGAGCTGCTGCTGCGCCTGCGCGACGAGCACGACATGACGCTGCTGCTCGTGGAGCACCACATGCAGTTCGTCATGGGCATCTCCGACTACGTGGTCGCGCTCGACTTCGGCCGCAACCTCGTCGCGGGCACCCCAGCCGAGCTGCGGGACTCGCCCGAGTTGATCGAGGCCTACCTGGGGACGCCAGTATGAGTACCCTTCTGGAACTCCGTGACGTGCACGCCTTCTATGGCGAGGTCGAGTGCCTGCACGGCATCGACCTCACCGTGGAGGCCGGCGAGGTGGTCGTCGTCCTCGGCGCGAACGGCGCGGGGAAGACCACGCTGCTGCGGTCGATCTGCCAGCTGGTGCGCACCGAGGGCGAGATCTCGTTCGAGGGCAAGCGGATCGGCGGGAAGTCCACCTACGACGTCGTCCGGCGAGGGGTGTCGATGGTCCCGCAGGGCCGGGGCACGCTCGTCGACCTGTCCGTCGACGACAACATCCGCGCGGGCGGCTACATCCGTCGCGACAAGGAGGTCGAGGCGGACGTCGCGTACTGGTACGAGGTCTTCCCCCGGCTGGCGCAGCGGCGGTCGACCTCGGGCGGCAGCCTGTCCGGCGGCGAGCAGCAGATGCTCGCGATCGCCCGCGCGCTGATGAGCCGCCCCACGCTGCTGCTGCTCGACGAGCCGTCCCTCGGGCTCGCGCCGATCGTCGTGCGACAGCTGTTCGACGTGCTCGCCCGCGTGTGCGCGGAACGGGAAGTCGCCATGGTCGTCGTCGAGCAGAACGCGGCGCTGGCACTAGACATGGCCCAACGCGGCTACGTCCTGGAGGCGGGCACGGTGGCCGTCACCGGACCCGCGGAACAGCTGCGCGACGACGAGACCGTCCGCCGCGCGTACCTCGGTTACTGACCCCCGCCCCCACGTCAACCCAAAGGAGGGTGCCCCGTGGCGATCACGACCACAGGCCGGCCGGAGACCCCGACCGGCCGCCCAGCACGAGGCGGTGACGTGCTCGCCGCGCGCCGCCGCCGCTCCGCCACCAAGAGTCTCGGCGTGGTCGCCGCGCTGCTGGCCGCGTTCTCCGTGTACGCGATCATCGACGGCGGACTCACCCTGTACCTTCAGCGCGTCATCGACGGCGCGACCAACGGCGTGCTGTATGGCATGGTGGCGCTGGCACTGGTGCTGGTGTTCAAGGCGACCGGCGTCATCAACTTCGCGCAGGGCGCGATGGCGATGGTCGGCACGTTCCTCGCGTTCACCGCGGCCGACAAGTGGGGTCTCCCGCTGATCATCGCGATCGTCGTCGGCATGGTGATCTCCGCAGCCGCCGCTGCTGGCATCGAGCGAACGCTGATCCGGCCGTTCGACCCGAGCAACCACCTGGCGATCACCATCGTCACGCTCGCGCTGTACCTCGCGTTCAACGCGCTCGCCGCGTTGCTATGGGGCTTCGACCCGCGTGGCTTCCCCACGCTGTTCCCACACGACGCGGACGACTACATCACGATCGCGGGCGCCCGCCTCTACTACACGAACCTCGGCACCGCGCTGCTCGTCGGACTGGTCGTCGTGGTGCTGCACCTGGTGCTCTCCCGCGCCCGGCTCGGTCTCGCCTTCCGGTGCGTGGCAACGAACGTGGAGTCATCGCGGCTGCTCGGCATCCACATCGGACGGACGGTGCAGGGCAGCTGGGCGATCGCGGCCGCGGTCGGCACGCTGGCGGGCTGCCTCGCCGCGCCGACCACCTACCTCGACCCGACGTTCATGGACAAGATCCTGGTCTACGCCTTCGCGGCGGCCACCCTCGGCGGGCTCGACAGCATCGCTGGCGCGCTCGTCGGCGGGGTCGTCGTCGGCCTGTCGATCGCGTTGCTCACCGGCTACATCCCAGCGCTGGGCGGCCAGTTCGGCCTCGGCTGCGCGTTCTTCGTGATCATCGCGGTGCTCCAGTTCAAACCCTCCGGCCTGCTCGGCCGCCGCACCCAGGATCGTGTCTGATGGCCAGGTTCACCATCGAAGAAGGCAGCGGCACCCACCGCAACCTGCGCTGGGGCGCGGGCGTACTCGCCGCAGTGTTCCTGGTCGTGCTGCCACTGCTGATCCCGTCCGTCGCCCAGATCGAGACGCTGACGCAGATCGTGTGCTACAGCGTCGCGATCCTCGGGCTCGGGCTGCTCACCGGCCACTGTGGACAGATCTCGCTCGGGCACAGCGCGTTCGTCGGCATCGGCGGGTACACCACGATCATCCTGGTCGCCGACCACGGCTGGCCCTATCTCGCCACGATCCCGGTCAGCATCGTGCTGTGCCTCCTGGCAGGCGCACTCGTCGGCATCCCGGCGCTGCGCATCCGCGGGCTCTACCTCGCGACGGTCACCCTTGCCGTCGCGGCGCTGTTCCCGGTGCTCGTCAACAAGTTCCCCAGTTTCACAGGAGGTCCCAACGGCAAGTTCGCCACCGAGGAGATGACGGCGCCGGACTGGTTCTTCGTCAATCCCTACACCCCGACAGGCCCGCCGACCGACCACTACTACGCGATCCTCGCCGTCGCCGCGCTGATGTTCCTGATCGCAGGGAACATCGTGCGCAGCCGGGTGGGCCGCGCGATGCACGCGGTGCGGGACGCGCCACTGTCCGCTGCCGCGGCCGGCATCAAGGTCGCACCGGTGAAGATCTTCGCCTTCGCCGTAAGCGCCGCCTTCGCGGGCGTCGCAGGCTCCCTGCTCGTGATCCAGGTCCCCGCGGTGTCCGACGCGCGGTTCGACCTGTACCTGTCCATCTTCCTGCTCGTCGCGCTGATCGCCGGGGGCAGCGCATCAATCTGGGGTGCGGTACCGGGAGCCATCGTGTTCGTGGTCCTGCGCACCTACATAGCTGACTGGGCCGAGTCACTCGACCTGCTCAGCGGCCGACCCGATGGCGGTCAGATCGTCGGCATCATGTCCGGCGCCCTGCTCATCGCCTTCGTGTTCCTGTTGCCCGGCGGGGTGATCGACGGACTCGGGCGGCTTCGCCGCCGGATCGTCGAGATCGTCCCCCGGCCCCCACGCGACTGGGAGAGGTACCGGTTCGCCGCGCCTTCCCGGACCGACCAACCGGCTGTGAGAGAGAGCTGAAAATGACCCGATCCATCTGGCAACGGTGCCTGGCGATCCTGGCGGCCACCGCCGTCACGGCCTCACTGGTGGCGTGCTCGCACGAGGAAGCCAAGGACGCCGCCGAGGCGCAGAAGTGCGGCCCGTCGACCTCGAAGCCCAAGGACGCGGGCACACCGCCCTCGGACGGCAGCATCCCGGCCCCCAACCCGGACGCGAAGAACTGGGGCCAGTCCGAGGGCTGCGTCTACACCGGACCCGGTGACTTCAAGCTCGACGTGAGCGACTGCCCGTCGAGCTGGGACAACAACGGGGGCATCACCGACGACGAGATCCGGCTGTTCACCAGCATGCCGCACTCCGGTGCGCTCGCCGCGTACGGCGCCATCAGCGATGGCATCAAGACCTACTTCGACTACGTGAACAAGAACGGCGGTGTGCAGGGCCGCAAGGTCAGCATCGACGTCAAGGACGACCAGTACCAGCCGGACCTGACGCGCAAGAACGTCGAGGAGGCCGTGCAGTCCGGCGACTACGCGTCGAGCTTCGCGGTCCTGGGTTCGCCGAACAACCTCAACCTGATGGACTACACGGACAAGAACTGTGTCGGCCACTTCATGGTCGCCGCCTCGGACAACGAGTTCGGCGACCCGGTCAACCACCCGTGGACAACCGGGTTCGGTCTCGACTACTACAACGAGAGCGGCATCTGGGCCTCCTGGATCAAGGAGAAGTTCCCCAAGGGCGCGAAGGTCGCGACGATCTCGATCGGCAACGCGCTCGGACAGGCCTACATCAACGGGTTCAAGCGGGCCGTGGAGCAGACCGACGGCATCGAGATCGTCGACGAGCAGACCAACGACGTGACCGCGCCGAACGTGGACAACGAGGTCACGAGCGCGGCGGCGTCGAAGGCGGACGTGGTGGTGGTCGCGGAGGCAGGCACGTTCTGCACCCAGACGATCGGCGCGATCGAGAAGAGCTCGTGGGATCCCGTGGTGGTCGCGGCACAGCCGTGCGCACAGATCCAGACGACCTACGCGCCGCTGGGCAAGCTTGGCCTGACCGGCAACGGCACCAACGTCGTCCGGTACTACTACGCGCCGACCGACCCGGACAACACCAACAAGGAGTTCGCGCAGCTGTACACCGACACGGTGACCGCGGCCGGGCTGGACGCGAAGAACGCACAGATCGCGAACGGCTGGTTCTGGGCGTGGTACATCGTGCAGGCGCTGCAGGACGCGTCGGTGATGAAGGGCGGGCTGACCCGCGCCAACATCAACATCGCGGCCCACTCCTTCACCTCGACCTACCCCCTGATGATCGACGGCGTCGAGGGCAAGGTCAGCGGTATCGAGGACGCCTACACGTTCGAGGCGGGCGGCATGTACACCTACACCGGCGCGACGGCGAGCGCGACCGGGCACTTCGAACAGGCCGGACCGCTGATCGACAACGGCGGCAAGCTCGGCAACTGGGAGAAGGCCAAGGGCGGTAAGTAAACCCACCCCGAGGCTCGCGGCCGGTACGGACCATGGCGCCATGGTCCGTAC
>NZ_JBARWZ010000150.1:0-55429 GCF_049647105.1 Actinophytocola sp.
GTTGCAGCCCGCGCCGCGACACGACCGTGCCCGCGGCCGTCCCCGCCTCGGCGCGGCCGACCGCCGCCGCGACCTTCGCCCACTCGTGCAGGGCGTCGGTCAGCTCAGTGCCCAGCGGCAGGCGGCCCGGCTCGGTGACCGCGACTCCGTCATCACCGACCAGCACCGCACGCTCGCCGTTCGCACGCAGCTGTATCCCCGACATCGACACCTTCCGAAACTACCGACCCGCGCCGAGAGCGTAGAAGGCGACCGCGCCGGCTGTCGCCACATTGAGTGAGTCCACGCCCCCCACCATCGGGATCCGGACCGCCACGTCGGCCGCCGCGACCGCCTCCGGGGTGAGCCCGGGCCCCTCCGAGCCGAGCATGATCGCCGCCTTCTCCGGCGTGGCCACCGAGGACAGCTCCGCCGAGCCGGACGGCGTGAGCGCCATCACGCTGAAGCCGTTGTCCTGCAAAAGCTTCAGCCCGTCGGGCCAGGGCGACAGGGTGGTGAAGGGGATGGCGAGGACGTGTCCCATCGAGACACGGACGCTGCGCCGGTACAGCGGGTCGCTGCAGCCCGTGCCGAGCAGCACGCCGTCCACGCCGAGCGCGGCCGCGTTGCGGAACAGCGCGCCGAGGTTCTCGTGGTCACCCACGCCCTCCAGCACGGCCAGCCTGCGTGCACCGTCTATCACGGACGCAACGGGTAGTGGCTCCGGCCGGTCCGCCATCGCGAGCACGCCCCGGTTCAGGTGGAAGCCGATCACCTCGGCCATCACCTCGGCGGTCGTCACGTACACCGGCGCGTCGACGGGCGGCAGCGTCTCGAGCTTCCGCCGCACGCCGAGCATCGACCGCACGGGGTAGCGCGAGGCCAGCATGCGGCCAACGGCGATCGTCCCCTCGGCGATCACGAGCCCCAGTCCGCCTGGCCGGTCGGGTCTGCGGTCGGCAGTGCGGAGGAAGCGGTACTCGTCGAGCCTCGGGTCGTCCGGGTCGGTCACCTCGATCACGCATTCATGGTTCCACACGATGAGAACTTGTTACGTGCGACACACGCGCGTCTAGCTCTGCGTAACAACAAGCTTGGAACGTTGCACCGTTTTGGCCCCTAGCAACGGCTTCCACCGTGTGTAACGGTTGTACTTCCCGCGCACACGCCGACAGCTCGGGTCGGCTGGGGAGGGGCGGTATGGGACAGGATGTCGCGACCGGCACGTCTGATCGGTCGGCTCGCCAGCTTTACCGGACGAAGGTTCAGCGATGTCTGGACGCCCTCGCGAGAATGCTCACGGAGGGCGGATTCTCCACCTCACCACCGAGAATCGGGCTCGAGATCGAGCTGAACCTGGTCGACGACGTGCTGGGGCCCGCGATGGCCAACACCGTTGTGCTGGAGAAAATCGACGACCCGTCGTTCACGACCGAACTGGGTCAGCACAACCTGGAGCTGAACGTGGCGCCGCGGCCGCTGTCCGGTGACCAGGCGAGCGAGCTGGAGGCCGAGCTGTGCGCGTCGCTCACCGACGCGAACGTCAAGGCGCAGGACGCAGGCACGGCGCTCGTGATGATCGGCATGCTGCCGACGTTGCGGGAGGAGCACTTCCAGGCACGCTGGCTCTCCACGAACGCCAGGTACTCCCGGTTGAACGACCAGATCTTCGCCGCGCGCGGCGAGGACATGGTGCTGTCCATGGAAGGCCCGGCGATCCCCGGTCAGCGCGGCGAACGGCTGCGCAGCTCGGCGGACTCGATCCTGCCGGAAGCGGCGTGTACCTCCCTGCAGCTGCATCTTCAGGTGGCGCCGGAGGAGTTCGCTCCGCATTGGAACGCCGCGCAGTGCCTCGCCGGCGTGCAGGTGGCAATTGCCGCCAACTCACCTTTCCTGCTGCGCAAGGCACTCTGGCACGAGACACGCATCCCGCTGTTCCAGCAGGCGACCGACACCCGGCCGGAGGAGCTGAAGAACCAGGGCGTGCGGCCACGCGTGTGGTTCGGTGAGCGGTGGATCACGTCCATCTTCGACCTGTTCGAGGAGAACGTGCGCTACTTCCCGGGCCTGCTGCCGGAAATCGACGACGAGGACCCGATCGAGGCACTCGACGCGGGGATCGCGCCGAAGCTCGCGGAGCTGCGGCTGCACAACGGCACGATCTGGCGGTGGAACCGGCCGGTGTACGACGTGGTCGACGGGATTCCCCACCTGCGCGTCGAAAACCGGGTCCTGCCGGCAGGCCCGACGGTCGTCGACCTGATCGCGAACGCCGCGTTCTTCTACGGCGCGCAACGTGCACTCGCGACAGCCGAGCGTCCGGTGTGGACACGGATGTCGTTCCAGGCGGCCGAGGAGAACCTGTACGCGGGTGCCCGGCACGCGTTCGACGCGCAGCTGTACTGGCCGGGCATCGGCTGGGTGCCGCCGGACGAGCTCGTGCTGCGCCGCCTGCTGCCGATGGCCCACGACGGGCTGCGCGAGTGCGGCGTTTCGGACGCCGTGCGGGAGCGGTACCTCGGCGTGATCGAGCAGCGCTGCCTCGCGCGACGGACGGGTTCGAGGTGGCAACGGGAGACAGTTGCCAGCCTGGAGGCCGCCGGCGCGGACCGCGACGCGGCACTTGCCGGCATGCTGCGCCGCTACGTGGCACTGTCGGAAACCAACGAGCCGGTCCACACGTGGACGGTCGACTGAGTCCGCGACAGGAGTTGCCCACGGCAAGATCGACATCGGCGTGACTGACGGCCCCCGGCGGTAGACTGGCCTCGGGGTGGCCCCCGGGTTCGGGTGGGGGCTGCCCGACGCAACAGTCCTGGGTTCGGGTCCTGGCGCGAAATGCGCCTGGGCCTGGCCATTAATAGACGAGACCCCCACTCCGAGCAGTGCCGTCTGCCGAACCGGAGTGGGGGTCTCGCTGTTCCCGAACTGACTGCCGCTCCCACCACGAAGCGACGAGCTAAGGTTAGCCTAACTTAATCAACTCGCGCAAGCTCGGGTTTTCGAGCCACCGCCGAGCCTCGAACCCAGGGCAAGCGGGACCGGACCCGGATGCCGCCGCGGCGTGCCAGGATCCACCCGCACACCACGGTCGACAGCATGGCGATCGCGCCGCCGATGACGAACGGCGACCGGCCGCCGAACTCCGCGGCCATCCACCCGGTCATCGGCGCGCCGATCGGGTTGCCGCCGATGAACACCAGCATGTACAGCGCCATCACCCGGCCCCGCATCTCCGGCGCCGTCGCCAGCTGGATGGTGCTGTTCGCCGTGTTCATGAACGTCATCATCGCGACGCCGCACGGGATCAGCGCGAGCCCGAACGCCAGGTACGTCGGCATGAGACCGACGACGACCTCGAACAACCCGAACAGGAACCCGGCGCCGACCAGCAGCGCCAGCCCCGGCTTGCGCCGCGTGCTCCGCCGCACCGCCAGCAGCGCGCCGCTGAAGCTGCCGACCGCGAGCAGCGTGGACAGCAGCCCGTAGCCGTCGGCCTCCCGGTGGAACACGTTCGCCGCCGCGATCGCGAGGGTCGTGAAGAACGTGAACGCGAACGTGCTCACGCAGAACACCAGCACCAGCACGGCCATGATGTCCGGCCGCCCGCGCACGTACCGCAGCCCGGCCATCAGCTGACCTCGCCGCGGCCGGGACTCACCGGTCTCCGGCGTCCTGTGCAGCTCCTCGGGGTTCATGCGGAAGAGCCCGTAGATCACGGCGAGCGTGGTGACGGCGTTGACCAGGAACACCCAGCCGGTGCCGGTCCAGATGATCATCACGCCGGCGATCGCGGGCCCGAGGATCCTGGCGAGGTTGAACGTGGACGAGTTCAGGGCAACAGCGTTGGCCAGGTGCTCCTTGCCGACCATCTCTCCGACGAAGCTCTGCCGCACCGGTGGGTCGAACGCGGTGAACAGGCCGAACACCAGGCACAGCAGGTAGACGTGCCACAGCTGCACGATCCCGCCGACGTCGAGCAGCCCCAGGGCCAGCGCGCACAGCGCCATGCCGGACTGGACGAGTATCAGCAGCTTGCGCTTGTCGACGCGGTCGGCCAGCACCCCGGCCCACAGCGTCAGGAACAGCGTCGGCAGGAACTGCAGCGACGCCGCGATCCCGAGCGCGACGGGGTCGTAGCCGGACAGCTCGAGCACGAGCCAGTCCTGTGCGATGCGTTGCATCCAGGTGCCCACGTTCGAGACGACCTGCCCGGATGCGAAGAGCCGGTAGTTCCGTACTCGCAGGGCCGCGAACATGCCCCGATGGTTACCGGGCTTCTTCGCGTCCTCGGCGAGTCCGGCTCGAGACGTTGACGAATCGGTGGTCAGTTCTCTCTTTTCTGTCACTAATCCTGTTGGCTCGCCATCCTGTCGATGATCTCCGCCGCGCGGGAGAGCAGGTCCCGTTCCGCATCGGTGAGTTCCGCGAGCCGCTTGTCCAGCCAGGCCTCGCGCGCGGAGATGTCCGCTCGGATGTGCGCGCTCCCCTCCTCGGTGATCTCGACGATGGCCTGCCGGCCGTCACTGGGATGCGGTCGACGGCTGACATAGCCGAGTTCCTCGAGAGCAGCGATCACCCTGGTCATCGACGGGGGCTGGACAACCTCCTTGGCCGCGAGCTCACCTGGGGTGAGTGGGCCACATTTGTACAGGCAGAACAGTGCGGACAGCTGGGTGAGCGTGATCGAGGAGCTGGTCCGCTGGGCGCGAAGCCTGCGGTTGAGCCGCACTGTGGCCAGCCGCAGACGACTGGTCAGGGAGCTCTCGGCTATGTCTTGCTCCTTGTTCGACACATAGTTAGCTTACCTCACGAGTTGACCACAGTCACTCAACCATTTCTGTGCCGCCGCTCGCTCAACCGATGCCGAAGGCCGCCCGGATCGGCCCGATCGCGAAGTAGACCACGAACGCGATGGCCACTCCCCACATGAGCGGGTGGATACCGCGGATCCTGCCGGTGGCCGCGCGGATCAGCACATAGCTCACGAACCCGGCGCCGATTCCGTTGGCGATCGAGTAGGTGAACGGCATGACCACGATCGTCAGGAAAGCGGGCAGCGCGATCGTGAAGTCGGTGAAGTCGATCTCCTTGACCTGCGCCATCATCAGCACACCGACGATCACCAGCGCAGGCGCGGCGGCCTCGACCGGCACCGAGTTGTACAGCGGCGTGAAGAACATCGCGGCGATGAACAGCAAGCCGGTGACCACGTTGGCGAGGCCGGTCCGCGCCCCCTCGGCGATGCCGGCCGCCGACTCGATGTAGACGGTGTTGGAGGACGACGACGCCGCGCCGCCCGCGACCGCGCCGAGACCGTCGACGAACAGCGCCTTGCCGGTGTTGGGCAGCTTGCCTTCCTCGTCGACGAGGTTCGCCTCCTTGCCGAGGCCGGTCATGGTGCCGATGGTGTCGAAGAAGTCGGTGAGGACCAGCGTGAAGACCAGCAGCACGGCGGTGATGATCGGCACCTGGATCCAGGCGTCGAAGTTCACGTCGCCGAGCAGCGACAGGTTCGGGGTGTCGACGACCTCGTCCGGCACGCCGGGGTAGCCGAGGTTCCAGCCCTTGGGGTTGGTGCCCATCGACGGCCCCGCGTCCACGATGGCCTCGAGGACGATCGCGAACACGGTCGTCGCGATGACGCCGATCAGGATCGCGCCCTTGATCCGCCTGGCGACGAGGACGCCGGTGAGGATCAGCCCGACCACGAACACGAGCGTCGGCCAGGACGCGATCGAGCCGTTGATGCCCAGTCCAACCGGAACGGTCGTCCCCGCCGCGTCGGGCAGGCGGCGCACGAACCCGGCGTCGACGAGCCCGATGAGCGTGATGAACAGGCCGATGCCGACGGCGATCGCGGCCTTGAGCGACGGTGGGACCGCGTTGAACACGGCGGTCCGGACGCCGGTCATGACGAGGATCAGCACGACGACACCGTTGACGAGGACGAGTCCCATCGCGGCGGGCCATGACATCTGGGGCGCGATCGACACCGCGACGAACGCGTTGATCCCGAGCCCGGTGGCCAGCGCGAACGGGTAGTTGGCGACGAGTCCGAAGAGGATCGTCATGACCCCCGCGACCAGGGCCGTGACCGCGGCCACCTGGTCGGTCGGCAGGAAGCCGCCGAACTTGTCGGTGTGCGCCGGGTCGTCGGCGAAGGAACCGATGATCAACGGGTTGAGTACGACGATGTACGCCATGGTCACGAAGGTGACCAACCCGCCGCGGACCTCCCGGCCGACGGTGGAGTCCCGCTCGGAGATCTTGAAGAACCGATCGAGGGCGGCTGTCCTGTTTGCCATGGCCCGGTAGCCTCGCGCATGTGTCCGACGTAGGGAAACCCGACGACCGAATCGAAACACAGAAGTCACCTCCGCCGCTCCCCGAACGGCTGCTGGCGCTGTTGCCGCTGGTCTACGTGGGGACGGGACTGTGGTTGGTGGCGCTGTGCGTGCTGCTGGTGGGGCGGTACGTGTTCGACGTGTTCCCGCCGATCTGGCTGTGGACCGCGCTGTGGGGGACGGTCCTGGGGCTGATCGGCTTCCTGATCATGGCCTGGCAACGCCACGCCGCCCGCCGAGGCAGCCGAGGCGCGCAACACATCCAGTAACAGCCGCCGCTCGCGCGCGGTGCCCGTCCCGTCGTGGTCGATGACCCAAAACGACGCCTACTGACCGGTGGTTCCAGACTCAACGACCCCACGCGTTTGCCAACCCCCACCCTGTCCCGGGGGCGTCCCGCCTTGCCAGCGTACCGGCTGGGGGTGACAGAACGGGGGGTCTCGGCCCTGTCTGTGGATAACTGGGGCAGCTGTGGACAACCGCGGCTTCGGCGCCGCCGACTGTCGGTCCTGCCCGTTAGGCTGGTTATCGGGGGCCGGCGGCCGCCCTCGTCACGCGTCCTGGTTCTCGGGGTCTTCCAGGAGCGCCGCCAGCAGGTGGCGGTCCGCCCAGCGGTCGGTCACCCACGCCAGCGCCCGCCCCAGCCCCGCCGTCGAGTCCTCGCAGTGGACGGTCTCGCCCTCGACCCACCACGGCACCCGCCTGCCGCCGACCTCCAGTCCTTCGTGGACGATCGGGCCGCCGGCCGGCACCGGGATGCCGAGCAGGTCGCACGCGTCGACGACCGCGCCGAGGTCGGTCCACCGCACCGGGTCACCGTCGCTGTCCGGGGCCGCCGGGGCGGCGTCGGAGGCGAGCGGGATGTCGAGCAGTTCGGCCAGCGGCGAGGCAAGGTCGGCGTCGACCGCCACGTAGCCATCGGTCACCGGGGCGAGCCACGGGACGTCGAGCACGGCGCCGTTGTCGGTGACCTCGCCGTCCGCGGTACGGACCTCGGGTGGCGGGTCGAGATCGGCCGGGTCGACCACGCCGTCGCGGACCGCCTCTGCCAGCGCGAGGTACGCACGCTGGATGGTGCCGCGCGTGATCGTGCGGGACGGGTCGGCGAGGCGGTCGAGCAGGTCCTCGGCGTCCTCTGTGGACTCGACGGCCAGCTCGGCGCGGACGCCCATCAGCTCCTGGAGGTGCGGTTCCAGGTCGGTCGGGGCGACGTCGTGGAGGCCGGTCAGCTCACGTGCGTCGGGCAGGCGCCAGTGCGCGGGCGGCTCCCCCGCGAGGAGCGCGTGATGCGCGATCCACCACGCCGTGTAACCGCCGCGCATCACCCGCCAGGTGTCAGGTTCACTCGCAAGAAGACGGATCGCGGCGGGCCACGCGTCGTCGGCGACCAGGTCCAGGTCGCGGATCGCCTCGAGCCGCAAGGGCGGTTCCGGCTGGTCGTCCCACCAGTCGGCCTCGTCGGCGAGGTCGTGGTCGGGGCCCGTCGGCGCCTCGTCGACGACGATCGTGAAGCCGTTGAGGACACCGACCGCGGTGAGCACCTGCGGTGACCATTGCGTGGCGATGTCGTCGGCGAGCACACCTACGGGTGAGTCTTCGGCGAGGACGGTCAGGAACTTCGTGCCAGGCAGGGCGAGTTCGTCGGCGCGACGAGGGCCGCCGTCCGTGTCGCGGAGCGCGAGCGCACCGAGCCAGGGTTCGTCGCCGGGGCGGACGCCCGCCTCGGTCACCAGCCGCAGCACGGTGTTCACGAGCCCACTGGTGTCCAGGCCGGACTCGGCGTCCTCGAGGCTGTGCTCGACCTCGCCTGCCATGGCAGCGAGGAGTTCGTCCGCACCGCCGTGTCGCGCGCCGAGCCGTTCGAGCAGCGGGTGCACCGCGTCGGGGTGGACGACGTGCACACCGTCCATACTGGACAGATCGACGTCGGCGATGAGCACGCCGCGCGGTCCGGGAACCGTGCGACCGTCGGCAAGCGGCACCGGCAGTGCGCCGAGGTCCTCGAGTGCGGACGGGTCGTTGTCGACGATCTTGCCGAGCGCCACGTACAGTTCGCGCCATTCCGTTGCGGGACGGCTGATCCCGGTGAGCGCGTCGACCACATCGGACAGTCGCAACTGGACGACGTCGAGTGCGGCGAGCGCGGACGCATGGTCGACGAACTCCGCCTGAACGAGCCCGGGAACGTACGGAGCGACGGACTCCGCGAGTTCCTTGCTGGACACCGGAAGCAGTCGCGCCTCGGCCGGGGTGAGCGGCTTGTCGTCGAGCGCGGACGGCAGCCATGGCGACACGCGAAGCTGCTTCAGTACCGCGTCACGCAGCTTCTCGTCCACTTCGGACAGTGGGAATCGCGGCAGTGGCACGACCTTCGGCCGGTCGCCTGGTTCGAGCTGGTCGAGCAGCCGAGGATAGGCACGCGCGGCGGCGGCGAGCACGTGATCGGTGGCGACACCGGGGCGGATGCGCCGCCGGGAGGGCTCGACCGGGAGGCTGGCGATCAGCCTGGCGGGCAAGGAAAGGCGCTCGTCGGTGGGGGTCGGCGCGTAGAGGACGTCGGTGTCACGCGGGCGCGGACCATCATCCATCCGGAGCGACCAGCAGATCGTCCACTGTAGACGCGCTTCGGCGCCGAGCGCCGGATCCGGCGGCAACTCCCCGTGGTCGCGGACGACGACCCAGCGGGTGACACCGTCCGGGCCGTGGATCTCGTCGCCGTCGCGCCACCAGGCGTCGCCGCCGATCTCGATGCGGGTGAGCCCGTCGAGTGAGAGGAGGATGTCGCCGGCCTGGCGGCGGAACTCGTCGAGGTCGACGCTGTCGCGCAGTGGCAGGCGGACCTCAGTGGTGAAGCCGTCGGGCGGGGTTTCGTCGGTGGGCCAGGGAAGCCGGAGCACGGGCACGCGATCAGCGCCTGCTTCGCGACGGGTGCGCTCGACGTCGAAAGCGATCGCGCCGGAGGTCGAGACGATGCGGGGCGCGTCGCAGACGGTGAGCACGGCGGCGAACCCGACGCCGAACCGGCCGACACCATGCTGCTTTGCGGAGGCACGAAGGGAGGCGAGGGCCTCGACGCCTTGGCGGGTAAGGGGTTCACCAGTGTTGGCGATCCGCAGCTCACTGTCCACAAGCGACACACGAAGTACGCCACCGTCCGCACCCGCGGCGTCAGCGGCGTTCTGGGCGAGTTCGATGAGGAGCCGGTCCCGGTAGCCGCCGAGGACGAGGTCCTCCTCGGCGTTGGTGTCCTCGCGGAGGCGGGTGGGCGAGGAACGCCACGAGCCGAGCACCGACTCCCGCAGCGCGGCGGTGCCGAAGGGATCGGTCACTCGCGGCGGGCCGACTCGTCGGCCGTCTCGGCACTGACCACCGGCTCGAGGTCGGCGGGCGCCGTGGCCTCGGAGGCCACGAGCCTGACGGCCGGTTCCGGCGCGGGCGACGCCGCCCCGGGCTCACCGGCGGGTGGACCGTCCGGCGCTGACTCGGGCTCGTCGGCCGAAGTCGGCGCGTCGACAGCCTTGACGGCGGTGTCGACCGCCTTGGCCTCGGATGGCGCATCGGCGGATGGACCGCTCGACACGGAACCGGACACAGCTGAATCCGCGGCGGCAGAGTCGGCGGGCTGGGCCTCCGGCTCAGCCGGAACCCCGGCGGCGGGCAGGCCGGCAGCCGAAGCATCTTCGGCAGGCTGGGTCTCCTGCTCCGCAGGAGCGTCAAGCGAACCGACGGGCTCCGGCTCAGACGCGCCTTCAACGGATCCGGCAGGCAGAGCCTCCGACTCGACCAGCGCATCGGCACCGCGGGACACAGCGTCGGGACCGAAAGCCGACGAACCGGCGGCGGACTGCGCCCCAACCGCGGCATCAGCAGACTGGGAGTCCGACTCCACCGAGGCATCAACACCACGAGACACAAACTCGGAACCGGAAGCAGACGAACCAGCGGCGGACTCCTCCGCAGCATCAGCAGGCTGGGCGGCCGACTCGACCGGAACCGCGACAGACGCACCAGCCGAAACATCTACGGCGGACGCCTCAGCAACCTCGGCACCGGCAGGCCGAGACTCCGACTCGACCGGCGCATCGGCACCGCGAGACGCAGTCTCGGGACCGGAGACAGATGAGCCTGCGGCGGACTCAGCCGGAACGGCGGCATCAGCAGGCCGAGAGTCCGACTCGGCCGGAACCGCGACAGGCGCACCAGCCGAAACGTCTTCGACGGACGCCTCGGCACCGGCAGGCTGGGTCTCCGGCTCGGCCGGAACGTCGGTGAGGGTGGAGTCGGCAACGGCAGACGGGGCCTCCGACTCGACCGGCGCATCGGCACCGCGGGACACAGCGTCGGGACCGAAAGCAGATGAACCGGCGGCGGACTGCGCCGCAACCGCGGCATCTGCAAGCCGGGACCCCGACTCGGCCGGAACGTCGGTGAAAGCGGAGTCGGCATCAGCAGACTGGGAGTCCGACTCCACCGAAGCATCAACACCACGAGACACGGAATCGGAAACAGACGAATCAGCGGCGGACTCCTCCGCAACCGCAGCCTCAGACTCCGACTCGGCCGGAACGTCGATGAAGGTGGAGTCGGCAACGGCGACATCGGCAGGCTGGGCCGACTCGACCGGCGCATCGGCAACAGACTCAGAACCGGAAACGGACGAACCCGAGGCGGACTCCTCCGCGGCATCAGCAGGCCCGGCCTCCGACATGGTCGGAGCCTCAACGGACGAACCGACCGACACCGCCTCAGACGCGGTTTCGGTGGCTACCGCCGCATCGGCTGGCGAGGACTCGGCCGGAGCCTCGGCGGCAGTGGGCTCGGCGGCAGCGCCGTCGGCAGGCTGGTCATCCCGCTCAGCCGGAGCCTCGACAGACGAACCGACCGACACCGCAGCAGCAGGCTCAGCCACCGTGACATCGGCCGGAGCGTCGCCAGGCTCTGCCGGGGCCTCGGGTTGCGGCAGACTTTCGACGACTTCCAGAGGTTCGACGTCCAGTAGGGCGTCGTCGTAGATCAGGTCTGCTACCAGTACTGGGCTTACCTGTTCCACTTCTGCTTCCGAGTGGGCGCCGCAGCCGTAGCCGGCGTGGACCACGTGGGCGTCCGCCGGGGAGATCTCGTTGCCGCACGTGCCGAAGGCCGCGCTCAGTGAGCCTGCCAGCGGTAGGTAGAAGCCGCACGTGCCGCAGTGCGCGGGGGCGCTGCGGGCCATGTCGGAGCGGGGGCCGAAGTCACTCTGTTCCCAGCGGTCCGCGGCGTCCAGGCGGGCTGGGCGGGACATCACCCGCACGCGGCCGAGGCCAACGTCCGTCGCCGCCTCTTCGACCGCCGGGTCGTCCGACTGCAGGTACGCGGGGACCAGGCGGGGGTCGTCGGGGGAGGTCGGGAACAGGTCGCCTACGCCAAGGTCGCCTGCCTGGACCCGGTTCTGCCACGGGATCCACTCCGGGGCGACCAGGGCGGTTGGTCCCGGCAGGAGGACGACCTCGCTCACCGTGACATCCGTCGACGGGCCCGCGGACGTGATGGTCACGGCCCAGCGCCAGCCCTGGTAGCCGGCCTTGTCGGCCTCGAAGTGGTGGGTTACCGCCGCCTCGTCCTCGATCTCGAACTCGACGTAGTCGCCGACGCGTTCGTCGCCCGCCTCTTCCTGCGCGGCGGCGCGCGCGAGGTCGACCTCCGCCACCAGGGCGGGGTCGCTCAGGTCAGACTGCTGCACGCTCATCGCCCCCGATTGTGCCCCACCGCTCGACGCGGCGTGACGGCGGTCGTGCAAGGCTTGAGAACCGTGCGGGCCCTCCTCGCCTTCGCGGGCGTTCTCCTCCTGGCCGGGTGCTCGGCCGCACCGGTCGCGCCCTCCCCTGCCGGTCCTTCCTCCACCGACCTGTCCGTCGACGTCGTCGCGACGGTTCCCCATGACCCGCAGGCCTTCACGCAGGGTCTTGAGCTGGTCGACGGGGCGCTCTACGAGGGGACCGGGCTGGAGGGCCAGTCGAGTATCCGTGTCGTCGATCCGGAGAACGGGGAGGTTCGGAAGCAGGCTGATCTGCCCGCCGACCTGTTCGGCGAGGGCATCACTCTGGTGGGTGAATCGATCTGGCAGATCACCTGGCAGGACGGGGTCGCGATCCGGCGGGACCGCGACACGCTCGCCGAAGTGGAGCGGGTCCGGTACGAGGGTGAGGGCTGGGGACTCTGTCACGACCGGAGCGGCGACCGGCTGATCATGAGCGACGGCAGCGATCGCCTGGTCTTCCGCGACGTCGCGACCTTCGCCGAGGTGGGTGATGTCCGGGTCCGGGACGCGGGCGGGGTGCCGGTCACCAGCCTCAACGAGCTGGAATGCGTTTCCGGCCAGGACGGCCGTGTCCAGGTCTACGCGAACGTCTGGCAGACCGACCGGATCGTCCGGATCGACCCCGCCACCGGCCGCGTCACCGCCACCGTCGACCTGTCGGGGCTGCTGCCCGAGGCCGACCGCGCGGGCGCCGACGTCCTCAACGGGATCGCCGCCATCGAAGGCACCGACGAGTTCCTCGTAACCGGCAAGTTGTGGCCCACGATGTTCCGGGTGAGGTTTGTCACCCCAGATCCGTAACCTGGAAGTGGGATCCCCTGCGGGACTGGATCCGTCATGGCTTCGACAGGTCCCTACGTACGGCAGGATGGACGGCGTGATTCGTTCCGGTTCGGGAGACGCGGAGGAGCAGCGCGAGCGCGGCTCCGGGAAGAAGCGTCGCCGCAGCTGGACCAAGCAGCAGGCGCCGAGCTGGCGGCCCCAGCAGCAGCAACCGCAACAGCCTCCGACGCGTGCCTACGAGCCGCCGCGTGACGAACCCCGCCAGGAGCCGCTGACCAGCGCGATCCCGGCCGCGAGTCACTACCCGCAGCAGGAGGACCTGCGCGAGACGCGGCCCGTCCGCCGCCAGCCACCACAGCAGCAGCCGCCCGCGCGCCGGGGCTGGCGGGACGTGCCGCCGCCGCGCCGGTCGCTGCCGCCCGTCCCGCAGACGCGGCCGATGGACTACGACTACGACGGCAGCGCGCCAGAGACCTACGGCCCCGACGGCTACGCGCCCGGCCACCAGGGACCCCGCGAACAGCCGCCACGTCCGCCCTCGGGTCCGCAGCCGACGGCGGTCGCGCCGGAGCCACCCGTGCCGCCGTCCTCGGCCGCGCCCGGCTTCCCGAAGAAGCTGACCGTCACCCGCGTCGCCGCGCTGCGCGGCAAGCAGCTCACGAGCAACGCTGCCGCCGCGTTCAGGCGGGCCGTGAACGCCGACGGGGCCGACAAGTCCGGGCTCACCGCGCTCACCTACGCGACGATGCTCAACTACGCGAGCGACGCCGCCATGGCCGTCGCGCTCGCCAACACGTTGTTCTTCTCCGCCGCGAGCGCCGACTCGTCCAAGGGCAAGGTCGCGCTCTACCTGCTGATCACGATCGCGCCGTTCGCGCTGCTCGCGCCGGTCATCGGGCCGATGCTGGACCGCATCCAGCGCGGCCGCCGCCTCGCCATGTGCGTCACGTCGCTCGGGCAGGCGCTCGCGTGCCTCGTGATGGCCACCAACTTCGACACCTGGCTGCTCTACCCGGCCGCGCTCGCGAAGATGGTGCTGTCCAAGTCGTTCACCGTGCTCAAGGCGGCGGTCACCCCGAGGGTGGTGCCGCCCGACATCACGCTCGCGAAGACCAACGCGCGGCTCACCACGTTCGGCCTGATCGGCGGCGCCGCGTTCGGCGCGGTCGCGGCGCTGTTCCTGCAGGTGTTCGACTCGGCGGGCGCGCTGTGGTTCACCGCGGCCATCTGCGCCTTCGGCGCGGTACAGGCCATGCGGATTCCCGCCTGGGTCGAGGTCACGGAAGGCGAGGTGCCCGCGTCCCTGTCGGCGCACCCGGAGAAGCCGAGACGACAACCCATGGGCCGCAACGTGGTCGTGGCCCTGTCCGGCAACGCGACGATCCGCGTGCTCACCGGCTTCCTCATGATGTTCGCCGCGTTCGCCGTGCGGGCGCAGACCGAGGGCGAGCCGTTCAAGCAGCTGCTGCTGCTCGGCGTCATCGCAGGCGCGGCGGGTGCGGGCAGCTTCATCGGCAACGGCATCGGCGCGCGTCTGCACCTCGGGCACCCCGACCAGATCGTGCTCGCCTGCATCGGCGGCAGCCTCGCCTCGACGCTGGTCGCGATGCTGATGGAGGGCATCGCCACGGCCGCGATCGTCGGGCTCGTCGGTGCGACCGCGAGCGCGCTCGCGAAGAACAGCCTCGACGCCGTGATCCAGGACGACCTGCCGGAGGAGTCACGCGCGTCCGCGTTCGGGCGGTCGGAGACGGTGCTGCAGCTGGCGTGGGTGCTCGGTGGCGCGCTGGGTGTGCTGCTGCCGCCGGTGTTCTGGCTTGGCTTCCTGGTGATCTCGCTGCTGCTGGCGTTCGGCCTGGCCCAGACCATCCTGACGCGCAAGGGCCAGTCACTGCTGCCGTGGTTCGGCGGTGAGCGGCCGGTGCGGCCGTGGCGCACGTCGACCGGGCCGCAGGAGGTCGCGTTCCAGGAGGGGCCGCCCGCGTCGCCGGAGGACCGCCCGTAGGCTCACCGCCGTGCGCAAGCTGCTGGTCCTGGTGCTGCTGGTGCTCGCGGGCTGCTCGTCCGCCCCCGAGCCGCCGCCACCGCCGCCGAAGGTCGACTTCCTCATCGCGGGCGAGAAGACGGTCGCGAAGCCGTTCCTGTACTGCGACGTGAAGGTCGAGAACTGCAAGCGCGACAACGCCGCCATGCTCAAGCTGCCGGTGCCGCCCGGCACGGCGGTGCGGGTGACCGTGCCCAAGGACGTCTCGGACACGCCGTGGTCGGTCGTGATCCAGTACAGGACCGCGGCCGGTGAGCAGAAGAGCCCGGTCACCGTCGCCACGTTCGCGCCCGGCAAGGAGACCTCGTTCGAGGCGCTCCCGCCGGGCACTGGCGACCAGCTGCAGACCGTCGAGGTCAAGCAGGCCGGTGGCGTTCTGGTACAGGGCGATGCCGGCCCGGAGGCCGTGACCAGGGCAGCGTGGTCGCTGCAGGTGACGGGCTAGGGGTCCAGCTCGCGGGCGACCGCGCGGACCACGTCCCCGATTCGCTTGGTCGCCTTGCGGTCCGGGTAGCGGCCACGACGCAGATCCGGCTGAACCTTGGTTTCCAGCAGCTGGATCATGTCCTCGATCAGGCCGTGCAACTCCTCGGCAGGGCGACGCCGTGCCTCGACCACCGACGGCGGCGGATCGAGCAGCCGCACGGACAGTGCCTGCGGCCCCCGACGCCCGTCGGCGACACCGAACTCGATGCGTTGACCGGCCTTCAGGCCGGGAACCCCGGCCGGCAGGGCGGAAGAACGGACGTAGACGTCTTCGCCCCCGTCCTGTGTGACGAACCCGAAGCCCTTCTCCGAGTCGTACCACTTGACCTTTCCGGTCGGCACAACGGTCACCTCCACACACAAATGAACGCGCCCCAGGGCGTACCCAGGACGCGTCATTCCAGCCTAGGCCACTTCGTGGTGGCGGGGATAGCCGGTTACGTTGGCTGGTGGCCGCAGAGTGTGTTGCCTTCGCTGTCAGCGAACCACGCCGCCTTCTCGGCGCCGAGGTCGGCGACGTGGCCGACGGCCTTCAACGCGGGGTGTCGCGGGTCGGGGCTGGAAGGGGTGGTGACCCGGCGTCACCAGGCGTTCCGGCTCCGCAAGTGGAGGACGAGCGCGGCGATGTTCCACGAGTCGTCGTCGCCGCGGTGGTGGCGGCCTTCGAGCGGCAGGCCCGCGATCGTGAGGGCCGCCGCCATGCCGGGGCGCCTGCGGAGGTCCATGGCCTCGGTGAACCGCAGTTTGGCGTTGGTGTGGTCACCGCTGAAGGGATATTCGGCGCCGGTGTGCTCGCACTGGCGGGTGAACTGGTTGCGGTCGTAGTCACCCCAGCTCGCCCATGGCAGGCGGTTCGTGTGGTGGTCGCGAGCCATGGCCTGGCACGCCTCGCGAAACGAGACGCCATCGTCGACCTCATCCTGGGTCAGGGAGGTCAGTTCCGTGCAGAACGCACTGACGCGGGAACGTTGCGGGCGCACGAGAATGCGGTGCTTGGCCAGACGCGTGCCCCCGTCGAGGTCGACGACGGTAAGGCCGATCTCGATGATCTCGCTCACCTGACCGGGCGGCGGCTGCCCGTCCCAGCAGGTCGCCTCCACGTCGACGACGTTGATCAAACTCATCTCGCGAGTATATGAGTCTCTTTCTTTCCGCGACGATCGATTATCTTCCGCGACAAAGTCGCCGTCCGGAAAGAAAGAGACTCGGGGTCAAACCAACGCGGAGGTAAATCAGCCGCAGTCGGCCGGGTTCACCTGGAAGGCCGGGTCGTCACGCGGGCCGCGCACCGGGCTGCGCCACGTCTCCGTCGCCAGGCTCCCGTCGACCACATAGGTGACACGTTCCCCTTCGTAGATGGTGAATCCGACGTCCACGGCGACGCCTCCGGTCTGCGTGAGCGAGCGGCCGTCGTGGTCGATACCACAGCCGTAACGGCTGATCGCGCTGATGCCGCCGCCCTCCCACAGCCGCAGCGGCGTGCCGTCGACCAGCGTCACCGGCGCCAGGTCGCCGTCGTAGAGGCCCCACACGCCGAAGCTGAGGGTGTTGGCACCAAGCGACTCCGTCACGACGACCTCGTCGCGGCCGTTGGTGTCGAGGTCGGTAATCCGCATGGGCAGCACGCCGCTCGGCGAGGCCAGCGGCACCGTCGCGGTCAGCTGCCGGGCGCCGACCCGGGCGGACAGGAGCTGCTCGTCCGGCTTGCCCGGCACGGTCCGCACGGTGACGTAGTCACGCAGGCCGTCACCGTTGAGGTCGGCGTACACGGTCCGTGTGGCCGCACTCGGTGCCGTGACACCGAAACCGGTGGCCGCCAAGGCAAGAACGGACGCGATGATACTCATGAATCAATCTCCCCCAGATTTCGCGATATGCCGCGATGAATTCCTCGCGGCCCCCATGCAAAGGGAGACGCGAGAAATCAGCCCACGTTGTCCAATGTGACCCAGGTCACGCGTGTTTGGTGGCGGCCACCTTCTGCAGCCCAAGGAGTTCCACCGACACCTCGCGCATTTCCACTTTGCGGATCTTGCCGGTGACGGTCATGGGGAACTCGTCGACGACCCGCACATAACGGGGAATCTTGTAGTGCGCCAGTTTCCCCGTGCAGAATTCCCGGACGGCGTCGTCGGTCAGCGGCTCCGCGCCTTCCTTCATGCGGATCCACGCCATCAGCTCCTCGCCGTAGCGTTCGTCCGGCACGCCGATGACCTGGGCGTCGAGGATGTCCGGGTGTGTGTAGAGGAACTCCTCGACCTCGCGCGGGTACACGTTCTCGCCGCCGCGGATGACCATGTCCTTGATGCGGCCGGTGATGTTGAGGTAGCCATCGTCGTCCATGACCGCGAGGTCACCGGTGTGCATCCAGCGCGCCTTGTCGATGGCCTCGGCCGTCTTGTCCCGCTGCTCCCAGTAGCCCAGCATCACCGAGTAGCCGCGGGTGCACAGCTCGCCGGGGGTGCCGCGCGGGACCGTCAGGCCGGTCGCCGGGTCGACCACCTTGACCTCGATGTGCGGCAGCACCCTGCCCACAGTGGACACACGGCGGTCGAGCGAGTCGTCCTTGCGGGTCTGCGTGGAGACCGGGGACGTCTCGGTCATGCCATAGGCGATGGTCACCTCCGCCATGCCCATGCGCTCGATGACCTGCTTCATCACCTCGACCGGGCACGGCGAGCCCGCCATGATGCCGGTGCGCAGCGACGACAGGTCGTAGGAGTCGAACCCCGGGTCGGACAGCTCGGCGATGAACATGGTGGGCACGCCGTAGAGGGACGTGCAGCGTTCCTCGGCCACCGTCTCCAGGGTCGCCTTCTGGTCGAAGCCGGGTGCCGGGATCACCATGCACGCGCCGTGCGAGGTCGCCGCCAGATTGCCCATCACCATGCCGAAGCAGTGGTAGAAGGGCACCGGGATGCAGATGCGGTCCTGCTCGGTGTACGTGCACATCTCGCCGACGAAGAAGCCGTTGTTGAGGATGTTGTGGTGCGACAGGGTCGCGCCCTTGGGAAAGCCCGTGGTGCCGGACGTGTACTGGATGTTGATCGGGTCGTCGGCGGACAGCCCGGCCTGCAGCTCCGCGAGATGCGCGACCGAACCGCCCCGGCCGATCGCGACCAGCGACGTCCACTCCTCGCGGCCGATGAGCAGCACGTCCTCGAGGTCCGGGCACTCGCCGCGGACCTCGTCGATCATGGCGGCATAGTCGGAGGTCTTGAAGCTCGGCGCCGCGACGAGCGTGCGGATGCCGGCCTGGTTCAGCACGTACTTCAGCTCGTGCACCCGGTAGGCCGGGTTGATGTTGACGAGGATCGCGCCGATCTTGGCCGTCGCGTACTGCGTGACGGTCCACTCTGCGCAGTTCGGCGCCCAGATGCCGACCCGGTCGCCCTTCGACACGCCAAGGTCGACCAGGCCCAGCGCGACAGCGGTGACCTCGTCGGCGAGCTGCCGGTACGTCCAGCGGCGGCCGGTCGCGTGCTCGACCAGCGCCTCGCGATCACCGAACGCGGCCACGGCACGGTCGAGGTTGTCGCCGATGGTGTCGCCGAGCAGCGGTTTCCCGGAGATGCCGGACACGTAGCTCGGCACCGCTGGCGTGGTCATGTGAGCCTCCCGGGGACGACTGACACCAACGTATGTCTACCTGTGCCCCAGCACGGGTTCAACGTTCGTCAACATAGGATCGCCGCTGTCGACAAGGATGGGGGCACCATGAGCCTCTCCATCACTGTCCACGGGTCGAACGTGCGGCTCGCCGGCGCGGTGGATGTGGACACCGCACCCGCGTTGCGTGCCGAGCTGACCGAGCTGATCAGCGCCGCGGGCCGGGGCGCGGAACTACGCGTCGACCTCGGCGAGGTGTCGATTGTGGACTCCAGCGGACTGTCCGCGCTGGTCGGCGCGCACCGGCTCGCGGTCGCCAAGGACGCGCGGCTGTTGCTGGTCGGCCTGCCTGCCCACGTCGCGCGCATGCTGACCGTCACCGGCCTCGACGAGCTGCTCGACCTGGCCTGACCCGAAGGGTTATGGCGTGTCGTCGTCGGGCTCGGGCGGTGACCACGGAAGCTCGACGACCAGGCACGGGCCGCCGACGAACACGCCGCCGTCCACGCCGAGTGCCTTGCCGCCCGCGTACTCGTACGGGCTGTCGACCATGGCCGGTGCGATGCCGAGCTGGTCGGCGATCACCGAATGGCCGTGCACGACCTGGTCGCCACCGAGGACGGACAGCAGCTGCGTGGCCACGTCGGCGCCGTTGGGGCCGCGGAAGGCGTGGCGCGTGGTCAGCCTGCGCCAGACCTCCCACCACTCGACGAGGTCGTCGGAGTCCAGGACGTCCTGGATGTTCTCGTTGATCTCGTCGATGTCGCCGCCCCACACCAGGTACTCGAGGGTGTCGGAGTGCATGAGCAGGTGGTCACCGACCAGTTCGAGCGCCGGCCGCGTGATCAGCCACTCGATGTGGTCGTCGGTGACCGCCTCCTGGTCGGTCAGCTGGCCACCGTTCATCTCCCAGCTGCGGGCGAAGCTGCGCGGGCCGAAGTCCGACGGGACCTCCGTCTCGCCGAAGCGGTGCATGCCGAGCAGCAGGATCTCGTGGTTGCCGAGCAGCGCCTGCACCTGGCCGCCCGCGTCCGCCGCCTCGTCCGCGAGACGCATGACCAGGTCGATCACGCCGATGCCGTCGGGTCCTCGGTCCACGAAGTCGCCGAGGAACCACAGATGGGCCTCGCCGCCGGACCAGTTCGTCTCGTCGTCGACCAGGCCGGCGTCGGCGAGCGCGGCGAGCAACTCGTCGAGGTGCCCGTGCACGTCACCGACCACAAACGTCGACGGTCCGTCTTCCTGCACACCGCGACAATATGCCAGGAGGAAATCGCACGCTTCGCAGTCGGCAACAAGTGGGCAGGCGATCAGCCAGGGAACGGGTCGTCGACGCTCCCGACCAGGTCAGCGACCGAGTCGATGACCCGGCCGGGGCGGAACGGAAAACGCTCCGCCGTTTCCCGGGTGGAAATGCCGGTCAGCACGAGAATCGTGTGCAGGCCCGCCTCCAGGCCGGCACGGACATCGGTGTCCATCCGGTCGCCGATCATGAGCGTGGCCTCGGAATGCGCGCCGAGCGTGTTCAGCGCGGACCGCATCATCAGCGGGTTCGGCTTGCCGACGAAGTAGGGCGCGTGGCCGGTGGCCTTCTCGATCAGCGCGGCGACCGAGCCGGTCGCGGGGAGCGAACCTTCGCGGGACGGGCCCGTCGCGTCCGGATTGGTCGCGATGAACCGGGCGCCCTGCTCGACCAGGCGGATCGCGGTGGTGATCGACGTGAAGCTGTACGTGCGGGTCTCGCCGAGCACCACGTAGTCCGGGTCGCGGTCGGTCAGCACGTAGCCGATCTCGTGCAGTGCCGTGGTCAGGCCCGCCTCGCCGATGACGAACGCCGAGCCCTCCGGCCGCTGCGAGTCGAGGAACTTCGCGGTCGCCAGCGCGGAGGTCCAGATCGAGGACTCCGGCACGTCCAGGCCGGTGCGGTGCAGGCGCGCCCGCAGGTCACGCGGGGTGTAGATGGAGTTGTTGGTGAGCACGAGGAACTGGTTGCCACTGGCCCGCAGCTCGCCGAGCAGCTCGTCGGCCCCCGGGACGAGGTGCTCCTCGCGCACCAGGACCCCGTCCATGTCCATCAGGTATGTCCACTTGCGCGGTTCGGCCATGCCTCCATTGTCGCGGCTGAACGCGAACACGGGCGAACATCGACATGTCGACAAATAGCGGTCTACTTACCCGGAGCCGTGAGCAAGGCCCCGGTTCCAGCTCGTGGTCGGGCCGAGATCCTCTCGACCGTCGTAGATGTCGGCCAGGCCCGCCGGTAGGTCCGCGATCATCACGGAGGCACTCGCCTCGACCTGTGCCGTTATGCCCGTGGCGACCGTGATCAGGCAGGCCGGGCACTTTCGGACCCCGTCGGCGTAGTCCGTCACCTTGGCCTTGGGCACGCTGTGCCAGCAGGGCCACGGCGCCGAGACGAGGTCAACGGCCTCGTCGGCAGACACCACGAACGCGTGCGCCTGCCCGTCGTAGCCCGACACGGCCCACACCAAGTCCACCTCGTCCCGTCCGGTACAGACCGGACACACCACGGCGCCGGCAGGCGGTCGGCTACCACCCTCGCACCGGTCACAAGGCACAGTGGCCCCCGGCGGGCGCAGTGGCTCGGGGGTGACACTGCGCCCGCCGGACCCCTGGGAGGGACCGGGAGTCCGACGTCTGGGGGTCAGGGATTCAACCGACCCGAGAACGGGACCCGATCCGGACCGGTCATGTTGCTGGGTCATCGATCAACCCTCCTCGCACTCCAGTTGGCCAGCGGGGTCGAAAGTGCACGTCTCGTCCGGCGGTTCCGACCCGTAGCCGACGGACGGTTCGTAGCCGGTCAGCGCGAGCACGATCCCGATCACGATCGAGACCACGACCACCCCGAAGAAGAAGCGCTCCTCACTCAAGGTGGCCTCCGGAGATCCGGAACCGAGGGCATGGCGCTTGCCCCTCGCTCGGCGAACCGAGCGAGGGCGAATCCGTGCGCGAGCAGGTACGTCATCCGGCAGTGTCCATCGACGCCAGTCTGGAGCAATTTTGACGCACTTTTCAAGCATGTGGCATACTAGAGCACGAAGTGCACCCGATCGGTCGCCTCGACTACGGTGCCCTCACCGGCTTGATCAGCACATATGCACAGAGCGACCAAGATTGGAGCAATCACGGTGAAAGTCACGCATCTGGGGACCGTCGACAGTGGTAAGAGCGGCTCACCGACGGCGTTTGCCACCGACAAGGGCACTTACCTGATCCAGGGATGGAAGGTCAGAGACCCGGAAGCGCTCGCCGAGGCCCACCGGCGAGGGCTGCCCGACCACGAGGACATCGTCGAAGTGCCTGCCGCCCTGCTGCGGTTTCTACCAACGGGGGAGTGATGCTGGCCCGCCATGAGTTCGAGGACCTGTTCGAGGACTTCGACGAGTCTGCCTGGCGCCTCGAGATCCAGCCTGCCTACGACGAGCCCGAGGAGCGCGAGCCGCTTCGCCGCTGGCGCGCTGGCGAGCCTGACAACCTCGAGTGGATGGCGGACTGGTGGGAGTGGATCGCGGACGTCCGAGCCTCTGGCAGACGATTCGGACGGGTACGCGTGATGTACGAACCGCCGACGGACTACCAGCGGTACGAGCTCGAGATCCTCACCCCGCCGGCGGTCGAGGCAGGCGAGGACATCCGCGTGTTGCCTGCGGCCCGCGCACTCGAGCTGCGGCTACCGGATCGGGACTTCTGGCTGTTCGACGATGCGCGCGTGGCAGTGATGCACTTCGGGCCGACTGGTGTCGTGGGCGCCGACCTGATCAAGGACCCGGCCGCGGTGGCCCCGTTCCGAGCTGCTCGTGATCGCGCGTGGGATGCTTCGATCCCGTACCGCGAATGGGTCTCCCCCGAGGCCCCGTGACCCTGCCCGAGGATTGAGTGCCCAGCTACGAGACGCGGCGGCTGGAGTTCGGAGACCAGCTGGCCGCCCTGCGAGAAGCAGCCGGCCTGCAGTCGAAGGATCTTGCCGCCCGCCTCGGCTGGGATCCGTCGAAGGTGAGCAAGCTCGAGCGCGGCAAGCAGATGGCGAGCGACGCCGACCTCATCGCGTGGTTGCGGGCATGCGGCGCCGAGGACCATCTCGAGCTACTGCGCGAACAGCTTCGCGAGCTACGCGTCGCGCACGGCGCTTGGCGCAGGCAGGTACGCGCCGGCCACCAAGCACGGCAGGAGTCGGACGCACGCGAGGAGAGCGCCGCCGGCGTGATCCGCGCGGTCGACGTGATGGCCGTGCCCGGTCTGTTGCAGATCGCGGACTACGCACGCAGCGTGTTCGTGACGCAGGCCGAGCTCCTCGAGCTCCCGCCCGGCGACGTCGACGAGGCCGTGCGGGCGAGGATGCGACGCTCGCAGATCCTCTACGAGCCTGGCCGCCGCATCGAGATCCTCGTCGCCGAATCGGCACTCTCGACCGCGGTCTGTCCACCGGCCGTGATGGCGGCACAGCTCGACCGGCTCATGTCCGTGATCGGCCTGCCGGCCGTGCGGTTCGGTGTGCTTCCCGCGTTCCGGCAGCTGCCGCACCTACTGCCCGCCGGTTTCTGGGTGGTCGATGACGAGGTCCTCGTCGAGCATGCTGCCGGCGAGCTCCGCATCGACGACGAGGAGCAGGTCGCGATCTTCAACCGCCTTGCTGACGCCCTGTGGTCCCGCGCGGTCGAGGGCGACGACGCGCGAGCCATCATCGCGGCGTGTCGCCGCCGGTGGGCGGAGCAGGCCGACCCACAGCGTTGAAACGGCCTCGGCACCGGCGCGCTCGCGGCGGCTGAACGCGACTGACGAACATCGACATGTCGGCAAGTATCGGCCCGCTAACCTGGAGGCGTGAGCAACGTCCGAGTGCGCTACTTCGCGGGCGCCCGGGGTGCGGTCGGCCTGTCCGAGGAGACCGTGTCCGTGCCGGAAGGCGCCACCGTTGGCGACCTGGTGACCGAACTGGGCACCAGGCACGGCGAGAAACTGACCCGCGTGCTGACGGCGTGCAGCTTCCTGCTGGACGGGATCGCGGTCCGGGACTTCTCGAGCACCGTCCCCCACGGCGCCGACCTGGACGTCCTGCCTCCGTTCGCGGGCGGCTGACCGGCGGCTCGATCGAAGAATTCGACAAGAGCGGTTACCAACCGATCACGGGCGGATATGCCACAGTCACCCGCGTTCCCGTGCCCGCTTCTGTAGATCGACTTCGAAGTTCGTGCCCCCGCCGAATTGACCCAGCCTTTGCCGCATGTAATCATCCGATTTCAGCGTGCAGCAAACACGCTCTTCACGCCTGCTTCCATAACGTGACTCAAACCTCAGCCGGCAGGAAATATCCCGCCATGATCACGGCGCTATCACGGCGCGAAACGCCGCGATGACCTGCGATAACAGCACCAATCGCAGCACATCTAATAGTGTTACTATGACGACGGTCACGTAACAGATAATTGGGCACGCCTCGATTTCGTACGTACCGTCGCTCACTGGTTGGCCCCGAACCAACCAGCACCTGAGCGCCCGGAGCGTCATCCCGATCCGGCGGGCACGCAGGGATATCCCCCGACTGAAAGAAAGTCTCCGGACCGGGACAGAGAGCCTTAACGGCGCTTTGCCAGACGCTGAGGCAGAGGCAGAAATGGCGTATCGAGGCACTCACCGCAAGCCGTCCACTGGCGTTCGTCGCACCATTGCCCGCGTCGTCCTCACGGGCTTCGCGGTCGGTGCTCCTCTGGCGGTGGCCCCCGCTTTCGCGTCGGCCGAACAGCCCGTCAACTGGGACGCGATCGCCGAGTGCGAGAGCGGCGGCAACTGGAGCATCAACACCGGCAACGGCTACTACGGTGGCCTGCAGTTCAGCCCGAGCACCTGGGCCGCCAACGGCGGCACCGGCAGCGCCGCGAACGCGTCGAAGGCGGAGCAGATCCGCGTCGCGAACAACGTGCTGCAGACGCAGGGCATCGGCGCATGGCCGGTGTGCGGCAAGCGTGCGGGCGCGAGCGGCGGCGGTGGCGGCGGCGAGCAGCCGCAGCAGCAGCAGGCGCCGCAGCAGCAGAGCGCACCGTCGAACAACGACTCCGAGAGCAACAGCAACGAGGCGCCCGCCAGTTCCGCCCCCGCGGTCCCGGTGCTGGTCGCCTCCAACCCGGCGGGCGACTACACCGTCGTCGCGGGTGACTCGCTGTCCAAGATCGCCACGACGCAGCAGGTGGCAGGCGGCTGGGCAGCCGTGTACGAGAAGAACAAGCAGTTCATCGGCGACCCCAACCTGATCGTCCCCGGTCAGAAGCTCGCCACCAAGTGAACTAGCTAGTTCGCGCGAAGCAGGGCTCCACCGCGATCCCCCGGCGGTGGAGCCCTGCTTTTGTCGGTGCTCCGGGTTACCGTCCGCGACGTGAACCGAACGGACCGCCTGTACGGCATCGTCGAGGAACTGCGGGCGGCCGCACCGCTGCGGCGTAGCGC
Organism: Actinophytocola sp.; assembly: GCF_049647105.1. Classification (GTDB taxonomy): domain Bacteria; phylum Actinomycetota; class Actinomycetes; order Mycobacteriales; family Pseudonocardiaceae; genus Actinophytocola. The sequence continues at coordinate 25,508 of NZ_JBARWZ010000150.1, forward strand.
CCGCCAGCTCGCCGCGCGCTACGAGGTCAGCGTGCGCACGATCGAACGCGACATCAGCTCACTGCAGCAGGTCGGCGTGCCCATCTGGGCGGACACGGGACGGCGCGGCGGCTACGCCATCGACCCGGCGCGCACCCTGCCGCCACTCAACTTCTCCCCCGCGGAAGCCGTCGCCGTCTCGGTGGCCCTGCGGCGGATGACCGGCACCCCCTTCGCACAGGCCGCGGCCAGCGCGCTGCGGCGGATGATGGCGGCGATGCCCGCCAACGAGGCGACCGCCGCCCGCGAGCTGGCCGGCCGGGTCGGGTTCCTGGGCCCGGTGATCGAGCCGCCGCCCATCCCGGTCGTCATCCAGGACGCGCTCGCCGCGCGGCGCGTGCTGCGGCTGCGGTACGTCGACAAGCGAGGCACCCAGACCGAACGCGACGTGGAACCGGTGATGTTCCTGGCGGGCGACGAGACCTGGTATCTCGTCGCGTGGTGCCGCCTGCGGGACGAGCTGCGGGTCTTCCGGCTCGACCGGATCGTCACCGGCCACGACACCGGCGAACCCGCGCCCGCGCGGTCGCCAGAGCGGTTACCCCTGCCGCGTCATGTGACCCAGGTCACCGCATTCGCGTCATAAACACCGACAGGGGGTTGTCGCGGACGAGCCCGATCGTGGTGTCACACACACGACAGGGAGACAGCACATGACACACGGCACGGTCAACTGGTTCCAGATCGACACCGACGACACGGAGAGCACCGAGCGGTTCTACGGCGAGCTGTTCGACTGGTCGTTCGCGTCGGATCCGGACTCGCCCACCTACCGGCTGGTCACGGCGAAGGACGCGGGCGGGCCTCAGGGCGGTGTCTTCGACACGGAAGGCGCGTCGCCGAACCGCGCGACGTTCTTCGTCGTCGTGTCGGACGTGGCCGCCACCGCCAAGGAGGCCGAGCGGCTCGGGGGCAAGCTCGTCGGCGAGCCGAAGACGAGCCCGTCCGGGCTGACCTTCGCGCATCTGCTCGACCCGGCGGGCAACCACATCGGCGTCTACGCGCCGCCCGCCTGACCGGTCCGTGGGCCGGGCGGTCGCGCCCGGCCCGCTACGGACAGTTGACCCACTCGTCCGTGCCGTCGGTGAAGTTCTGGTGCTTCCAGATCGGCAGGCGGGCCTTCACGTCGTCCACCAGGTCTGCGCAGGCCGCGAACGCCTCCGCGCGGTGCTCGGCCGCGACCGCGCACGCCAGCGCCACGTCGCCGATCGCGAGCGGACCGATCCGGTGGCTCACCGCCAGCGCGCGAACACCCCTGTGGCGGGCGGCGACGTCGGCCGCCACCTCCTCGATCACCGTCTTCGCGGACGGGTGGCCCTCGTACTCCAGGTCGGTGACGCCCTTGCCGCCGTCGTGGTCGCGGACCACGCCGGCGAACGTCACCACCGCGCCTGCCGCGTCGTCGCCCACCAGTTCGGCGTGGGCCTCGACCGTGATCGGTACCTCGCTGATCTCCGCGCGCAGCACCCGCGCGACCGGCCACGAAGCCGGCTGGTGGTCACCGCCCCGCAGCTGGTCCAGGGCGTGGTCCAGCACGTTCTCCAGCACGCCGAGACCGTCCTTCACCCCGCCGGACGAGCCGGGCAGGTTCACCACGAGCGTCCGGCCGACGACCCCCGCCACGCCACGTGACAGCACGGCCGTCGGGACCTGGGGAAGACCGGCACCGCGGATCGCGTCCGCGAGGCCCGGGATCTCGTAGTCGAGCAGTCGCCGGGTCATCTCCGGGGTGGCGTCCGTCGGGCTGATGCCCGTTCCGCCCGTCGTGACGACCACGTCGGCGCCGACCGCGTCACGCAGGGCCGCCAGCACCGGCTCGCCGTCCGGCACCACCACCGGGTCCGGCACCTCGAAGCCACGCGACCGCAGCCAGGACACGATCACGGGTCCGGTCCTGTCCTCGTACACCCCGGCGGCCGCCCGGTTCGAAGCGGCAATCACGACAGCGGTGCTCATCTGCCCTCCGGTCGGGTCCAGACCCCCGTCTTGCCGCCCTCCTTGCGCTCCACGCGCACCTCGGACAGCACGGCGGCCGGGTCGACGGCCTTGATCATGTCGTGCAGCGTGAGGCCCGCGACCGTCACCGCGGTCAGTGCCTCCATCTCGACGCCGGTCTGGCCGCTCGTGCGGACCGTCGCGGTGATGGCCACCGACGCGTCGTCCATGGCGAAGTCCACCGTCACGCCGGTGATCGCCAGCGGATGGCACAGCGGGACCAGGTCCGGCGTCCGCTTGGCGCCCATGATCCCGGCGACGCGGGCGACCGCCAGCGCGTCGCCCTTCTTCAGGCCGTTCGACGCCAGGAGGCCGATGACCTCGGCCGTCGTGTGCATCCGGCCGGTCGCCACCGCGACCCGGGAGGTCACCGACTTGCCGGTCACGTCCACCATCCGCGCGGCACCCGACTCGTCGACGTGCGTCAGGTCAGTCACCCGACTGATGCTACGACTGAGCCGCTCGCGCGACCGCCTCGGCCACCGCGGGGGCCACGGCCGAGTCGAACACGCTCGGCACGATGAACGACGCGTTCAGCCGGTCGCCGTCCACGACGTCCGCGATCGCGACGGCCGCGGCCAGCAGCATCGTGTCGGTGATGCCGCGGGCCTGCGCGTCGAGCAGCCCGCGGAACACACCGGGGAAGGCCAGCACGTTGTTGATCTGGTTCGGGTAGTCGCTGCGGCCCGTCGCCACCACCGCGGCGTGCTTCTGCGCCTCGAGCGGGTCGATCTCCGGGTCCGGGTTGGCCAGCGCGAACACGATCGCGTCGTTCGCCATGGTGGCGACCGCGTCGGCCCCGAACAGGTTCGGCGCGGACACACCGATGAACACGTCCGCGCCGACCAGCGCGTCGGTCACCCGGCCCTTGATCATGTCGCGGTTGGTGTTCTGAGCGAGCCACGTCAGGTTCGCGTCCAGGTCGTCGCGGTCAGGGTGGACGATGCCGTTCACGTCGACCGCGATGATGTCGCCGGGGCCCTTCTGCAGCAGCAGGCGGATGATGGCCGAGCCTGCGGCGCCCGCACCGCACACCACGATCTTGGCGTCCGCCAGGTTCTTGCCGACCACCCGCAGCGCGTTGCGCAGCGCGCCGACCACCACGATCGCGGTGCCGTGCTGGTCGTCGTGGAAGACCGGGATGTCGAGCATCTCGCGCAGCCGGGCCTCGATCTCGAAGCAGCGCGGCGCGGCGATGTCCTCCAGGTTGATGCCGCCGTACACGGGCGCGATCAGCTGCACCGTGCGGATGATCTCCTCGGTGTCCTGGGTGTCCAGGCAGACCGGCCACGCGTCGACATCGGCGAACTTCTTGAACAGCGCCGCCTTGCCCTCCATGACCGGCAGCGCGGCGGCCGGGCCGATGTTGCCAAGCCCGAGGACCGCGGAGCCGTCGGTGACGACCGCGACCGTATTGCGCTTGATGGTCAGGCGGCGCGCGTCGGCGGGGTTCTTGGCGATGGCCTGGCTGATCCGCGCCACCCCCGGCGTGTACGCGCGGGACAGGTCGTCGCGGTTGCGGAGCTGGACCTTCGAGCTGACCTCGATCTTGCCGCCGAGGTGGATGAGGAAGGTGCGGTCCGAGACCTTGCGGACGGTGACGCCGGGCAGCTCCTCGAGCGCCTTGGTGATCTCGTCAGCGTGGTCGACCGAGTGGGCGTTGGCGGTGATGTCGACGACGATCCGGTCCGTATGGGACTCGACGACGTCGAACGCGGTGATCACCGCGCCTGCCCGGCCAGCGGCGCCGGTCAGGTCACCCGCCGCGCTCGCCGACGGCGGCGCCTCGACACGGACGGTGATGGAGTAGCCAGGGCCAGGAACCGGCATGTCGGAGACCTACTACTTGTTGATGTCGGTCTGCGGGTGGGTGTACGGCACCGCGTCGAGCGGGAAGACCAGGTCACCCCATGGGGCCATCGCACCCTGGCGGTCCGCCACCAGCTCGCTGACGGGGTGGTTGCCGTGGTCGTCGTCCGCAGGCCAGTACGGATCGATACGGCCGTCGTTGGCGCCCTTCTTGGCCACGCGTCCTCCTTCAGCTCGGGTCTCAAGACATTACCGGAGCGCGGTACAGCGCAGTTCGCCGAGCGTGCGGAGTGAAACCATCGGGACCGGGCGTTTCGCCCAGCGGTGCCATCAAGCCATGCGAGGCGGCGGCGCGGAACGTATACCGTGGTCGGATGCCGGGTCTCACGCTCATCGACTGGCTGCGCGCCCAGGACGACCACGCGCTGGCCGCCCTCCTGTCCGCCCGCCCCGACCTCGCGACTCCCCCGCCGCCGGACTCGGTGGTGCTGGCGGCGCGCGCGGCCACCAGGGCGTCCGTGACCAGGGCCGCGGAAGCACTCGACACGTTCACCCTCGCCGTGCTGGACGCGCTGATCGTCGCGGACGCCGACAAGGCGCCGGTGCCCGAGGCGCGGGTCGTGGAGATCGTCGGACCCGGCGTGCGCGCGGCGCGGGTGCGGGAGTCGCTGGACACGCTGGTGCGGCTCGCGCTGGCGTGGGGCACCGACGAGCTGTCGGTCGTGCCTGCCGCGCGGGAGGCGGGCGGGATGTTCCCCGCCGGGCTGGGCAGGCCGTCGAACGCGCTGGACGGCGTGGACATCGCGGGCCTGCTCGAAGGTCTGCCGGAGGCGGAGCGGCGGCTGCTGACCACGCTCGCGCACGGCTCGCCGCTCGGCCGCACGAAGGACGCGCTCGTGGAGGTGCCGCTCGACGAGGCCACCACGCCGGTGCAGCGGCTGATCGCCATGGGCCTGCTGCTGCGGCGGGACGCCGAGACCGTCGAGCTGCCACGGCAGGTCGCGCTCGTGATCCGCGGCGACAGTGCGCTTGGCACGGTCAAGCTCGACGAGCCGAAGCTGGACACCAAGCAGCACAGGTCGGCCACCGTGGACGCGACCGGCGCCGGTGAGGCGCTGGAGTTCCTGCGCCGCGCGGAAATGCTGGTGCGGCTGTGGTCCGTCGAACCCGCCGCCGTGCTGAAGGCGGGCGGCCTCGGGGTGCGGGACCTGCGCAAGGTCGCCCGCGAGCTCGACACCGACGAGCGCGGCGCCGGCCTGATCGCCGAGGTGCTGTTCGCCGCGGGCATGATCGGCGACAGCTCGGCGGCCACCACCCCGGAGTGGATGCCGACGACGGTCGTCGACCCGTGGCTCACCGCCACCCCGGCCAACCAGTGGGCCACGCTCGCCGCCGCGTGGCTCGACATGCCGCGTCTGCCGGGCCTCGCAGGCATGCGCGACGCGAAGGACAAGGTGCTCGCGCCGCTGTCGGACGACCTGCGGCGGCCACCGGCACCGGCCGAACGGCGGCGGATCCTGTCCGCGCTGGCGGAGCCGAGGGCGGGCACCGGGGTGGCATCGCCGGACAACCTCGCCGCGTTGCTGGCGTGGCGGGCGCCGCGGCGCGGAGGACGGCTGCGGGACGAGATCGTGCGGTGGACGCTCGCCGAGGCGACCTCGCTGGGGCTGGTGGCACTCGGTGCGCTCACCGGCGCAGGGCGGGCGCTGCTCGACAGCGGCACCGACGGTCCGGCCGCGGCCGCCAAACGCATGGCCGACTCGATGCCGGAGCCGCTGGACCACGTGCTGGTGCAGGCCGACCTGACGGTCGTCGCGCCCGGCCCGCTGGAACCCGCGCTCGCCGTCGACATGGGGCAGGTCGCGGACGTCGAGTCGGCGGGCAGCGCGACCGTGTACCGGGTGACGGAGTCGTCGGTGCGGCGGGCGCTGGACGTCGGGCGGACGGCCGAGGAGCTGCACGACCTGTTCCGCACGCGGTCGCGGACGCCGGTACCGCAGTCGCTGACGTACATGATCGACGACGTCGCCAGGCGGCACGGGCGGTTGCGGGGCGGCGCGGCGGCGGCGTTCCTGCGGTGTGACGACCCGGTGCTGCTGGCCGAGGTGGCCGCGCACCCGGCCGCGACGCGGCTGGAACTGCGCAAGATCGCGCCGACGGTGCTGGTCAGCCCGGTCGCGCTCGCGGAGGTGCTGGAGGAGCTGCGTGGTGCGGGGTTCGCGCCTGCGGCCGAGGACGCGCACGGTCAGGTGCTGGACCTGCGGCCTTCGGGGCTGCGGCTGCCGGCGCCCGCCCGGTCGCGGCGGGCCGGTGCGCCATCGCCCGCGTCACCGGAACGACTTCAGGCGATGGTCGAACAGCTGCGGGCCGGTGACACGGCGGCGGGCACCAAGCGTGGGCGGACGGTGTCGCTGACGGCGGGCACCGGTGCGGCGGACACGGCGGCGACGCTGGCGCTGCTGCGCGAGGCCATCGAGCGGAACAGCCAGGTGTGGATCGGGTTCGTCGACTCGCGCGGGGTGGCCAGCCAGCGGGTGGTCGACCCGTTCCGGGTCGGTGGCGGGGTGCTCGAGGGACGGGACGTCACGCACGGCGCCGTCACTCAGTACCCGCTGCACCGCATCACGTCGGCGTCCCTCGTCGTGAGCTGAGCCGACTCACCGATCCCGAAAGCCAAACTCGCGGGTTCCGAACCGAGGACTCGCGGGTTCCGAACCGTAGACTCGCGGGTTCCGAACCGTAGACTCGCGGGTTTTGGGTGGGGGCTTGCGGGTTTGGGGTGGGGTGGGCGGAAGCCCCGCGGACCTTGGTCCGCGGGGTTCGCTTTTCTTCTCAGCCTGCGCGGGCGCTCATGCGCTGGTGCATGGCGTGCTCGACCAGCGTGATGAGCGTTTCCTTCGTCGACTCGCGGTCACGGGCGTCACAGGTGACGATCGGGACCGACTGCTCGACCGTGAGTGCGTCACGGACGTCGTCGATGCGGTGGTGGAGCACCCGGTCGAAGCAGTTGAGCGCGACGATGTACGGGAGTCCACGGTCCTCGAAGAAGTCGATGGACGCGAACGCGTCGGCCAGACGGCGGGTGTCGACCAGGACCACCGCGCCGATGGCGCCGCGAACGAGGTCATCCCACATGAACCAGAACCGGTGCTGACCCGGTGTACCGAACAGGTACAGGATCAGATCGCTGTCCAGCGACACTCGACCGAAGTCCATCGCGACCGTGGTGGTGACCTTGTTCGGGGTGTTCGACAGGTCGTCCACGTCCACGCTGGCCTCGGTCATCACGGCTTCGGTGGTGAGCGGAACGATCTCCGACACCGAGCCGACCAGAGTCGTCTTGCCAACCCCGAAACCGCCCGCGACCACGATCTTCGCCGAGGTCGTCGGCTGTGGTGCGGACGCGGACGCGCCGCGCGGGCCGAGGGGACTAGAGCCTGCGGAGACCACTGAGCACCCTTTCCATGAATTCGATCGACGGCCGGTCGCCGACGACCATGCCGCTCTGATGGATCAGGACCAGTCCCATACCGGCCATGTCTCCAATCAGCACCCTGGCGACGCCGAGCGGGAGCCGCAGGTGAGCGGCCACCTCCGCGACGGACCTGGTGTCCAGGCACAGGCCACAGATGGACCGGTGCTCCGGCAGCACCGCCGCGTCCGGTGCCTTCCCCCTATCGCTGGTGGACACCAGCGCCTCGATCGCAAGATCATAATCGGACCGAGTTCGGCCGCCCGTTCTGGTGTACGGACGGACGAGCGATCCGGTTTCGTGCGATGCGGAGCCGCCACCGCCGCGACCTGCGTCGGAGCCGAGGAACTCGTCTGCTCCCCATGCCCCGCTGTTGTGCACAGCACTGTTGTAGACCCCGCTGTGCACGCCGCTGTGGCGTACCCCACTGTCAGAGATCCTGTCAGAGATCCCGTCCCGGCCGACCGTGGGAATTTCCTTGCTGTCCCAGTTCGACTGTGCCGGTATCCCGGAGTCCCCGTACAGCGTCGCCCCCGGGCCACCGAAAAGCCTGGCCCGGAAACCATCGACGTCGAACCTGTTCGGTGCTTCGCCGACATCGTGCTCGGGGAGGTCCTCCCAACCTTTCTCCGGCATCTGTTCTACTCGCCTCCGCTCTTGCTCGACGGCGCGCGGAAGTCGCTTGTCGAGATGTGCCCGGCTGGGTCGCATAACCCCAGACCTCCGCTCCGCGCAGTCAGCATGCCCCGCTACCTGCGCTGTGCGCCCTGAAGCTGAGCTCGCAGCTCCGGAGTCATCTGCTGGCCGACCCTCTCGACCAGCAACGTCATCTCATACGCCACCAGACCGATGTCGCAGTTCGGCGCCGCCAGTACGGCGAGGCACGAACCGTCGGAGATCGACATCAGGAACAGGTAGCCCCGGTCCATCTCGACCACGGTCTGGTTGACGCCGCCCGCCTCGAAGCACCGTGCGGCGCCCTGGGTGAGGCTGACGAGACCGGACGAGACGGCGGACAGTTGTTCGGCGCGGTCTCGCGGCAGTCCCTGGGAACCGGCCAGCAAAAGGCCGTCTGCCGATACGACCACGGCGTGCGCCACGCCAGGAACCTGACGGACGAAATCTGTGATAAGCCACCCGAAGCTGCCGGGCTGCTGTGCGGACGCGGTCGTCACTCCTGCTCCTCGTCTTGACGGCTCTGCTCCGAACCGGATTGGTCACCAGCGTATGCCTCGATGAGCGCGTGGCGCCCCCGCCGTACACCTTGCTGGAAGCTTGACATGCGACCCCTGACCGCATCGGCGGTGCGTGGTGGGAGCGGCGCAGCCGGAGGAATCTCCCCGGTGCTCTCCCTTGCCTCGTGCCTCGGTGCGGCCGATCCCGGAAGCAGATGCTGCTTGGGTACCCGCTTGGGTAGCCCTGCGTTGGTCGTGGTGTCCGGAGTCCTGTCCTCGAGCAAAGCCTGCGCGGCCAGCCAACCGTCGTCACCCGGTGAGGTCCACGGGGTTGGCTCGACCGGCTCGGCCTCCATCGACGCCTGGCCGTTGCCGACCTCGGCGCCGTTTCCAGCCGCGCCGTTCCCAGCCGTGCCGTTCCCATTGTGCCCGTTGCCGTTCGCGGCAACCTCGGCGGCCGGGTCGGCGCCCCTCGACGGGACGGATCCGGTGTCCGTGGCCTCGAACCACTGCGAAAGGACGGCCTCGTAGATGGGCAGACGCTCGGTCGGCGCATCCACGCTCAGCTCTGCCTCCCCCGAGGGCCTGCCACTCGCGAAGGGCTGGTACGAGGTGTCCTCGACCTCGGCCTCCGGCAACGGCGCGCCGAACAACGCCGTTCCGGTGTCGGCCGGGTCCTGGCCGCCGTTGTGCGGGGCGGCCGGCTCCGCGGGCATGCCGTTGGCGGTGGTGGCCTCGGTACCGCTGTCGAACCCGGGGTTGAACGACGGGTAGCTCGACAGCTCGGCGGGCGACCGGTTCTGTGTGGTGTCCGCGCCGACCTGCGTGCCCTCCGGCCGGATCCTCGGCATGTTGCTCGTGAACGCACCCGCGATGCCGCTGTTGCGGGTCGGGGCGTTGGTGGGCGGGTTGAGCCGCGCCTCGGTGCTGGTCTGGTCCGCGATGGCGAGCGAGCCAGTGGTGGACGGCGAGGCCATCGACCTCGGCGTCGCACCGACCGGCTGGACCAGCTCGGCGGGCACGTTGATGCGGGCGATGAGGCCGCCCTCGATGTCCTCGTTGTCACGCAGCCGCACGGTGATGTTGTGCCGCTTGGCGAGGCGCGCGACCACGTAGAGACCCATTCGCCTTGTCACCGCGACGTCCAGGTCCGGCGGGTCGGCGAGGCGGGCGTTGGTGGCCCCGATCTCGTCCTCCGACATGCCGACGCCCTGGTCGGTGATCTGGATGGCGAGCTCCTTCTTGCGCGTCATCGCCATCCGGACGATCACCTTCTTCTCCGCGGGGGAGAAGAAGGTCGCGTTGTCCAGCAGTTCCGCGATGACGTGCACGAGGTCGGAGACCGCGCGGCCCTGGACCGCGACGTCCGGCGCGGAGGCCACCTCGATGCGGGCGTAGTGCTCGACCTCGGACACGGCCGCGCCGACCACGTCGGAGGCGGGCACCGGCCGCGACAGTTGCCGGGAAAGACCGGTGCCGGAGAGCACCAGGAGGCTTTCCGAGTTCCGCCGCATACGGGTGGCGAGGTGGTCCAGCTCGAACAGCGAGGCGAGCTGGTCCGGGTCCTGCTCGTCCTGCTCCAGGCGGTCGATCAGGGACAGCTGGCGTTCGACCAGCGCCTGCGACCGGCGGGACAGGTTGACGAAGATGGAGTTGATGTTGTCGCGCAGGAGCGCCTGCTCGGTCGCCATCAGGACCGCCTGCTCCTGCACCGCGTCGAACGAGCGGGCCAGCTGGCCGGTCTCCTCCCTGGTGAACACCGGCACCGGCTCGACCGCGTTCTTGGACGCGGCCACCGGGTCCGGGTCGGCCAGGATTCGGCGGACCGTCTGTGGCAGTCGCGAGTACGCGACGTCGAGCGCGTTGGACCGCAGCACACGCAGCGGCTTGAGCAGCGAGCGCGCCACCAGCAGCGCCAGGAGGACCGCGAGGAGCAGGACCGCGAGGACGATCGCCGCGTCGCGGAGGGTGGCCTCCTGCTGGTCGTTGCGCAGTGTCGAGATCGAGTCCCGCAGGTCCGACAGCTGGCCGCGCTCGATCAGGCGGTACACGCCGAGCGTGCTCGTGCCGGCCTGCACGACGTCCTCGGGGTCGACGCCCAGGTTCCCGCCGTTCTCACCTCGGACGAGGAGCAGCTGACGGTTCTGCTTCAGCGCGTCGACCGCGGGGCCCACCAGGGTGTCGTTCAGCCGCTGGAGCTCGGCTGGCGTCGCGACGGCGTTGAACGTCGCGATCGCCGACTCGTGCCGGGCGACGGCCGCCTGGATCTCGTTGAGGTCGTTGGCGCGGATCGCGCCCTGCTGGGCGGCCGCCACGATGTAGGAGAACTGCTGCGCGATCTGCGCCTTGGCGGTCGTGATCGCGTTCAGCGCGGTCAGGCGCGGGGTCAGCGCGCCGCCACCGACATCGGCGCGGGCGAGCTGGCCGACCTGCAGGATGTTGGACACGACGTCCGCGTAGATGGACGCGATCGCGATGCCGTCGAACTGCGAAGAGGTCGCGACGTCCCGCAGCGCGGGGAGGCTCTCGAGGCGGAAGAAGATCCGCTCGTACTCCGCGCGCACGTTCTCGTCGTCGGACTCGCCGTAGAACGCCTCCGCCGCGTCGCGCACGGCGGTGACAGCGTCGTCGGTCACCTGCTGCTGCGCGTCGATCGGGGCGCGGTCGCCCTCCTGGCCCGACGCCGCGAACCTGGAGACGACCTGGCCTTCCTTCTGCAACTGGTCGGCCGCCTCATAGACCTTCGAGTGCAGCTCGACCTGCTGGAGCAGGTAGTCGAGGTCGTTCGCCTGCTTGATCTGCGTGTAGACCCGCAGACCGGCGAACGCCAGCGCCGCGAGGGTCGGCACCAGCAGCACGACCATCAGTTTGGTGGGCAACCGCCACTCGCTCAGGCGAAAACGCCTGCGCTTGCCCGGCCGACCCGACGCCTGTTCGGCGCGAATAGCGGCGTTGGCACGCCGCACGGCGCTGTCGGTCGTACTGTCACCGTCCAACGCACTGTCCCTGGCCACTCCGGACTCACTCCCAAGACGCCGTCAGTAATCGCACACTTCTGTAGCAATCTCACCCGTGTGGCTGACACTGCGGCGCACAGCTTTCCCGCATAGGCACCACCGGTCAAGGGGACGAGTCCCACCACTCACGTACGGAACGGACCACGGGAGGCCGTTCGGGACGGTGTGATGGCCCCGGACCACCCGCCACATAGCACCCTCACCGTCCAACACTACGAACCTGCTGGTGACGGCTCAGGTCAGGTCACGAATGGTTGTCTCGCCCAAGATCTTTCCCCCGCCTTCGATGGACTGGACCACCGAGATTTCTTGACGCTTGGAAAGTGGCGGACGACACACTCGTATCCGATGGTCGCTACTGCTCCTAGACTACCGGGCCGTAGCTCACGCTTGCGACCAAGCAGTCACTCCATGTGATTGCAAGTTGTTGACAGTACCCGATCGGGTGGCTATACCTCCGTGCGGGCCAAGAACTGGTCGTCCTTAACACGGTGTAGGGGCAGCCCGTGTTTGAGGAACATTTCTCAACGCTCTGATCACTGCACAAATTCAAGGGCAGGAGACGGCAAGACAATGAATCGTCCAGGCAGAGTCGGTCGGGCCAGGCGCGGGTCCGTTCGCGCGGTCGGACTGTTGGCGACCCTCCTCGCAGCCTCCCTCACGGCTGGCTGCGGTCTCTTCGGTGGCGAAGAGTCCAACGAAGGGTCCAGCGACACGACCGCGGCCTCCGGGCCGCTGGAGAAGACGACCCTCAAGGTCGGTGTCATGATCGGCATCGACTGCGCGGGAGCCCAGCTCGCACTGCTCAACGACGCCTTCGCCGAGGAGGGCCTCAAGATCGAGGCCCAGACCGTACAGAGTGGTGCGATCGCGATCCCGCAGTTGGCCGCTGGCGAGCTCGACATCACGTTCGGAAACTGGGTCTCCTTCATCAAGGCCCAGTCCGCGGGCGCGGTCGACATGAAGTTCATCAGCGAGTCGTATCTCTCGACGCCGAACAGCAACTTCGCCGTCATCGCCGGCAAGGACGCACAGATCAACAGCCCGAAGGATCTCGAGGGCAAGAAGATCGCCGTCAACGCCAAGGGCAACATCAACGAGCTGCTGCTCCGCGCGGTGCTCACCGCCAATGACGTGGACTTCAACAAGATCAAGGACAACCTCGTCGAGATGCCGTTCCCGGCGATGGCGGCAGCCATCCAGAACGGCCAGATCGACGCCGCGGCGACGATCGACCCGTTCGTGACCGACGCGATGAAGACCACCGGCGCGAAGATCGTGTTCGACCTGACCGGCGCGGGCCCGACCGAGAACTTCCCGCTGTCCGGCTTCGCCGTGAAGAAGGAGTTCGCGGAGGAGAACCCGAACACCATCTCCGCGTTCCAGCGCGCGCTGCTCAAGGGTCAGCAGCTCGCCGCCGATCGAGGCAACGTCGAGGAGGCGCTGCCGAAGTTCGCCAAGATGGACCCGCAGACCGCCGCGATCGTCAAGATCGGTCAGTACCCGACCACGATCGACCCGAAGCGGCTGCAGCGGATCGCCGACCTCCTGGTGACATACGACATGTTGCCGAAGGAGATCGAGATCGAGCCGATGGTCGTGCCGATCCCAGCCGAGAACGGTTAGCACCCCCACCGGGATGTCCCGACTGGTACGCAACATCGTCGGAACGGTCGGCGTGCTCGCGATCTGCGAGCTCGTCGGCCGTTCCGGCCTGGTGAACCCCGACCAGCTGCCGCCACCATCGGTGATCGGCGCGCGGCTGGTCGAGATGTTCAACGACTACGAGTTCTCCGTCGACGTCGTCGAGACCGTCTCCAGCTGGGCAGTGGCGCTCTTCATCGCGACGGTCATCGCGGTCCCGCTCGGCATTCTCTTCGGCAGTGTGCCGATCGTCGGCTCGGCCGCCAGCGCGATCGTCGAGTTCCTCCGGCCCATCCCCTCGGTGGCGATGATCCCGCTCGCGCTGATCGCGCTCGGTGACTCGGAGGACGCGAAGGTCGCACTGGCCGTGTTCGGCGCGGTATGGCCGATCCTGTTCAACACCGTGCACGCGATCGGCGACATCGACCCCGTGCAGATCAACACGGCGAAGGCGTTCAACCTGACGCGGCGGCAGATGCTGACGCGGGTGAAGCTGCCCTCCATCGCCCCGTTCGTGCTCACCGGCGTGCGGATCTCGGCGAGCATCGCGCTGATCCTGGTGGTCAGCACCGAGGTGCTCGCGGGCAGCGCGGGCGGCCTCGGCAGCTTCATCACCGAGACCGGCACCGGCGGCGCCCAGATGGACCTCGCGATCGCGGGCACGTTCGTCGCAGGCGTGATCGGGTTCGTGATCAACATGCTCTTCGAGTGGGTCCAGCGGCGCTGGGTCAACTGGTCGGACGGGGACCGCGCGCGATGACCGTCATGGACGCGAAAGAGAAAAAGGTCACGCCGCCGCGGGCCGCCAGTGGCGGTCGCAGGCGCAGGCGGGCGGTCGAGATCCTCGGCAAATGGGTGGTTTTCGCGGGCTTCGTCGCGGCATGGCAGCTCGCCACCACGCTCGCGGAGGCGCCGTACTTCCCGACCCCGGTGACCATCGGCAACACCATGGTCGACCTGTGGCTGTCGGGCCCCGCGTCGCAGCTGTGGCTGTCCGACGCGGTGTTCCACGACGTCGTGCCGAGCCTGTTGCGGCTGCTCGGCGGCTGGGCGGCGGCGGGCGTCGTCGGCGTGGTCCTCGGCCTGATGATGGGCCGGTCGGACAAGCTGTACGACTACTTCTCGCCCACCTTGACGTTCCTGCGATCAGTGCCGCCACCTGCGCTTTTGCCGGTGTTCCTCGTCCTGTTCCCGATCGGGACGCCCATGCAGCTCGCCACGATCGTCTTCGGGGTGATCTGGCCGGTGCTGCTCAACACCATTGACGGTGCGCATACGCTGGATGAGACGGTCGTCGAGACGACCAGGAGCATGCGGTTGTCAAAGCCGCGGTTCCTCGCGACCGTGGTGTTCCCGGCAGCGTTGCCGAAGATCTTCGCCGGCCTGCGGGTGAGCCTGTCTCTCGCACTGATCCTGATGGTCATCTCCGAGCTCGTCGGATCGACGAACGGCATCGGATACCAGATGATCCTGGCTCAGCGCAACTTCTCCTTGTCGGAGATGTGGGCCGGCATCGTTCTGCTTGGCATACTCGGATACGTCCTGAACGTTTTGCTGCTCGCCGTGCAGAACCGGGTGATCGGCTGGCACTCCAGGTCGAAGAGTCTCACCGGGAGGTAGACCGTCCCATGTTGGACGTGACCGGCATCAGCCACACCTACGGGTCGGGCGCGAAGGCACACACCGCGCTCGGCGACATCACCTTCTCCGTCGAGAAGGGCGAGATCGTCTGCATCGTCGGTCCCTCCGGCTGCGGCAAGTCGACGCTCCTGCGGGCGGTGTCGGGCTTGCTGCCGCCCACCGGGGGCGAGTCGAGGTTCATGGGTCAGGTCATCGCCGAAGTACCCCGTGACCTGGCGTTCGTGTTCCAGGAGTACAGCAAGTCACTGTTCCCGTGGCTCACCGTGCGCGGCAACGTGGCGTTCCCGCTGAAGGCCAGGGGCCTGTCGCGCAGGCAGCGGCACGAGGTCGTCGACGAGGCGCTCGGCTGGGTCGGCCTCGCCGACGCGGTCGAGAAGTACCCGTGGCAGCTCTCCGGCGGCATGCAGCAGCGCGTCGCCATCGCCAGGGCGCTGGTCTGCCAGCCAGCGCTGCTGCTGATGGACGAGCCGTTCGCGTCGGTCGACGCGCAGACCCGTGCCGAGCTCGAGGACCTGCTGCTGCGGGTCCGCAGCGAGTACGACACGACCGTCCTGCTCGTCACCCACGACATCGACGAAAGCGTGTACCTGTCCGACCGGGTGCTGGTGCTGTCGAAGGCACCCAGCACGGTCGTGTCGACGCTGGACGTGTCGCTTGGCACGCAGCGTGACCAGATCGCGACCAAGGAGACTGACGAGTTCGTCCACCTGCGCGGTGAGGTGGCGCGGTTGCTGCGTTACGGCACGGCGGGCGAACACGACGCAGTCAACGAGATCACTCAAGCGGTGCCTGTCGAGATGCAGTAGCGGGGTAAGCCATGTCCATATCGGCGAGACGCATGGTCGTCGGGATTTCCGGCGCGTCGGGTTCGGTGTACGGGATCCGGCTACTCGAAGCCCTTCGCAAGGTCGACGTCGAGACCCACCTGGTGATCAGCCGCAGTGGCAAACGGACGATCTTCGAAGAGACCACCCTCAAGCTCGAGGACGTCCGCTCGCTCGCGGATGTCTACTACCCGAGCGACGACATCGGCGCCGCCATCTCGTCGGGGTCCTTCCGGACCCTCGGCATGGTCGTCGCGCCCTGTTCGATCCGCTCACTGTCGGAGATCGCGTACGGCAACACGACGAGCCTGCTCACCAGGGCCGTCGACGTCGCGCTGAAGGAACGCCGCAAGGTGGTCCTGATGTGCAGGGAGACGCCGCTGCGGATCGCCCACCTCAAGGCCATGCAGGCCGCGGCCGAGGACGGTGCGCTGATCATGCCGCCGGTGCCCGCGTTCTACACCAGGCCGGAGTCGCTCGACGAGATCATCGACCACACCATCGGTCGAGTACTGGACTACTTCGACATCGAGACGGACCTCGTCCGTAGGTGGGGAGAAGACTGAACATGCCGGTAAGCCCTCTGCACGACCTCGGGGTGATCATCGAGACCCTCGACAAGGCCGGGCAGCTGATCAGGGTGCGCTCCGAGGTGGACCCCGTGCACCAGCTGGCCAGCGTGGCGGCCCACTTCGAGGGGCGTGCGCAGGCGGTGCTGTTCGAGAACGTGCGTGGGCAGGAGCACCCGGTGTTCACGGGCCTGTACTGGTCCCGTGCGCTGCTGGCGGAGCTGATCGGCGCGGAGGAGCGCAAGCTGCCCTCCCACATCTCCGGCAAGGTGGCGCAGTGGCAGGCCGACCCGTTCGACAAGGCGGTCGAGCCGCTGGTGGTCGAGACAGGCCCGGTGAAGGAGTACACGCAGCCGGTCGTCGACCTGTTCAAGCTGCCGATCCCCACACACGCGGAGCTCGACGGCGGCCCGTACATCGACGCTGGCGTGGTCGTGGTGACCGACCCGGACACGGGCGTGCGCAACGCGTCGATCCAGCGGTTCATGCTGGTCGACCGGGACCGGCTGCACATCAACATCGACGCGGGCCGCCACCTCCAGATGGCGGTCGAGAACGCCAGGAAGCGCGGCGAGACGCTCAAGTTCTCGCTGAACATCGGCGTCGGGCCCGGCGTGCACTTCGCGGCCGTCACGCCCGCCGAGGCGGCGCCGCCGGACACCGACGAGCTCGGCATCGCGTCGGTGTTCCACGGCGACCCGGTCGAGCTGGTCCGCGGCGACCTGCCCGAGGTCGAGATGATCGCGCACGCCATGTACTCGCTGGAGTGCGAGCTCATCCCTGGCGAGGTCGCCGACGAGGGTCCGTTCGCCGAGGTCACCGGCTACTACGCGAAGGTGGCGCCTCGGCCGGTCGTGCACGTGCGCGCCGTCCACCACCGTGCGAACCCGGTGTTCCAGACCATCATCTGCGGCAAGGAGGTGTGGAACTCGGCCGGTGTGCTCGGCGAGGCCTCCGTGCTCGCCTCGGTGCGCAAGCAGGTGCCGGGCATCATCGACGTGTACTTCCCGCACGGCGGCTGCGGTTTCTACCACGCGGTCGTGCAGATCGCGCAGAAGCGGGCCGGCTGGGCGCAGCTCGCGGTGATGTCGGCGTTCGCGGCGTTCCCGCCGCTGAAGATGGTGACCGTGGTCGACGAGGACGTGGACATCCGCGACGCCTCCGACGTCGAGTGGGCGCTCGCCACCCGGCTCGACCCGACCACCGGTGTGATCACCGTGCCGGACGCGTTCGGCCACGGTCTGAACCCGACCTTCCCCGACTACTTCGGCGCGAAGATCGGCTTCAACGCCACCCACCCCTTCCCGAAGACCTACGCCTACGAGCGGGTGCGGCTGAAGGAGTTCGCCATCGACGACCTGGACATCGACGTGCCGGACCCGTCGGCCACGCCGAGGTCGGCGGTCGACAAGTGGACCGCGGCCGAGCGCGCGGAACGCGCGTCCGCCCCTGCGCAGCGGAGCAGCGGCGCGATCATGTAGCTGGACAACGAAAAAGCGGGGCTCCCGGGGTGATCCGGGAGCCCCGCTGCTTCTCTGTCGGCCTGCTCAGGCCCCGCCCTCTTCGGCCGGAAGGCCCATGCACTGCACCATGTCGGGATCGGTGTAGGAGTAGAAGTTGCCCTGGCTCTCCTCGGGGCAGCTCGCGCCGTCCGAGGTGTCGGTCAGGATCTTGATGATCTTGAACGTGGCCTTGGGGTCGGTGCACTCGACGCGCCTGTCGGCGTCGGCCTGCTCGAAGCAGTCGCCTTCCTTGGCGTTCAGCGTGAGGCACAGCGTCAGGTCGCCTCGGCCGGACTCCGTGTAGGACACGTAGTCGCTCTCGGTGCCACCCGGGCACTTCGCGGAGCTGTCGTCGAAGGTGGCGGCCACCTTGTACGCCGCCTCCTTGCTGTTGCAGTCGATCTTCTCGACGTCGGCGTCGGTGGTGCTCACGCTGTTGACCTTGATGCAGTCACCGACCTTGGAGGTGGACGGCGCCGTGCCCCAGTTGACGATCGCGACGATCGCGATGGCGACGACGACGCCAACGCCGAGGACGATCTTGATGATCTTGCCGGTGTTCTTCGGCTTGGCGCCGGGGGGCGGCGGGGGCGGGGTCGCGTAGCCGACCGGCGGCGTGCCACCGGGGCCCGAGGGCCCACCGGGGCCACCGTACGGCTGCCCCTGCGGCGGCGGGCCGCCATAGGACTGCCCACCAGGCGGGGTCTGCGGCGGCTGGCCACCGTAGGACTGTCCACCGGGCGGGGTCTGCGGCGGCTGGCCACCGTAGAACTGCCCGCCGGGCGGGGTCTGCGGCGGCCGCTGACCGTACGGTTGCCCCTGCGGGGAGCCGTACGGCTCTTGCGGCCCGCCCGGGGGCGGGTAGTTGGGAGAGTTCATGTGCACCCCTCGCACGCCATGCCGACAAATCGGAAGACTTGGTTCGAGAGCAGCAATGTACGCGACCGCACCGACAGGCGTGTGCCACCCCACCGAAGTCCTCTGTGGATCATGAACAAGACCACGGACCGTCATCGGGCAGTCGCTGAGGGCTCGAACTCCGTTACGCCGTAGGCGATCCGAGACAGATCGTGAGCGGCGGCTTCGGGTAGGTGATGACCTCGGTGGTCGCGTCGGGACACTGCGTCTCGTCGTCGACACCATCGAGTACGTCGACCACCTTGTGGGTGACACCCGGCGCGGTGCACTCCGCCCGCTTGTCCTCGTTGTCGGACACCTCGAGACAGTCGCCATCGGACACGTTCAGCTGAAGGCACAGCAGGAGCTGGCCTTCCTCCGTGTAGGAGACGTACTGCTCGTTGGGACACGACTCGGTGTCGGTCTCCTCCCGCGTGGCGACCCGGTAGATGGCCTCGGGGGTGGCGCAGTCGACGGTCTCCACGTCCGCGTTGGTGGAGCTGGCGATGTTGACCTTGATGCAGTCGCCGGGCTGCGCGTCGATGGCGTCCCCGGGATCCGCCGTCTCCTCGGTGGAGGTCTCCTCCTCGGTCGGCTCCTCCTCGTCGGAGGTGGCCTCCGTCTCGTCCGGCACCGTGGTGGACGTCTCACCGCCCGCGGTCTTGCCGCCGTCGTCCTTGTTGGTGAAGTAGAGCCCGACCCCCGCGCCGGCCACCACCAGCAACGCGATCGTGACGATGGCGACGATCATGCCGGTCCTCTTCGGCGGCTCCGGTGGTGGCGTGAACCCGCCGTAGCCACCGCCGCCCGCGCCCGGCCACTGCTGCGTGGCGCCGTACTGGCCGCCGTAAGGGCTCTGCGGGTACTGCGGGGCACCGCCGAACTGCTGGGTCTGATCGTTGTCGCCGCCGTACTGACCGCCGTATGGTGGCTGGCCGTACTGCGGTTGCTGCGGCGATCTCTGCTGGCCGTAGCCTCCCTGCCCATACGGATCCTGGCTGGGCTGTCCATACGGCCCCGACTGGTAGGGAGGCGTCGTCATGCACGGCAATCTAGCGTTGCGGGATTGAATGCGACGAGCCGGTTGTTGTGACGTTTGCGATGCCAAAGCCGAGGGGAAACCGCCACACGTGACCGACGGCCCACTGATCGTCCAATCCGACAAGACGCTGCTGCTCGAGGTCGACCACCCGCGTGCGAACGACGCGCGGATCGCGATCGCGCCGTTCGCCGAACTGGAGCGCGCACCGGAGCACGTGCACACCTACCGTGTCACCCCGCTCGCGCTGTGGAACGCCCGCGCGGCCGGGCACGACGCCGAGCAGGTGGTCGACGCGCTCACCGTGTACTCCCGGTATCCGGTGCCGCAGCCGCTGCTCATCGACGTCGTCGACACCATGGGCCGGTTCGGCAGGCTGCAGCTGGCCAACCATCCAGTACACGGCCTCACGATGACCACGACCGACCGCGCCGTGCTCGAGGAAGTGCTACGGCACAAGAAGATCGCCCCGATGATCGGGGCACGCGTCGACGACGACACGGTGATCGTGCACCCGTCGGAGCGCGGCCGTCTCAAGCAGATGCTGTTGAAGGTCGGCTGGCCGGCGGAGGACCTCGCCGGGTACGTCGACGGCGAGGCGCACCCGATCGAGCTGGAGGAGAACGGCTGGTCACTGCGTGACTACCAGCGGCAGGCGGCGGAGACGTTCTGGGCCGGCGGGTCCGGGGTGGTCGTGCTGCCCTGCGGGGCGGGGAAGACGCTCGTCGGCGCCGCGGCCATGGCCCAGGCGAAGGCGACCACGCTGATCCTCGTCACCAACACGGTCGCGGGCAGGCAGTGGAAGCGCGAGCTGATCGCGCGGACCTCGCTGACCGAGGAGGAGATCGGCGAGTACTCCGGCGAGCGCAAGGAGATCCGCCCGGTCACGATCGCGACGTACCAGGTGATGACCCGCAAGACGAAGGGCGAGTACCGCCACCTGGACCTGTTCGACTCCCGCGACTGGGGCCTGGTCGTGTACGACGAGGTGCACCTGCTGCCCGCGCCGGTGTTCCGCATGACCGCAGACCTGCAGTCCAGGCGCCGCCTCGGCCTCACGGCGACGCTGGTCCGCGAGGACGGCCGCGAGGGTGACGTGTTCTCGCTGATCGGCCCGAAGCGCTACGACGTACCGTGGCGCGACATCGAGGCCCAGGGCTGGATCGCGCCCGCGGAGTGCATCGAGGTGCGCGTGACGCTCACCGACGCCGAGCGGCTCTCCTACGCGACGGCCGAGCCGGAGGAGCGATACAAGCTGTGCTCCACTGTGGACACGAAGATCCCGGTGGTGAAACAGATCCTGGCGAAGCACCCCAACGAGCCGACGCTCGTCATCGGCGCCTACCTTGACCAGCTGGAGATGCTCGGCGCGGAGCTTTCGGCACCGGTGATCCAGGGCTCCACCCGCAACGCGGAACGCGAGCGCCTTTTCGACCAGTTCCGGCGCGGCGAGCTGCGGGTCCTGGTGGTGTCGAAGGTCGCGAACTTCTCGATCGACCTGCCGGAGGCCACGGTCGCCGTTCAGGTGTCGGGCACGTTCGGGTCACGACAGGAGGAAGCGCAGCGGCTGGGCAGGTTGTTGCGCCCCAAGGAAGACGGCCGCCAGGCACACTTCTACTCGGTCGTCTCCCGCGACACCCTGGACACCGAGTACGCCGCCCACCGGCAACGCTTCCTGGCCGAACAGGGCTACGCATACACAATCCGCGACGCGGACGACTACCTGGGCCCACAACTCCCATCAATGGGCTAACGACCACACCCGCCCCACCCGCAGGGTGCGATGCCGATGTCCCGATCAGGCGCTTTCAGGGCGTTGAACCTGAATCCACCGGTTGCCTCCGGCGGCTCTTCGCTGGGTTTGCCTCCGGCGGCTCCTCGCCGGAGGCAAACCGGCGAGGCAAACGCAACCGGTGGATCCAGGTTGGGCGTCCCGAACTCACGGAGGGTCAATCCGCGATTTCCGCCAGCGCCACGACCTTCGTGATGTGGGCGCGGATCAGCAGCTCGCCGGGGACGGCGTTGCGCTTGCCGAACGCCGCC
This sequence comes from Actinophytocola sp., assembly GCF_049647105.1. Lineage (GTDB taxonomy): Bacteria > Actinomycetota > Actinomycetes > Mycobacteriales > Pseudonocardiaceae > Actinophytocola. Next base: position 47,174 of record NZ_JBARWZ010000150.1, read on the forward strand.
GCGGCTTCGGCGCCCATGTAACGGGCGCCGAGGCGGGTCGCCCAGCCGAGCATCACGTCCAGGTCCTCGGAGACGGTCGCCTCCGCCTGGAACTGGACGAACGAGAATGGCGGCGTCTCGACGTCCACCACCATCGACAGGCGGGGGTCGCGCCTGACGGCGTGGCCCTTCACCGTGTCCGCGCCGGTCGTGAACACGATGTGGTCACCGTGGTCGTCGCTGTCGATCAGGAACCAGACCGGCGCCACGTGCGGTGAGCCGTCCTTGCGTACCGTCGCGAGCTTGCCGGTGCGGGTGCCGTGCGAGACGAAGGCGAGCCATTCGTCGCGATCCATGTGGTGCATGCCCGCCATCGTGCCCGGACCCGTGGCCGGTCGCGCACCGGGCCGCGCCGCGGTTCTCCCCCGCTCACAGCTCGGCGAGCACCGCGTCCGTGAAGTCCGGCCACGTGTCGATCGCCCACTGGCCGAAGGCGCGGTCCGCCAGCGCGACGCACGCGACACCCGCGGCCGGGTCGACCCACAGGAACGTGCCCGACTGCCCGAAGTGGCCGAACGTCGCCGGTGAGCTGTTCTTGCCGGTCCAATGTGGACTCTTGTGGTCGCGCAGCTCGAACCCGAGACCCCAGTCGTTGTCCTTCTGGTAGCCGTAGCCGGGCAGCACACCGGACATGCCGGGGAACGCGACCGACGTCGCCTCGTCCACTGTGGAGGGTGACACCAGCGTCGGGGCCTGCAACTCCGCCGCGAAGCGGGCCAGGTCCGCGCACGTCGACACCGCGCCGGCACCGGCCGTGCCCGCGAGCCGGGACGACTCCATGCCCAGCGGCGCCAGCACCGCTTCCGTCAGGTACTCGGCGAACGGGATGCCCGACGCGTCGTGGACCGTGTCGGCCAGCACCTCGAAACCCACGTTCGAGTACATCCGCCTGGTGCCGGGCTCGGCCATCACCTTGTGCTCGTCGAACGCGAGGCCCGACACGTGCGCGATCAGGTGCCGGACGGTCGACCCCTCGGGGCCGGCGGGCTGGTCCCACTCGACCGCACCCTCCTCGACGGCGACCAGCGTGGCGTACGCCGTGAGCAGTTTCGTCACCGACGCCAGCTTGAACTCGCGCTGCTGCGATCCCGCGGTGCCCAGCAGGCCGCCCGACGCGGACACCACCGCGACCGCCGCGTTGTCCACCGGCCAGTCGGCGACCGCACGCACACTCTCCATGGCAACGACGTTACGACCTCACGGCCGCGTGAGTCCCGGCGGGTCGAGCGACATCACCACGCCGTCGGTGCGGTCGAACGCCTCCTGCTTGCGTGCGGCGTCGACGGTGTCGTCGGACGTGAGGTCCCGTAATCGGATGGGTGGGCCGAGGTCGACGAGCGTCGGGAGGTACTCGGCCTTGTCCACCAGCCACCCGGCGCCGGACTTCGTGAACCGGAAGCGCCCGATCAGGCCCTCCTCGGTGGTGCCGCGCGGCTCCTCGTGCTTGGCGACGGAGTTGCCGAGGCCGTAGGCGACCCACTTGTCGCCGAACTTCTCGAACGGCTGCACCACGTGCGCGTGGTGCCCGACGATCAGGTCGACGGCCGGGTCGGCGAGGATCGCCGCCGCGGTCTCCCGCTGGTCGCCGGTCGGTTCGTGCTGGTCCTCGATGCCCCAGTGCAGGCTCGCGATCACCACCTCGGCACCCGCCGCGCGTGCTTTCCTCGCGGCCTCGAGCACGCCGTCGACGGTGATCTCGTTGCCCATCCACGGCTCCGGCTCCTCGGTGCCCTGGTTGTAGTCGAACGTGAACGACACCTGGCCGACCTTGACCCCGTTGACCTCGGTGACGAGCGGACTGGCCGACTCCTCCTCGGTGCGCGCGGACCCGGTGTGCCCGATCTTCGCGGCGTCGAGCGCGTCGAGCGTGGCGGCCGCACCCTCGGCGCCGTGGTCGAACGTGTGGTTGGAGGCGGTGGAGCAGGTGTCGTACCCGGTGGCGGCGACGGCCTCGGCGACCTCTGGCGGCGCGTAGAAGAGGGGGTAGCCCTCGAAGTCGTCGTCCGCGGTGGCGAGCGGGACCTCCATGTGGCAGATCGCCAGGTCAGCAGCCTCGATCACCGGCTTGATGCCCGCGAACAGAGGCTTGAAGTCGCGGGTACCGCCGCCGTCCTCCTCGGCCTGCTCGGTCAGCGCGGGGTGGATGAGCACGTCCCCGGTCGCGACGACGGTGAACGAGTCGGCGGGTTTGGCGACGGGGTCCTCGCGCGGCGTGACGGACGCCGGATGGAACGGCGGCACGGGCTCACCGCCCTGGGCTCCGGTCCCGGCACAGCCGGAGACGAGGAGAGCCACCCCACAGAGCCCCACGATCCGCCGCACGCGAGCAATAGTGCCGGGCGGCACGGCGCGGCTCAACCCTCCAATGGCCTGGCCTCCGCCCTCGAGGCGATGCCTCGACGGCGGCGACTCAGCGGTGGCGGCGGCGCAAGCCCATGAACACCAGTACCGCCACCACGACCGCGGCCAGTGGCGCAACGCGCTTCAGCACCGACGGCCCCGCGAAGGCGAGCAGGTCGATGGGCTCGTTCGACGGCTCGGGGGCCGCCGTCAGCTTGGGTTTCGACGGCGGCGGGGCGTGCTCGGCCGCCTCCTCGCCCGCCTCCTTGCCGGTCGACACGGCCTCCTCCACCACCGACAGCTTCGGCGGCTCGGCGGGCGCGGCCTCCGGCTCGGCGGGCGCCAGCTTCGTGGCCAGGCACGTCGCGAACGTGTTCAGGATCTTCCCGCCCACCTCGGAGATCAGCCCTCGGCCGAACTGGGCGGGCTTGCCGGTGATCGACAGGTCCGTGTCCACCGACCCGATGGTCGAGTCGCCGTCGGCGCGCAATGACACGGTCACGGTCGCCGAGGCGGTGCCGTTGCCGCGGGCGTCCTTGCCCGACGCCTTGATCACGACCGAGCGCGACGAGTCGTCCTTCGAAAGGAACTCGCCGCTTCCCTTGTACAGCAACGAGATCGGGCCCACCTTGACCTTTACCGAGCCCTTGAACCGGTCACCGTCCACCTCCGTGAGCGTCGCGCCCGGCATGCACGGTGCCACCCGCTCCGGGTCGAGCACCGCCTGCCAGACGGTGTCGATGTCGGCAGGCACGGTGAACGAGTGCTCCAGCTTCACTGTTCCTCCACAAGACGAAGGGCGGCACCTCCGGGACGGAGGCGCCGCCCTGCTCCACCCTAAGCGCCAACGGCCGCGCTGACCGCCCGAGAGGTCAGCACCCTGGCGAGGTGCTTGCGGTACTCGGTGTCGGCGTTGCCGTCGCTCGCCGGGTTCGTGCCGTCCGCCGCGTGCGAGGCGGCCGCGCGAATGGCCTCGGCGGTGGCAGGCTGACCGACCAGCGCCTGCTCAACCGACGTGGCCCGCACCGGGGTGGACCCCATGTTCGTCAGGCCGACGCGGGCCTGCGCGATCGCGCCGCCGTCGACCCGCACGGCCGCCGCCACCGCGACGATCGACCACGCCTGGGCGACCCGGTTGAACTTCTCGTAGTGCGCGCTCCACCCCGTCGTCTTCGGCACCCGCACCTCGACCAGGATCTCGCCCGGCAGCAGCGCGGTGGTGAAGAAGTCGGTGAAGAACTCCGCGGCAGGCACCGTGCGCGTGCCGTCCATGCCGCGGATCACCAGTTCGGCGTCCAGCGCGAGCGCGGGGGCAGGCAGGTCACCCGCCGGGTCCGCGTGCGCGAGGGAACCACCGAACGTGCCTCGGTGGCGCACCTGCGGGTCCGCGACCGAGTTGGTCGCGAGCGCCAGCAGCGCCGCGTGTTCCGCGATGAGCGGGTCACGCTGCACGTCGTAGTGCGTGGTCATGGCGCCGATCACCAGCGCGTCGCCGTCCTCACGCACGCCGCGCAGTTCCGCGATCCTGCCGAGGTCGATCAGCTTCGACGGCGCAGCGAGTCGCATCCGCAGCACGGGCATCAGGCTCTGCCCGCCCGCGATGATCTTCGCGTCCTCGCCCGCCTCGGACAACGCGCGCACCGCGTCGTCCACCGTGGTCGGGGCGACGTAGTCGAACGCGGCCGGAATCACTGCGCACCTCCTGGGATGGAGCCGAGACCGCCGCCTGCCTCACTGCCGAGGCCGCCCGCGTCCGTCTGACCGGTCTGGATCGCCTGCCACACACGCATCGGTGTGCACGGCATCTGTATGTCGTCCACCCCGAACTGCCGCACGGCGTCGACCACCGCGTTCACCACGGCAGGCGTGGAGGCGATCGTGCCCGCCTCGCCGACTCCCTTGACCCCCAGCACGTTCGACGTGGCGGGGGTCTCGGTGCGGTCGGTCGTGAACGAGGGCAGGTCCATCGCGGACGGCACGAGGTAGTCGGCGAGCGTGCCGGTCGTGAGCGTGCCCGACTCGTCGTGCACGGCCTCCTCGAACAACGCCTGCGCGATGCCCTGCGCGAGCCCGCCGTGCACCTGGCCCTCGACGATCAGCGGGTTGACCACCTTGCCGATGTCGTCGACGCACACGTACTCGCGGATGGTCGTCCGCCCGGTCTCGGTGTCCACCTCCACGGCGCACAGGTGCGTGCCGTGCGGGAACGAGAAGTTCTCCGGGTCGTACGTGGCCTCCGAGTCCAGGTTCGGCTCGACGCCGTCTGGCAGGTCGTGCGCGGCGAACACGGCGAGCGCGACGTCCTGGATGGAGACGCCCGCCGCCGCCGCGCCGGTGCCCCGGACGCGGAACGTGCCCGCCGTGAACTCGACGTCGTCCTCGCCTGCCTCCAGCATGTGCGCGGCGATCTTCGCGGCCTTGGCCTTCACCTTGTCCGTGGCGGCCACGACGGCCATGGCGCCGACGGTCAGCGACCGCGAACCGTAGGTGTCCATGCCCTTGTGCGAGGACTGCGTGTCGCCGTGCAGCACCTCGACGTCCTCGAACGGCACCCCGAGCTGGTCGGCGACGATCTGGCTCCACGCCGTCTCGTGGCCCTGGCCGTGCGGCGACGAACCGGTGACGACCTCGACCTTGCCGGTCGGCAGCATGCGGATCGCCGCGTGCTCCCAGCCGCCGGCGCCGTAGGACAGCGAACCCAGCACGCGGGACGGCGCGAGGCCGCACATCTCGGTGAACGTGGAGATGCCGATGCCGAGCTGCACGGAGTCACCGCGTGCGCGGCGTTCGGCCTGCTCGGCGCGCAGCGCGTCGTAGCCGAACAGCTCCTTGGCCTTGTCGGTGGCGGCCTCGTAGTTGCCGGAGTCGTAGGTGAGCCCACACACCGTGGTGAACGGGAACTCCTCGTGTTTGATCCAGTTCTTCTCCCGCACCGCCATCGGGTCCATGCCGACCTCGACCGCCAGCTCGTCCATCAGGCGCTCGATGGCGTACGTCGCCTCCGGCCGCCCGGCGCCGCGGTAGGCGTCGGTGGGCACCTTGTTGGTGAACACGTTGGTGCACACGAACCGGTACGCCGGGAACTTGTAGATCGCGTTGAACATGAACGCGCCGAGGATCGGCACACCCGGCGAGACCAGGCGTAGGTACGCGCCCATGTCGGCGAGCAGTTCGACCTTGAGGCCGGTGACCGTGCCGTCGCGCCGCGCCGACAGCGTCAGCTTCTGGATCTGGTCGCGGCCGTGGTGCCCGGACATCAGGCTCTCGCTGCGGGACTCGGTGTACTTGACCGGCTTGCCGAGCCGCCGCGCCACCAGGAAGGTCAGGAAGTCTTCCGGCGTGACCTGCAGCTTGCCGCCGAACCCGCCACCGACGTCCGGCGCGATCACGCGGATCTTGTGTTCCGGCACACCGAGCTGCGCGGCCAGCAGGAACCGCAGGATGTGCGGGATCTGGGTGCTGGACCACAGGGTGATCTGGTCGCCCGTCGGGTCGCACATGAACGACCGCGGCTCCATGAACGCCGGGATCAGGCGCTGCTGCCGGTAGGTGCGCTCGACGACGACCTCGGCGTCGGTGATGGCGGCCTCGACATCGCCGCCGGTGCCCGCCTCGTTCGAGTCGAAGATCCACGTGGCGCTCTTGTTGGTGCCGAGGTCCTCGTGCACCAGGTCGGCACCGTCCTCAACGGCCGAGGCCATGTCGAGCACGATCGGCAACTCGTCGTAGTCGACGTCGATCGCCTCGAGCGCGTCGGCGGCCTCGTAGGCACTGCGCGCGACCACGATGGCCACGATCTCACCGGCGAAGTTGACCTTGTCGACCGCGATCGACGGCGCGTTCGGCGACTTCATGTCCTCGGTGATCGGCCACGCGCACGGCAGGCTCCCCTGCTCGTCGGCGAGGTCGGCGCCGGTGAACACGGCGTGCACGCCCGGCATCTCCTTCGCCGACGACGTGTCGATGGCCGTGATCCGCGCGTGCGCCATGGGACTGCGCAGGACCGCCATGTGCAGCAGGCCGGGCAGCGTCAGGTTGTCGGTCCAGCGGGTGCGCCCGGTGATCAGGCGCGCGTCTTCCTTCCGGCGGCGGGACTTGCCGACCTCCGGTTCGATCGTGGCGGTCACTGTGTGCCTCCCGCGGTGGCCGGCGCGTCCGCCACCTGCTCGGCCTCTGGACCGGCGCCGCCCTTCATGTGGGCGGCCGCGTCCCGTACGGCACGGATGATGTTCTGGTAGCCGGTGCAGCGGCAGAGGTTGCCCTCGAGGCCCTCCCGCACGGCCTTCTCGTCGGGGTCGGGATTGTCGGCCAGGAGGTCGATCGACTGCATGATCATGCCGGGGGTGCAGAACCCGCACTGGAGGGCGTGGTTGTCGTGGAACGCCTGCTGCACCGGGTGAAGGTTCCCGTCCCGCGCGAGACCCTCGATGGTGGTGACTTCGCTGCCGTCGGCCTGCACGGCGAGCACGGAACAGGACTTCACGCTGTGTCCGTCGAGATGGACGGTGCACGCGCCACAGTTGCTCGTGTCGCAACCCACCACCGTGCCGACCTTGCCGAGCCGCTCTCGCAGATAGTGGACGAGAAGCTGGCGAGGTTCGACATCGTCGGTGAACTTCGTTCCGTCAACGGTCACGGTGATGCGCATACGGCCTCCCTGCCGGTGGTGGTCAGCTCGGGTCACGTGAGCAGGCTCACATCCCATGAGCCTGCCCCCGCGCGGCCGCCGGGACAAGTCCGAAGACGCCAAAGTGGATCTGGGAACGAAAAGGCGCGGGGTGGTCGCGGTGTGATCCTGCCTTTATCGTTCGATGTCGATCGTTCGCATGGCTTAGGGTTTTGGGGTGACCTCCCCTTCCGCCGCTGGTCAGCGCACCGATGCCGACGCCGAACACCGGCGTGGGATCGCGTTCGGCGTCACCGCGTACGGCCTGTGGGGACTGTTCCCGCTGTACTGGTCGCTGCTCGCGGCGGCCGGTGCACTGGAGACACTCGCGCACCGGATGATCTGGTCGCTTGTGGTCGTCGCGGGCCTGCTGCTGTGGACGCGACGGTTCGGCTCGTACCTCGCGGTGCTGCGCAACCGGCGCCAACTCCTGCTGCTCGCGGCCGCCGCCGTGCTGATCTCGGCGAACTGGGGCGCCTACATCTGGGGCGTCACCCACGGGCACGTCGTGGAGACCGCGCTGGGGTATTTCATCGGACCGCTCGTGTCGGTGCTGCTCGGGGTGGTACTGCTCAAGGAGCGGCTGCGGCGGGCGCAGTGGATCGCGGTCGGGCTCGGCCTGGTCGCGGTCGTGGTGCTGGCCGTCGGGTACGGCGAGATGCCGTGGATCGCGCTGGTGCTCGCGTTCAGCTTCGCCACGTACGGACTGGTCAAGAAGCTGGCAAACGTTGGTGCGGTCGAGTCGATGGCCGTCGAGACGAGCGTGACACTGCTGCCCGCGGTGGCGTACGTGGTGGCCCTGGAGGCGTCCGGGTCCGGCACCTTCGCGACCCTGGGCGCCGGCCACATGCTGCTGCTGATCGGCGGCGGGTTCGTGACCATGGTGCCGCTGCTGGCGTTCGCCGCGGCGGCCGTGCGGATCCCACTGTCGGTGATCGGGCTGCTGCAGTACATGACCCCGAGCATGCAGTTCGCGTTCGGCGTCCTCGTCTTCGGTGAACAGATGCCACCAGAACGCTGGCTGGGCTTCGGCATCGTATGGCTGGCACTAGCGGTCCTCACCTTCGACGGCCTACGCCGCCGCACCCCGAAGACCCTCGAACCGGAACCAGTCCCCTAACCCCGCGAGTCCACGGTTCGGAACCCGCGAGTCTTCGGTTCAGGACCCCTGAGTTGGGGATTCGGGTCTGACACCGAAACCCCAACTCACC